>JAYVQU010000001.1:0-161321 GCA_043776875.1 Actinomycetes bacterium
AAATTAAAAGGACTGAGCCCGGTTCAATACCGGACTCAGTCCTTTGCTAATCTAATCCCGACTCCGAATTAGAACTCCAACTTTTGGGGTTCAGTTCAATATTTCTGCGGGGTTTTTCTCTTCTTAGGAGGGAGGATTTTTAGGATGTGTGTGAGACAGCTAAGGCCCCGATAGACTTCAGCCTTACTTATTGAAAGATGGGGGCGGCAATGAACGATATCGATAAGGTCGCAATGCTTGGCCTGACCTATGACGATGTCCTGCTGCTGCCAGATGCCTCTGATGTAGTTCCTTCCGAGGTCAGCACGATCACAAAGCTAACCCGCAACATCTCCATCGCGATCCCATTGGTATCTTCGGCGATGGACACAGTTACCGAATCTGAAATGGCCATTGCCATGGCAAAAGCTGGTGGAATTGGAATTATTCACCGAAACCTTCCGATCGATGCCCAAGTTACGCATGTTAAGTTAGTTAAAAGCGTTGGTTTAGTTGGGGCGGCCGTTGGTGTCGGCGATGATGGTTTTGCACGGGCGCAGGCGCTAATTGAAGCTGGTGTAGATGTAGTTGTTGTTGATACTGCACATGGCCACCACCGCGCAGTTTTAGATGCAATTGCTCGGATCAAGAAGTTTTCACCTGGTACCCAAATTATTGGTGGAAATGTGGCAACTCGGGCAGGTGCGCAAGCACTTATTAATGCCGGTGCCGATGCGGTAAAAGTTGGCGTTGGGCCAGGATCTATTTGTACAACTCGAGTAGTTGCCGGCGTTGGCGTGCCACAGATAACTGCAATTCTGGAGGCCGCAAAAGCCTGCAATAAAGCTGGCATACCTTTAATCGCAGATGGTGGTCTGCAATATTCGGGTGACATCGTTAAAGCGCTTGTCGCCGGCGCAAACTCAGTAATGCTCGGTTCATTGCTAGCAGGTTGTGAAGAATCACCTGGCGAACTTATTGAAATTAATGGCGTTAAGTACAAGGCATATCGCGGAATGGGATCACTTGCCGCGATGCAGTCTCGCGGTGAGCAGAAGTCTTACTCCAAGGATCGTTATCTGCAGGATGATGTTTTATCGGAAGACAAATTGGTGCCGGAAGGAGTTGAAGGCAAGGTCGCATTCCGTGGCAAAGTTGCCGAAGTTGTCCACCAACTTGTCGGTGGAGTTCGTTCTGGCATGGGATATGCCGGCGCTCCAGATATCGAAACTTTGCGACGGGAAGGTCGCTTAATTCAAATTACCGCAGCAGGATTGCAAGAAAGTCACCCACACGATGTGGCACATGTTACCGATGCACCAAATTATCAAAGGAAGGGCCGCTAATGACTCATATTGAGATTGCACCTGGAAAGCGGGCGCGCACCGCTTACTCATTTGATGACATTGCCATCGTGCCTAGCCGCCGCACCCGTAATCCGGAAAATGTTTCAACCACATGGCAAATCGATGCCTATAAGTTTGATTTACCAATGATGGCTGCTCCCATGGATTCAGTTGTTTCACCTGAGACTGCAATCGCAATTGGAAAGTTGGGTGGAGTTGGCGTTCTAAACTTGGAAGGATTATGGACTCGTTATGAAGATCCACGAATTCCATTAGGTGAAATTGCTTCCATGCCAGATAAGCATGCAACCAAGCGCATGCAGGAAATTTATAGCGCGCCAATTCGCCCAGAATTAATCAAAGAGCGAATCCAACAGGTTCGAGACGCTGGGGTAGCGGTTGCCGCCTCTTTGTCACCTGCTCGAACCGTTGAATTTCACAAAGCGGTAATTGCAGCCGGGGTAGATATCTTCGTAATCCGCGGGACTACAGTTTCAGCAGAGCATGTTGGGCCAGAAGGCGAGGCGCTGAACTTAAAGAAATTTATTTACGAACTCGATATTCCGGTAATTGTTGGGGGAGTAGCAACTTCAACTGCAGCACTGCACTTAATGCGTGCAGGAGCGGCCGGCGTCTTGGTCGGTTTTGGTGGCGGCGCTGCCCATACCACCCGCAAAGTTTTAGGGATAGAGGTTCCGATGGCATCTGCAGTTGCTGAAGTCGCATCAGCACGTCGGGAATATCTTGATGAATCTGGTGGGCGCTATGTCCATGTGATTGCAGATGGTGCAGTTGGTCGAAGCGGCGACATTGCTAAGGCGATCGCATGTGGCGCGGATGCAGTAATGATGGGATCGCCACTAGCTAAAGCGGTAGAAGCGCCGGGCCTTGGCTGGCACTGGGGATCAGAGGCACATCATCCAGTACTGCCACGCGGCGAACGGGTTTCGGTTGGAACAGTTGGAACCCTGGAAGAGATCTTGCTTGGTCCATCACAAACATCGGATGGCTCCATGAACTTATTTGGTGCGCTTCGCCGCGCAATGGCTACCTGCGGATACTCAGATGTGAAGGAGTTCCAACGGGTAGAGGTGCTAATTCACCGTGGCTGATACTCGCGCCGTCCTTGTCCTCGATTTTGGCGCACAATATGCACAATTAATCGCTCGGCGAGTCAGAGAAGCAAATGTATTTTCGGAAATAGTTCCATCATCGATTACTGCCGATGAACTCCGCGCTAAAAATCCAAGTGCGATCATCTTGTCCGGTGGACCTGCTAGCGTTTATGCAGAGAATGCGCCAAAGATTGATGCAGAAATTTTTGCCTTGGGAGTTCCTGTTTTTGGAATTTGCTACGGATTTCAAATTATGGCGGCCGCCCTGGGTGGCGTAGTTAGTCGGACTGGTAAATCAGAGTTTGGCCGCACTGAAACTAAAGTCGACCAAAGTTCTAAACTTTTTGCTGGATTACCAGCAAGGCAAAAGGTATGGATGTCACATGGCGATGCGGTAACTACTGCGCCAGCTGGTTTCACGGTATGCGCAACCACCGACGATACTCCGATTGCAGCTTTTGAAGATGCGACTGGAAAGTTGGCTGGAGTTCAGTTTCACCCAGAGGTTTTACATAGCGAACATGGTCAAGTGATTTTGCATCATTGGTTAGTAAATATCGCTCAGTGTGAAGCGACCTGGACCACGGCAAGTATTGCGGAAACTGAGATTGAAAAAGCTAAAAGAGTTATCGGAAGCAAGCATGTAATTTGTGGACTTTCCGGTGGTGTTGATTCTGCGGTTGCAGCTGCGCTTATTCAAAAAGCAGTTGGTGCGCAATTAACTTGCGTATTCGTGGATCACGGGTTACTTCGCAGAGGCGAAGCAGCGCAGGTTGAAGGTGACTTTGTCGCATCAACTGGTGTCAAACTTGTAGTTATTGATGCCGCCCAACAATTTCTAGCTGCACTAAAAGGGGTAATTGACCCTGAAGAAAAGCGAAAGATTATCGGTCGTGAATTTATTCGATCTTTTGAAGCTGCTGCCCGCGATATTGCAGCAGGCGGAGAAGTGGAATTCTTAGTTCAGGGAACCTTGTATCCAGATGTTGTCGAATCTGGCGGCGGTACCGGAACTGCCAATATTAAATCCCATCATAATGTTGGTGGCTTACCAGCTGACTTGCGGTTCACATTAGTTGAACCGCTGCGCACTTTGTTCAAAGATGAGGTACGCCAGGTAGGTATTGCACTTGGCCTACCGGAAGCGATTGTGTGGCGACAACCTTTTCCAGGTCCAGGTCTGGCAATCCGAATAATTGGCGAAGTTACCCAGGAACGGCTCGATCTTTTGCGAGCAGCAGATGCAATTGCCCGGGAAGAATTAAAGCTAGCCGGACTAGATCGTGCGATTTGGCAATGCCCGGTTGTATTACTTGCTGATGTTCGAAGTGTTGGAGTCCAAGGTGATGAACGAACCTATGGTCATCCAATTGTGTTGCGCCCAGTTTCTTCCGAGGATGCCATGACCGCCGATTGGTCTCGCCTGCCTTATGAGGTTCTGGAAAAGATCTCTACCCGCATTACCAACGAGGTACGCGCGGTCAATCGAGTAGTCCTCGATGTGACTAGCAAGCCACCTGCCACCATCGAATGGGAATAAATTAAGTGTTTTCTCAGGTTTTGGAATTAGCATATGACCATGTTTAGCAGAGCCAAGATCACAGTCGTAACTGCAGTTGCTATTGCGGCCTTGCTTTCGCCATCGGCAGTTGCAGTTGCAGATGCAAAGGTTAAAGTTATCAAGGTTGCCAAGGTTGCCAAGGTTACAAAAGATGAGAGTATTAAGTGTAAAGCAACTAAAGCAACTGGGCATCAACCAAAAAATATTGCACCTGCAGATAAATTACCGAAGCGGTTAGCGCGCACAATCACTTTGGATACAAATTGTGGAAAGATTGTGATCACCACAGTTGGTGCAAAAGCACCAGTCACGGTTACTCAGGTAGCAACCTTGGCTAGGGGAGGTTTTTTCGATAACACCTTGTGCCATCGTTTAACTACTAAAGGTCTTTATGTTTTGCAGTGTGGCGATCCAACTGCAACCGGAACTGGTGGACCGAATTTCACATACCCTGATGAAAATCTTCCAGTCGCGGTGCAAAATAATTATCCAGCCGGCACTGTTGCGATGGCTAACTCTGGGGCCGGAACAAATGGAAGTCAGTTCTTTTTAGTTTTTGCTGACACAACACTTGGACCCAACTACACAATCTGGGGAACAATTACCCAAGGCTTAGAGATTGTTAAAGCTATTGCAAAGGCTGGCGTAAAGGGCGGTGGCGTCGATGGCACACCAAATCAAACAATTTCAATTAACCGGGTAACAGTTACAAACTAATTTAGCAAAACTTTAATTTGTATTAATAATTTTAAAAGCTTCAGCCAATCTTCCTTCAGGTAATCCACCAAATCCGGCATTGCGTTGACCCCATTCGCGCAGCATTGTTTCCAACTCTTTATTGTGTGCAGTTTGCGATGCGTGCGCTTGCAGGGCGGCCAGTTTTAAATCAAAGGTGTCGGTGACATCAACCCAATGATCAGGATGTGCAAAACCCATCATCCACACCTCCTTTACCCGCCATGGTTGCAAGCCTTCATTTTCCAGGAGGTCGGTAAAGGCAAATGGATTGCGAGCGTCCGGATATACCGCTTGAATTGTTGCTTCGCCGGCGGCTAAGTGATCCGGATGACTTGCACCAATTCGCTCCCAATTACGCTCAGGACTTTGGCAAACGATCCGGTCGGGTTGGGTGCGCCGAATTTGGCGCACGATATCTTTACGAAGTTCAATGGTTGCTTGCAGGTGGCCATCTACATAATTTAGAAAAGTTATATCGGTAACGCCAATAGCTGCACCTGCCGCACGTTGTTCACGTTGGCGAATTGCCGGCATCTCTTCCTTTGAGTGCTTCGACTCTTCGCCACCTTGGTCACCATTTGTGCACAGCACATAAGAGACTTCAATTCCCTTTTTCACCCATTGGGCGATAGTTCCAGATGCGCCGAAATCTGAATCATCTGGGTGGGCACTCACAACTAAGATGCGCATGATCTCGGTATCGGCGATCGGTTCCATCAGGCAAGCCTAATAGACTCAACCCTATGTCTGAAATCGATCCATTGCTTTCCGGACTCAATCCCGAGCAAAGCGCGGCGGTTAGGCATGTCGGTGGACCGCTGCTAGTTGTTGCCGGCGCCGGTTCTGGAAAGACTCGGGTACTTACTCGGCGGATTGCGTATTTGATGGCTCGTCGACATGTTGCGCCTTATCAAATATTGGCAATTACTTTCACTAATAAGGCAGCTGGTGAAATGAAGGAACGAGTAGCCGACCTGGTCGGTCCAATTGCTAAATCCATGTGGGTGTCTACTTTTCATTCCGCGTGTGTCCGAATCTTGCGGCAAGAAGCAATCCGGCTGGGCTATAGCAACTCATTTAGTATTTATGATTCCGCTGATTCGCTGCGATTAATCACTATCGTTGCCAAAGAGCTGAACCTAGATCCAAAGCGGTATCCAGCACGGCAGTTCCAATCAATGATTTCAAATGCAAAAAATGAATTACTTGGCCCACAGGATTATTTGAAGGTAACCAGTAATCAGTTTGAGCAGGTTGTCGCCGATGTTTATGCCCTCTATCAAGCGCGCTTAATGCGAGCAAATGCTATGGATTTTGATGATTTAATTTTAAAAACTGTTGAAGTTCTTCAACGATTCCCGGAAGCCAAAGCTCGGTTTAGATCTCGTTTTCTTCATGTATTAGTGGATGAGTATCAGGACACTAATCATGCCCAGTACATTCTGGTAAAGGAGTTAGTTGGTAGCGAAATTGCGGGTGCGCCTCCGGCTGAACTATGTGTAGTTGGTGATGCTGATCAGTCTATTTATGGCTTTCGTGGCGCTACGATTCGTAATATTTTGCAGTTTGAACTTGATTATCCAAATGCCACGACCGTCTTATTGGAACAAAACTACCGTTCCACCCAAAACATCTTGAATGCAGCCAATGCCGTAATAACCAAAAATGAAAGCCGGAAAGAAAAGAATCTGTGGTCTGATGCTGGAGCCGGTGCGCCATTAACTGGCTATGTGGCAGAGAGTGAACATGATGAAGCCAATTTCATTGCTGATGAAATTAGATCGTTGCAGCGAGAAGGAGTTTCAACCCCTGGGGATACCGCAATTTTCTATCGCACCAATGCCCAATCTCGGGTTTTTGAAGAGGTATTTATGCGTAACGCCTTGCCTTACAAGGTAGTTGGTGGCTTGCGATTCTATGAACGTCGTGAAGTTAAGGATCTTTTGGCTTATTTGCGCGTACTTACCAATGTTGAAGATGAAATCTCTTTGCGGCGCATAATCAATCTCCCTAAACGAGGTATTGGTGATACATCTTTGGATTATGTAGATTTTTTTGCCAGTAACAAAGGGATCTCTTTCTGGCAAGGTTTGCTTCGCTGCGACGAAAATTCTTCAGTCCCAGCACGTGCGACCGCGGCAATCAATGATTTCACGGCAATGGTCAGGGTACTTAGTGTTTTGGTCGAGGCCAAAACTAAGCCGTCGGTAATTGTGGAAGCGGCACTAGAACAATCAGGTTTACTAAAAGAGCTCGCTGACAGCACAGATCCGCAAGATGAAGTGCGAGTAGAAAACTTAAAGGAACTTGTTGCAGTTTCTATGGAATATGAAGAGCGACCATTTGAAGAACTGGGAGAAGGGGAAGAGATTTCACTTGCAGGATTTTTGGAAAAGGTTTCATTGGTTGCTGATGCTGATGAAATTCCAGAAGGTGAAGATCGCGGTGGAGTTGTAACTATGATGACCTTACACACTGCAAAAGGTTTGGAATTTCCAACCGTGTTTTTAACCGGAATGGAGGATGGAATTTTTCCGCATTCGCGCACCTTGGGCGAAAAAGATGAGATTGAAGAGGAACGAAGGCTGGCCTATGTTGGTTTAACCCGTGCCCGCCAACGTCTTTATATTTCACGGGCGCAATATCGTTCGACTTGGGGCGCACCTAATTACAACCCACCATCTCGTTTCCTGGATGAGATTCCTGCGGATGTAATTCAATGGCGTAATGAAGGAGGATCATTTTTTTCTCCTACCCTTGTCAAGAAATCAAGGGTCGCAACCGCGCCACCGCCACGAGCTACTGGCAAGAAAAGTGTTGCGATCGAACTAGTGGTTGGAGAGCGTGTGTCACATGACACATTTGGTTTGGGCACCGTTGTGGCCGTTGCCGGTGCCGCCGATAAAGCCGAGGCTACGATTAATTTTGGTCAATACGGTGAGAAGCGTTTGCTGCTGCGTTATGCACCCGTTGAGAAGCTCTAGGATTACCCTACTTAAACCGATTGGAACTCCTAGTGGATCTCTTTGAATATCAAGCTCGAGACATCTTTGAAAAGCATGGCGTACCAGTTTTAGCGGCAGCTATTGCAACCACAGCCGATGCGGCCGAAAAAGCGGCCGCTACAATAGGTGGCAAGGTTGTCGTCAAAGCACAGGTCAAAGTTGGCGGCCGTGGAAAAGCTGGTGGCGTAAAGCTGGCTGAAAACCCACAGGATGCGCGGGAAAAAGCTGCCGCAATTCTTGGTCTAGATATTAAGGGCCACATAGTTCGTACAGTGATGATTGCAGCTGCTGCCCCAATCGAATCCGAGTATTACTTAGCAATTTTGCTAGATCGTTCAAACCGAACATTCCTGGTGATGGCATCAGTATCAGGAGGAATAGATATCGAAGAGGTTGCACATACTGCGCCAGAAAAGCTAGTAAAAATCCCAGTTTCGGCGGTGGATGGAATCTCACTTGCAAAGGCAAAAGAGATCGTTGCGGCGGCAAAATTCCCAGTCGATGTTGCGGATCAAGTAACTGAAGTTTTATTGAAGCTATGGGATGTTTTCCAAGGCGAAGATGCGACCCTTGTTGAAGTAAATCCATTAGTTAAGACCAAAGATGGCAAGGTAATAGCTCTCGATGGCAAAGTGACCCTAGATGATAACGCTGACTTCCGGCAGCCCGATCATGCCGCCCTCATCGACCAGGAAGCAGAGAACCCACTTGAAGCTGCGGCCAAGGAAAAGGGTCTTAACTACGTAAAACTTGCTGGCGAAGTTGGAGTTATTGGTAATGGTGCAGGCTTAGTAATGAGCACATTGGATGTGGTTGCCTACGCGGGCGAAAAATATGGCGGAGTGCGCCCAGCAAACTTTTTAGATATCGGTGGTGGTGCATCTGCTCAGATTATGGCGGATGGACTTTCAATTATTCTGGGCGATTCAGATGTTAAGAGTGTCTTTGTAAATGTATTTGGTGGAATCACAGCTTGTGATGAAGTGGCAACTGGAATTGTGCAAGCGCTCGAACTGCTTGGACCAAAGGCAACCAAGCCAATTGTGGTAAGGCTAGATGGCAATAATGTGATGGAGGGGCGAGCAATTCTGAAAGCCGCAGCCCACCCGCTGGTAGAACAAGCTGACACTATGGATGGAGCAGCAAATCGCGCTGCAGAATTGGCGGCGAAGTAATGGCGATCTTTATTAATGATGCCAGCAAGGTAATTGTTCAGGGAATGACCGGTTCGGAAGGAACCAAGCACACTCGTCGCATGTTAACAGCTGGTAC
Source organism: Actinomycetes bacterium (assembly GCA_043776875.1). Lineage (GTDB taxonomy): Bacteria > Actinomycetota > Actinomycetes > Nanopelagicales > Nanopelagicaceae > Planktophila. The sequence goes on from JAYVQU010000001.1 coordinate 9,017, forward strand.
CAAAATTGTCGGTGGCGTAACACCAGGTAAGGGCGGGCAGCTCCTGGAAATTGACGGACATCAGTTGCCAGTATTCAACACGGTGGCAGCAGCAATGTCGGCAACAGGTGCAAATGTGTCAGTCGTCTTTGTTCCGCCAAAGTTTGCAAAGGCTGCGGTAATCGATGCGATTGATGCAACGATGCCATTGGTTGTTGTGATTACTGAAGGTATTCCAGTTCATGATTCGGCCAGCTTTTACACATATGCGCAGAGCAAGGGGACCACCCAAATCATCGGGCCAAACTGCCCAGGATTAATTAGCCCTGGAAAATCAAATGTTGGAATTATTCCAGCTGACATTACCGGTGCCGGCCCAATTGGTTTGGTTTCAAAGTCAGGAACTCTTACCTACCAAATGATGTATGAACTTCGCGATATTGGATTTAGTACAGCGGTTGGAATTGGTGGAGATCCAGTTATTGGAACTACCCACATCGACTGCTTGCGGGCATTCCAAGATGATCCAGAAACAAGGGCAATTGTTATGATCGGTGAAATTGGTGGAGATGCCGAAGAGCGTGCGGCGGCTTTCATTTCTGAGTATGTAACTAAGCCAGTTGTTGGTTACATTGCCGGATTTACCGCACCTGAAGGCAAGACGATGGGGCACGCCGGTGCGATCGTTTCTGGATCTTCCGGAACCGCGCAAGGCAAGAAAGATGCCTTGGAAGCCGCTGGCGTAAAGGTCGGTCAAACTCCTAGCGAAAGCGCCCGTTTGTTACGGGCAATCCTGGGTCGATAACAGTGATGGCGCGGGTGCTTGGAGCGGCTTTGCCCCAAGTTCTGCGTAGCATTGCTTGGCTTTTACTACCAATATCTTTTATTGCGCTTTTAGCGTGGGCAACTGCCGGAAGCGCAACTGGAAATACCGGCGACCCGTTACGGGCAGCGCTGTGGATCTGGATAGGTGCCCACCAAATTCCATTTAATTTAACACTTCCACCTTCTGGTTTGGCCGGATACCTTTCATTTTTGCCATTAGGGGCACTTGTCTTTCCAGTATTGGCAATTCGAAATGGTATGGCCCGCACAATTGAACGCCTCGACGGCGATAGTTCATTAGTGGCACCGGCCCGCACTGTCTTTGCCGTTGGCTATACCAGCTTCGCACTCATCGCCGCTCAGTTTTCTAAAACAGATGCGGTCCGGCCAGTGTGGTACTTCGCCATAATTTATGTTTTACCCTTTGCCCTTTTATGTAGTGCCACAGTTGGTCGTCGAAGGGGGCTGGGTCCGGCCTTTTTATTTGGATCTAGGATTTTTGCCTTACTTCTTGGCGCTTCATCCATCTTTTTTGGGATATCACTATTGCTTAATCTGGCAATGGTTAAGAATCTAACTACTGTGCTGCAGCCAGGTATTTTTGGCGGATTCTTGTTGCTGTTTCTTAATATTGTCTACCTACCAAATGCAATTGTTTCTACTCTCGGATATTTTTCCGGAGTAGGTTTCGCAGTTGGTGCTGGAACGCTAGTTGCACCAACATCATTTAGCTTGGGCAAAATTCCTGCCATGCCTTTGTTGGGAGCTTTACCGGAAGGTAAATCCAATATTTCCTTACTTGGCATCCTCTTCATAATTTTGGCCGGAGCGCTATTGGCAAGCTGGACGAGAACACTAGATTTGCGAGTACTGACGCAAAGTTTGGTAGTTGCGCTGTTCATCGCCGCCTTTGTTGGATATTCAGGAAGTGGCGCATTAATTACCGCGGCCATGTCCGCGGTGGGAGTTTCCCCATGGAAGTTCACCTTAGCGATTCTTGCCGAATTGGGCCTAGGGGCGCTGTTAGCACTCTATTTACCTAGATTATTTAAACGAGCATGAGAAGGCGGGTCGTAATCCTGGCATCAGGTTCTGGAACGCTAACCCAAGGGATTATTGATGCGAAAGAGTTAGAAATACAGATTGTTGCTGTTGTTACGGATAATCCAATGGCACCGGTCTTGGAACGAGCTAAGGCTGCCAAAATCAATACCTGCGTTATCCAAATGCAAGGCGATCGCGCCCTTTGGGATTCACAACTATTTGCGCAAGTAGATAAATATCAACCTGATTTAGTTGTTAGTGCTGGTTTCATGCGGATTTTGGCACCCGAGTTTGTAAATCACTTCCCAACGATTAATTCGCATCCGGCATTATCGCCACAATTTCCTGGTGCGCATGCAGTTCGAGACGCGCTAGCAGCGGGAGTTTTGGTCACGGGAACAACGGTGCACTGGGTGGATGCTGGTGTCGATACTGGTCCGATTATTACCCAAATGGAAGTACCGGTGTTGCCCGGTGATGATGAAACAACACTGCATGAGAGAATTAAGGGAGTTGAACGCGGTCTCATTGTTGCGACCATCGCCCTGATTATTCCAACACTGGAGACACGATGAGAAAACCTATTCGCCGGGCGTTAGTAAGTGTGTCTGATAAAAGTCGTTTATTAGAAATCGGTGCGGCTTTAAGTGCGGCTGGTGTTGAAATTGTTTCAACTGGTTCCACTGCTAAAAACTTAGCGGAGGCCGGTATTGCAGTAACGCAAGTAAGTGCTTATACGGATTTTCCAGAAATTATGGACGGGCGGGTGAAAACTTTACACCCGCGAATTCATGGTGGAATTTTGGCGGATCAAAATAATGCCAAACATCTTGCAGCAATTGCAGAACTAGATATCCAACTATTTGATTTAGTAATTATTAACTTATATCCATTCGCAGCGACAATTGCAGCTGGTGCCGGCTTTGAAGAATGTATCGAACAAATTGATATCGGTGGTCCAGCAATGCTTCGCGGAGCAGCTAAAAACCATGGATCGGTATCGGTTATTTGTCAGATTTCGCAGTATGACCAACTACTGGCTGCGTTAAGTGCTGGTGGCTTCACAATCGTTGAGCGACGCAGATTAGCCCTGGAAGTTTTTCGTACAACAGCAGAGTACGACTTAACAATTGCTACTTGGCTTGGCCAATCAGATAACAATGAGTTGCCCGATTGGTTTGGAACGATTTGGCACCGCGAAAATTCACTGCGGTACGGCGAGAATCCACACCAGCCGGCCGCAATCTACGCTGGGCAATCAGCTGGAATTGTTAAGGCGATACAGCTACATGGCAAGGCGATGTCATTTAATAATTACACTGATGCCGATGCGGCCTGGCGAGCAGTTCTTGACCATAGTGATCCCGCGGTTGCAATTATGAAACATGCAAATCCATGTGGCATCGCAGTCTGTGAATTAGGGATATCAATTGCGTATCAACATGCCCACGAATGCGATCCAGTATCTGCATTTGGTGGAGTTGTTGCAGCTAATCGAAAAGTAGATCTAGCCATGGCCGAGCAGTTATCAAAGATTTTTACCGAAGTTTTAATCGCACCGGATTACGATGTAGATGCACTTGCAGTTTTAAGGAAGAAACCTTCGATTCGCATTCTAAAGTGTGATGTAACCGCGATTAGTCGACTTGAATTGCGTCCAGTATCTGGAGGAGTTTTGCTGCAAGGCACTGATTTAATTGATGCCGATGGAGATTCTTCGGCAAACTGGAATCAAGTAAGTGGCGGGCCGGTCGATCTGCAAACGATGAAAGATCTTGAATTTGCTTGGCGCAGTGTGCGCTCAGTAAAAAGTAATGCCATTTTATTGGCAAAGATGACCGCATCAATTGGAATTGGAATGGGACAAGTAAACCGTGTTGATTCGGCGCAGCTGGCGGTGGCACGGGCTGGCGCGCGAGTTAAAGGCTCAGTGGCAGCAAGTGATGCTTTCTTCCCATTTGCTGATGGTTTGCAGATTTTGATTGAAGCTGGTGTCTCTGCCGTTGTCCAACCTGGCGGCAGTGTTCGAGATGAAGAGGTTATTGCGGCAGCCCAGGCGGGCGCAATAGCTATGTTCTTTACTGGTACCCGACATTTCTCACACGCCTAAGTCGATAAGATGGGAGTATGAGCGCACATATTCTTGATGGCAAAGCATTAGCAGCCACTGTAAAAGGTGAACTTGCGGTTCGGGTAGTGGCGCTAAAAGCACTGGGAATTCAGCCAGGATTAGGAACTGTCTTAGTTGGTAGTGATCCAGGCTCACATTCATATGTTGCCGGCAAGCATCGTGATTGCCAAGAGGTCGGTATTAATTCAATCCGTGTTGATCTTGCCGAGACCGCGACCCAGAAAGATGTACTTGCGGCAATCGCAGATCTGAATTCATCGAAAGCGTGCACTGGTTATATTGTTCAACTTCCGCTTCCGAAAGCAATTAACACACAGATAGTGCTAGAGGCAATAGATCCAAGTAAAGATGCGGATGGCTTGCACCCAATAAACCTTGGTCGATTGGTTTTAGGTTACGACGGGCCGTTGCCATGTACACCTAGTGCAATTGTGGCTTTGCTTAATCATTACTCAATTCCACTAAATGGCGCAGAGGTAACAGTTATTGGTCGCGGTTTAACCGTTGGTCGCCCGCTTGGATTGTTATTAACACGCAAACAAGAGAATGCCACCGTAACTTTGACTCACACTGGCACCAAGGATTTAATGGCACACACAAGAAACGCCGACATCGTTATTGCCGCAATTGGGAAAGCACATTTCTTAAAAGCAGAGATGATCAAAGCTGGTGCAGTTGTAATTGATGTTGGAATTTCGCGAACCGACCAAGGCCTTTTGGGAGATGTTGATCCAGCCGTGATGCAGAAAGCAGCTTTTGTTGCGCCGATGCCAGGTGGGGTAGGGCCGATAACACGTGCCATGCTGCTTAAGAATGTAGTCGATGCATGCAGCTAAGTAACCAGCTGATTTCAGTCTTTAGCTATGCAGCTGTTCTGATCGGGATAGTTCTTGGAACGACCGGAGTAGTGCGAGGTGGATCACTTTTTATCGCCGTTGCTACCGCAGGGATGGCACTCAAATCTCGAAATTCTCGTCGGATTGAGTTTTATCTACCGCTTGCCATAGCAATCGCCCTTTTTGTGCTGGCCATTGCCCTTCCTCGCGGACGGTAGAGTTCAGCTATTCGCAAATACGCATGAATGGAGTCACAATGGGTGGCAAAGTCACAGTAGTTGGTGCAGGTTTCTACGGTTCAACGACTGCGCTTCGCTTAGCTGAATACGATCTTTTCGATACCGTAGTTTTGACAGATATTCTGGAAGGAAAGCCAGAAGGCTTGGCTTTAGATATGAATCAATCTCGCTCCATTGAAGGTTTTGAAACAAAAATTATTGGTGCAACTACAACTCCGGAAGGTGCTGGCTATGAAGCCACCGCAAATTCAGATGTAGTTGTCATTACCGCAGGCCTGCCTCGCAAACCAGGCATGAGCAGGATGGATCTGATCGGTGTAAATGCTGGAATTGTTCGTGGAGTTGCTGAAAATATTGCTAAGCATTCGCCAAATGCGGTAATCATTGTGGTATCAAACCCACTCGATGAAATGACGGCGCTTGCCCAACTTGCCACAGACTTTCCAAAGCATCGAGTAATGGGCCAGGCCGGAATGCTTGATACAGCTCGCTTTACCAACTTTGTGGCCGAAAAACTTGGCGTAAAAGTTGGATCAGTAAAGACGCTAACTTTGGGTTCACATGGTGACACTATGGTTCCGGTGCCAAGTCGATGCACAGTTGATGGCCAGCCACTTTCAAATCTTTTATCGCAAGCAGAGATATCCGAGCTTGTAGATCGCACGCGTAATGGTGGCGCCGAAATTGTTGCACTTCTAAAAACTGGTTCGGCCTACTATGCACCATCTGCGGCAGCAGCTCGCATGGCAAAAGCGGTCATTGAAGATTCTGGTGCAGTGATGCCGGTATGTGCTTGGGTTGATGGCGAATATGGAATTTCTGGCGTTTACCTTGGCGTAGAAGCTCAGATTGGTCGCACCGGAATTAAAAAGATTGTTGAAGGCGCGCTAACTGAGTCTGAAGTTGCAGCACTCAAGGAAGCCGCGGAAGCGGTTCGGGCAAAACAAGCAGATGTGCAATCACTCTAAGCCATTTTTTAAACACAAGAAATAAGGGGAGAACATGAGCAAGATCAAAGTACAAGGCACCGTCGTTGAACTAGATGGCGATGAAATGACACGTATCATGTGGCAGTTCATCAAAGATTCATTGATCCTGCCTTACTTAGATGTAAATCTTGAGTACTACGACTTAGGTATGGAACATCGCGATGCCACCGATGATCAAGTCACAATTGACGCCGCACGTGCAATTCAAAAGCATGGCGTAGGAATCAAATGCGCAACGATTACACCAGATGAGGCACGTGTGGAAGAGTTTGGCCTTAAGAAAATGTGGAAGTCTCCTAATGGAACGATCCGTAATATCCTTGGGGGGGTAATCTTTCGAGAACCTATCATCATCAGTAATGTTCCACGTTTAGTTCCACACTGGACTAAGCCAATTGTTATTGGTCGTCACGCATTTGGTGATCAGTACCGCGCAACAGATTTCAAAGTTTCCGGTCCCGGAAAGCTCACTATCTCATTTGTTCCAGAAGATGGTTCGGCGCCAACAACACATGAAGTATTCAACTTTGAATCTTCCGGTATAGCTATGGCGATGTACAACGTTGATGATTCAATTCGCGACTTTGCTCGTGCATCTTTAAACTACGGACTACTGCGCAACTTCCCAGTTTATCTTTCGACAAAGAACACAATTCTAAAGGCATACGATGGCCGCTTCAAAGAGATCTTTGAAGAGATTTACCAGGCCGAGTTTAAGACACAATTTGATGCTGCTGGAATTTGGTATGAGCATCGCTTAATCGATGACATGGTTGCCATGTCACTTCGCATGGAAGGCGGATATGTTTGGGCATGTAAGAACTATGACGGCGATGTTCAATCAGACACCGTTGCCCAGGGGTATGGCTCACTTGGTTTGATGACTTCAGTCCTAATGACGCCAGATGGAAAAATTTGTGAGTCAGAGGCTGCTCACGGAACCGTGACCCGTCACTACCGCAATCACCAAGCAGGTAAAGCGACCTCTACAAATCCGATCGCATCAATTTTTGCTTGGACCCAAGGTTTAGCACACCGGGCAAAGTTAGATAACAACTCAGAGCTAGCAAAGTTCTGTGCAACCCTTGAGCGGGTATGCATCGAAACTGTTGAGCAAGGAAAGATGACCAAGGATTTGTCTCTTCTTATCTCTAAGGAAGCTCCATACCAAACAACCCAAGAGTTTCTTAACTCAATCGATGAAAACCTCATGAAAGCAATGGCTTAAATAAATAAAAACCCCGCCGCACAGTGAGTGCGATCCGTATAAGTCCGACCGTTTTTCGGCTGAGGTCTTGAATAAGTAGATAGCTCTTTTTGGTGATTTCTTTGCTCCAATTTCGGAAGTAAACCCCCTCCAATTTCGGAATATACGTTGAAATTAACCCATCACCGCTAATAGCCAGGAGCACATAATTGGCAGAAAAAATCCCGCCGCAGTGATTGCGGCGGGATTTTTTAATTTGTATTAGATATTTAATATCTCTTAGATGCGCTCACCAGTTGTTGTGTTAAATAAGTGAACCACGTTCTTAACCGCTTCAACTGTGACGACCACGCCCGGCTTTGGTGGGTTCTTAGGGTCCCAACGAACAATTATCTGAGCGCCTTCATCGGTTGTGTTTGCGAACTTAACATTGGTATCAGCTGGCTTTCCGTATACAAAAGCATCTGAACCAAGCTCTTCCACAACTTCAACTAGAACGTGGAAGCCAGTGGCTGATGGGGTGAAGCCTTCTGGGCGCACGCCGACAGTCACTGAAGAACCAGCACTGGCTGGAACATCAATCGCTAGATCGCCAAGCATCGCTTTGCCAGCTACAACTGGTGCAATCAACAAGTTCATTGCTGGTGAGCCAATGAAGCCGGCAACGAAGGCGTTTGCTGGATTGTCATAAAGGTTACGTGGTGTATCTACTTGTTGAAGCAAGCCATCCTTCAACACCGCAACGCGATCGCCCATGGTCATAGCTTCTACCTGGTCGTGGGTTACATAAACCGTGGTGATTCCAAGGCGACGTTGCAAAGCCGCAATCTGGGTACGAGTTGCAACACGCAACTTCGCATCAAGGTTAGAAAGTGGCTCATCCATTAGGAATACTTGTGGTTCGCGAACAATTGCGCGACCCATTGCAACTCGCTGACGCTGTCCACCAGAGAGCGCCTTTGGCTTGCGCGCAAGATATGGTTCTAGGTCAAGCATTTTTGCCGCTTCCAGAACGCGACGCTCACGTTCCTCCTTTGGAGTTCCGGCGATTTTAAGTGCGAAGCCCATATTTTCGGCAACTGTCATATGTGGGTACAACGCGTATGACTGAAACACCATCGCAATATCGCGATCCTTTGGTGCAACATTTGTCACGTCGCGATCGCCGATCAAAATACGTCCACCATCGATCTCTTCAAGACCGGCCAACATTCGAAGTGAGGTTGACTTACCGCAACCTGATGGACCAACAAGAACTAAAAACTCGCCATCATTAACGGTGAGATTTAATTTGTCGACCGCAGGGGTTGTTGTTCCGGGGTAGATACGTGATGCGTTTTCAAATACAACTGATGCCATGAGATTGCTCTCCTTCTCCGGGCAGGTACGTGCCCGACGGTCCGAGGATGAAGGTGATGGCCGATTGACCAACGAGCGAAGGTTACGCGTAAGCAGGGGAATTGGGAAGAGCTGGCTACTCGACACGGTGATCAGATCGTATACTTACCAGATAATGGAATCTCACTCGCTAGGTTCACTTCTATTCGACCTGGCAACCATCGCTGGCCTGATTTTGGTGGCCTCTTTTTTTGTGGCTGCCGAAATTGCGCTAATCTCATTACGAGATAGTCAGATTCGACAGGTCGCCACCCGCGGAAAACGTGGCGCTCGCGTTGCAGCTCTAGCTGAACACCCCAACCGGCTCTTGGCCGCGGTTCAGATAGGCGTGACAGTTAGCGGATTTCTTTCAGCTGCCTTAGGTGCTGACCAACTTGGCGACTACATAATTCCATGGCTGGAATCCCTCGGAGTTTCAACTGGCTGGAGTACGACCCTTTCCCTCATTGGAATCACATTGGTGATCGCCTACTTCTCACTTGTCTTTGGTGAACTAGTTCCAAAACGGGTTGCCTTCTTTAAAGCTGAAGAGATTGCAATGAACACTGCCGGCATCATTGACTTTGTGGCAAAAATTTTCCGCCCAATAATTTGGTTACTTTCAAAGTCAACTGATTTTGTGGTTCGCGCATTTGGCGTTGATCCAAAGGAAGCCAGAACTCAAATGTCTGAGGAAGAGTTACTAGATCTGGTCGTCGGCCATGCCGCTCTAACCGATGAAGAGCGGGACATCGTCGAGGAGGTTTTCAATGCCTCAGAACGACAAGTGCATGAAGTTATGGTGCCGCGCACCGAAGTTGATTTCATGGATGCATCACTTACAGTTGGCAAAGCAATTGAGTTAGCCGTTGCTAAGGCACATTCGCGTTATCCAGTTGTTCGTGGCTCATCCGATGAAGTCGTTGGTTTCATCCATGTGCGCGATCTTTTGGATACATCACTTGCCAGCAAAGGGACAAAAATTGTGGAGCTAGTTCGAAACATTATGTACTTGCCAGGCACCAAAGGTGTATTGCCGGCGCTTACTGAAATGCGAGTGCAGGGCCAACATCTAGCAATTGTTTTAGATGAATACGGCGGTACCGATGGCATCGTAACTTTGGAAGATCTAGTAGAAGTACTAATTGGAGATATTCGAGATGAATATGATGTGGAAGAGCTCGATATTTCACCGCAAGAACGCACCGGAGATTTTGAGGTGGACGGACTTATTTCCGTGGAAGAGTTGATGGAACAAGTTCGACTTGAAATTCCTGCAGGCCCATATGAAACAATTAGTGGACTTGTGATGCACTTCTTAGGTCGAATACCCCACGAGCAGGATGTCGTCAACGTTAATGGCATCAAAATCACGGTATTAACGATGGAAGGTAAGCGCGCGGGTCAGTTATTAATCACACGAAATGCGCCGCTGTGAAAGAATTACACCTATGACACAGCAGCGGGTACTCTCCGGAATCCAACCAACAAGTGACTCCTTCCATTTGGGAAATTATCTTGGTGCGCTAAAGCAATGGGTTGAGCTCCAAAGTGGCAACGATGCTTTTTACTGCATCGTTGATCTACATGCCTTAACGGGCGAGTTTGAACCTGCTTTATTGAAGCAGCGCACATTGGCATCAGCAGCGCAATTAATTGCACTTGGAATTTCACCTGATAAATCAACCCTCTTTCTGCAATCTCATGTGCCACAACACAACCAACTTGGTTGGATTATGGAGTGTCTTGCCGGCTTCGGTGAAGCAAGTCGTATGACTCAGTTCAAAGATAAGTCGGCAAAAGGTGGCGCCGATTCGGCTCGAGTTGGATTGTTTACCTATCCAATGCTGCAAGCTGCAGACATACTTTTGTATCAACCTCATTTTGTTCCAGTTGGAGAAGATCAGCGCCAACATGTCGAACTAACTCGTGATTTAGCCACCCGATTTAACTCAAGATTTGGCGAGACTTTTAGATTACCCGAAGGTTATATTTTGAAAGCCGGCGCTAAGATTTATGATCTTGCCGAACCAACGGCGAAGATGAGCAAATCCGCAGGATCTGTCGCCGGTGTTCTAGAAATCATGGATACCCCAGATGTAAGTACCAAGAAGATTATGAGCGCTACTACTGATGCCGGTCGGGAAATCAAGTTTGCCGAAAAAGAAAAACCAGGTATTAGTAATTTGCTCACGATTCACTCTTCTTTATCGGGCAGATCAATAAGTGAGCTGGAGCACGAATTTGCCGGCAAAGGATATGGGGATTTCAAAGGGGCGGTGGCCGAAGTTGTGGTCGAGTACCTGCGTCCAATTCGAGCCAAGGCGCTAGAGCTACTGAAGGATGAAAAACACCTGATCAATCTTTTGCAGGAAGGTGCCGAAAAAGCCAGGGTGGTGGCAGCGAAAACTCTGGCAAGTACCTATGAAAATTTGGGTTTGGTGCGATAGGTTGGGTAGTACCATCAACCATAGGTTGAGAGTTTTCCAAATCGTTATACCCTTGAAATGAAAAAAATAGGCGCTGATGTTGAGTTTATTGATACTCAACTACTAGGCTCAGATAACACAAAAAGCTTCATTATTTGCTTTTAAAGGCAGCTATTGAAGACCCCTTTGAATCCTTGGAGGAAAATTGAAGAAAGCATTTCGTCTTATAGCAGTTGTGGCTGCAACAGTTGTGGCTGCAACAGCTTTTGTTGCTCCAGCAACTGCAGCAACAAAGGTAAAAGTTGGCCTGGCATATGACATCGGTGGACGTGGCGATAAGTCATTCAACGATTCAGCAGCAATGGGTCTCGATCTAGCAAAGAAGAAGTTTGGTGTTACAGCTAAGGAAGTAACAGTTACAACTGGTTCGGATTCAGAGCGAGAAGACAAGCTTCGCTTGCTGGCAAAGGCTGGGTACAACCCAATCATCGCAGTTGGTTTCCTATATGGCGGACCAATTAAAGCGGTAGCAGCAGATTATCCAAATGTACAGTTTGGAATTATCGATGATGCATCAGTTGATCTACTAAACGTTGCAAGTCTAGTTTTTGCTGAAGAGCAAGGTTCATATCTTGCTGGCGTTGCCGCAGCACTTGCATCAAAGTCCGGAAAGATTGGCTACATCGGTGGAGTTCGTATTCCACTTCTACAGAAGTTTGAAGCAGGTTTCGTTGCTGGTGTTATGGCAACCAAGAAGTCAGCAAAAGTTGATGTTAAGTATGTAACTGAATTCCCGGATTTCTCCGGCTTCAATGACCCAGCTAAGGCAAAGGTTATTGCTAAGGGAATGATTGATAAGGGAATCGATGTTATTTACTCTGCAGCTGGTGGTTCAGGTGCGGGTAACTTTGCCGCAGCCACAGCTGCCGCAAAAAGTGGCAAGAAAGTTTGGACAATCGGAGTTGACTCTGATCAGTACCTAACAGCTACTGCAGATGAGAAGAAGAACATGCTTACATCAATGATAAAGCGCGTTGATCGTGCGGTTTACGATGTAATTGCAACATCTGTTGCCGGCTCATCTGTAAATGATGTGCTTGATGCAAGTGTTGGTATTTATGGCCGTCAGTACAACCTCGCACTTGATGGTGTTGGTGTTTCTTACTCAGGTGGATACATCAATAAGTACAAAGCAGCGATCAATAAGGCTGCAGCTGCAATCAAGTCAGGAAAGATCAAGGTTCCGACAAAGCCATAATCGCTTTATGGAATAAACACAGTTAGAAAGTGGCTTTTGGCCCAACAATGGAGTTAAATCTCCTTGTTGGGCCAAAAGTTTATTCTCAGTTAAAGGAGACAATCAGTGTCAGTAGCAGTTGAACTGCGACACATTACCAAGCGCTTCCCAGGCGTGATTGCAAATAAAGATGTTTCAATGAAAGTCGAAACGGGAACGGTGCACGCCCTTGTTGGCGAAAATGGTGCCGGTAAATCTACTGTGATGAAGATTCTCTACGGAATGCAACGTCCCGATAGCGGTGAGATATTAGTAAATGGGCAACAAGTTCATTTCAAAAATCCCAATGATGCCATAGCTGCCGGAATTGGAATGGTGCACCAGCACTTCATGCTTGCCGACAATTTTACTGTTTTAGAAAATATTATTCTTGGTGCCGAACCAATGCACGGCATAACAATTGATTTCAAAGAAGCACGCAACAAGATTGTTGAGATGTCCAATGCTTATGGCCTCGATGTAGATCCGGATATTTTGGTGGAAGAACTAGGCGTTGGACAGCGTCAGCGGGTTGAGATTTTAAAGGTTCTTTTCCGAGGTGCTCGGATATTAATTTTTGATGAACCGACCGCAGTACTTGTTCCGCAAGAGGTAGATGCGCTCTTTGCCGCGCTCGAAGGATTGCGCGCGCAAGGCATGGCAATTATTTTCATTTCCCACAAACTTGATGAAGTTTTACGTGTTGCCGATGCGGTAACAGTTGTTCGCGCCGGTTCAACCGTTGCAGAGGTTGAGTCAAAGGATGTAACTGCACGTCAACTGGCTGAACTCATGGTTGGTAGCGAGCTTCCTCAGCCAAATACACACGGAGATACTCGCCGACCAGAAGTTACTTTGGCCCTTAAAGATATTTCTATTCCAACCGCAACTGGAAGTCGCGATTTAATCTCACACATCTCTTTTAATCTTCACGCAGGTGAGGTTATTGGAATTGCAGGTGTGGAAGGAAACGGTCAGGCTGAGCTGGTTGAAGCAATTATGGGATTGCGTGATTACACCGGCTCGATTGATTTCCAAGGCGCAGCTATTGATCACATGAGCGTGGCTGATCGTCATGATCTTGGGATGGGCTTAATTCCGGAGGATCGTCAACGCCAAGCTTTAATGATGGCTTGGCCATTGTGGGAAAACCGGATTTTAGGTCACCAACGCGGAAAGCCGATCATGCGTGGTTTTATTTTGGATAAGAAAGCAACCGTTGCAGACACGAAGCGCATAATGGAAGAGTTTGATGTTCGAGCTCCTGGACCTATGACGGTAGCGGCAGCATTATCCGGCGGAAATCAACAAAAATTTATCGTCGGTCGCGAGATGAGTAAAGCTCCATCGCTTCTCGTTGCATCACATCCAACTCGCGGCGTTGATGTTGGAGCACAAGGTGCCATTTGGGAAGTTCTTCGCCAAGCGCGAAAAAAGGGAATGGCAATAGTTTTGATCTCGGCCGATCTAGAAGAGCTCATCGGTATGTCTGATCGATTATTGGTAATGCTGCGTGGTTCCATTACGGCAGAACTAGATCCAGCCAAAACAACGCCAGAGCAACTTGGTTCAGCGATGACAGGTGCAGCATGAGCAAGATTTCTATTTCAAGGATCTCTTTTTCAAAGGTTGCATTGGCCGTGGCAGCTCCATTGGCAGCAGCGGTCGTTTCGATTCTGGTTTCAAGTATCGCTGTAATTGCAACAAATAAGTCGCCACTGGATGCTTATAAGACAATGTGGGAGTTCGGCACAGAGGGCGGTTCTCTGATGGAGATACTCAACACCGCGACCCCTTATTACATCGCTGCTATCGCGATTGCAGTTACTTTTCGAGCGGGTTTATTTAATATCGGTGTTGAGGGTCAGCTTCGTTTAGCTGCTTTATTTAGTGCATACATCGGAGCTATGTTCACCCTTCCTCCGGTATTGCATGTGCTGGCAGTATTTATTGTCGCAATGACAATCGGTGGATTGTGGGCTTCAATTGCGGCCTATCTCAAAGTCAAGCGTGGCGTAAATGAGGTCATTTCAACCATTATGTTGAATAGTTTGGCGGTCGGGTTGACCTCGTACTTATTCTCGCAACACTTTGCAGTCATTACTGAAGGCTCTAACAATCTCTCCACTAAAGAACTACCTACCAGTGCCTGGTTTCCGGATCTACTCCCACTTCTGACCAAGCTCGGTGTTCCGGAAATACCAGGTGGAAGCGTCAACGGGATGATAGTTATTGCCATTGCACTCGGAATTACCTTTTGGTTCGTAGTAAATCGCACTCGATTTGGTTTTGAACTTCGTGCAACTGGCGCCAATCCAATTGCGGCTCGGGTCAGTGGTGTTAACTCAAAGCGAATGATAGTTATTGCTCTTGTGATTTCAGGTGCAATCGCTGGATTGTCAGGTTTACCTGCAGTTTTGGGAGAAACGCACTCGTACAACATGGGCTTCCGAGCAGGTATTGGATTCTCAGCGATTGCGGTCGCGCTCCTTGGTCGCAATACCGCTGGCGGCATGGCCATTAGCGCACTTCTCTTCGGTTTTCTGGAAGTATCCTCCCGCGCACTGGAGCTAATTGATATCGCTCCCGAAACTTATGTGATCATGCAAGGCTCAATTTTGTTGAGTTCTGTGATCGCATACGAGGTGGTGCGTCGGTACAGATTGACCTTACAAAGTAAAGAGTTAGCAAAGGCGGTTGAAGCATGAAAAGCAAAGCCGTCAAATTGTTAATGAAAGCAACTTATCTTTTGTTGCTGCTTTCTATAATTCGATTAATCACTGGCGCAAGTGATTTAACAAGTGTGGGTACCGCATCAGCGGCGCTATTGCTTTCTGTGCCAATTGTGTTAGCAGCACTTGGCGGTCTGTTTTCCGAGCGTGCTGGTGTGGTAAACATCGGTCTTGAGGGAATGATGATCATGGGTGCCTGGGCGGGTGGCTTAATCGGGGCACAACACGGTCCTTGGATGGGCTTGTTCGCTGCAGTCATTTTTGGAGCTGTTGGCGCACTGTTACATGCGGTTGCAACTATTACATTCGGCGTGGATCATGTCGTATCTGGTGTTGCAATTAACATCATGGCTGCCGGATTAGTTCGATACCTATCAACAATCTTGTATCAAGGTGGATCGTGGCCCGGTCCATCACAATCACCGGATGTGAATGGAATCTCGCTCAATGGGTTGCCAGTGCTTTCAGGCGGAAATTTCTTTGGTTGGCAGAGTCCAGATATTTTGACTCCAATTGCGGAAAAGCACTGGTTCTTTATCTCAGATGTAGCCGGGGTGATTCGTGGATTTACCGGGGATCTTTCCTATGTGACATTGATCGCAATTCTCTTGGTACCGCTTTCTTATTTTATTTTATGGAGGACATCCTTTGGGTTGCGACTTCGTAGCGCTGGTGAGGCACCAACAGCTGCCGAGTCACTTGGCGTAAATGTTTACGCCATGAAGTATGCCGGCGTGATTATTTCTGGTGGCTTAGCCGGACTCGGTGGTGGCTTTTTAGCAATCGTTGCTGCTAATCACTACCAAGAAAATCAGGTTGCGGGGCGCGGGTACATCGGTCTGGCCGCGCTGCTATTTGGTAACTATCGTCCAGGTGGAATTTTAGCCGGAGCCGCGTTATTTGGTTTTGCCGATGCGTTGCAACTTCGTGATTCAGCATCAATTCATGCATTGATTCTTCTGATTGTTGCAATCCTGGCATTCTTGGTTTACCGAGATGTTAAACGCGGAAAACTTTTGAGTGCAGCAATTAGTGCCGTGATAGCTGGAGCAGCTCTGTGGTTCTTCTTTGCCGTGGATGAGTTGCCAGGGCAGCTGGTTACAATGACTCCGTATATTGCCACACTTTTGGTTATGTCCTTGGCCTCGCAACGATTGCGAGTGCCAGCAGCCGATGGCGTGCCCTATCGTCGTGGCGGTTTACGATGACACATATTAATCGGGAAGTTTTGGTTAATTGGGATCTACTTCAGCAAGCAGCAATATCTGCCATGAAGAGTGCATACGCACCTTATTCAAAGTTTCCGGTAGGTGTTGCCGCCCTTGTTGATGATGGAAGAATCGCAACTGGTTGTAATGTTGAAAATGCAAGTTATGGTGTTGGGCTGTGTGCTGAATGTGGTTTAGTTTCCAATCTCATCGCAACTGGCGGTGGTCGCCTGATCGCAATTGTCTGTGTTGATGGACAGGAAAACTTCCTTGCCCCTTGTGGGCGTTGTCGGCAATTGCTGTACGAGCATGGGGGACCAGAGGCTTTACTAATGACTAATGATGGCGCCCAAAAGATGTCGGTAATGCTTCCTTGGGCTTTTGGCCCCGAGGATTTAGATCGTAACGAGCGATAAATGATTGAAGCCTTTTCCGCTTCTGAAATTATTGCCGCAAAGCGTGATCACCATTCACTAACCGATCCACAAATTGATTGGGTAATTGCGGCATATACCCGCGGTGCGGTAGCTGATGAGCAAATGTCGGCGTTGCTAATGGCTATTTTGCTAAACGGTATGGAAAATCGTGAAATTTCTCGTTGGACCGATGCCATGATCAATACTGGCGAACGGATGGAGTGGTCTGCCCTCTCACGTCCAACCGTTGATAAACATTCAACGGGTGGCGTTGGTGACAAAATAACTTTGCCGCTTGCCCCACTTGTTGCAGCGTGCGGTGCTGCAGTACCGCAACTATCCGGTCGCGGTCTTGGTCATACCGGTGGCACCTTAGATAAGTTGGAGTCAATTCCGGGTTGGCGCGCCACTTTATCAAATGAGGAGATGCTAAAAGTTTTGCAAGATTGCGGAGCAGTGATTTGCGCAGCAGGTGCAGGTTTAGCACCTGCCGATAAAAAGCTGTATGCGTTGCGTGATGTAACGGCGACAGTTGAAGCGATTCCACTTATTGCCTCATCGATCATGAGTAAAAAGATTGCCGAAGGAACCAGCGCCTTGGTGCTAGATGTAAAAACTGGAGTAGGCGCTTTTATGAGTGATCCAGCAAAAGCAAAAGAACTTGCACAGGTAATGGTGGAACTTGGTAAGCGGGCCGGCGTTAAGAGTTTGGCACTCGTTACAGCGATGGATATTCCACTGGGGCTAACTGCCGGGAATGCACTCGAAGTTCGCGAAGCAGTTGAAGTTCTTGCCGGCGGTGGACCAGCTGACATTGTTGAGTTGACCATTTTGTTAGCCGAAGAAATGCTGGAGCTTGCTGGAATAAAAGGTGCCGATCCGGCGGCAGCTTTGAAGAACGGTAAGGCAATGGATGTGTGGCGCCGGATGATCTCGGCACAAGGTGGAGACCCAACTGCGAAACTGCCAGTAGCTAAGGAAAATACCGTTGTCACGGCAGAGCGTGATGGAACCATTCTCTCCATGGATGCGATGAAGGTTGGGGTAGCGGTCTGGCGCTTAGGTGCCGGGCGATCCCGCCAAGGTGAGCCGGTGCAAGCCGGTGCCGGAATCGAAATCCATGCCAAGCCAGGAGAGTTCATAAAAGCTGGTGCACCGCTTTATACGCTCCATACCGACACTCCAGCCGCCTTTGTCCGAGCTTTAGAGTCATTGCAAGATTCAGTTGAAATAGGCGTGATGCCAGCGAATGGAATTGCGCGATTACCACTTATTGTTGAGCGAATTGTTGGTTAAGGGGCGAACGAGATGGCAATGAACAGTATTCCTACCAAGGATCAGATCAAGGTTTTGCCAAAGGTGTTGCTTCATGATCACTTAGATGGTGGTCTACGCCCACAAACTATTATTGATATTGCCGAAGAGATTGGTTACACCGCACTACCAACCCATGATGCTGCTGAATTAGCCACTTGGTTTCGGGAAGCATGTGATTCTGGCTCATTAGTTCGATATTTGGAAACTTTTTCTCACACAATCGCAGTGATGCAACGACGGGAAGACATTATACGAATTGCCAAAGAGTGCGCGCTAGACCTAGCCCTTGATGGCGTTGTCTATGCCGAAGTTCGCGGGGCACCCGAACTATTTATTGAAAAGGGTTTGACCATGTCAGATGTTGTTGAGGCAACACTAGCGGGCTTTGCAGTTGGCATGGCGGAAGCAGCCGCCCAAGGGCATACAATTGTTGTTCGATCAATACTTTGTGGGATGCGGCAAAATCAAAAATCACAAGAAGTTGCTGAATTAGTTGTTAAGTTTCGAGACAAGGGGGTGGTTGGTTTTGATATCGCTGGTCCTGAAGATGGTTTCCCGCCGAGTGATCAAAAAGATACTTTTGATTATCTTCGTAAAGCAAATGCCCATTTTACTATCCATGCTGGTGAAGCGTATGGAATCCCGTCCATTTGGGAAGCCATCCAACTCTGCGGAGCCGAACGTTTAGGCCATGGCGTACGCATAATAGATGACATTGATTTTTCTGGTCCTGAACCAAAATTAGGTCGATTAGCATCTTATGTTCGTGATCGTCGTATTCCATTGGAGCTGTGTCCAACTTCAAATCTGCAGACTGGCGCAGCGCTAAGTTATGCCGAACATCCAATTGGTGTGCTAGCAAAGTTACGTTTTCGGGTAACGCTAAATACCGATAATCGATTGATGAGTCAGACCGCAATGTCCTTTGAAATGGAAGAAGCGGTGAAGGCTTTTGGATGGGATTTTGCAGAGCTGCAGCGGCTCACAATTAACGCCATGAAGAGCGCTTTTATCCCTTATCCCGAGCGTTTAAAAATAATTGAAGAGATCATTAAGCCGGGGTATGCAAAGGTTTCCGCGACTGCATGATTGATTTCAATATTGATTTCAATAATGCTGAATTTGTTGCCGATCCATACCCAGCACTCAAAGAGTTGCGAACCGAAGGTAGACCTTTATGGCATGAAGATATGCAGATGTTTTTGGCGGCGCGACACGTTGATGTAAATGATGTCTTTCGAAATAAATCATTAGGTCGTATTTTTCAAGCGAAGGTTCCTGACTTTGAATGGGAGATCTTTAATTGGTTACATGCAGATTCGATATTAGATAGCGAGCCACCAAAGCACACCCGATTGCGTTCCTTGGTCGCGAAAGCCTTCAATCGGCGAAAGATTGAAAGTATGCGGCCTGCGGTTGGACGTATCACTGAGCAATTACTGGTGACGATCGATGACAAGATACACTCTGGCGAAACTTTTGATTTGATCGCAGATTATGCCGAGCCGCTACCAGTAAAGATTATTGCTGACCTTTTGGGTTTTCCAGAGTCAGAAGAACATCTCTTGCGTCCTTGGTCGCAAGCAATCGTAAAGATGTATGAACTCAATCCAACAGTTGCGTATCAAAACCAGGCGAGAGCCGCAGCAGGTGAGTTTGCCGAGTATGTTAAAAACTTAGCCCAAAGTCGGAAAAAAACTCCTGGCCAGGATTTGATTTCAGATCTTGCCAGGGTTGAAGAAAATGGGGAAAAGCTCAATATGCATGAATTAGTAGCAACTTGTGTGCTACTTCTTAACGCTGGACATGAAGCAAGTGTGAACGCTTTTGGAAATGGCATGGTTGCCGCACTGCAACGGCCAGACCAGATCAAGCTGCTACGTGAGCACCCACGAGAGATCACCGATACCGCTCTAGAAGAGTTCATGCGCTTTGATGCCCCACTTCATTTATTTGAGCGAACCGCAACGGCGGATACCGAAGTAGGGGGAGTTAAAATTGCCGAAGGTCAGAAGATTGCAGCTTTAATCGGAGCTGCAAATCGGGATGAAACCGTCTTTTCTGAGCCTGAAACTATGGATTTGACCCGTGATCCAAACCCGCACCTTGGTTTTGGTGCCGGAATTCACTTCTGTCTTGGCGCTCCCCTTGCTCGGTTAGAAATGAGCGTTTCATTACCTGCACTTTGGGAGAAGTATCCAACGATGCAGTTGGCAGGCGATGCGCTTCGGCGCCCAACCTTTGTCTTGCGCGGTTATGAAAGTGTTGCTATCTCAGTTTGATTTGGATACGAGGATTGAGCTCCTTTTCGTGTCACACTGAAAGATGCAATCTTAATTCCAAAACTCATAGCTGTAACAGGGTCTAGCCCACTAGCTAACCCAAAAGCAAAACTTCCGACAAAAGCGTCGCCGGCACCAGTTGTATCAGCGGCAACTACGGTTGGCGCTAAAACACGAGTTAATGAACCATCTGCACCGATATAAACTGCGCCTTTAGGTCCAAGAGTCACTATTGAATTCTTTCCAACCCGAAAACTTCTTAAAATTTCATCATTTATTGGAAATTTACCATGTAGCTCGCGAAACTCGGTTTCATTAGGGATGATCCAATCGCACAGACTAATAAGTTCTGGTGTTAACTCTTGATAAGGAGCTGGATTCAAGATCGTTATACAGCCACGGGCTTTCGCCGCTTGGAAAGCAGCGGTGGTAACCGCTTGCTTAATTTCGCATTGCGCCACCACAATCGCTAAATCTTCGATTTCATTGATTGCAGCTACCGCTCGAGAAATTTCAATCTCATGATTTGCACCAGGAATAATGATGATCCGATTTTCACCAGTGCGATCGACCCAAATATGTGCCACCCCAGTAGGTGTATCGCTGCGGTCAACATATTCGCAATGTATGCCAACCTGCACAAAGTTCTGTAAGATCGCTGCGCCAAAAACATCCATGCCAAGTTTTCCAACAAAATGAACTTGCGCTCCGCATAGCGCGGCCATCACCGCCTGATTAGCGCCTTTGCCCCCAAAACCAGTAGTGAAAAGCTGTCCGGCAAGGGTTTGCCCCGCCTCTGGCAAGAGTTCGGCATAGGCAGTTAAATCCATCATTGCACTACCTACGACCGCTATCACCGCCTTGCTCATACGGCTAGGCTAGTCGTTATGAGTAAAACTTCAATCATTCTGGATGTAGATACTGGTATTGATGATGCCTTTGCAGTTTTATTCGCAGCCCGTCATCCGCAACTCAATTTACTTGGCGTTACCTGCGTAGATGGCAACACCAATGTAGATCAGATTGTTGCAAACACTCTCAAAGTTCTAGATGCTGCTGGAGCTGCCGATATCCCAGTTGCACGTGGTGCCCGCCGGCCATTGCTTGGGAAAAGTCAGTATGCCCAATATGTTCATGGCGCAGACGGCATGGGAGATTTAGGGATTGCGCCATCCTCCAGAAAAGTTGATTCGCGGTCTGCAGTTGAGTTGCTACGAGATCTGATCGAGGAGTCGCAAGAACCGGTAACAATTGTGCCTTTGGCACCCTTAACAAATATTGCATTGTTTTTACGTGCCTTTCCCGAAACCGCGAAGAAAGTGCACCGAATTGTTTTGATGGGTGGATCAGCTGCGGCCGGCAATGCCACCGCCGCAGCTGAATTTAATATCTGGCATGACCCAGAAGCCGCGGCCATCGTTTTCCAAAGTGGCGTACCAATCACAATGTATGGGCTGGATGTCTTTATGCGTCCTGGAATCAATCGGGAACAAGCACAAGTGTTGCAATTATCGGCCGAACCTGCGGCCCAGTTTGCCGGCGCCTTAGCCTTGGCATTTATGGAACGGCTAGGCGTTTCGCCAATTACCTTGGGGGATTACGGCGCGGTTGCAAGTGTAATTCGGCCGGATCTATTTACAACTGAAATGTTTGATGTTGTTGTTGATACATCAGCAGGGCCTGCACGTGGTCAAACCATTGTTGATCGTCGTGGTGCATTTTTAAAAGAGCTAGAACCGCTCGACCTGGAAGACTGCGCCAAGGTGCGGGTAACCCTTGATTTAGATGTTGATAAAGTCGTGGATTTGTGGCTTACAACCATTAATCCATAGGCTTTTTATAGCCCGATCGGATGCCAAACAGTTTTAGCTTCCATGAAAGCCACAATTCGACCTGGATCATTGGATTTAAAGCTATAAATTCGCTTTAAGTTTTGGGCACCGGCAACTTTGATGGCTATCGCTTGTTTCCCAGTTAGGCCAGTAATATCCATGGCATCGATATCCATGTGTGATGCCATCCATGGCGCAATCTCATCCTTCTTTCCGGTCAAGATATTTACAACTCCGGCCGGAAGATCACTTGTCGCTAAAACTTCAGCAAAAGTTAGGGCAGATAATGGAGCATTAGTGCTAGCTAAAACAATGACAGTGTTTCCAGAAGCAATGATTGGAGCAATGGATTCAATCAATCCAATGAGTGATGGAGTTTCCGGAGCAATTGCGGCGACTACCCCCATGCTTTCTGGAATGGTAAAGTTATAATAAGGCCCGGCCACCGGATTTGTTGAACCCACAAGGGAGGCAATCTTGTCGGTCCAACCGGCATACCAAACTAAAAGATCAACTGAATCTGTTACCTCTTTTTCGCCCCTTACCTTTGTGACCCCAGTTGAAATCATAATCTCTTGCACAAACTGTGCCCGTCGACCTTCCAGCATTTCCGCAATCCGATAAATAATTTGACCTCGGTTGTAGGCGGTGGCTTTGTTCCAGCCAACATGTGCGGCGCGAGCTGCAACAACTGCTTCTCTTAAATCTTTTCGAGAAGCAAGACAGGGGTTAGCGATAAATTTGCCAAGTGCAGATTTCACTTCATAGGTACGGCCAGATTCAGTGCGTGGGAATGCGCCGTTGATGTATAACTTGTATGTCTTCTTAACATCGATGCGATTACTCATCTCCAACCCCTTTCAGGTAAGCGGCTAAGCCATGTCGTCCACCTTCCCGACCCCAGCCAGATTCTTTGTAACCACCAAAGGGGGAGGCTGGGTCAAACTTATTAAAGGTATTTGCCCAAATAACGCCAGCGCGAAGTTGCTGAGCCGCCCACAATGTACGGGAGCCCTTTTCGCTCCAGACTCCGGCCGATAGGCCAAAAGGGGTGTTATTAGCCTTCTCGATCGCCTCTTGCGGGGTACGGAAGGTAAGTACTGAAAGTACTGGCCCGAAGATCTCCTCCCGCGCTATGCGATGTGCCTGCGTTACTCCGGTAAAAATAGTTGGCGCAAACCAATAACCCTTTGCCGGCAGTTCACCGGCCGGACTCCAGCGCTGGGCACCCTCGGCATCACCAACAGCGGCTAATTCGATAATTTTTGCCAGCTGTTCCTTGCTATTGATTGCACCGAGATCGGTGTTCTTATCCATTGGATCGCCCACCCGAATTTTTTCCATTCGATTCTTTAATTTATGTAAAACCTCTTCGGCCACGTTTTCCTGAAGTAGCAGGCGTGATCCCGCGCAACAGACATGACCTTGATTAAAGAAGATTCCACTAACGATACCTTCAACGGCTTCATCGATAGCGGCATCTTCAAAGACAATGTTTGCAGCTTTTCCACCCAGTTCTAGCGTCACACTCTTTTTCGTTGTCGCTACTGCGCGCGCAATAATCTTTCCTACTTCGGTTGATCCAGTAAATGCAATCTTGTCGATTCCTGGATGATTAACAATTAAGGCACCGGTTGACCCACCGCCAGTAACAATATTGACAACTCCTGCGGGCAGTTCTGCTTGTTGACAAACTTCGGCAAATAAAAGTGCGGTTAACGGTGTGGACTCAGCCGGTTTTAATACCACCGTATTTCCGGCAGCTAATGCCGGAGCAACTTTCCAGGCCAACATTAGTAATGGAAAATTCCATGGAATAATTTGTCCAGCAACCCCTAATGGTTTCGGTGAGGTACCAAGCCCGGCATACTCAAGCTTGTCAGCCCAGCCGGCATGATAGAAAAAATGCGCCGCAGCAAGTGGAATATCAGTATCACGTGATTCGCGAATGGGTTTTCCGTTGTCTAAAGTTTCCAGTACCGCAAACTCGCGGGCTCGCTCCTGCATGATGCGGGCAATACGGAACAAGTACTTTCCGCGCTCTTTGCCAGACATTTTTGACCAGGTTGTTGTGTAAGCCTTGCGCGCTGCCTTTACTGCCGCATCTACCTCCGCCTGGCCAGCTAAAGCGACCCGACTTAAAACCTCTTCCGTCGCTGGATTAATAGTTGGAAAGTGCTTATTGCCGGCAACAAATTTGCCGCCGATAAAATGGCCGTACTTAGGCTTTATCGTCACGATTGCGCGAGATTCAGGTGAGGGTGCGTATTCAAAGCTCATTGATTTCTCCGTTAATCCAGCGTCACATACTGCGGGCTAGCATAGTAACCTTCATTCATTTTCATGCGTTGCAGCAATAGATCATTGAGCAAAGCGCTGGCACCAATGCGAAATAACTTCGGATTAAGCCAATCTGGCCCTACGGTTTCATTGACCAAAACTAATTGCTTAATTGCATCCTTGGTATTTCGAATCCCACCAGCAGGTTTTACGCCAATCCGAACCTGGGTCAGCTCATAAAAATCCCGTACCGCTTCCAGCATTACCAAGACAACTGGGGGAGTTGCTGCTGGTGCGATCTTTCCGGTTGAAGTCTTAATGAAATCAGCCCCGGCTGCCATTGCTAAAAATGATGCTTTCCGCACATTGTCATAGGTGACTAACTCGCCAGTTTCAAAAATCACTTTGAGATGCGCCTTGTCACCACATACTTCACGAATTGCGACAATTTCGTTGAAGACATCGATGTACTTACCAGCAAGAAATGCGCCACGATCAATCACCATATCGATTTCAGCGGCACCGGCATCGATCGCATCCTGGGTGTCTAGCAACTTAACCGCCATAGATGCCCGACCCGATGGAAAAGCGGTCGTGACGGCAGCTACCGGAACGCGCTGCCCGCCAATTAAATCAAGATGGGAACGCGCAATGCCCACCATATCGTTGTAAACACAAACCGCACCAACACTTGGAACCGTTGAATCAGTTGGATCTGGGCGCACCGCTTTGGCGCACAACGCTTTTACCTTGCCTGGCGTATCTGCGCCTTCTAGCGTTGTTAAATCAATCATTGTGATCGCGGTATCAATCGCCCATCGCTTCGAGCTGGTCTTGATACTTCTAGTTGCCAGCATCGCTGCCCGCGCTTCGGCACCAACTTGATCGACCCCGGAAAGATTATTGAGGTAGCGTTTTAATGAGGCTTCACTGCCATCGACTAAACCATAAAAACTCACGATAGTAATTCCTTTAACGGAGGTCGCAATTGATCCAAGATTACTTGCGCGCTTCTTGTATCTTTTTCAATTGCCTCAATGTAACACTTCATCTTTGCTTCAGTTCCACTTGGGCGAATGATGATTCGAATTCCACCAGTCAACCAAATTCGCAAACCTTCAGTTGGTGGCAGCCCATCTGTAGGTCTCGCCAAATCATCAATTGCGGTCACGGCCCACCCTGCGACCTGCTTAGGTGGATTACTTCGTAAATTTCCTAGGATTACTCCCACCTGGGAGAGATCGCTTAAGCGAATTGAAATTTGTTCAGTTGCGTGGAAACCATGGCGAGCCCAAACCTGATCCAATAGATCTAGCAGCGTCTTTCCCTCAGCGGCTAGATCAGTTGCGATCTGCGCCAAAGTAATTGCTGCGGAAATTCCATCTTTGTCATTAACTGTTGCCGGATCAACGGCATAGCCAAGTGCTTCTTCATAGCCAAAGGTCAGATTTGTAATCTTTGCCAACCACTTAAATCCAGTTAAGGTTTCTTTAAACTCAATGTTGTAATGATTTGCAATTTTTTTTAAGATTGATGAAGAAACGATGGAGTTTGCAAAAACACCTTGCGAATTTCTTCGAGCTATAGTTTCACCGAAAATTGCGCCTAACTCATCTCCACGTAGCATTCGCCAGCCAGTAGCCGGGTCATTAACCGCTGCCGCGCATCTATCTGCATCAGGATCATTTGCGATTACTAAATGCGCATCACAGTTTTTCGCAGTTTCCAGGGCTAAATCAATCGCACCTGGCTCTTCTGGATTTGGAAATGCAACCGTTGGAAAATCAGGATCTGGGGCAGCTTGCGCTGGCACTAAAATCGGCGCGGCAAAGCCAGCTTTATGAAATACCTGTTGGATGGTTTCGGTGCCAACTCCATGCATGGCGGTGTAAACAATTCTTAAATTGCCGGGATTTGTGGCAAGGGCGGCGGTGCGAGCGATGTATTTTTCGACAATCTCTTCCCCTAATACGATCCAATCTTTGGCACGTGGCTGTGATCTCAGAGAGGTAACGGCAGCTATATTTTGCGCAATTGAAAAATCGGTAGGTGAAACAATTTGGGAACCACGATATTGGATTCCATCAACTGTTCCGCCGAGATAAACCTTGTAACCATTGTCTTGTGGTGGGTTATGGCTAGCCGTGACCATGATGCCAACATCACAGTCAAGTTCATTAGTTGCAAACGCTAAAATTGGAGTCGGCAATGGCCGAGGCAGAACATAAACCTGCATTCCACCACCGCACATTATTTCCGCAGTTTCAAAGGTGTAATCCTCTGATCCGTACCGGGCATCGCGACCTATCACTACCGAAGTTAAGTTGCGCTCCTTCATGTACGCGACAATTCCGGTAGCGGCACGACCAACAACAGCGCGATTCATGCCAGAAGGTCCTGGGCGATTTGGCCCACGTAAGCCAGCGGTGCCAAACTGCAAAAACCCATTAAATGATCGGCGAAGTTCGGCTTCGTTATTTGTAGCTAACCAACTTTGCAGCTGCGCGGAAGTAAGAGCATCAGGATCATCAGCGATCCAATCTTGGACTTCCTGCACAAAGGTTTGATCCATGGGTTTAGCCTAACTTCGGAATTACCGTTTTGAGAAGTGCGCCCAAGCGATCGGCAGCGCCTTTACCAGCTGCAATTACCTCATCATGATTTAACTTTTCGCCAGTCACGCCAGCTGCGGCATTTGTGACTAATGAGATTCCTAAAACTTGCGCCCCAAGTGCATGGGCTGCGATTGCCTCTGGCACCGTCGACATACCAACCAGATCCCCGCCCATGGTTCGCATCATCACGATTTCTGCTGGCGTTTCATAGGTAGGTCCGCGCCAGTGGACGTATACACCTTCTTGCAACGATGAATCCTCTTGCTTAACAATTTCGCGAATTCGCTTGCTATAAAGATCTGTTAAATCTACAAAAGTCGCACCAGACATTGGCGAAACGGCGGTAAGTGAAATGTGATCACGAATCAAAACCGGTTGCCCGACTTTGTAGGAGGTATTGATTCCACCAGCAGCATTTGTGAGTATGACAACTTTGCAACCAGCCTTTACTGCAGTGCGAACAGTATGAACTACAGGTTCAATTCCCTTACCTTCATACAAATGGGTGCGGCCTAAAAACACAAGAACCCGTAATTTCTTGCCATCAGCCTCAATTTCGTATGAGCGAACTTTGCCGCATTGGCCGGCAACTGCTGGTGCAAAGAATCCGGTGAACTCTTGGGCATCACATTCAAAAACTGGGGTGCCCAAGGCAGCTGCTGCGCTAACCCAGCCCGAACCCATAACCAAAGCAACATCATGCTCTGCAACCCCGGTTTTCTCGGCAATTTCAGCCGCTGCCGCAACCGCTGCCGCTAATGGATCTTGATAGAGGAGTTCAGTCTTTGTCATACCTCAATAATGTCACAGAGATTGGTACCACTGGAAACTGTGGAACCAATTACCGCAGTGAGATTTGAGATTATGCCAGCTTTGTGAGCAGTCAACGGTTGCTCCATTTTCATTGCTTCAAGAACAATGATGAGATCGCCAACCGCAACCCTAGCGCCTACTTCAACCGCAATTTTTACAACAGTTCCTTGCATCGGACTGACAAGACCATTACCGCCACCACCACCGGCCATTGTTAGTTTGGCGCGATGACGCTTAACGACCGGTTTTGGTGCATGCACAAGAATTTCAAAGCGCTTGTTATTTACTTCAGCAACAAGGTATTCCGGAGCCATGTATGTCGCTAGTGGTGGCTCATCGAAAGCAAAAACTGGTATTTCATTTTTAAATTCATTTTCAATGTAACTGGTATAGACCTTGAATTCTTGCGTGTACGCCGGATCTGCCAGAATTGCCCGATGGAATGGAAGTGCGGTCGCAAGTCCACCAATTTTAAATTCAGCTAGAGCACGGCGGGCACGTTCTATGGCTTGTTCACGTGTTGCGCCGGTAACGATTAATTTTGCAAGAAGTGAATCAAAGTTTCCGCCAATTACGTCGCCAGCTTTGAAACCTGCATCTACTCGGACACCAGGTCCAGTTGGAATCTCCCATTCCGTAATTTTTCCGGGTGCTGGCAGGAATGATCGACCCGGATCTTCCCCATTGATCCGGAACTCTATTGAGTGCCCGCGAATAACTGGGTCATCAAATCCCAGCGCTTCACCATCGGCGATCCGAAATTGTTCACGCACTAAATCAAGACCAGATACTTCTTCGCTGACTGGGTGTTCCACCTGCAGGCGGGTGTTAACTTCAAGAAATGAGATTGTTCCATCAAGACCTACTAAGAATTCACAGGTACCCGCACCAATGTAACCAGCCTCTTTCATGATTGCTTTGCTGGAACGATAGAGCTCATCATTTTGTGCTTGGCTCAAGAATGGTGCAGGAGCTTCTTCAACTAACTTCTGGTGACGACGTTGTAATGAACAATCTCGCGTGCTGACTACTACGGCATGCCCATACTTATCAACTAGCACTTGAGTTTCAACGTGACGGGGTTTGTCTAAATATCGTTCAACGAAGCATTCACCGCGACCAAAACCAGAGATTGCTTCGCGAACCGCTGATGCAAATAGTTCAGGAATTTCTTCCATCGTACGTGCAACCTTTAAGCCACGTCCGCCACCGCCGTGTGCGGCTTTGATTGCAACTGGCAAACCATGCACTTTGGCAAAGGCGATAACTTCGTCGTGGCCGGCAACTGGATCCTGGGTTCCAGCAACTAATGGTGCACCCACTTTCGCGGCGATCTTCCTGGCTGAAACCTTGTCACCCAAAGCCCGAATAGCCGTTGGCGGTGGACCGATCCACGTTAACCCAGCAGCAACAACGGCTTGTGCGAAGTTAGCATTTTCAGAGAGAAAGCCATATCCCGGATGAACCGCATCTGCGCCAGATTCTTTGGCAATCGCAATTAGTTTCTCAATATCCAAGTAAGTTTGAGTTGCCGTAATTCCCGAAAGCGAATATGCAGTATCTGCCAATTGAACATGCAGTGCGTTTCGATCCTCATCTGAATAAACTGCAACGCTTTCCAGTCCATGATCCTGGCAGGCGCGAATTACCCGGATAGCAATTTCGCCACGGTTAGCTACTAGTACGCGTTTCATTTCATAACTTTGGCTTGCGGCCATGAGTAACCAAGTTGGGCAAATGTTTTGCGAACAAATGGCATTGAAATTCCAACCACATTTGTGTAATCACCCTCAATGAAAGGGATAAAAGGTGAACTGAAACCATCGAGCGTAAATCCACCCGCAACATGTAGCGGCTCTTCCGTTGCTACGTAATCACGGATTTCTTCATCGCTCATTTCCGCAAATGTCACTCGAGTCGTAACGCGGTCTGATATTTCTCGACCCGCCGCCGTATCTATCACGCAATGTCCGGTGTGTAATAGACCTGTATTACCGCTGATCCGGGTGGCTCGCTCTATGGCGATCTCAGGGGTTGCTGGTTTTCCAAATGAAACACCATTAAATTCAAAGGTGGAGTCACAGCCAATAATGATTGCGGGGTAATCGATCTGCTCCAGAACCGTATGGGCTTTTGTAATTGCCAGCGCTACCACCATATCCGCAGGGGACATTGCATTAAAGAAATCGGTCTCTTCATCCACATTGCTGAGGATGATTTTTGGGGAAAGCCCGGCAGATTCGAGTAATCGACGTCGACTTGTTGATCGTGAAGCGAGCACAATAGTTGGCATAATTTAAGAGAACCTTCTTGCACCAAAGTTAATTTGGTGGGCAAGCGGGGCACGCAATTGCGGTAGGCCATAAACGCTTCGTCGAACGGCTGGCGTTAACTCATCCGGTTTAAGTTGAGTCATTACTGCCTGGATTGCCGCAATTTCAGCAGGTGTCGGATTTCCCTTTGTAATGTCAAAATTCATTAGAGTGGAATATTTCCATGTTTGCGGGCTGGCAATACATCACGCTTAGTCTTTAAAGTTCGAAAGGCTTTTGTAATGTAGGAACGTGATTGACTTGGCTCGATTACTGTGTCAATTGTCCCACGCTCGGCAGCCAGGTATGGGTTTGCCAAAGACTCGTTGTAATCCTTAACGAGTTCTGCCCGTTTGGCCTCCGGAGCTTGGGAATCGATTAGCTCTTTCCGATACAAAATATTTACCGCCCCCTGCGCGCCCATTACTGCAATCTCGGCACTTGGCCAAGCAAAGTTGATGTCACTTCCCAGGTACTTCGAGCCCATAACAATGAAAGCACCACCATAAGCTTTGCGAGTAATAAGGGTTACCAACGGAACTGATGCTTCTGCATATGCGTAGAGCAACTTAGCCCCACGGCGAATGATTCCATCCCACTCTTGTTCGGTTCCGGGCAAGAATCCTGGAACATCTACTAAGGTCAAAATTGGGATATTGAAAGCATCACAAAAGCGTAAGAATCGCGCAGCTTTCTCACTTGAATTAATATCTAATGTTCCGGCTAATTGATTGGGTTGATTAGCAATAATTCCAATTGATTCACCCTCAATCCGCGCAAAACCAACCACAATATTGGGCGCAAAAAGGGCATGAACTTCTAGGAACTCACCTTCATCGACTAAAGCTTGGATCAGTATCTTCATGTCATACGGTTGATTTGGACTGTCTGGGATTAAAGCGTCCAATGCAATATCTGAGGCCTTAATCTGTAAAGATTCAGTCGGCGGCAAATGTGGAGTCGCATCCATATTATTTGATGGCAAATATGAGAGCAGCGCTTTTACGTAATCGATAGCATCGGCCTCATTTTCAGCCAAGTAATGCGAAATTCCAGTTCGCGTGTTGTGGGTGCGGGCACCGCCAAGCTCTTCCATTCCAACTTCTTCGCCAGTAACTGTTTTAATAACATCTGGACCAGTAATAAACATATGAGAAGTTTTATTAACCATTATGGTGAAATCGGTTAGTGCAGGTGAATACGCAGAACCACCTGCGCAAGGGCCAAGAATCAATGAAATTTGCGGAATCACACCAGATGAACGGGTATTGAGTCGGAAAATTTTTCCATAACCATTAAGTGAGGCAACACCTTCTTGTATGCGAGCACCACCGGAATCATTTATTCCAATCAGAGGTATACCAGACTTTAAGGCAAACTCGGCAATCTTCACAATCTTTTCCGCATGCACTTCGCCCAGCGAACCACCCATAACCGTGAAATCTTGCGAATAAAGCGCGATTGGGCGGCCATCAACAGTTGCGGTACCAATTACAACGCCATCACCAAAGGGGCGATTCTTTTCCATTCCAAATTGGGTTGATCTATGACGGGCAAACTCATCAATTTCAGTGAATGAGTCGGCATCTACCAGCATCTCAATCCGTTCGCGCGCGGTTTTCTTTCCCTTTGCGTGCTGTTTTTCCACAGCACGTTCCGAGCCAGCGTGGATAGCTTCATCGACCCGTTCCCGAAGATCCGCTATTTTTCCGGCAGTGGTATGCAGATCAGGAGTCATGGGCGTACGGTACTAGTCGTGGACACAGAATCACTAAGAAGCGCTCTTGATGAAGTAGAGATCAATAGATTAATTACGCAGTACTGGCGGGTAAAGGTGGTTGAACTCACGAGTACGACGCAGGGAGATCTGGTAAGCCAAGTACATGAGGGCAGCGCAAAAGTTGGAGATGTATTAGTTGCTGATTATCAAAGTGGCGGCCGAGGAAGATTAGATCGTACTTTTGAAGCACCACCAGGAACAGCACTTCTATTCTCTTTTTATATTGAACCTCAACGCAATCGCGATGATTGGGGATGGATTCCGTTGATTGCTGGTTACAGCGTTGCCCAATCACTTCATGCATTTCATGCAAAAGTTAAATGGCCAAATGATATTTTGATAAATAATAAAAAGGTTGCAGGGTTAATTGCAGAAGTTGTCGGTGTCGGTGTTGTGATTGGGATTGGAATCAATGTTGGAATGCAAGAGGATCAACTTCCAGTTGAAACTGCAACTTCATTGTTGTTAGAAGGCGCAGTTGAATTAACTCGAGATGAAATCTTGTGCGAAGTTCTTGAAGAATTTGAGGAACACTTTCTTGCCTGGGATCGGGGGATTGATGAGGTTCAACCCCTCTACTTACATCTGAGTGCAACTATTGGCAAATCGGTAAGGGTTGAATATCCAGGTGGAGGTACCCATTTAGCGATTGCTGAATCCATTTCAGATATCGGAGCGCTCGTCTTGGATGATGGTACTCATGTGCAATCTGCAGATGTAATTCATCTACGATAAGCCAGTGAGCAAAACCTTTCCGACCGTAGGAATAATTGGAGCGGGTCAACTTGCTCGAATGAGTATCGCTCCAGCAACCGCGTTAGGGGTTGACCTTTTATTGCTTGCCGTTGATTCAAATGATTCAGGTGCACAGATAACGCAACATGTCATCGGTGATTACAAAGATCTACAAACGGTGCGAGAATTTGCCAAAAAATGTGATGTTATAACTTTTGAGCACGAGCTAATCCCGTTAAGTATTATTAAAGCCCTTGAAGCTGATGGTGCTGTTGTACGACCATCATCTGCCGCATTTTTATATTCACAGGACAAAGCTGCCATGCGTGAGAAATTGAAGGATTATCCATCACCTTCTTTTCAAATAATTACATCCGCTGATGAAGTTAATTCATTCCCGATTATTGCAAAAGCCATATCAGGTGGATATGACGGTCGGGGTGTCTGGAAAGTAGCTTCACCAAAAGAATTGACTGAAATTGTGCAGCAAATAGGCAAAGTACTCATCGAAGAAGTTATTGACTTTGATTATGAGATAGCGGTGATGGTCGCTCGTTCACCTCATGGACAAGCAACAACATGGGCGCCAACACAAACAATTCAAAAAGATGGAATTTGCGTAATGACAATTTCGCCAGCGCCACACATTTCAGTCGCGCTAAGCGAAAAGGCACAAAAATTGGCGTTAGATGTTGCAGCTGATGTTGGCGTGGTTGGAGTAATGGCAGTTGAAATGTTTGTAAAAGGTGACCAATTATTTATAAATGAACTGGCAATGCGTCCCCACAACTCTGGGCACTGGACCATTGAAGGTTCACATACCAGTCAATTTGAACAACATTTACGCGCGGTGCTAGATCTACCGCTGGGAGACCCCGCAATGACAGCGCCAATTGCAGTTATGGGAAATGTTCTCGGAGGAGCCAAGCTAGACATGTATCGACCCTATCTTCACCTAATGGCTCGCACACCTGCGCTCAATTTTCACCACTATAAGAAGGATGTACGCCCGGGTCGTAAGATTGGCCATGTAACTTTGCTAGGCGAGGATCTCGTAGAATTAACCAAAGAGGTTGAACATGCGTTGGATTACCTGAGCGGAGAAGTCGATGAGTGATGTAGCAATCATCATGGGGTCAGACTCTGATTGGCCGACGATGGAAGAAGCCGGAAAAGTTTTGGATGATTTAGGAATTTCTTACACAGTAGATGTTGTTTCGGCCCACCGCATGCCACTTGAAATGGTGGAGTTCTCCCAACAAGCACAAGCTAAGGGATACAAAGTAATTATTGCTGGTGCTGGGGGCGCTGCTCACCTGCCAGGAATGGTCGCCTCGCTAACAACTCTCCCAGTAATTGGAGTTCCAGTGGCACTTAAAAATCTTGATGGAATGGATTCACTTCTATCTATTGTTCAAATGCCAGCTGGCGTTCCAGTAGCAACGGTTGGTATTGGAAACGCAAAAAACGCTGGTCTGCTAGCAGCGCGAATCTTGGGCGTAGCTGATGCAACAATCGCTGGCAAAGTTGCCGAGGCGCTAAAAGAAATTAACAAAATTGCAAAGGGAAAAGGCGAGAATTTAAAGTCACGCCGAAATCATAAAACTGGTTTTTAAGCTCTAGTCCGATATTCAATGGCCGGGCATCGATCCATTACAGTTAACAATCCAGCAGCTTGCGCTCGCGAAATTGCTGCATGATCAATTACATCTAGTTGCAGCCAGACCGCTTTAGCTCCAACTGCAATGGCTTGATCAACAATATCTCCCACTAATTGCGAGTTGACGAAGCAGTCCACAACATCAATTGATTCTGGAATCTGCGCAAGAGTTTTATAACCAACTTCACCATGCACAACTTGCGCACTCGGGTGAACCGGAATAATTCGGTGACCTTTATCCTGCAACAGCTTGGCAACATCAAAAGCTGCCCGATCTGGATTGTTTCCAAGACCAACGACCGCCCATGTCTTCATGGCAAGGAGAGCAGCAACGCTCTCGTTGGTGTTAATCAGTACGTCCCAAAGCGTGAAATTTCCAACCGGCATTGCGCCACATCGTACGATCTAGCATGTTGCGGCCATCGATAATGATTTTGCTCCTAACAAGTGATGAGATAACTGTTGGATCAAGCTGGCGATACTCCTTCCACTCTGTTAAATGCAAAATCAGGTCAGCATCTTTAACCGCATCGTTAATAACCTCTGCATAGTGCAGGCTTGGGAAGCGCCTGCGCGCAGGCTCAATTCCTTTCGGATCATGCACGACAACGGTTGCACCAGCAGCTTGTAGTTGGGCAGCAATGTCAAGTGCAGGCGAGTCGCGCACATCATCACTATCTGGTTTAAAGGTTGCTCCCAAAACTGCGATTTTGTACTTAGTGAGATCTTCCGAAAGTTCCCCGCGCACCACATCAATCACCCGTTGCCGGGCACGAAGATTAATGGCATCAATCTCGCGCAGGAATTCCAGCGCCTGCTTTGCACCTAACTCTTCCGCACGTGCCATGAATGCTCGAATATCTTTTGGCAGGCAACCACCACCAAAACCAATACCTGCTTGTAGAAAGCGATTTCCGATGCGGGGGTCATATCCAATTGCTTTGGCCAGAACTGTTACATCCCCACCTGCAGCTTCGCACACCTCTGCCATTGCATTAATGAATGAAATTTTTGTCGCAAGAAATGAGTTTGCCGCAACTTTTACTAGTTCTGATGTAGGAAGATCTGCGCGAATCCACGGAGTACCCAGGGCTATTATAGGTTCGTACACTTCCTTAAGAATTACTTCAGCGCGATCATTTGCAACGCCAACTACTAAACGATTTGGCGTCAAAGTATCTTCAACGGCAAAACCTTCACGTAAGAACTCTGGGTTCCAGGCAAGATCTGCTTGCGGGGCACTCGTTGCAAGTTCTGCGCGAAGTGCTTGTGCGGTTCCAACTGGAACCGTTGATTTACCAACAACTAAAGCTCCAACTTTCAAAAATGGCGCAATCGCAGCAACCGCTGATTTCACATAGGTTAAATCAGCAGCTAAACCATCTTTGCTTTGTGGCGTACCAACGCAAACAAAATGAACATCTGCTTCTGCAATTGCACAAAAATCAGTAGTAAAGGACAAGCGACCGGTTTTCACCTCTTGCGCTAAAAGTGTGTCTAGTCCGGGTTCATAGAATGGAAGTTTTCCACTTTGCAAGAGCGCTACCTTTGCTGGGTCAGTATCAACCCCGATTACTGTGAATCCAAGCGAGGACATACATGCAGCATGGGTAGCGCCAAGATATCCGCAACCAATTACCGAGAGAGTTAAAGTCATGTGGGGAGTTTACTTCAGGGCTCCGCAGGGATTTTCATCAGCGGTACGAGTCTTGAATTTATCGATCACAGTTGGCGTAGGCGCGGGCGCGGCAGTGCTTGAAGCAGAAACAGCAGGAATTACCTCATCAATTAAAGGTAAATCCTCCCGCAATCGATTAAAAAGTTCTGGAGCTAAGACTGAATCCCATATGACAACTGAACCCACTCCAGGAATGCGCGCGTTGG
This sequence comes from Actinomycetes bacterium, assembly GCA_043776875.1. Lineage (GTDB taxonomy): Bacteria > Actinomycetota > Actinomycetes > Nanopelagicales > Nanopelagicaceae > Planktophila. Next base: position 45,215 of record JAYVQU010000001.1, read on the forward strand.
TGTTGCTAAGTGGAATTGTCAGAGTGCGTACCTTGCTAGCCGACAAATTCTTCATCTGCTTTGCCAAAGTCAATAAATCACTCTGGTTTAGTTCAGAATCAGTTTTAACTGTTGCGATAGCCGCATTAAAGAAGTTCAATAATTTGATTGGATTAAGCAGTACACCAGTACTTGTCACTTTCCTTAACAATGCGCTCATAAATTGTTGCTGGCGTTGCATTCGACCAAGATCACCCATACCATCGAAATCGCGGGTGCGTACATATTTAAGTGCCTCTATTCCATTGAGCGTATGCACGCCTGCAGCCAAAACTAAGTGACTGTTTGGATCATCAATATTTCTTTTGGTACATACTTCAATTCCGCCAAGTGCATCTACCATTCCAGCAAAACCAGCAAAACCGATCTCAATGTAATGATCAATTCGTATGCCCGACTCATTCTCGATAGTTTGAATCAATAATGGAGCACCACCAAAAGCAAAGGCGGCATTGATTTTTCCTTTAGCAGCCGCAACAATAGTTTTCTTATTCAAAGATGACACATGTTCTGGAATTGTTACTAAAGAATCGCGCGGGATAGAAATAATGGTTGCCTTATCGCGCGCCTTTGAGATATGAACCAGCAACATCGTGTCCGAACGAGAGCCGGCGGCGGTCTTAGTGTTGCCAACACGTAATAGCCGCAACTGCGCTTTAGTAAGACCTGCGCGGGTATCAGAGCCAACCAATAAATAATTGAGAGCTTTACTTGGTTTGTCGGGACGGGCGGTGAGGGTGCCAAAGGCATCGATGCGAGCAATAGCCCCACTTACCTGACCAAGTCCTAACCAGGAAAAGCCGGAAATTAGTACTACACCCAAAGAAAGTGAGGTAATAATTCGAATTGCCCGCGTTGATTTCACTAGCAGAGCGTACTTGAGCGATACCGTGTGCAGGTTATGTCGACATCAGCTAATGAGTTATATGGCTCACCGAGGCCAGAAATATCGGTCATTTTGCCTATTCTCAATGAGGAGAAGTATTTAGCGGCCGCTGTGAGCGCAATCCTTGCGCAAAAATTTGCTGGTTTGCTTGAAGTAATTCTGGCAGTGGGGCCCTCACATGATCAAACCATGGAAATCGCACGAGCCCTGCAAGCAAAAGATTCACGGGTTGTTGTGGTGGAAAACCCAACGGGTCGCACAGCTGCAGGTTTGAACATCGCAATTGCTGCCTCCCAATATCCAATCATTGTTCGAGTCGATGGCCATGCCAGCATTCCAGATGATTACTGCCAACTTGTATCTGAAATACTTCGAGAAACTGGCGCGGTAAATGTAGGTGGCGTTATGGCGGCAGCGGGGCAATCACTTTTTGAAAAAGCTGTAGCCCGTGCCATGAGAAGTCCATTAGGTGTAGGTGCATCACGTTTTCATACCGGCGGCGGAGCGGGCCAAACAGATACCGTTTATTTAGGTGCCTTTAGAAAAGAAGCCTTACTTGCCGTTGGTGGATTTGATGAGAGATTTACCCGAGCCCAAGATTGGGAACTTAACTTTAGATTACGCCAAGCAGGTGGAGTAGTTCATTTTGATCCACGACTAGTTGTTACTTATCGACCACGTTCAACTATAAATGCGTTGGCTAAACAGTATTTTGAATATGGTCGCTGGCGTCGAGTAGTCGCCAGACGTCATCAGGGAACGATTAATTACCGATATTTAGCCCCACCATTTACCGTCCTTGTAACATCACTTTCCTTATTGTTTGGTTGGTTAATCTCTCCTGTTCTTTTTCTCCCAGCACTGGTTTATGCATTTTTTATCTTGGTTGCTTCGGTATTTATTGGGAAGAATCTGGGCGAGATTGTTTGCTTACCCACAATCTTGCTCACAATGCATATTTCCTGGGGGCTTGGATTTCTTACATCACCGAAGTCGCTAGCCCCTGCGGTAACCTTGTATCCGTGAGCACCCCACTTCAGGTATACCAGCCATTTAGGGCTGGCCTGCCAAAGCTGGGCAAGTATTGGAAGTCCTTATGGTCTCGGCGCACTTTTATCGCCGAATACTCAAAATCCGAATTGCGCGAGCAACACTTTGATTCAGTGTTTGGTCAATTGTGGTTGGTGATAAACCCACTACTACTTTCAGCGGTCTACTTCATTTTGATCGTGATTATTGGCGGCGCAACCGATAGCGCTCGCTATGTTCATTTGACTGCAACTCTTTTTCTATTTTATTTAGTAGCGAACAGTCTTACGGGTGGAGTTAAGTCCATTACCGCTGGTCAGCGGTTGATTCTTAATACCGCTTTTCCTCGGATAATGTTACCGATTTCTGCAGTTGTAATTGCTCTCTTTAAATTTTTGCCAACACTAATAATCTTCATGGTGATCAAGACGGTGGTTGGTTCACCTTTTGCAATTGAAATGTTGTGGGCAATTCCGATATTGCTGCTGACGATATTTCTTGCACTTGGTCTGGCAATTACAATTTCATGCATAAATGTTTACTTTCGAGACATCGCAAGCTTTTTGCCTTACTTAACCCGAACCCTTTTGTATCTTTCGCCTATCTTGTATGAAGCTGCATCGCTCAAGCCAAGCTTGCGCGTGCTAGAAATTATCAATCCACTATTTCCAATTCTAGATTCATGGTCTCGCGCACTAGTGCATGGTCAAGGGCCGCAACTATCAAGCATGCTCCAGGGATTAGGTTGGGCAACTGGTATTTTCTTCATCGGAACATATTTTTTCTTATCGAGGGAGCGTGAGTTCGCTGTCCGCCTCTAGCCTTCATAAGACAAATGAGATCGCCGTTTCCATTAGAAATGTCGGCCTTACCTACACAACTACAATCGATCGTAGACCCACTTTAAAGGCGCGGGTCAAGGCTCTTGGACGCGGAGCAAAGCAAACTCGAGTTGTTAGAGCTCTAGATGATGTCAATCTAGATGTTGAGTACGGACATGTGATGGGCGTTATTGGTACCAATGGCGCTGGAAAATCCTCGCTTATGCGATGCATCGCAGGAATTTTGCCGCCAACGCAAGGTCGAATCGAAGTGTATGGATCAGTTAGTACTCTTCTTGCCTTAGGCGTAGGTTTTAACCCAGCAATGTCAGGTCGTGACAATGTGTTTCTGGGCGGGCTAGCTGCCGGAATGTCGCGCGGCGAAATTGCCGGACACTTTGATGAGATTGCGGATTTTTCGGAACTAGGGGATGCCATTGATGCACCAATGCGCACCTATTCCTCCGGAATGTATGCGCGCTTAGCCTTCTCAGTAGCAGCAACCGTACGACCAGATATTTTAATTATTGATGAAGCTCTCAGCACGGGGGATGCAAAGTTTAAAGAGAAAAGCCTTAACCGAGTAAAGGAGTTGCGCAGCGATGTTCGTGCACTAATTCTAGTAAGCCATGCAATGCAAACCTTAAGAGACATATGCAACGATGTTGCCTGGTTGCACAAAGGCCAGTTAATTCAGCGTGGCCAACCAAATGAAGTTATCGATGCGTATCAAGAGTTCCTGCATCTTGGGAAGAGTGCAGCAATCGATGAGGATGTTTAAGCCTTTATTTCTCGCACTTATCATCACCTCAATTGGAATCACTCCAATACAGGCGGTTGAATTACCAGTTAGTTTTCAATTGCAGGGCGCTGGGTATGGGCATGGGGTTGGGTTGAGCCAGATCGGGGCTAAAGCAAAAGCATTGACGGGAGAAAGCGCCACTGCGATCCTCAATTATTACTATAAAGATGTTTCCATAGTGACCATGGATGATTCGAAAATACTCCGAGTCAATATTGGTCACCTACTCACCACTGCCAAAATGGCGACACTAACCCCTGATGCAACATTGCAAATCTTCAGTGGTGAAATCGGTGATGCCCAAGATGTTGCACCTCTTGCAATTGTCGCCGTAAAGAGTTCCTTAAATTTTTCGATTCTTGGATCAACCGTTGTCCCAAGTGTTGTTACAGGTAAGAAAGTTTTGAGCCTACCTAGAAATCGAGTTTTCACGGTTCGCTGGAGCGGTACTAGATATTTGCAAGGAGCTGAAGGTGTTATCTCTTTGACTCATTCAACTTCGACCAAGAAGTATCGCTATGGGCAGATGCAATTTAGAGCTGTGAAAGCGGCAACTCTCGGATATCGAGTTGAAATCACAAACTCAGTTCGTTTAGCTGATGAGTATTTGTGGGGCGTAAGTGAAGTTCCATCATCTTGGCCCGCCGCAGCTCTTGAAGCGCAAGCGATCGCTTCCCGCACCTACGCCTTAAATAAAGCGGGAAAATATCGCAGCGACTGTGATTGTGATCTATTTGGTGAGATCTCTGATCAAAAATTCTTAGGTTTTGCAAAAGAAGCTGAAAAAAAGTGGGGTCAGTTTTGGAAAGCCGCGGTTACAAACACAACTGGTTTAACCATTACCCAAGCAGGTAAACCGATCGCAGCGTATTTCGGAAGTTCAACTGGAGGAATTACTGAGCGAGCTATTGATGCGTGGGGAAGTGAAAAAACATTTACCCAAAATGTCGAAGATCTAGCTAGCTTGGATCCAATTATTAATCCAAACTTTTATGCATGGGATCGAACAATTACCCAGTCAACTGTTGCGATTGCATTTGCCCTTACCGATGTTATTCAACTCGAAGTTATCGCTAAGACCGCAAGTGGATCCGTTGCAACAATTAAAGCCACATCTAGCACAGGTGTCACAGTCGCGCTACGGGGCGAGACTTTTAGAAGTCGAACAAAGATTCCATCTGCCTACTTTGTATTAGTTGGCGCATCAATTGGCATGCAAAACGCTGTTGAGCCCACCCCAAGTCCCAATCCGTAATACAACTTCCAGTGATCCATCAAGTGAATTACGGCGGAACAAAAGATTGCTTGCGCCAGATAAACTCCCAGCTTTCACAATCTCACCATCTGGCAATTTAACCTTTGCTGCTGCGGTGATGTAGGTACCGGCTTCAATCACGCAATTATTTCCTAATGAAATACCAAGACCAGAGTTTGCGCCAAGCAAACACTTTTCACCAATCGAAATAACTTCTTTTCCACCACCACTTAGCGTTCCCATAATTGAGGCACCACCACCAACATCGGTACCGTCTCCAACGACTACTCCGGCAGAGATTCGTCCTTCGATCATTGATGTTCCAAGGGTTCCGGCATTAAAGTTTACAAAGCCTTCATGCATCACAGTTGTTCCTGATGCAAGATGTGCGCCTAAACGAACCCGATCAGCATCGGCGATACGAACACCGCTTGGAACAACATAGTCCACCATTCGTGGAAATTTATCGACGCCGTACACACTTACATGACCATGGGCGGCCTTTAATCTAACCCGTGTAATTTCAAAACCGGCAACCGCGCAAGGTCCAACCGATGTCCAAACAACATTGTTGAGAATTCCAAAAATGCCATCAAGTACAATCCCGTGTGGTTTTACTAGCCGATGTGATAACAGATGCAAACGAAGATATGCATCAACTGCATTTGCTGGAGCTTTTGTAATATCTATTTCAATGCCCACTATTTCCAGATTAACTCCGCGCGCTGCATCCGCTCCAGCAAGGGCACTGAGTTCGGCAGGTACTGTTGCTGAGAGCGCCGATAGGGATGGTGCGGGGAACCAAACATCGAGGGTAGTCCCGCCCGAGATGGTTGCGATTCCGTGGCCAGATGCGATGGTCGTCATGTGTAAAGCCTAACCCCTATTCTAGGAAGCATGCGAATAGCCGTCTTTTGTTCATCATCACCAACTATCGAAAACAAGTATGTAGAACTTGCCTACCAACTTGGCCAAGGGATCGCCGCACACTCAAGTGAATTGGTTTCAGGTGGGGGGCATATTTCGATGATGGGGGCGGTTGCGCGTGGCGCACGCGCTGCCGGTGGTAAAACTATTGGAGTTATTCCGCAAGCACTGGTAGATATCGAATTTGCTGATCACGATAATGATGAATTACATGTTGTTGAAACTATGGGCCAGCGTAAACACATGATTACCGATATTTCCGATGCGTTCATTACGATGCCAGGAGGAGCTGGAACTCTGGAAGAGTTTTTTGAAGTCTGGGTTGGACATTACTTAAAGTTTCATGCAAAACCAGTTGTAATTCTGGATCCATTTGGAATTTATAAGCCTTTGCATGAGCTAATTGTTCACCTTGAAGAGGAAAAATTTATCAAGCCAGGTATGCGTGAGATTGTTCAGTGGAGTACTAATGTCGAAGCTGCGCTCAAGGCGTGTGGTGTATGAGAAGGGGCAGGAACATCGATCGTGGCATTTCACTCTTCGTCTTGCGCCGTCAACTCCAGCAACCTGAGTAACCTTGCCTAATGAGCCAGCCATCCCAGAGTTTGTCGGATGCCCTTGCCTCATTGCCGGAAGAAGAGCGAATAATTTTGATAATGCACATTGTCCGTTCAATTTCGGCCATTGAAATTGCCGCAATGCTCGGGGTGCCGGTGCGCTCGGTGGAAGTGATCATTGGGCAAGGAAAGGCGAGATTGAGCGCGATTCTAGGTATTTAGCCGGCACATCCCGATTTCCCACCAATGCGCCTTTTGCGAGATACTTACTTCCTTGAATTAGCTAGTTTGACCAACCGAGTTCTTTAAGAGGAGTCCCACATGGCAGCCATGAAACCCCGCACCGGCGATGGTCCAATGGAGGTTACAAAGGAGGCTCGTTCATTGGTGATGCGCATCCCGTTAGAAGGTGGCGGACGCCTAGTCGTTGAGATGAATGCCGAAGAAGCTAACAATCTCAGTGCCGCATTACACGCGGCGGTTGCGCTAGTTAAGAAGTAATTCCTTTTCCAAGGCACTAGCCTTATCAATCATGTCTGCATTACCTACCGCTGCGCCGATCGATATAAAGAAAGCCGCCCAGGCGGATTCAATTGCTATTGGTTTTTATAAAAACTCGGAAGGCAACTTTGAATGCATTGGTTCGCTCACCCAAGAAATCGAAATATTCTTTAAACTCAACTTGCTAGCTGAATTAACTTTCTTTGCACCAGCTGGGAAAGCAGGCGAACTCTTTGAAATACCGGTGCGAGCAACGGATGCGCAAACGGATCGAATATTTTTAGTCGGCCTTGGCGATCAAAGCAGTCCTGCCTATCGCACCGCCGGATCAGCGATTGGTCGCAAAATACGAGGCAAGCGGACATCGGTTTTCTCAACCCTTACCGATATCAGAGCGCACTCGATTTCAATTGCACTTGGTGCTTGGGTCTGGAATCTAAAGACTGATAAGAAAAAGGAAGAGCCAACAATTTTGATCGCAACTAAGGACAAAAAAGTGGTTGCAGATGCTGCCGTCATTGCCAAAGCGATTTGTCGTGCGCGCGACTTGATTCATACCCCGGCAAATATTAAGAATCCTGCCTGGATGGGCGAACAGGCAGAGAAGTTTGCACAAGGGACTGGCTTGCGGGTAAAAGTCTTTGTGGGTGCTGATTTAAAGGAGTTTGGTGGCCTGCGAGCAGTTGGTGGTTCATCGCCAAAGCCTGGCCCCCGAATGATTCAGGTGAGCTATCAACCAAAATCTAAAAAGAAATCAGTAAATGCTTTGCCTCATGTTGTACTTGTTGGCAAAGGAGTAACCTTTGATACCGGTGGAGTTTCACTCAAGCGCCCTTACGACACGATGATGACCATGAAAAGTGATATGGCAGGTGCTGCGGCAATCCTTGCCACCCTGACCGCACTCGAAGATTTACAGCCAAATGTGCGAGTAACCGCTCTGATGATGATGGCAGAAAATTCAATTTCTGGAACCGCTGCGCGCCCAAGTGATGTTATTAAACATTACGGGGGAACCACGGTAGAGGTGATAAATACAGATGCTGAAGGTCGTTTAGTTTTAGCCGATGGCCTGGCCTACGCTGATGCCAAATTAGATCCCGATTACTTAATCGATATTGCAACTCTTACCGGTGCGGCAACTCTTGGTTTAGGTCGTCAATATGCAGCGATGTATACCCGCGATGAAACCTTGGCAATTGAACTTGCTAAGGCCGGAGCTGCAACTGGTGATCGTGTCTGGCATATGCCGTTAGTCGATGATTATAAAGAGGCGCTGCGAAGTGATATCGCAGATCTAAATCACACCGCTAATAAAGGTAAGTTTTCAGCTGGTTCGGTCACTGCCGCATTGTTCTTGGAACACTTTGCAGCTAAGCGACGTTGGGCGCATTTAGATATTGCTGGAACGGCACGAAGTGAAGTCGATGCCGGCGAAAATTCAAAGGGTGGAACCGGTTTTGGAGTTCGGTTATTAACGGAATGGATCACATCACTGTGATGCGCATTGACCCACACACATTTGCCGAAACCTTCATCCAAGAAGATTATTTCAAGTCACAGGCTCGAGCTAGGGGAATAGAGCTGGCAACCACCGATGTTACTTCTGGTGTCGGCGCATTTTTGCGGCACCTAGCATTTTCATTACAAGCACAAGCTGTAGTTGAAATTGGAACAGGTTCTGGCGTTGGGAGTTTATGGTTGCTAGATGGCATGCGTGTTACCGGAACTTTGACATCAATTGATGATGAGATGGAGCACACCCAAATAGCCAAATTAGCCTTTGCAGACGCTGATATTGCCCAGAGTCGTTATAGATTAATTACCAACTCGGTACTAGAAGTCATTTCAAAGCTCACCGACCGGGCCTATGACATGGTGGTATTTCGCCACAATCCGGAAGATCTCAGCTTTGTCATTGGCGAGGCCCATCGCATATTGCGCAGCGGCGGGGTATTAGCAATTGATAACTTTTACGGTGGTGGCAAGGTGTGCGATGCGGCTCAGCGCGACCCCCGCACCGTGGCACTTCGTGATGCTGGGAAAATACTCAAGAATGACCTAGAACACTGGGTGAGCACCTTGATTCCAGCCGGCGATGGATTACTACTTGCGACTAAGTTGTAGCAAAATAGCGCCATGATCTTTCCTCGTAAAAAGAACCTTCCGCCGGCACCTTGGTGGCAAAGTACGCAAAAGAACTCCAAAGGAAATGTTGTTCTGATTGCCCTGCTTGCCGGAAGCGTTGGCGGGATCCTTGGTGTAAATGCATCTGGCGCATCTTTATTTAACAAAGTCAACTTAGTATCCTCATCCAGCACCATAGAACGCGCTCCTGATTCTGTTGCCGGCATCGCACAACGAGTCTTGCCATCGGTTGTCTCAATCAGCACTAGAACTGAATCTGGTGGCGGTACTGGCTCAGGTTTCGTGATTGATAGTGACGGTTATATTTTGACTAATAACCATGTCATAAGCAGCGCTGCCCAATCTGGTGGAAGCATTCGCGTCTCACTCAATAACGGTTCCATATATTCGGCGGAAGTTATTGGTCGGGATGCATCTTATGATCTTGCGGTCTTGAAAATAAAGGCCTCCGGCTTAAAAGCTTTACAATTTGGTAATAGCGATGAAATTGCCGTAGGTGACACGGTAATTGCAATTGGTTCGCCGCTTGGTTTATCGGGCACTGTAACTACCGGAATTATTAGTGCAAAGAATCGGGCAGTTACAGCAGGAGATTCCAGCAGCGAAAGCTCCTATATCAATGCATTACAAACTGATGCCGCGATTAACCCCGGAAACTCTGGTGGACCACTAGTAGATGCAACTGGTTCGGTGGTAGGAGTTAATTCCGCGATTGCCTCCCTTGGTACCAACTCACAAATAGGTTCAATTGGATTAGGTTTTGCTATACCAATTAACCAAGCACGTAAAACAGCGGATCAACTCATAAAAAATGGCGTTGCTACCTACCCTGTTATTGGTGTTTCGCTAGATATGAATTACAAGGGAGTTGGTGCCCGAATAGCTACATCTACCAGTGGCATTTTGGCTGGCAGTCCAGCACAAGCTGCGGGTTTGCTCGGGGGAGATGTCATCATTGCATTTGAAGGCAAAGCGATTAATGCCCCCGAGGAGTTAATTGTTGCAGTGCGCGCTAAGAATGTTGGTGATCGCGTAAGCCTTACCTATCAACGTGACGGTGTTAACAAAACCACTTCGTTAAAACTAATCGCCGCAAAGAAGTAATTGCCGTAGGCTAACGATATGTTCTTTGACATCGGTGCAGGAGAGATCTTAGGTCTAGCAATTTTGGGCATGATGCTAGTTGGTCCAGAACGCTTGCCAAAACTTGCGGTTGAAGCTGCGCAGTGGGTTAAAAAGATCCGAGGTTTAGCAACACGGGCAACCGCCGAACTACGAGAAAATTTAGGTCCTGGCTTTGAAAATTTGCAACCTAAAGATTTAAATCCAAAGACATTTATGAAAAAGCAGTTAAGTGATTTGATGGATGAAGAAACCGTAAAACCTAAGGTAAAGCGCCCACAAGCGATGATTGATCCGGATCTTTTATGAGTTTACTTGATCAAGTTGCAGAAGCGCTAACCCAAGTTCACGACCCTGAACTTCGTCGACCAATCACCGAACTTGGCATGGTCCAAGATTTGACTGAATCAGTTGGAGTTATCTCGGTAAAAATCCTGCTTACGATTTCGGCCTGTCCAATGCAAGATCGCTTACGTAAAGAGGTGACCGATGCCGTCATTGCAGTTGATGGCGTTAAAAGTATTGAAATGGTATTTGGCGTAATGAATCAAGAACAACGCGATAATGTCAAAAAAATTGTTCGAGGAGGGCGTGAAAAATTTATTCCATTTGCCCAACCCGACTCACTTACTCGAGTCATCGGCGTTGCATCAGGTAAAGGGGGAGTTGGTAAATCCTCGGTAACGGTAAACCTGGCGGTCGCAGCAGCTAAAAGAGGTCTAAGTGTCGGAATTTTGGATGCAGATGTTTACGGTCACTCCATCCCAAGGTTAATGGGGTTGATAGGGCAACGTCCGACTGCAATTGATCAAATGTTTATTCCGCTTGAATCCTTTGGCGTCAAAATAGTTTCGATGGAGATGTTTAAGCCTGAACGCTCGGATGCCGTTGCCTATCGCGGGCCGTTGCTGCATAAAGTTTTGGAACAATTGCTCTCAGATGCCTATTGGGGGGATCTTGATCTACTCTTGATTGACTTGCCGCCTGGAACTGGAGATCTAGCAATCTCACTTGGTCAATTAATACCTACCTCTGAAATTGTTGTTGTTACAACGCCACAGATTGCTGCAGCTGAAGTGGCAGAGCGTGCCGGCCGAATCGCGCATCAGATTCATCAACACGTTATTGGTGTTATCGAAAACATGTCCGCCTTCCCATGCCCCACCTGCAACCAAACAATGGCGCTGTTTGGCGAAGGTGGTGGAGAAGAGACTTCCCGTCGATTATCACTATTGGTAGGCACCGATGTTCCATTGCTTGGCAAAATTCCATTCAGTCCATCACTTCGAACTGGTGGAGATGAAGGCACGCCGATTGTGGAAGCTGATCCAACTTCACAGTCCGCTTTAATTCTTACCGAAATTGCCGAGCAACTTATGAAGCGAAGTAAGTCGTTACTCGGAGTCCGATTGGGTGTCTTGACGTAATTCTTTTACTAGTTCTTGTGTCAAATCTGAAAGTTCACTTCGCATGAAGTCACGAGTTGCAACTTCGCCAAGTGAGTTGCGCAGTGCGGCAAGTTCACGGGTCAAATATTCGGTATCGGCAATCGATCGTTCATTCTGCGCGCGATCTTCATTGAGCGCAATACGATCACGATCTGCTTGTCGGTTTTGTGCCAGTAGGATCAGGGGAGCGGCATAGGATGCTTGCAGTGACAAGATAAGTGTTAAGAAAATAAATGGATAATTATCAAAGCGCAGATCTACTGGCGCAATGGCGTTCCACAAAACCCAAAACAGTACGAAAAAGGTCATGTACACAAGAAAACGTGCAGTTCCTAAGAATCTGGCAAAGCGCTCTGATAAACGACCAAAGGCATCTTGATCGAAGTTTGGTCGAATAGTACGTCGGGTCTGGCGGGGTGTATCCAAGCCATTGTTTCGTGCCATTTAGATCCGCCTAAAGATTCTCTGACTTAAATGAAACTGGTGATTTTTCTCGGTGATCATGCCGCCAATTTACTGGCAAAAGGTGATCAAGCACATCGTCAACCGTCACCGCACCAAGGAGACGCTCATTGGCATCAACGACAGGCAGTGAAAGCATGTTGTAACTAGCAAGGTGTGAAGAAACTTCATGCAAAGTGGATTCAGGATTAATTCCCCTTGAATCGGAATCAACAATTGATCCAAGCAATGTTGCTGGCGGTTCGCGTAGCAGCCGTTGATAGTGAACCACGCCGATAAAACGACCAGTTGGAGTCTCAGTTGGCTGGCGACAGATGTAGATTTGTGAAGCAAGTGCCGGTGAAATTTCCTTTTGGCGAACCGATGCAAGTGCATCTGCAACAGTGGCATTTGCGGTTAACACTATTGGTTCAGTTGTCATCATGCCACCAGCAGAGTAATCCTCGTAAGTCATAAGGCGCAATACGTCTTGGGCATCTGCTGGCTCCATCAAATCGAGAAGTGCATTTGCACGTTCTTCGCCAATTTCACGTAACAAATCTGCCGCATCATCCGGATCCATTTCACCCAGAACATCTGCCGCACGTTCACCCTCGAGCTCTGCCAAAAGCGAAACCCGATCTGCTTCATCCATCTCTTCAAGCACATCAGCAAGTCGCTCATCAGCTAAAGCACTTGCAACTTCAATGCGTCGTTTTGGGGCAAGGTCTTGCAAAACAGCAGCTAGATCTGCCGCCCGAAGATTTGCAAGAGTTGATAACAAACTTGTAACTCCGTGATTTTGTTCAGGAAATGCAAAGCCCGTTACTTCTTCCCACGCAACAGTAGAAGTTGCACCCTTGCGACGAAGACCGCGGCCACGGCGCATAATGTGCACTCGATTGATCAACCAATCACCAGTTCGAGTTTGCTCCATTCCCATATCTTCAACGACAACTGCTTCACCTGAATCAATTATGGTAATTGAACGATCCAGCATTTCGCCAAGAACAAGAACTTCTCCGCGGCGGGTTTCAAAACGACGCATATTTAAAAGACCAGTTATTACAACGGCTCCACTTTCAATCGAAGTTACTCGAGTGATCGGTACAAAAACTCTTCGGCGCAGCGGCACTTCTACAACTAAACCAAGAATGCGTGGTGGTTGATTATTTGTACGAAGGGTGGCCACGCCATCCCGCACCTTTCCTACTGGATCACCATTTGGATCAAAGACCGCGGTACCTGCAAGACGGGCAAGAAATACTCGGTTTAGGAGGTTGCCGCTCATGGGATAAGGGTACCTTTCTCCCATGAGCGCAGGCGAACCAATAAAGCTAAATCACCACACGGCAATGCCTGCAAAACCGGATCTGATCCGATTGAGTCTAGGAATCATCGGTATTGGCACATCAGGGCCACTAATCGCTATCAGCACAATGCCGGTGCTGGCATTAATTTTTTGGCGAAATCTTGGGGGTTCACTTCTGACTCTCCCATTTGCATTGCGGCAGGCAAGAGATCGCAATGGCGTGAAATGGGCAATAGTCGCGGGCGTAATTTTGGCGCTACATTTTGTTGGATTTTTTTTGGCGATGAGAATGACATCCGTAGCTGCAGGTACTGCACTAGTTGCACTGCAACCAATATTTACCGCCCTCTTTGTGAAAGTTAGCGGTGGTCATATTCCATCTGCGGCTTGGCTTGGAATGATTGTGAGCTTGGTAGGTGTAGCTCTTGTTTCTGGCGTTGATCTACAAATTTCATTTAAATCTTTTTTAGGCGACATCGCCGCAATTATTTCGGCCGCATTAGCTGCTGCCTACCTCATGGCCGGTGCTAAAGCTCAGCGAACTTTAGCGACTTCTAGCTACACTTGTATTTGCTACTTTGTTTGCGCAATGACCGCGCTACCAATGGCATTGATTGCCGGAAATGAAATCTTTAGTTTTCCCAATAAAGAGTGGCTGATTCTTTTAGGGTTAATTCTTGGCGCCCAACTGCTAGGACATTCTATGTTTAACTCGGTTCTAAAAAGAGTTTCACCAGCAGTCGTCTCACTTATTGTATTTTTTGAAGTTCCAGTAAGTGCAGTCCTGGCACTTTGGTGGCTTGGGCAAACCCCACCACTTGGAATCATTCCTGGAATTGCACTCATTTTGTTTGGCTGTGTTCTTGTGGTTACCAGAACTCGAGTTAAAGCAAATGATTGATCTACACACCCACACCACCTGCAGCGATGGCACCGATTCCCCACGCGAGTTAGTAAATAAAGCCATTGTGCAAGGGTTGGAAGTTTTAGGCGTTACCGACCACGACACAACCTCTGGTTGGGATGAGGCGATTAGATCATTGCGCCCAACCCTAAAACTGGCTCTAGGCGCTGAAATCTCTTGTCTTACTGATGACGGAATCAGCGTCCATATGTTAGCTCTGCTTTTTGATCCAATGCATGAAGAAATGCAAACAATTTTGGCCCAATCTCGAGATAATCGCATGCCTCGAATGCGGAAAATGATTGCCAAGATGGCGGCCGAAGGTTTTGATATCGCGATCGAAGATGTTGAAAAAGTTATGCCGGCTGGAGCCACAATGGGCAGACCCCATCTAGCAGATGCGTTGATTGCCAAAAGAATAGTTAATTCCCGAGACGAAGCTTTTGTAGAATTACTTCACAATGATTCTAGATTTTATGTCTCACACGCTGCGCCAACCCCAGTGGATGCAATTAAGTTAATCCGAAGCGCAGGGGGAGTTGCAATTATTGCACACCCATTCGCTTCCCACCGCGGGCAAATTTTAACTGCAGCCGATTTCACTGAACTAGTTGCGGCTGGCTTAAATGGAATTGAAGTCGACCACCGCGATCAGAACCCGGACGAGCGCGCCATGTTACGTGTAATTGCAAGAGAGCTTGGGTTGGTTATTACCGGCAGCAGCGATTATCACGGAACTGGAAAACTTAATTCATTAGGTGAGAACCGCACCGACAGGGCACAATGGGAGAAGTTAGAAGCGCAGGCCGATGCACGAAGGGTAGTTTCAGCATGAGCGAGATCAGTGCAGTGACCTTTGCAGTTCAGTCTTTTGTCACACTATTTGTGATCATGGACCCGCCAGGTGCGACACCGATTTTCTTAGGGCTGGTTTCTGATAAGTCCGCTCGAGTTCGACGCATCCTGGCAATTCAAGCCGCCGGTGTTTCCTTATTGGTGATCTCTATCTTTGCTTTGTTCGGGCGCTTTATTTTGGGATACTTAAATATTTCGATGGAAGCGTTGCAAGCCGCCGGCTCCTTGCTTTTATTATTGGTTGCGCTCGAACTATTGACGGGCAATGCCAAGAAACACGGCGATGATGATGATTCAAATATTGCGTTAGTTCCATTGGGAACGCCACTTTTGGCAGGGCCGGGCGCGATTGTTGCAACCATGATCTTCGTGCAACAAGTTGATTCTCCGGCAATGGCTTTTGGGTTGATTGCCGCAGTTATCGCCGTTCACCTGGCAATAGCGGCAGCCTTGATGGCCTCAACCACAATCTTGCGCGTTATAAAGGAGTCTGGCGTTACTTTAGTAGCTCGAATCGCGGGTTTGTTGCTAGCAGCGATTGCAGTGCAGATGCTAGTTGATGCGATTCGCATCTTTGTTGTTGCTTAACTATCTTTAAACTTTTTAGTCCGAACACGTGAGCGCGTAGTACCTTCCTTGGGTACTTCTTTCTTCCGGGTTATTGTCCTCATTGGCGCGGTCTTAACCATCGGCTTTGCCTTAACAATGCGACCAGTTGAACCAGCCGGAATGTTAAGAGTTTGGTAGAGATGTTCTGATGATGAGTAGGTTTCTTCTGGTTCGGCCAGACCTAGTTCAAGAACGGTATTTATCATCTTCCAGCGAGCTAACTCGTCCCAATCAACAAATGTCACGGCAATTCCATGGGCACCGGCACGCGCGGTACGGCCAATTCGGTGAATGTAATTTTTTTCATCTTCCGGACACTGATAATTAATGACGTGCGTAATTCCATCGATGTCGATGCCACGGGCAGCAACATCTGTTGCTACTAGCACATCAGATTTACCGGCTTTGAAATCACCTAAGGCTTTCTCGCGGGCGCTTTGACCTAGATCGCCGTGAATTGGCACAGCTTTAAAACCACGCTCAATTAAATCCTCAGCGGTCTTTTGGGCGGTTCGCTTTGTACGACAAAAAACCATAGTTGGCCCTCGGCCCTCGGCTTGCAGGATACGTGCCAGCATTTCAATTTTATCCAAAGCATGTGCCCGCAATACGTGTTGCACGATGCGGGTAACGACCGCACCTTCATCCTGGCTATCTTGGGTGCGAATGTGTATTGGTTGATTCATAAAGCGACGAGCAAGCGCGATGATGTCACCTGGCATAGTTGCTGAGAACAACATTGTTTGCGCTCGATTTGGCGTGCTGGCAAGAATCTTTTCGACATCAGGCAAGAAGCCCAGATCCAGCATTTCATCAGCCTCATCAAGAACCAGGCGAGCGACCTCTTTTAGTTTTAACTGACCTTGCCGGGAAAGATCTAGCAGGCGACCAGGAGTCCCAACAACAATCTCAACACCTGCATGTAGCGCCTCGATTTGCGGCTCAAATGCCCGCCCACCATATACCGCAAGGGTACGTATGCCTCGATTTGAAGCGAGTTCTTCGATATCTCGGGTTACTTGGGTGCAGAGCTCGCGAGTTGGTACGACAATTAAAACTTGCGGCAAACCCTTCTTTGAAAAACTTTCCCATTCCGGATCTTGCGGGGCAATGACTCGCTCGACGATTGGAATTCCAAAAGCTAATGTTTTTCCGGTACCGGTTTTAGCCTGGCCAATCACATCGCCATCGGTAAGTGCGATCGGCAATACCATCTCTTGAATTGCAAATGGCGCTAAGAAGCCATGTGCGTGGAGGGCGGCAATGGTTTGGCTACGTAATGGAAGCTCTGCAAATGTTAAGGTCACCTTAGAAAGCGCCAAGACAGGTGGGAGCCTCGTTAAACTTTGTCCGCATCCGTATACTCATATTGGCAATCCTATCGGCTTTAATTGCGAGGGAAACCTGAGATACCTCGCCACATAAGGTTGTGAACTAACGCGACCGCATCTTGCCGACTTAGTTTGCTATCGCGGTCGAGCCAATGACGAGCGGTAACTTGGGCATAACCAATCATGCCAACACCCAAAAGCATTGAGGCCTCTTTGGACAAGCCGGTGTCAATTGCGATCACCGCACTTACGGCTGCGGCACAGTCATAGGTCATTCGACTAAGTCGTTCATGTACTTTCGGTTCTAAGCTCATATCGCTTTCAAAAAGCAGCCGAAATGCTTCACCCTCTTTTTCAATGAAGGCAAAGTAAGCAGCTACGGTTGCATGCACACGATCATTATTGTCTGGCGTTGAAGCAATCGCCTTTTGAATTTCAAAAACCAAGGAATCGATGTGTAAATCTAATACCGCTAAATAAAGGTCAAGTTTTGAGGGAAAGTGCTGATACAAAACCGGCTTTGATACATTTGCCCGATCGGCAATTTCATCCATCGCAGCTGAGTGATAGCCAGCGGCGGTAAAGACTTCAAGTGCTGCCGAAAGCAATAACGCCCGACGCTCGTCACGAGGTAGGCGGGCTTTGTTGGTTGTGTCTTCGTTACTCATTAGGGTAATCCTAGGGCAGAATTAGCGACCATGAACCGCCTATATGAAGGATTTCGCATCCTGTTGGTGCACGCACACCCTGATGATGAGACCATCAATAATGGCGCAACTATGGCCCTTTATGCTGCCGGGGGTGCTCAGGTAACTCTTATTACATGCACGCGTGGTGAAGAAGGCGAAGTATTAGTTCCTGGCTTATCGCATTTCGCAAGTAGCGAACAGGATTTACTGGGCCACCATCGGGAAACTGAACTTGCATTAGCAATGAAGGAACTTGGCATAACTGACTATCGATTCCTAGGTGATCCTGATGTGAAGTTTCGCGATAGCGGGATGATGGGAACAGCACCAAATTACCGCCCTGATGTTTTTTGGCAAGCCAATCTTGATGGTGCAGCCCAGTACTTAGTTAAAGTCATTGATGAAGTTAAACCACACATTTTGATTACCTATGATGAAATTGGTGGCTACGGGCATCCCGATCATATTCAGGCCCATCGCGTTGCAATGCGTGCCGCTGATATCGCACAATGGAAAATTCAAAAGATTTATTGGAATACCATCCCAAAATCCGTGCTAGCTGAAGGAATTTCAAAAATGAAGGAAATCGGATCTGATTTTTTTGGTGCAGAAAGTGTTGCTGATCTTCCATTTGCAAAAGATGATGAGTCTGTAACTTCTTTAATTGACGGTAGCAAATTTGTTGATAGCAAGTTAGCGGCGATGAAAGCCCACGAAACTCAGATATCTGTTGATGGCCCATTTTTTGCTTTATCAAATAACTTGGGCTTACAAATTTGGGGAGATGAGTACTACACCCTGGTAAAGGGAGAAAAAAGTGGGCCATTTGATTTACAAGGTCGCGAGACTGATTTAACTTCAGGTGTCATGCTGTAATGAAGTTCGTTTATTCACTGTTACTGGGCCTTGCCTTAGGTGCAAGCTCGGTTTTCCTTTATAGTTTGTACCCACCAATTGGCTTAGTGCTTTCGATTGCCGCAACTTGTTTGGGCATTTGGGCAGTCGGTCGCAAGTGGGGAGGCCGCTCATACAGATTTGTGGCCGCCATAGCGTGGGCATTAATCATCTTACGAGCTGGATTTCCAGGATTAAACGATGAGTATCTGATTCAGGGCAACGCATTAGGAATGTCACTTATTAATCTTGGCTTTATTGCAGTTGTACTTTCAATTATGACTCCCCTTTAAGACCAAATTTGCCCTTCCGGAGTGTCCTTAATCACTAACCCTAACTCCGCTAGTTGCCCGCGAAGTTCATCGCTATCACTCCAACGCTTTTCAACTCTGGCCTGGATTCGATCTTGTAGCAGTTTTTGCATCTGCGGTGTTAACACTTTTCGCTCAACTCCGGCAGCAAGTTTTAGACCTAATACCTGGTCGGCGTACAAAAATATTTCTCGCTTATTTAGCAAATCACTTTTTTCGATGGCACGTAATCTGAGCAGTGCCTTGGGGGTATCCAAGTCATTGTTAAAAGCGGATTCGACCTCGGTGTCGACTTTAATTTCAGATGTGTTACCCCATGAATCCAATTTTCCACGCCAACGCTTAAGTGTTTGCTCCGCACCTGCAATAGCCGCCCAGGTTAAATCCATTTGTGAGCGGTAGCGATTTTCTAACAGGCACAGCCGAAGTGCCAGTGGATCAAAACCGCGTTCTAAAACATCTTGCAGTAGCACAACATTGCCTGAGCTCTTTGACATTTTGCGACCCTCAAAAAGGAGATGCTCACCATGAACCCAGATATCGACAGTTTCGGTGCCGGTAATTGCATTTGATTGGGCGCGTTCATTTTCATGATGCGGAAAGCGTAGATCGATTCCACCAACATGCAGATCCACATGGTTATTTAAAAGCGCCAAGGACATAGCCGAACATTCAATATGCCAACCTGGAAATCCAACTCCCCAAGGCGATGGCCACACCATTTGCGATCTATCACCAGCAGATTTCCATAAGGCCCAATCGGCATGAAACCGCTTTGCCCCGCCTTCGGTGTATTCATAGTGATGGCCGGGTTGCAATGAATCTAGCCGATTGCCACTAAGTGCACCGTAACCCGGATAACTGTGCGCATCAAAGTAAACCGAGCCATCACTTCCTACATAAGCACATTTCTTATTTAGCAATTGCGTGATCAAAGACTGCATGAGTTCGATACTTTCACTTGCCCTTGGGTAGGCCATTGCCTTGCCAATGTTTAGCCGCGCCAGATCTTTATGAAAGCTAGCTTCATACTTTCGGGCAATTTCTAGCGGATCGATCCGTTCGATCCCTGCTTGCGTCAAAATCTTGTCAGCTTCTTGAAAATCTTCACTCATGTGACCGACATCAGTAATGTTTTGAATCAAAGTAACTTTGCTGCCAGCAACAGAGAGAGTCCTTGAAATTAAGTCCGAGAGTAAAAATGTTCTTAAATTTCCCACATGTGCATCGCGATAAACCGTTGGACCGCAGCAGTAGATAGCGGTCACGCCATTGGGACTGGCAACCACTTGGAGCTGGCGAGATTGGGTGTCGTAGAGGCGAAGTGTCATTGCTTTGGTTTTACTTCCCGCCAGATAAAAATCTCATTATGAGAGAATTCAATCAGAGTCCCATGACGATTTCGCAAAGTGTGCGCGGTCTCAAGTTGTCCGACAATATCGCGAAAACCGCCTTCGGGATCGTGTAAGCGAATCGTCACCCGCTTGCCGATGAGGGCGGTGAAGGTAGATTCCAGCTCAGTTAGCATGCGGCAAGGATAAACCGACTCGGCAAATCTCGCGCTGTACCTAGGGTACGCGTTAGAGTGGGCTTATTAACTTCGCTACCCATTCTGGAGGCACCCTATGACCTATGTGATCGCCCTGCCCTGCGTCGATGTGAAAGATAAGTCCTGCATTGAAGAATGTCCAGTGGACTGCATTTACGAAGGTGATCGCATGTTGTACATCCAGCCAGATGAGTGTGTTGATTGCGGGGCCTGTGAACCGGTCTGTCCAGTAGAAGCTATCTATTATGAGGATGATGTGCCTGGCCAGTGGAAAGAGTATGGCAAAGTGAACACCGAGTTTTTTATTGAGATCGGCTCACCAGGTGGTGCCGGCAAAGTTGGCGCTACTGGGACAGATCACCAATTAATTACCGCCCTTCCACCAAAGAGCGAGTAACAATTGCGTGCCCCACTCCCGGATTTTCCCTGGGATGCATTAGCACCATTTGGGGATAAAGCCAGATCTCATCCACAAGGAATTATTGATCTCTCCCAAGGAACTCCAGTAGATCCAACCCCGGAATTTATTCAACAGGCTCTTTCTGCTGCCGCAAACTCACCTAGTTATCCAGCAACCGCTGGAACGCCAGAACTACGTGCGGTAATTAGGAAATGGGCGATCGAGCGTTTGGGCGCGACCGGAGATTTTGATCTCTTGCCGCTAATCGGTTCGAAAGAGCTAATCGCATGGCTTCCAACTATTTTGGAATCAAAAAAAGTTTTGATTCCCGAAATTGCTTACCCGACCTATCACGTAGGCGCAGTTTTAGCTGGCGCGCAATCAGTTCCAGTGGCTATTGCTGCCCAAGGGTGGCCACCAGCTGATTTAGCCTGGCTTAACTCGCCCTCAAATCCAACTGGCCGTGTTCATAGCGCACAAGAAATAAGGGCAGGCATCGACTGGTCTCGAAAGAATAATTCAATTTTGGTATCGGATGAGTGTTACTTGGAGTTTTATAACACGGCGCACGCTGTTTCAGTACTTTCCCAAACCGATGGGGACAATACCAACATCCTTGCCATCCATTCATTGTCAAAGCGATCTTCCATGGCCGGATATCGCGCAGCATTCATGGTTGGTGATGCAACATTAATTGCTCGTATTCGCGAGATTCGCAAACATAGCGGCATGATGGTTGGCCTGCCAATTCAAAAGGCGATGACCGTTGCCTTATCCGATGATGTACATGTCGCTAAACAACGCGCTATCTATAACGCACGGAAAGCTGTAATGCGTCCAGCGCTAGCAGTTGCCGGCTTTACCATTGAATTTAGCGACGCTGGCTTGTATTTATGGTGCACGCGAAATGAAGATGCCTGGACAAGTGTTGCTTGGCTGGCCGAGCGCGGGATTCTTGCAACCCCTGGCAGTTTTTATGGCCAGGCTGGTGCTCGCTATATTCGGATTGCGATGACTGCTACCGATGCGCAAATTTCCGATGCAGCGCAACGGTTAGCGGCTTAATAAATGGCGGTCGCAATTTTGTTGGTAGGTGGCTTTGGCACCCGACTTATGCCACTAACACGAAATACGCCAAAGCCAATGCTGACCGTTGCCGGCGTACCGGTAACAGAGCACCAACTTGCGATGGCAAAGTCGGCTGGAATCACCGAGATTGTGCTTGCGACATCATATTTAGCGCAACTCTTCATTCCATATTTTGGGGATGGAGCTAAGTGGGGCATGAAAATTAAATATGCAGTTGAAAAAAAGCCGTTAGGCACCGGTGGTGCAATCCGAAATGCGGCGCAATTATTTGATACAACTGAATCTATTGTGATTCTTAATGGAGATGTCCTAAGTTCTCATGATTTAGCCGAACAAATTCGCCAACATGAGGCGCATGATGCAGATGTAACTTTACATTTGACGCAAGTGGAAGATGCCCGCGCATTTGGGTGTGTACCAACCCAGGCCAATGGTCGCGTCACTGCCTTTCTCGAAAAAATTGAAAACCCGGTAACAAACCAAATCAATGCGGGTTGTTATGTTTTTAACCCACGTGTACTTAATTCGATTCCTTTGGATACCGTTGTTTCAGTAGAGCGCGAAACTTTTCCGCAACTGATTGCTAGCGGTGCAGCACTTTTTGGCTATCTAGAAAATGCCTATTGGTTAGACATTGGCACCCCACGTGCCTTATTAAAAGCATCGACCGATATCGTTAAACGCAAAGCAGATTTTCTGCTAATGCCGGGTAGCGTGGTAGCTCCAACTGCGGTAATTACAGGTGGAAGTTGCATCGGCCCAGATTGCAAAATTGCGGCAGGGGCAACGATTATTGGCTCCATTATTGAAGCCGGTGCCCAAATCGGGCCGGACGCTTTAATCAGTAACTCATTTGTCGCGGCCGGGGCGCAGGTTGAAAAAGAGGCGGTAATCGCCTCATCTTTTGTGACAATTGGTGAAATTCTGCCCATTCTGCAGTAACCAATTCTTAAATTGTGCGGTATGGGCTTTCCGACGCACTTGACAACCGGGAGTTACAAGCGTGTAATTCACTCTTAAGCAGTTCTTTTCCACGGGGGATAAGACTACGAAAGCTAATGGAGATTCGACCCTATGCCGATCCAAATCGCAGCCACGAACTCTTTAATCTTAACTTCCGGCCCAACAATCACACTCGCATCGGGTGAAAACCTGGAACTGTCCTGGCAGGAGCGCGCTTTATGTGCCCAAACTGATCCAGAGGCCTTCTTCCCAGAAAAAGGCGGTTCTACCCGCGAAGCAAAGCGGGTATGTCTTTCCTGCGATGTTCGATCAGAGTGTTTGGAGTACGCGCTTGCCCATGATGAGCGCTTTGGAATTTGGGGCGGACTTTCAGAGCGCGAGCGCCGTCGCCTAAAGCGCCGTTCTGCGTAGGGACACCTTCGCCTTATCTCATCTGAGATAGCGAGTTGTATTAATGGCTACCCAAGCCGAAGTAGATAAAAATCGCGTTACCGCTATTTTGGTTTCTCATAATGGAGCAGTTTGGTTACCTGAGGTTGTTGCTGCCCTTACATCCCAAACTCGACCGATTGATTTAATTACCGCGGTCGATACTGGTTCCCACGATGCTTCAACTAAATTATTAAAATTGGCACGAATCCCTTTTGTTATAACTGACCGCGAAACTGGATTTGGCCAAGCGGTTTCACTTGCCGTCAATAAATTACCGGCGACAATTGACAATGAGTGGATTTGGTTGATCCACGATGATTGCGCGCCTGCGCCGACTGCGCTCGCAGAATTATTAGCCGCAGTTGAAGATCGTCCACAAGTTGTGATGGTTGGGCCAAAACTATTAGGTTGGCATGATCGAACTCATTTACTTGAAGCAGGTGTGAGTATTGCTGGAAATGGTGCACGTTGGACCGGCCTTGAGCCATTGGAGTATGACCATGGCCAGCATGATGGCAATCGTGATGTCCTTGCAGTAAGTACAGCCGGTGCACTTATTAGACGGGATGTATTTGCCGAACTCGGTGGGCTTGATCCGAACTTGACGCTTTTCCGTGATGATGTTGATTTTGGCTGGCGCGCACGCGCAGCTGGACACTCCGTGCTGGTAGCAACAGGTGCGGTTGCACTGCACGCACAAGCATCGGCAACTGAACGTCGAATCGTTGACGTTAAAGGAGCCTTATTGCACCGTCCGCTACTACTAGATCGTCGCAATGCAGCGTATGTACTTTTAACTAACTCCTCGTGGTGGATTATTCCATGGCTGATAATTCAATTATTGGGTTCGGCTTTTGCCCGCTCGATCGGTTATTTGATTGTAAAACTTCCAGGCTATGCCACCGATGAAATTTTGGCAGTTGCGACTTTAATTGTGCGCCCGGGGCAAATTCGCGCAGCCCGCAAAGTGCGCAAGAAACAACGGTTTGTTTCACCGCGCGTTATTTCTGCCTACATTCCACCTCGATGGTCACAAATGCGACTTGCATCAGAACATATTGTTGAAACTTTTCGCAGCAATGTGTTTTCTGAAGATAAACTCAGCACCGCACCATCTGTTTTGGACGCAAACGAGGATGAAGATCAGTTAGCACCTATTAATGGAAATCTATGGTTAAACGTTTTTAAGCGTCCCGAGATACTCGCATTTTTTACTTTAGCGATTATTACTCTCATAAATTCACGTAATCGATTTGGGGCATTGACTGGTGGTGCCTTGCCAATTTCACCCGAGGGGGCGACAGATCTTTGGCGATATTATTTTGAGTCATGGCATCAGGTTGGAATGGGATCAGCAAGTGCAACACCGTCATGGGTAGCGATAATTGCGATCGCATCCCTTTTTACATTAGGAAAAGTTACTCTCTTTCTGACTGTATTTTTTTTAGTTGCGCCTCTTTTAATGATGTGGTCCGCCATGACTTTGTTGAGGAAATTGACGGAAAATTCTTGGATCTCAACACCTGCTGCATTTCTTTATGCGGTTTCTCCGGTAGCAATTGCCGCTATAGGTTCTGGGCGACTGGCAACTCTTGTCATATTAATACTTGCCCCTTTTGTCGCTGCCGTTATTTACCAGTGGGAGTCGATCGAAATCTTAAGTTGGCGCCGGATATTTGCAATCACGCTGCTATTTTCGGTGCTTTACGCATTTACTTTGCTGAGTTTTATCATGGCATTTACCGCAGCAGTAATCATTTCACTTGCTGATTACTACAAGCAGGCTCGATTTGCCAATCAAGTTCTTTTTTCGCAGCGCTTAATCAAACGCACCGCCATTGTCTTCATCCCATTTGTGGTAAACGCGCCTTACTCGCTAGAGGCGATCACAAAACCAAGCCGGTTTTTAACAGAGCCTGGCTTATTAATTCCAGGTGGGGGAGTGCTCCAAACATTACTTGGAAATCCTGGTGGTGGTGTTCCGATCTGGCTGATTAGCCCCATCTCCTTAGTTTTGCTAGTTTCTTTATTCTCGGCCACACCTGCCCGCCGGATTGCCGAATATGGAGTAGGTCTTTTGACTTTAGCCGTTGTGATTGGATCACTATCAATTTCAACTCACGGAAATGAGGGCGCAACCAAAATTTGGACTGGCCCGGTAATTGCCTTTGCCTCACTTGCGGCGGTTTGTGCCGGAACTGTGTTGCTGGACCGGCTGCGCCAGACTTTGGTTTTGAGTCATGTTCACTATCGACATTTCTTGTCGGCACTGTTGCTTTTTTCAACTCTTGCTTATGCAGTAGCCGCCATAGGTTGGTCAATCACAAAAGGTGCCGATTCGCTGGTGCAGGCTAATCGCGCAACTGTGATGCCAGCTTTCCTAAATGTTGAAGCAGATACAAAAATTCTAGTTTTACGAGAAGTTGGAAGTACCGGTGAAAGAAGAATTCAATACTACATTTCTCGTGGTAAAGATATTTCGCTTGGAGAACCTGATGTTGCTCCAGTTCAAACTGACGCGATTGCAAGAGCTGCCCGTGGCTTAATTGATGGATCGGGTATTTCAAGTAGCACAACGTTGAGCGAATATGGAATCAAATACGTTTTTGTTAAAACTCCATTTAAGTCGGGAATCATTAGAGCCATTGATGGACTCGGTGGATTTTCCAGAACATCAGCCACCACTCTAGGCGTGGTTTGGCGAGTCGTAACTCCAACCGGACGATTAATCTTTGTTGCAGAAGATGGTAAAAGAACAGTCTTGAGTACCGGTGAATTTGGTGTACGTACCTTTGTACCAAAAGCTGGAACCTTGATTTTGACTGAAACATATAATAGATCGTGGCAGATACTTCAAAATGGTGCTCGGCTAGAGCGCAACAAAAATGACCAGGCCTTACCAACCTTCAAAGTTCTTGCAGCGGGTGAAATCTCTTTGATCCATGATGGAACAATTCGTCGTGGTTGGCTTTCGCTGCAATTAATTTTCTCAGTAGTTGTATTAGTGATGGCCCTGCCGGCTGGTCGACGCAAGCGCGAAATCTCCGATAAAGAGCTAGCATGAAAATAACTAGACCATTCAAATTTTTAGCCACACTACTTACCGCAGTGATCTTGACTAGTCTGGTCAACGTCACAAATACTAAGAAGAATTACACCGAAAGTTTTCCGGCCGTAGTTTGTCCACCAACCCTTCCTGGATTGGCCTCGCAAATCTCATTGTCGTCGAAAAAAACACCGATCCAATCTCTACAAAATCGAACAATTAGGATGGCGCCAGTGAAAGTCTTGCGGTTGTCGGTCCGACAAGACTCTTTAGTTATTGGCAGCGAAGGTTCAACCCCAGTTGTTTGGCAAAGTAGAGCAAGTGGTTGGGCCGGTGGGGCATTGTGCACCGGGCCAGCCGCATCACAGTGGTTTGTTGGCGCTAGTGCCGATATCACAACCCGCGGCCGATTAATTGTAATTAATAGTGGATTAAGCGATGCGATCGTGGACATTCAAGCATTTTCGGAAAATGGAAAGCAACCACTTAAAACAATAAATGTAAGTTCAAAAAACTTCCTGACAATTCCAGTTGATTCGCTTGCGCCTGGTGACAAAAAATTAGCGGTGCGGGTCACGCCACGATCTGGTCGAATCAATTCTTTTATGATTGATGAGCAAGGCAAGGGATTACGAGCACTGGGTGGCGACTTCGTAAATCCAGTAAGTAGGGCAAGTAAATCTCTAGTCATTCCTGCGATTCCAAATCAACTTCCTAAAAAAGGTAAAAAAGGCGTTTTGGTTCATACCTTTCGAGTTTTAACACCTGGTGACATCGATGCCAATCTCACAGTTGAAGTATTGTCAGCCGATGGTGTCTTCATTCCTGTCGGATTCAACGCTCGGGTAATTTTAGCTGGCCTGGTGACAGAGTTCACTTTGGCACCAAATATTTCGGCTAGCGCATTTGCGATCAGAGTTACCGCAACCGAACCGATCGTCGCTTCGGTGCGATCTTCAGTTGTAATTTCCGGGAGAAGTGATTTTGTCTGGAGCACGCCAGCCCCTGAGCTAACTGGGTTGACTACTGCGATTACTGGTTTAACACCATTGGTTGTGTTTGCCGGCGATCAAATCAATGTTTCATTAACCCTCACCACGATCGATGGAAAGGTAGTCCGCGAAAGTGTTACCGGAACTGACATTGCAACTTGGCGCGCCCCAGCGTCTGCGCGCTCATTTACAATTACAAAGGTAGGAAAGGCAACTCATGCGGGCGCATTGATTTCTTCAATAAATGGTTATGGGTATTTTCCAATCGCACCCGGAAGTGAATTAACAAAGATCCAGACCCCAGATTCAAACATTCGCGTCTTAAATCCATGATCTTCCCTAGTTTTCTAGCATCACCCCACTAATCTTGCAGGTATGAGAATCCAAGGTGGCCGCGGTTGCTCTCGCGCTGGTTGCAAATCACAAGCGACAATGACCTTGACTTATGTCTATGCCGAATCAACTGCAGTTGTCGGACCCCTGGCAACTTTTTCGGAACCACATGCTTATGATCTTTGCCTAGTTCATGGAACCCGATTAAAGGTGCCACATGGTTGGAATGTAATCAAGCAAGAATTCACAGGGGCAGAAGCAGGACCTACCGATGATGATTTAATGGCCATCGCCGATGCCGTTAGAGAAGTTGCAACAAAGCAACCAAGCACATCGACTGGCATTGGGACTACTCCCGCTGGAGCGCAAATTGGTCGGCGCGGACATCTACGTTCCGTACCTTCTTAAGGTTTCGTAGTGGATATTGCGCCAGGCGTTTTTAAAGCCTATGACATCCGCGGTCTGGTCGATACCGAAATTGATTCTGACTTCGCATTTGAAACCGGAGTCGCCTTTGCTAGATTTTTACAGATTGAACGTGAGCCAGGAACAATAGTTATTGGCGAGGATATGCGTCCATCCTCGCCGTTGCTTGCCGATGCTTTTTCAGCTGGGGCAACTTCGCAAGGAATGGATGTAATCCGAATTGGTTTAGCATCAACTGATTTGCTGTATTTTGCTTCCGGAAAGTTAGGTTTTCCTGGCGCAATGTTTACCGCAAGCCACAATCCAGCCCAATACAATGGCATAAAGCTTTGCCTTAGCCAAGCCCGACCAATTGGAAAAGAGTCTGGCTTAATTACAATTGAAAAATTTGTTCGAGCAGGCTCACCTATTGCCTTCCGAAATGTTGGTGTTGAAAAGTACCGTAATATGTTGGAAGAGTATGTCGATCACTTATTAACATTGGTAGAGCTTAAACAGATACGACCACTTAAGATAATAATTGATGCTGGCAATGGAATGGCAGGTCACACTGCCCCGGCAATCTTTGCTCGCCTTAATTGTGAAGTTATTCCGATGTTTTTTGAACTAGATGGAACCTTTCCAAACCACGAAGCCAATCCATTAGATGAATCGACTTTGACTGATCTCAAGCAAGCGATGAAGGACCACAAGGCGGATTTAGGGTTAGCTTTTGATGGCGATGCAGATAGATGTTTCTTAGTAGATGAAAATGGAGTGGCCGTTAATCCTTCCGCGCTAACTGCATTAATTGCTGCGCGTGAATTAGCAAAGCACCCGGGTTCAACTATTATTTATAACTTAATCTCTTCCCGCACTGTTCAAGAAGTAATTGACGAAAACAAAGGGATAGGTTTGCGTAGCCGAGTTGGCCATTCTTACATCAAGGCGATGATGGCTGAAAGTGGCGCAGTTTTTGGTGGCGAACATTCGGGCCATTTCTACTTCAAGGATTTTTGGCGAGCCGACTCTGGCGCCCTTGCTGCCTTACATGCCATCGCGGCCCTTGGTGAGAGTGAGGCGACAATGTCGCAACTTTTGGCACCGTACAATCGATATATACAAAGCGGGGAAATTAATACCAAGGTCGCTGATGTAGTGCAAGCAACCGCTTTAGTTGAAAAAACCTATACCTTGGGTGAGGTAACAATTGACCACCTAGATGGATTGACCGTTAATGGGGAGACCTGGTGGTTTAACCTTCGTCCATCAAACACCGAGCCGCTACTGCGACTTAACGTTGAGGCCGGCACGCAGGCTCAGATGGAGTCTGTGCGTGATGCGATTCTCGACATAATTGGCAACTAACCATCATTTTCCATTACAAGCTTTTCCCAAGAGAGCAGTAACCTATGCCTATAGCCGCCTAGCAAAGTAGAGCCCTACGCCTTAGGTATCCAAATATTACTTTGATTACCAAATAAGGAGATTGAAATGAACGTACCAGTAACAGCAACACTTCCAAAGCACGATATTGCAAATGCCGACCTTGCTGGACAAGGCCGCAAGCGCATTGAGTGGGCAGAGCGCAACATGCCGGTTCTTGCACAAATTCGCGAGCGTTTCGAAAAGTCACAACCATTTGTCGGCGTTCGCATCGCAGCTTGCATGCACGTGACTACAGAAACTGCGAACTTGATGCGTGTTCTTAAAGCTGGTGGAGCCGAGATTGCATTATGCGCATCAAATCCATTATCGACTCAGGATGATACAGCCGCGGCACTTGTATATGAGTATGGAATTAGCGTATTTGCTCGTAATGCAGTTGATCGCGATGGCTACTACAAGCACATCAATGCCGCGCTGGATATCGAACCTCACCAAGTATTCGACGATGGCTGCGACCTCGTTAACACGCTTCACACAACCCGCAAAGAATTAATTCCAAACATTGCAGGTGGCTGCGAGGAAACAACAACTGGTGTTGTCCGTCTCAATCAAATGGCAAAAGATGGTGCACTTGCGTTCCCAATGATCGCTGTCAATGACACCGACACAAAACATATGTTTGATAATCGTTACGGCACAGGTCAATCAACACTTGATGCAGTTTTCCGTGCAACTAACTTCCTACTTGCAGGACGCGTAGTCGTTGTTGCTGGATTTGGTTACTGCGGTAAAGGTGTGGCAGAGCGTGCAAAAGGTATGGGCTCCGATGTTATTGTTACCGAAATTGATCCAACTAAAGCACTTGATGCAATGATGCAAGGCTTCCGCGTAATGCCAATGACCGATGCGGCAAAAGTGGGCGATGTTTTCATTACCGTAACCGGCAATCGTGATGTACTCAGAGATGAGCACTTTGCGCTCATGAAGGATGGCGCAATCATGGCTAACTCAGGTCACTTTGATGTTGAAATCGATGTCGCTTGGCTTGAGCAAAATGCAAAGCAAAAGAATGTAAAGATGCGTCACCAAACAGATGAGTATGTATTGGCAGATGGCCGTCGCTTACTTCTACTTGCTGAAGGTCGCCTGGTTAACTTAGGTGCAGCTGAAGGCCACCCAGCATCAGTAATGGACATGTCATTTTCTGACCAGGCGCTAACGGCTGAATACCTGGTTAAGGAAGCAAAGAACCTTAAGCCTGGAGTTCACAACGTACCAACATATATTGACAAAGAAGTTGCTTCACTTAAACTCATCAGCATGGGTGGTCGGATCGACGTACTGACTCCGGCACAGGATATGTATCTCAACTCTTGGGAACACGGTAGCTAATGACCTTAGTTATGGTTGTCGATGATGACCAGGACCTAGCAGAGATGCTCGGCATCGTTTTAACCGGTGCCGGCATCGACGTGGATCTAGTAAGCCGTGGTGATGAAGTACTAGATGTTTTTCGAAACAATCCGCCAGATCTAGTGTTGTTGGATGTGATGTTGCCAGGACTAGATGGAATCGAAGTCTGCAAATTAATTCGGGCAGTGTCTATGGTTCCAATCATCATGCTTACTGCTAAAGGTGACACTCAAGATGTTGTAAAAGGTTTAGAAGCTGGCGCCGATGATTACATGGTTAAGCCATTTCGTCATCCATCTGAACTCATTGCGCGAATTCGAACCCGCTTACGTCGAACTAATGCCGATATTGCAGGTCTGCTAACGATTGGTGATTTAGCCATTGATGTGCAAGCACACCAATTGACGCGGAGAGGAAAGCAGATTCAATTAACTCGGCTTGAATTTGATTTACTAGTAGCTCTTGCAAAAGAGCCGGGTCGTGTTTTTACCCGTGATGCTTTGCTTAGCGAGGTGTGGGGCTATCGACACTCAACTGACACTCGTTTAGTAAATGTGCACGTGCAACGCCTGCGCTCCAAGATTGAACATGATGCCGAACATCCTGAAATCGTCATCACCATACGTGGCGTTGGTTATAAAGCTGGAGTAATGGGCGGTTCTTAATCATGAACCGAGTTTTTTGGAAGCTGCGAAACTCCTTAGCGATTAAGGTAATTCTCTCTACTGTCCTGCTATCCCTTGGAGTTGTTTGGGTAACGGGATCGGCGTTGAACTCTCAGCTTTCCAAAGGTATTAGAGCGGTAAATTTAAACTCTGCGGTAGTTGAAGCTAGGTCCACTATTTTTACCGCGGAATATCGTTTTTTACTGGCGCAAGGTGATAAAGATACAATAGTTCAAAAAGTCGTTGATGATATTATTAGTTCAGCAACTACCTTGACTGTAAATGAAAATACACGTGAAGTTGTATTTCATAGAAGCCCTGGAAACACCATGGACAATAATTATGAAATTGCTTCCAATCTTTTGGACCCAACCTCGATTCCAGAATCATTGAGTCAGCGTGTCCGCAAAGGTACGGATCTAGTTTACCAATATGCGCAGATGAAGTACTTAGAAGGTTCAAGAGTTCCAGGTATTGCAATCGGCCAAAAAGTCCAGATTCCAAACGCTGGTCAGTATGAGATGTATCTAATCTTTTCTTTAGCAAATGAAAACAAAACTCTTGACTTGATTAATAGATCCCTGCTTCTTACTGGAATTTTTTTATTGCTCTTAATAGCATTAATAACTTGGCTAGTTGTGCGGCAAGTAGTAAAGCCGGTTCGGGAAGCCGCACAAATTGCAACTAAATTTACCGCTGGCGATTTCAGACAGCGAATGAAAGTTTATTCGCAAGATGAAATTTCAACTTTGGGTCGTGCATTTAATGAGATGGCCGAATCCATTGAAAAACAGATCGAGCGTCTGGAAAACCTGTCTCGCGTTCAGCAACGCTTTGTGTCCGACGTTTCGCATGAACTGCGCACCCCGCTGACAACGCTTCGCTTAGCATCAGAAGTCATTAACGCTGCTAAGGATTCATTTGATCCAATAGTTGAAAGGAGCGCCGAATTGTTAGTTGCTCAGCTAGATCGTTTTGAACGTTTACTTGAAGATTTACTTGAAATCTCACGCTTTGATGCCGAAGTAGCACTCCTTGAATCGGTTGACTTTGACTTAGTGCAGTTAATCCAGCAGTGTGCGCAAGATTTGGCATTGGTTGCAAGCCAGCGCAAAACGCAGATCTATCTAAGTTCAACTGAGCCGGTAGTCATGATTAAAGCTGATATTCGTCGAGTCGAGCGTATTTTGCGCAACCTGCTGGCCAATGCAATTGATCATGCCGAAGAGATGCAAATAGATGTGCAGATCGAAGCTTCAGCCCATGATGTTGCAGTTGGAGTTCGAGACTACGGAATTGGCCTGGATGAGAACGCTTTAGTACGAGTTTTTGATCGTTTCTGGCGCGCAGATCCGTCACGTGCTCGCACCCGCGGTGGTACCGGACTGGGATTATCAATTGCTTTAGAGGATGCGCGGTTACACAATGGCGAACTTGAAGCGTGGGGTCGTCCAGCTAGAGGAGCACACTTCGTCTTGACTTTGCCTCGCCAAAGTAGTGAAGCAATTGAAAAGAGATTGATTGCCTTGCAGCCAGCTGATTACAACGCATAATTTCCACATCTTTTGACCAGTTTTTTAATATGATCTAATTTATTGCAACAATTTTCTATGACGATATTGCAAGAACTTTCACAACTAATTTTTCCCTCCCGATGTCTTGGATGTTCTATGCTGGCAACTTCAATTTGTGCAGCTTGTTCAGCCGAATGGAAAGCACATCACTACCTAACAAAGCTGGCCAACTTCAATGTGCATTCAGCGGTGTTGTACACTCCCGTAGCCTCTAAGATCATTTTGTCGGCGAAGGAAAATGGTTTAGCTGGTGCCGATGAGTTGCTGATCCAGACAATCATGGGAGTTCTTGAAAAAGCTAACCTAGCTCGACAGCATTTTCGTCTGGTTCCGATTCCATCAAGTAGACAATCGCAAAGAAGACGTGGGCGAAGTTTTATAGTTGAGCTAACCCAAGAGATTTCCGACCGAACCGGAATTCCCACTCTAGATTGTTTGACCCTGACTGGCAAAGTTGCTGATCAAAGCGGACTTAGCCGAATTCAAAGATTAGAAAATATGAGTGGTGCTTTTTCCATGAAGCGGGTCGCTCGAGGAGATCTGATTCTTGTTGATGATGTAATAACGACTGGAGCTACCTTAAAAGAGGCTGCCAGAGCCCTGAATTCGCAGGGTTTTTCCGCGCAGGTATCTGCGATTACCGCCTGTGTTGCACAACCTCTACGATAAGGGATTGAAAGTAGTCAGAAAAACTAGTGCCATACTGAGAGGTCACTTCAATGCCAGCCATTATTGACAAGATTCTGCGTGCAGGTGAAGGTCGAATTCTTCGTGATTTGAGCAAAATCTCGGTCTTAGTTAACGCCGAAGAAACTGGCTTTATGGCAATGTCAGATGAAGAACTTCGCGGGCAAACGGCCAGCTTCCAGGATCGCTACGCAAAGGGCGAGTCACTAGATGAGTTAATGCCGCAAGCTTTTGCAGTTGTACGGGAAGCAGCCAAGCGAACTCTGGGTCAGCGCCATTACGACGTGCAGATAATGGGTGGCGCCGCACTTCACAAGGGCAATATTGCTGAAATGAAAACTGGTGAAGGAAAGACCTTGGTCGCAACTTTACCCTCATATCTGAACGCGCTTGCAGGTCGCGGGGTGCATGTTGTCACAACAAATGACTACCTGGCAGAGCGCGATAGCGAATGGATGGGTCGGGTTCACCGATTTCTAGGTTTAAAAGTTGGTGTAATTCTTGCAAACATGACACCTGCAGAACGCCGGGAAGCGTATCTATGTGACATTACCTACGGAACTAACAATGAGTTCGGTTTTGATTACCTGCGCGACAACATGGCGTGGTCACTAGAAGAGTGCGTGCAGCGCGATCACTACTTTGCAGTTGTTGATGAAGTTGACTCAATTTTGGTTGATGAAGCTCGTACCCCTTTGATCATCAGTGGTCCAGCAGATAAAGCTACCAAGTGGTATGTAGAGTTTGCCAATCTTGTTAACAAGTTGCAACGCGATGTGCATTACGAAGTTGATGAGAAGAAAAAAACTGTCGGAATTATTGAAGAAGGCGTAACAAAGGTAGAAGAGTTGCTAAAGATTGAAAACCTTTATGAGTCAGCAAATACTCCAATGATTGGGTATTTAAATAATGCAATTCGCGCAAAAGAGCTTTTTAAGCGCGATAAGGATTATGTAGTCATGAACGGTGAGCTTCTAATTGTTGATGAGCACACTGGCCGTATGCTTGCTGGCCGCCGATATAGTGAAGGTTTGCACCAAGCCCTGGAAGCTAAAGAACGCATTGAAATCAAAGATGAAAATCAAACCCTTGCGACCATTACATTGCAGAACTATTTCCGTTTGTATGACAAGTTGTCAGGAATGACAGGAACTGCTTCAACTGAGGCCTCTGAGTTTCACCAGATTTATAAGCTTGGTGTGGTTCCGATCCCGACCAACCGTAATATGATACGTATTGATTCATCGGACTTAGTTTATAAGACTGAAAATGGAAAGTTCGCTGCAGTTACTGCAGATATTGTGGAACGCTACCGCAAAGGTCAGCCGGTTTTGGTTGGTACTGTCAGCGTCGAAAAATCAGAGGAACTTTCATCATTCCTTCGCAAATCAGGCGTGCCTCATGAAGTTTTAAATGCTAAGCACCACGAACGGGAAGCAACGATCATTGCTCGTGCAGGTGTTAAGGCAGCGGTAACAGTTGCAACAAACATGGCAGGTCGCGGAACCGACATCATGCTGGGTGGAAACCCAGAGTTCATGGCAGATTTTGAATTACAACATCGCGGAATTTCACCGGTAGATAATGCGGCAGAGTATGAAAAGGAATGGCCAACCGAGATCGCCCGGCAAAAAGCTGCCGTTGAAAAGGGACACGAAGAGGTAGTCGGGCTTGGTGGTTTGTATGTTCTAGGTACCGAGCGTCACGAATCACGTCGTATTGATAATCAGTTGCGTGGGCGTTCAGGTCGCCAAGGTGATCCAGGTGAATCACGTTTCTACTTATCGTTGCAGGATGACTTGATGCGCCGATTTAATTCAGGAATGGTTGAGCGATTCTTAACTGCGGCAGGTCTGCCGGATGACGCACCAATTGAATCCAAGATGGTTTCTAATGCAATTCGTTCTGCACAAACACAGGTTGAGGCGCAAAACTTTGAGATGCGTAAAAATGTATTGAAATATGACGATGTTATGAATCGCCAACGTACTGTTATTTACGGTGAACGCCGCCTAGTTTTAGAAGGTGCTGATATTAAGGATCAGGTGGCTCAATTTGTTACCGACACACTTACTGCCTACATTCAGGCAGCTACCGCCGAAGGCTATGCCGAAGAATGGGATCTTGAGACGCTATTTACTGCGCTCAAGACAATCTACCCAATTACATTTACGATTGAGGAATTAATTGAACAAGCAGGTTCGCGCGTTGGCTTAGATGGAGAGTTCATCACAGCCCGCGTTATTGAAGATTGTAAAGCCGCCTACGTCCAACGTGAAGCAGCGCTAGGCGAGCAGGTTATGCGTGAACTTGAACGCAAAATCTTACTATCCGTTTTAGACCGTAAATGGCGCGAACATCTATACGAAATGGATTACCTGCAAGAGGGAATCGGACTTCGTGCGATGGCCCAGCGTGATCCACTTGTTGAGTACCAACGGGAGGGTTATGACCTATTTGCGGCAATGATGGATGCAATTAAGGAAGAGATTGCCGGTTTCCTTTTCAACATCGAAGTCACAATTGAAGTTGCAAGCAATGAAGTTGTTGCACCAGGTCTAGCAGCTAAATCACTACCAACTACTGGGCTTGCGTACACTGCTGCCGATGAGTCAGGTGTGCGCACAACAGGTGAGGTCTCACGAAATGCACCATGCCCATGTGGTTCCGGCAAGAAGTTCAAGCGTTGTCATGGTGCCCAGTAATTAGTGTCCAGTAATTAGATCAGCTCTAGTGCGGTGCAAAGCCAGCGATGGTCAAGACCTTCAAATCTGATGGCAACTACGCGAAGTCTGTGTCCGTATCGAACGGTAACTGTTGCTTCCACGATTCCATCAAGTGGTTGGGTAATTCGAATCTTGCGTACTCTGCCAACATCATCAACTTTTCCGGATTTACGTTGCAACTGTGCAAATACTGAGTAATGGCACATTGGCTGAACTTGTGATGCCGGACGTAGCCCTGCCCAAATTTCAACTACATTGTGAATGAAGCGCGGAAGTAACTGCGTTATCTCCGGCAGTTCAAAGGCTGATATAGGTTCTGGGGCGAACCCGAGCTCAAACTCTTCCCCAAAAGTTGAAGCCATAAGATACAAATGTGGCTTTCGTAAGGGCTCAACAACTATTGGAGGACGAAATATTTCAAGTACTGGGTGCAGCCAGTCCTCATCAGGGTCACTTGAAATGGGAACCAAGTCAATCTTTGTACAGGTAGGCATTTGTAGAAAATCTGGGTTGTATTCACGTTGGGTACTCATGGTTGGAACAATTGCGCTAGATAGTTAGTGGCACCTCATCATTGTGGGCCGAAAAATCTCATCCTTAAGTACCGGTGTGGACAAACTGTTGGAAAGTGTCGTAACAGGTAATTAAGTGCTCGCATGAGAAATACAAAGAAATCACAGAACGCAAGATTGCCATTAGCAATTGCCTTGATTGTTGCATCATTCGCCTCTGCAATCTTTATCTCAACTTTTTCAAACAAAGGGGCAGACTATTGGGTGATAAGAGCTCCAGTCATCACCGGCCACACCATTTCCTCATCTGATGTTGAATTAACCCATATGAATTTAAGTACTAGTTCCATCATGTACATCGATAAAACGTTCGCGCCAATCGGAATGATTGCAACCAGGAACATAAGAATTGGCGAAGTAATTTCTACTACCGATTTGAGTTCGGCCATTGATGCTATGGCTACCAGTGCGGTTCCGATCAGTGTCAGATCAGTAGATATTGCAAAGGGACTCACTATCAGCGAGGGGGTAGATATCTACTGGGTACAAGATTCACGCAATGGCGAAGCGGTGGTAGATCCAATTCTAATTCTCGGGGGAGTAACCCTTTTATCTTTAGAAAACTCAAAAAACAGTTTCGGTGGTGAAGTTGGCCTAACAATCGCAGTTGAATCGACGCAAGTACTTCGAGTTTTGAGTGCAACAACTCAGGGACGTTTAGTAGTTATACGTTCTCATGTCTGAATTAATGCTTCCGATAGTTATTACGGGCGTGGCTGATCCTGAAGCAGAGGGATTTATTGCCAGCACTTTGTTCGCGCAGGGTTGGAGCGTTGTATTTCGAGCAATTGATTGGGATTGTCTCGAGCGTTATGTGAATGAAAATCCAGAAAGTGCAAAGAGCGCTTTGCTAATCTATGCCTCGGATCTAACCGGCATTTCAAAGTTGCGAGCGCATGCAATCGCTGCAAAATTTCGCCAGATTATTGGCTTTACCACCGCCACCAACTCCAACCCAGAATTTGCCGATCTGAGCCAGATGCCAGCAGCAGCTGGCGACCTAGTCTCGTTAGTTCGTGGATTTGTCAGAGCACCGATGCTTCGAACATCAGCCCAGCTTCCACCCCAGCTGCGCAAGGCGAAGGTATTAGCAGTGGGATCAGCCGGTAGCTACACTGGGTGTACCTTAATTTCGATCAACTTAGCGATGGAACTTAGTAATTTGGGAAAGTCAACCTTGCTAATCGAGGCAAATTTTAGATCACCTTCGATTTCGGCAATGTTGGCTATGCGAAATATTAGTGCGGATTCCAACTGGAAAACAATTGCGCCACAATTGTCACTTTATGAAATTACCCAAGAACAAGCTGGAGATATTGATGCGCTAATGACTCGAGCAGGTAATGAATTCGATTATGTGATTGTGGACATTGGCTCCATCTCTGGTTTATCCAATCGACTTACGGATCGGCGCTGGACGTCAACTATGACAACCTGGTGTTGTGATCAGGCCAATGAACTAATGGTTGTGGCACGATCTGATTACCTTGGTTTGCTTCGATTGAATCAAGTAATTGAGTTACTTTTACAGACTTCTGTGCGGGCCGAATTAAGTTTTGTGTTAAATATGAAATCATCGGGAAAGCGGGGAGATGTGGAACAGTCACGTTTCCTGGCGGCAACCACCCCCTTGAAGCCTCTTCGTGTTCGAACAATCGCTAAGGATGCTCGTGCAATTGTGGCCGCCGAAGATGAACGCGCCACCTTGATTGAGACTAATGAGCGTTCGGCTGTGCGCAAAGCTATCGCGGAACTAGCCTGTGAAATATAAAGTGAAATCCAATACCATTAGCAAGTGCGTGCATACTTATCAATTAGCCACAAAGATCTCGAGATTTTCTTAAACTCAAAGAGTTTTGTTGTCCAAACGCTATTTCTGCCAACCCCAATTTTTCTGTTGGAAAATTCTGATTGCGATGAGGAGGAGTTTGAGTATTTGCTTTCGGTTATGGCAGGTGAAAAAGCTTTAGCGTTGTGCCTTTCAGAAACGGCTCCCGGCATTGTTTTAGCGCTAGAGATCCAAGCGGAACAAGTTGGCGAAAAGTTCGAAGCTTTTGCAACTGTGACCACTCCGATTACTTGGGATCAGGTGCAGTGCGCACTTTTGGCTTTTCCGGAGGATGATGAACTAGTCTGGTTTGCAACACAGGAGATTGAAATTCACTTGAGTGAGTGGAAGTAAAATGCCTCCTTTTGAAAACTTATTGGGTGCTCGTACTACGGTCACTATTGATCAGGCACAACGCTTGCGTGAACTAGTCGCTGATTGGCAATTGTTAGCTGATCTTTCATTTGCTGACTTGATTTTGTGGGTACCCATTCGGAAAGATATCAAGATGTGGCCAACCGGACATGTGGCCATCGCACATATCCGCCCAACTACTGCAGCCACGCTTTTCATTAACGATGTAATTGGGGATGAAGTTTCATGGGGTGCTCGTTCAAAAATTGATGAAGCACTGTCAAGCGGTGAAATAGTTCGAAATACAGAGCCGGAGCGAGTGGGCGAATTATTGATAAAAGAAGAGGCAATCCCGGTCACATTTAATGGTCAAATAATTGGAGTAATCTCCAGACATCGAAACGCTGAACACATGCGCACCGCAGGCAAGTTGGAAATTAATTATCGCGAGATTGCGCATCGCCTATATCAAATGGTTGCGGAGGGAAACTTTCCTTATAGTGATGCCGGATCATTATTTGAACCAGTGCCACGTGTAGGGGATGGTTTAATTAGACTCGATGTCAATGGCGTTATGTCTTTTGCAAGTCCTAATGCGAAATCGGCCTTTTCCCGCATGGGATGGCGCGGTGATCTGGAAGGTAGGAATCTAGGCGAAGCAGCCGAGCAAGTTATCGGTGCCTCACCTAAACCGCAGGAAGAGGGAGTTCGCACTCGGTTAAACGGAAAAGTATTGCGTCGAGTAGAGATTGATACTCAAGGCGCGACTATTGATTTTCTGGTACTTCCACTAATTCAAGGTGCAGATCGGATCGGGGCAATAGTTCTTTTGCAAAATGTGACCGAACTCCGCCGCCGAGATCGGGAACTAGTTACAAAAGATGCAACTATCCGCGAGATTCACCACCGCGTTAAAAACAATCTACAAACCGTTTCTGCGCTGCTTCGATTGCAGTCACGCCGGATTGAAGATCCGGCCGCTGCCGCGGCTCTAGCGGAAGCGGTTCGAAGAATTGCAGCTATTGCTTTAGTGCATGAAACCCTCTCAAATAGCAGCGAAACGACGGTAGCATTTGATGAAGTTTTATCAAGTTTGGTTACCCATTCTTTGGAACTAAGTCCGCGCATGAGCCAGTTAATTATTGAACGATCTGGTCAACTCGGATCGTTAGAATCTCGGATCGCCACACCATTAGCTTTAGTTGTAACAGAGTTAATTCATAACGCGCTAGAGCACGGACTAGCTGAATCTGGCACCCAGCTTCGGATTGAGTTGCAGCGTTACAGCAATGAGGGAGTTGTAACAATTTCTGATGATGGAGTTGGCCTGCCAGCCGGGTTTGATCTACTTTCCTCTGCTAATTTAGGATTACAAATTGTACGAACTTTGACTGAAAATGAGTTAAAGGGTGAACTAAAATTAGAATCTACCCAGCAAGGTACGCAAGCAAAACTTCGGTTCCCGCTTTAGAAATGGTTTTGCTGCTCCATCTGGCGGGCACGATTACGTGCCGCACGACGCTTTAAGGCCCTACGTTCATCCTCAGATAATCCGCCCCACACGCCAGCATCCTGTCCGCTTTCAAGTGCCCACGCTAAACATGGCTCCTTGACGATACAGCGGTTGCACACCTTTTTTGCTTCTTCAATCTGGGTGATTGCTGGGCCGGTATTTCCCACTGGGAAGAAAAGTTCTGGATCCTCATCACGGCACGCTGATTTATGTCGCCAATCCATGACGAACCCCCTTTGTTTCCAAGCAATCGTTGCTCAAATAATTAATTGACGATACGCACAATTGTGTGCGCAAGGGACTAATTGTCCATGGTGTGAGTGAGTTATACAAGGATGTAATGCAAGAGATTTTCATATTTAGCGTGATTTATCTCAAGTGCCCCCGACAGGATTCGAACCTGTGCACATGCCTTCGGAGGGCAATGCTCTATCCCCTGAGCTACGGGGGCTCGTAGGGCTTACTAGGCAAGGCTATCAGCGGGTGCAAAGAACTGTGCATACTGCAAGAATCCATCCATGAATTCAACCGCTTACTTTGCCACTGGCTGTTTCTGGGGAGCCGAACGACGTTTTTGGCAGCTGGCTGGCGTACTTGAAACCAGTGTTGGTTACATGGGTGGAGTTCGCCCAAATCCAACGTACGAGCAGGTATGTACTGGCCGCACCGGCCATGCCGAAATGGTGAAGGTTGTTTTTGATCCCAACATCATTTCTTACCATCGTTTGCTGCAAGAGTTTTGGAGTATGCATGATCCGACATCTTTAAATCAACAAGGTGGAGATATCGGAAGTCAATACCGAAGTTCTATCTACACCAGCGATGATGGGCAAACTACAATTGCGCTCGCAGCAAGGGATGTATATCAAGCTGTTTTATCAGCAGCTGGCTTAGGCGAAATTTGCACCGAGATTTTAAGCGCCGAAGGTGTTTCGTACTATCTTGCCGAGGAGTATCACCAAAAGTATTTGCAGAAAAATCCCAATGGCTATGATTGCCATTCCAGTACCGGAGTCCCATACCCAGCATCGGTGGAAATCTAATGAGTGCCCAAGATCATCCAAAAAAAGTCAACGAGTATCCAATCAAGATTGATGAAGCAGTCCTTGCTGCACGAATTGATCCTTTGTCCTATGACGTATTGCGCAATGCCGCAACCGAACGCCCTTTCACTGGCGAATACACAGATACCGACAAAGTTGGTGTTTATAAGTGCAAAGCATGTACGGCTGAATTATTTAGAAGTGAAACTAAGTTTCACTCAGGATGCGGCTGGCCATCTTTTTATGCACCAACAAGTGATGATGCAGTTGAGTTGATTGAAGATAATTCATTATTTCCACGGGTTCGAACCGAAGTCCGCTGCGCATCTTGTGGTTCCCACCTTGGCCACGTCTTTGCGGGTGAAGGTTATGAAGTTCCAACCGATGAACGCTGGTGTATTAACTCGGTTTCTTTGATCCTAGAAGAGCTTCAGTAGGCTAGACCTCGGGCTTCATGAACTGCTTGGTAGCAATACCAGGCGGCCACGCTTCGGTATGGGCGCAGTTTTTCACCCGCTATTTCAAGGGCTTTAACTGAAACCTCCTCCTCGTTCTTATGAATTAAATCCCAGCCTCTTCTTACCGCTAAATCACCTGTTGGCCAGATATCCAAGCGCCCTAATTGAAACATGAGGAACATTTCTACCGTCCACCGACCTATGCCCCACAAGGAGGTAAGGGATTCGATAATCACTTGGTCATCATGAATTTGATTAATTGCATTTATCGGAAATTTCTGATCGACCTCGGCTTGCGCAAGCCCTTTGATAGTTCGAGTCTTTGCGCCTGATACGCCAATTTCACGCAGCTGCTGATCAGTTAACTTAAGCAATCGTTTGGGTGTGATTTCATTTTTACACAACTGCGCTAGCCGCGCGTGAATGGTCTGGGCAGCTTTCACTGCTAATTGCTGCGAAATAACTGAACTTACTAGTGATTGAAAGTGGCTGGCTTCTGAAATAGTGCGACCAAGCGTGCATAGTGGGCGACGTTCGATTAATGGAGCAAACTTCTTATCCAGAATCGCTACCTCGGCAACGATTTTGCGTATTTTTTGGGCGGAGTGCACTACCACTTATTACAGTGAAAAAGTTGGGTACTCATCTGTTACAAGTAACAATGCATAACCTGCCACCCGATTCCAATATGCGATTGTGCCAACAACGCCTTCTGCACAAAATTCCGGATAGTTGCCGGTAAACACAACACTTATCCAGGCAAAGAAAGTCAAAAAAGCGGCATAAATTATGTAAGCAATTCCGACTACATATAGCGGAATAGCTAAGATCCATTTAACTAATGGTAGCCACCGATTGAGCGCCTTTGCATCTACTTCTGGAAAGGTCACACTCACAACATCATTTTCTTCAATTGATGGATATTCATCGGTAAGTAGCAACACATATGCATCGACTCGAGTCTGCAATGAGATTAACGCCGCATTAAAAGCTAGTAGATAACTGGGATATGCCTGACGAAAAACAATGGCAAGTGCAACCGGCAGAATTAAGAATCCAACCGCGAAGTAACTGGAACCGTCGCTATTGAAATCCGAGCTAGCTGTGAAGGAGGCGATAAAGATCGCCATGGGAACGGCCAAGATGAGACGAAAG
This sequence comes from Actinomycetes bacterium, assembly GCA_043776875.1. Lineage (GTDB taxonomy): Bacteria > Actinomycetota > Actinomycetes > Nanopelagicales > Nanopelagicaceae > Planktophila. The sequence continues at coordinate 88,682 of JAYVQU010000001.1, forward strand.
ATGGCGGTCAATCGGTTTCGTTCAGTCAAGGCGACATCGATCTGGGTCTCAATTTGATTGCTCATAACCCCAAACCTACCCTTAATGCGGCGTTAGTATTGCTTATTGCAGCATTCTTGCCATACTTTTGCACTCTGTTGCAGAATTTGTTCTGGTTTGGAGATGTAAAATGGTTGGAATTAAAGAGGTTGCAGTTGAGGCTGATGTCTCAACTGCAACCGTTTCCCGAGCACTTCGTGGCCAACACCATGTCAATCAACAAACTCGGGCCAAAATTATCGCTGCTGCCGAAAAATTAAATTACCCCATCACGCCGGAGCGTCATCTGACAGTGGGCGGAAGAACAAACTCGGTAGGAATTGTCGCACCCTATATTTCACGGTGGTACTTCTCGCAGGTGATCAACGGCGCAGAACAAGCATTGCGCGAAGCTGGCCTAGATTTACTTCTTTATAACTTTAGCCAAATGAAGGGGCGAGAAAGATTATTTCAGCATCAACTATTAAAGGGTCGAGTTGACGCACTTATTGTTATTAGTTTGCCTCCTACCGAAGAAGAGTTTGATTCGATGTTAGACCTAGGTATTCCGATTGCACTAGTAGGCATGGATCATGACAAGTGTGCCTCAATTAAAATTGATGATGTTGCTGGGGCGCGAACAGCTACCCAGCACCTGGTAAATCAGGGACATAAGAAAATCGGATTAATGTCTGGCCGCCCCGACGACCCATTTAATTTCAGCGTTCCGCAAGATCGTAGACGGGGTTTCATGCAAGTGTTAGCTGAAAATAGTTTGGAATGGTTGCCCTCACGCGAGATACACGGAGATTTCACGATGCACACCGCAGCGCGGGCAATGGATGATTTATTGGCTCGTCCTAATCGTCCAACCGCAATTTTTTGCGAATCAGATGAAATGGCGATGGGAGCGATGCAAGCGTTGCGTCGCCATGGGCTAAAAGCCCCAGATGATATTTCTATTATTGGTTTTGATGGCCATGAAATGGCAGAGTTTTCGGAACTTACAACTATTGAACAACCAGTAACTTTGATGGGGGAAATGGCGGCTTGGTCAATCATGGAGCGATTGCGTAAACCGGCAATTGATCCGCCTTCCTTAGTCTTACCAACAACACTGGTAGTACGTAATTCGACCAGACGCTTAACCCCAGAAGAACAGGTTCGGTAAGCGGGGCGTACTTATCATTTGCCGCTGGCAAGGGTAGCCTTACCAGCATGAGCGATCATTCGGTTACCGTTCCTAACCTTTCCGAACTGCGAACCCGTTCCAGCGCAAAATGGCGTGAGTTTGCCAGCGATGTACTGCCATTACCGGTTGCAGAAATGGATTTTCCGGTCGCCGAACCAATTCGTAACAAACTCATTGAAATGATTTCCACATCAGACCTTGGGTATTTGGGCCCAATTCCAGAGCTCGGCTTAGGTTTTCAAAAGTTTGCATCGGGGCGATGGGGATGGGATGTTGATCCACTTCAGGTCAGGGCAGCAACCGATGTCGGCGTAGCTATTGTAGAAATTTTACGAATTTTCACAAATCCAGGTGATTCCATTTTGCTAAGTTCACCGATCTATCACAACTTTTACAACTGGGTCAATGAAACTAAGTTAAACTTAATTGATGTTGCATTTGAGCGTACTGGGGATGAGTCTAAAAATCCTTGGGAAATAAATTGGGATGGCATTGAAAAGGCGTATGCATCAGGTATCAAAGTGCATTTATTGTGCAGCCCGCACAACCCATTGGGCCGAATCTATACCGAGCAGGAACTCCTGCGGATTGTTGGGCTAGCCAAGAAACATAATGTCATTGTCATAAGCGATGAGATTCACGCACCCCTTTCTTATTTGGGGGAGAAGTTTCTTCCTTTTTTAGCACTAGGAGCGGATGCCCAAGCAATTGGAGTCACCGTAACGGCTGCCTCAAAGGGTTGGAATATTGCCGGATTAAAGTGCGCAATTATTGTTTCGCAAAATGCCCAGATAAACAAAAAGTTGACAGCCATGCCTTTGGCAGTTCATTATCGAGCCTCATTGCTTGGGGCATTTGCAACTGCGGTCGCATTTTCGGAAGGCGAACTGTGGCTAGACACCGTGATAGCCCAGCTTGATGCAAACCGTTACCTGATCAAAGAGTTGCTGGCCGCTAAGTTGCCGTCGGTGCGATATCACATTCCACAAAACAGTTTTTTAGCTTGGTTAGATCTGGAAGCATTAAAATTAGGAGAAAATCCAACTGCGACGCTATTGGAAAATGGAAAGGTCGCATTCAACGCGGGTCACACCTTTGGTGAGCAATGTTCCCAGTATGTGCGTCTTAACTTTGCAACCAGTCCCACAATAATTACCGAAGCGATAGATCGGATTGCCAAGGCTCTTTAAATGTCAGTTAATAAATATGATGTAGTCATAATTGGCGCCGGACACAATGGGCTAGTAGCAGCTACTTACTTAGCTAAGGCCGGGAAATCGGTATTAATACTTGAAGCCAATAATGAAGTAGGTGGGGCAACTCAAAGCGTTAGCGCCTTCCCTAACTTTGCGGCAATGGTATCTAGCTACTCATATTTGGTAGCTTTGCTGCCAGACAAGATAGTTCAAGAACTAGGCCTTTCCTTCGACACAATTTCTCGGGAAGTTTCAAGTTATACACCGTATGGACAGAATCAGGGTTTGTATGTGGCTCGAAGTTGGGATGCCAAAACCGAGGATTCATTCAACGAGTTAGATCCTACCGGCGCTGAAGGTAAAGCTTGGCAGCGTTTTTACGCCGAAGTCGCAGAGTTCGCCCAAAAAATTGCACCAACACTTTTGCAACCGCTTAAAACTCGCTCCGAGCTTCGCACTGAAATTGATCTACCGCAAATCTGGGATTACCTGATTGAGCAACCAATAGGTAAAGTTATTTGCGAGCGATTTAAAAGCGATCTTGTTCGCGGAATAGTTCTTACCGATGCCCTGATCGGAACCTTCGCCTCTGCCTTTGCATATCAAGCCAATATCTGTTTTCTCTACCACTTGATTGGAAATGGGACCGGGGAATGGAAAGTTCCTCGAGGTGGAATGGGTGCCTTAGTTAAGGAACTTGTGCGCGTTGCTAACCTAAACGGAGTAGAAATTCGAACCAACAGCAAAGTGGTAGGTGTTAACCGTAATTTAGATTCGGTAACAGTCACAACCGATGCTGGGGAAAACTTTGAATCCGATTATCTATTGTCAAATGCCGCTCCACAAGTGTTAGCAAAACTTAGAAATATGCCGCAGCCACAATCACTCGATGGTTCGCAAATAAAGATCAATATTTTACTTAAGCGACTTCCGCAATTAAAATCGGGGATTGATCCGCGTTTGGCATTTGCCGGCACTTTTCATGCTAATGAAAGTTTTAGCCAGTTCGAACAGGTTTATACAGCTGCTAAATCCGGTGTGATGCCGACAAGAATGCCGATTGAAATGTACTGTCACACTTTGTCTGATCCATCAATTCTTAGCCAAGAGTTACAAGATGCTGGCTTTCATACATTAACGCTCTTTGCCCTGCACACCCCGGCTTCACTATTTGATAAAGATCACGATCTCGCCAGGGAGCTGGCCTTAGCTTGCGCCCTTGCCTCTTTAAATGAGTATTTAGCCGAGCCAATTCAGGAGCTAATTGCCGCAATTGAAATTAAAACGCCGTTAGATATCCAAGCGTCAATCTCACTGCCACGCGGAAATATCTTCCATCAAGATCTGCGCTTTCCTTTCCGAGAAGATGACCGCCCCTTTCGGGAAGCTGCCAGCGCGCCTTCCTGGGGGGTTGAAACCGATGACCCACGCATCTTTATTTGCGGGGCAGGCGCGGTACGTGGCGGGGGCGTAAGTGGCATCCCGGGCCATAATGCGGCGATGGCGGTGCTCGCTAACAATTAGAGTTAGGGCATGACTCTTCATCCTGAAACATCTGCGATCACAGCCGGACGACCAGCAGCGGCCCCTGATGCCGCGCTGAATCCGCCCTTAATTTTTTCATCGACTTATCATGCAGGTGGGCCAGTGGGCTATGGCCGTTACGGCAATGAAAGTTGGAGCGCACTTGAAGCAACCATTGGTGAATTAGAAGGTGGCGCAACACTTTCCTTCTCATCCGGAATGGCGGCAATTAACGCACTTTTTTCAATTTTGCCAATTGCCGCACCTATCGTTGCATCAAATCAGGGATATAGCGGAAGTATGGGATTGCTTAGGCAATTGCACGCATCGGGGCGACTTGAAGTTCGTTTTGTAGATATCACAAAGACCGATCAGGTAATTGCCGAGATGAAGGGTTGCGCCCTGGTTTGGTTAGAGTCACCAACTAATCCATGTCTTGATCTGGCCGATTTGCCAGCAATAATTTCTGCGGCCAAGAAGTTAGGTATCGGCGTTGGTGTCGATAACACTTTTGCCACCCCACTAGTGCAAAAGCCGCTAGCTATGGGCGCAGATATTGTGATGCACTCTGTCACAAAGTATTTGGCCGGCCATAGCGATGTGGTGTTGGGTTCACTTTCCACAAATGACTCCGCCCTTTTTAATAGATTAGAAGAAGCTCGACGATTCAGCGGTGCCATCCCTGGCCCATTTGAAGCCTGGCTGGCACTTCGAGGAATTCGCACCTTCCCAATCCGCTTTAGAGCTGCCGAGAGCAACGCTAAGGATTTGGCACAACGCCTGGCATCGCATGAAAAGGTAACTAAGGTGCGCTACCCAGGTTTTGGCGCAGTTATCTCCTTTGAGGTAGCTGGCACCGCTGAGTCAACCGAGAAAGTTTGTGAATCATCACAATTAATTACTCATGCAACTAGCCTTGGCGGAGTCGAGTCGCTGTGGGAGCGCCGCCGTCGTTGGGCGCTAGAAAGTCCATCAGTTCCAGAACAGTTGATTCGACTTGCCGTTGGTTGTGAGCAGGTAGATGATCTTTGGGCAGATATAGCGCAAGCCCTCAGTACTTTGCAGAGAAATTTTAAGTAATACCGAGTATTTTTGTACTATGTTTAAAGCAGTTCGTCGAGTACTCGCAGCAGCGACAATGCTGCTTTTGGCCTTTGGCGCGGTTGGCTCATTTCTTTCTTGGATTGAACACCAAGAAGATTCAGCCGCCGATACCTGGGTCGATGAAGATGAATTCGAAGATGCCTGAGATTCAATACATCGCTGGAAATTGCAACATTGGAAAGAGTGAAATCAGAGGTAGGCAATTAGTTGCAGTACTTGGTTTGTTTTTTGCTATCTCCACCTTACTTACCTTCAATGCCGTTGCTGCTCCGGTTGTAATTCGACTCGGAATTTTCTTTCCACTTATGGTTGCATCAGTTGGGTTTTTTCAATCACGCAGCAAGTTTTGCCTGGCCTATGCATTTGCCGGAACCTTTAATATCGGAAAGTTAGGCGAGATCAAGAGAGTGGCTGCCAAAGCGGATCGAGCAGCTGATAGAAAAACCGCGCTGAAGATGCTAGGAAAATCTTTTATGCTCGCCGCTCTAGCGACAGCAGTCGTTTTAGTACTACCCTTCTAAGTATGAAGATTCTTATTCATACCCGAAATGCAGATTTAGCAGAAGATTTCAAAAGTATCGCAGAAGAAAAACTAAACAGCATGGAGCGATTTAACGTGGTTATAGATCGCGTAGAAGTTGAAGTTCTTCATGAAGCAAACCCACATCAAGGAAAGCACAAGCACAAAGTGGTTTTGACCTCACATGGATCCGGTCCGTTGCTTCGTGCCGAAGCCGCTGAATTTAATGACTTAGCCGCATTTGATACTGCGATTAAAGCCTTTGCACTTCAGATCAGAAAAATTAATGAGCGAGCCAAAGATTATGATCGCGATACCTTACGAAAGATGAAAACCGATATTTAAACGATCTCGGTGCCATCTTTCCGGGTAGCGGTAAGACTTGCTACAGCGGTAACAATGAGTGTTGCAACAATCACGCCTAAGCTAACTTCAATTGAAACCTTTGTAAGTTCTATTCCAAGGATTTCATGGACTCCAATACCGTGGAAGGCTTCAATCACCATTTTCAGCCCAATGAAAGCCAGAATAAAAGAAAGCCCCTTAGATAAAAAGACAAGTCGTTGTACTAACCCTTGCAGCAAGAAGTACAACTGGCGAAGACCCATAAGTGCGAAGATGTTGGCGCACACAACGATATAAGGGTCACGGGTGATTCCGAAGATCGCTGGGATTGAATCAAGGGCAAAAACCAAGTCGGTAAATCCTAGGGAAACCAATGCAATCGTAAATGTAGTTGCCCCCTTTGAGCGCAGATAGGTGACGATGTTGCCCTCCTTCCACTCTTGATCATGATCATCTTCACGTATGAGTCGATAGGCGGTATAAATGAGGAACCCGCCAAAGATAAAGAAGGCACCCGAGAATTTTTCAAGGATCACACTACCCGCAGCTATAAAGCCGCCACGAAGCACAAGGGCGATGATGATTCCCAGCAACAGCACTAACTGCTGTTTGGTCTTATCGATTTGCAAGCGACCCAAAATTATTACAAACACAAATATGTTATCTACTGACAGCGCATACTCCGTCAACCAACCAGCAAAAAACTCTTTTTGAGAGTTTTCATCTGTTGTCCAATTCGACAGGAAGTAACCAAAGATCAAAGCGGCGGCGACATAAATGACCGTCCAAATTCCAGCCTCGAGCATCGTTGTCTCTTTATTGCGTCGAATTATCGCAATAGTTAGATCCAAGATTATGACTGCTGATAAAACACCGAGCGTAATTAACCAGATCGCCGTAGATTCCATGGCGGTATTGTGTCAGTTAGTGCTGCACCCAGATGGTTGAAATCGCAGGGATCGAGATCTTTCCATCCCAACCATCGACAGTTCCCGCGCTCATAATTAATAATTCCCCAGTGATCTCTACCTCAATGGCTTGCTCAGCTAAATTCATTAAGATTGAAACATTGCCACGTCGATAACCAAGAAGCCCTGATCCATACTGGCCAATGTGCGGGGCACTGATCCAAGTGATCTCACCTGCTGCTACTAAGTGCTGCGCACGTAGCGTTAGTGCACTCCGATAAAGATTTAATGTGCTCTTTGGATCAGCATCTTGTTTTTCAACGGTTAGCTCGACCCATGAATTCTGCAGTGGTAACCAAGGTTCACCTGAAGTGAATTCAAATGGTGCGGTTTTACCATCCCAAGGAAGAGGTACCCGCGCACCATCTCGACCCTTTTGTTTGCCATTGGTGCGCAGGTAAATCGGATCTTGCCGCGCTTCATCCGGAACTACACCATCTGGCAAACCTAACTCCTGTCCGGCAAATACATAACATGAGCCAGGTAAACCAAAAATAAATAGCGCCAGGGCGCGGGATTGCAGATCGCCAATTCGTGATGCCACTCGCGGGCAATCATGGTTGCTCAAAGCCCATGTTGGCAGGGCGGAGACAGTTGCCATGAGTTCAATGGAGTTATTGATTACATCGAATAGAAATTGAGAGTCAAAGGGGGCATTGAGCAGATCAAAGTTAAAGACTTGATGTAATTCATCGGGGCGGACATATTTTGTGGCATTGACTGGCGGATGTACCCAAGCTTCAGCTACCGCCATCACCTCGCGATCACCGTATGAATCAAAGATTTTTCGCCAATTGCGATAGATCTCGTGCACGCCTGGTCGATCAAAGTAGGGAACGGTCAGCAATAGCGCATATCGCTTTTCATGATCCATCGCCACATCAAGGCGCAATGCATCGCTGAGACCTTGCGGGTCGTGATGATCCACTAATACACCTTCTTTTACTAAACCGTGGGCAACATCAATCCGGAAGCCATCAACACCAAGGTCCAACCAAAATCGCAAAGTTTTTTCGAAATCTGCCGCAACTTCGTGGTTATCCCAATTGAGATCAGGTTGGGAAGAATCAAAAAGGTGAAGATAAAACTGACCATCTTCGACTTGTGTCCACGATGGTCCACCAAAAAGTGAGATCCAATTATTGGGTGGCGTTCCATCCGGCTTTGCATCATAAAAGTGAAAACGATTTCGAGCAGCCGAACCGGCCCCAGCCTTTAGCGCTTCTTTAAACCATACATGTTGATCTGAAAAATGATTTGGTACTACATCTACTAAAACACGCATCCCTAAAGAATGGGCAACCGAAATCATTTTCTTGGCATCATCTAAATTACCAAATCGCGGATCTACATCGCGAGGGTCGGCAACATCGTAGCCGCCATCTTTGTTGGGAGATGTGTAAAACGGACTTAGCCAAATCGCATCAACGCCGAGTTGTTGCACATAATCAAGCTTGGATGTAATTCCCGCCAGGTCTCCTTCGCCATCACCATTGCTATCAAAGAAAGAGCGTGGATAGATTTGGTAGATAGATGCTTCTTTCCACCACGGCGAAGATTTCATACCCATAGATTACGGAAGGAGCACTTTGAAAACAATGTAAAAGTGGCGTAACTGGCCTTGGTATGTCTCGCTTTTATAACGTTTTAAGGATTGAACTTTTTTTCAGCCTCAGTTACGAGGGCGTGTATTTCAAGTGCCAAATCCTTCAACGCCTGAAGTTCAAAGGTTGCATTTATCTGTGCTTGCTTTGCCAACTCAAACTCGGCCAATGATGCGGTATGTGTCTCTTCAATCATTTGTTCTACGCTGGCCGATTGAACTTTTTGCCCGACCATAATTATTGAAAGTAGAACCAACTGTAAGAAAGTCTGAGCGACCCAGGAGATGATGACAATGGTGTCACCTGACTTGAGCGCATTGGGCAGAGAGATCAAGGCGACTGCGGCGAAAATATAAGCACACCACATTGTCGCTACGCCTGAGGTTATTTTATCTGCTAGCCAAAGATTGAAACGCTTCATTGCGTAAACGATACACTGAGACCATGGCAATCCTTTATGTTGCGCTACTAATTCTCCTACTTTTTGGCGTGACTTACTGCGCTCAACTTTTGCGCTCGCTGCACACCAAAGTTAGTCGCGATACCGAGCGAATTCTACGGGAGCACAATAAATTAGCGGTTGAAATCAAGAAAAATTCGATGATGACCTACCGTCAAATTGAGGCATACACGCAATTGAACTCACTTTTGGATTTCGAGTCGGTGGTTCCACCAACTCGAAGTTGGGCTGCGTCACCGGATCTTTTGCTTACCATCGCTGAAACTGTTAAAAAACTAGGCCCTGGCCTAGTTGTTGAATTAGGTTCAGGAGTTTCGACCTTAGTAGCAGCTAAATCTGGCGCCAGAAAAATTATTAGTATTGATAACTCTGAAATTTTTGGTGGCCAGACCCGACAGCTGCTTAAAGATCACGAGGTGCGCGGAGTAGAGGTTCGAATTGCCCAGTTAATGCCTTATATCAATGGCTTTGAGTGGTACGACACATCAGTGCTAACGGATCTTAAAGAGATTGATCTCTTGATAATCGATGGCCCACCAGGATCCAAAAATCCCGAGGCTAGGTACCCAGCACTCAAAGAGTTCAAAGATAAGTTATCGGCCAACGCAACAATTATCATTGATGATGTGAAGCGTGATGGCGAAAGAAAACTTGCCGAAGATTTTGCCAAATCTTTGCCAAATCATGAGTTAGTGATTCTGGATCATGAAAAGGGCACCGCGGTAATTTCGCCTCGTTAATATCATGCAATTAACCCTTGAAGAAGCTTTGAATGAGGCGTGTAACCGAATTATCGATTCCGACAATTTTGTACGAGCGGTCTTATCGGGTCGTCGCCGAAATATGCAGGTTAATTTTGAACGGATAGATATTCGCCTGATTGAAATTAAAGGAACACTCAATCTGCAGTTGATGCAAAATGATGGTCGAGTTACAACCACAAAAAACTTTATTCCCAACCGTGGCATTGTTGATAAGCTACTAGAGAGCGGATACGCAAACATCATGGTGGAAAGTGCCAGCCAGACTTATTCAATCCGCATTACAAAAAGCGGCGCTGCCCAGGTGCACCTGGAAAATCGCACTTCCGAACAAAATCTAACTCACGATAAAAAGAAGAATCGACTTTTAGCCGCTTCCGATCCCTTTTTACGGGAAGTTGGTATCGCAGATGCAAAGGGTGTGATTAAACCTTCCCGCCAAGATAAGTACAAGCAGGTGGAGGAGTTTTTACGCCTATTGTCACCAGCTTTGAATGCGGCGATAGCTGCCGGTCAGATCCATCCGCCGACCCCAGAAAACCCATTACGGATCGTGGACTTAGGCTGCGGTCACGCATATCTAACCTTTGCCGCCCACCAATTTTTACGATCTGCCGGAATTGCAGTACAAGTAACTGGGATTGATCTTCGCGCCGATTCTCGGGATCGAAATAACGCAATTGCCCAAAAACTAGGGATTGCATCCACGATTTTCTTTGAAGCTGAAGAGATTTCAAAGACAACCTCGCAATCAGCAGATGTCGCTATTGCACTTCATGCCTGCGATACCGCTACCGATGATGCAATTGCTTGGGCGGTTAATGGTGGATCAAAGTTGCTATTGATTGCTCCATGTTGCCACCATGACATTCAAAAACAAATTGTTGCCGCGCCGGAACCTTGGGGCGCGCTGACCAAGTTTGGATTAATGAAGGAACGCCTTGGGGATTTGTTAACTGATTCTTTTCGAGCTCAGTTATTGCGAATTGTGGGTTACCGAGTAGAGCTAATCGAGTTTGTCGCCGGCGAACACACGCCACGCAATTTGATGATCCGAGCGGTCAAGACCGATGCAAAACCAGACAAGTTAGATATTGATAGGTACCTGGAAATGACTACCCAATGGGGGGTTCTTCCTGCGTTAGAGCAGAAAATTTCCACCCCGCACATCCGTTAGACTTTACGCATGTCTAAACTCCTTGCATCCCTGCCGGTCGGTGAAAAAGTTGGCATCGCCTTTTCCGGTGGGCTGGATACTTCCGTTGCAGTTGCCTGGATGCGCGCTAATGGCGCGGTTCCGTGTACCTACACCGCAGATCTAGGCCAATACGATGAGCCAGATATCGATTCAGTTCCGCACCGGGCGAAGGAGTACGGCGCTGAAATTTCGCGTCTGATTGATTGCAAAAACGCGCTAGTAGAGGAAGGCCTAGCTGCTATTGCTTGCGGGGCGTTCCATATTCGTGCTGGCGGCAAGCAGTACTTCAACACCACCCCACTTGGCCGTGCCGTTACCGGCACCATGTTGGTTCGGGCGATGCATTCGGACGCCGTTGAAATCTGGGGCGATGGCTCTACCTATAAAGGCAATGACATCGAACGTTTCTACCGTTATGGCTTACTGGCAAATCCAAAGTTGCGTATTTATAAGCCATGGCTTGATCAAGATTTTGTCACCGAACTTGGCGGACGTAAAGAAATGTCAGAATGGTTGGTGGCACACGGTTTGCCATATCGTGACAGCACCGAAAAGGCGTACTCAACCGATGCAAATATCTTGGGTGCAACCCATGAAGCCAAAACTCTGGAAAATCTGGCCACCTCCGTTGAATTAGTTCAACCAATTATGGGAGTTCGCTTTTGGGACCCGTCAGTAAAGATTGACTCCGAAGATGTACGAATTTCTTTTGTGCAGGGTCGCCCGGTTGCAATCAACGGCGAAACATTTGTCGATGTGGTCGAATTGATGCGGCAGGCTAATGCAATTGGTGGTCGTCATGGACTTGGCATGGCCGATCAAATTGAAAATCGCATTATTGAAGCCAAGAGCCGGGGAATTTACGAAGCTCCAGGAATGGCGCTGCTTTTTATAGCTTACGAACGATTAATCAGTGCGATTCATAACGAGGACACTATTGCTAACTATCATGCCGAAGGTCGTCGGCTGGGCCGCCTTTTGTATGAAGGCCGTTGGTTTGATCCACAAGCGTTAATGCTTCGTGAATCCCTGCAAGGTTGGGTGGCATCAGTTGTTACCGGCGAAGTCACAATTCGGATGCGCCGTGGCGATGATTACTCAATCCTTAACACAACTGGCCCAGCCCTTAGCTATCACCCAGAAAAGCTTTCCATGGAGCGCACTGAAAACGCTGCCTTTGGCCCAGTGGATCGCATTGGGCAACTTACAATGCGCAACCTTGATATTGCCGATACCCGCGCCAAGTTGGAGCTTTACCGCGCGCAGGGCCAGATCGGTGATGGAGAATTTAAACTAATCGGTGAAATCGAATAATAAGGAGACCTATGCCCAACAAGACGCTATTAAAAGTATTTGTAGTTTTGGCGATAGCCGCAATTGCATTTGCATCATTTGTAACATTAGGAGGGGATGAGAGCATGACCGGAACAAGTTCAGAATCAGCAACAGGACTTCCAGCGGTAACCGCAAATGCCGGGCAAGCACCAACAATTACCCCACCTACAGGCGCCGCACCAACAACATTGCAGTCTCAAGACATCATTGTTGGAACTGGCGCCGAAGTCCTAGTAACATCAACCCTTACCGTGCAATACACATTGATGACCTGGTCCAATGGTTCAGTTGTTGAATCATCATGGACTGGTGCCCAACCCGCAACCTTCCCATTATCTGGTGTTATTCAGGGATGGCAGCAGGGCTTACCTGGTGCAAAGGTCGGCGGACGGCGTCTGCTAGTTATTCCGGCAGATCTTGGATACGGAGCAAATGGTTCTGGCTCAATTGGACCAAATGAAACCTTGATCTTCGTAGTAGATATCATCGGCGTTTCCTAACAGTTATTTAGGCAAAACCCCATCGGCGCAGTTAGCTGTTGGGGTTTTGCCTTTGTTTACGGTGCGTTCGCCTACCCCTAGTAACCTTCAATAATGAAGAAACTCTTCGGTGAATTTCTCGGCACCTGCATACTTGTAGCCATTGTTGTTGGCTCCGGAATCATGGCCACCGATCTTTCACAAGATGTCGGCATTCAACTTCTGATAAATACCATCTCCACTGTTTTCGGTTTATTCGTATTAATTACGATCATTGGGCCAATCAGTGGAGCACATTTTAATCCAGTAGTAACGATGATCGACTTAATCCAAGGCAAAGTCAGATTCGCAACCTTTATTCAGTACACCGCCGCCCAAGTTGTTGGTGCTATTTCAGGTGCCGTATTAGCAAATGCAATGTTTAATCATGCACTCATTGAAACTGCGACCAAAGTTCGAACTGGACAAAACCTATATTTGGGCGAAATCGTGGCAACCGCGGGACTAATTCTGATTATCAATTTACTTATTATTCAAGAGCGGTCAGCTCTTATTCCAGTAATGGTGGCAGCGTGGATTGGTAGCGCCTACTTCTTCACAAGTTCAACCTCTTTTGCAAATCCGGCGGTAACAATAGGTCGCAGCTTCTCCGATTCCTTTGCCGGCATTGCACCAAATTGTGCCCCTAAATTTATTGCCGCCCAAGTGCTCGGCGCACTTATTGGCTTGGGTCTAACGAAGGTATTAACAAAAAGGGAAGTTAAGTAATGATGACTAAACCAACCGTTCTCTTCGTTTGCGTTCACAACGCTGGTAGGTCGCAAATGGCTGCCGGCTTCATGCGCGAACTTGGTCAAGATCGGATCGAAGTTTTATCTGCAGGCAGCGCGCCAAAGGAGTCAATCAACCCAATTGCAGTTGCTGCAATGGCTGAAGTTGGGATCGATATTGCCAATAACACGCCAAAAGTACTAACTACCGCGGCGGTGCAAGCATCGGATGCTGTTATAACAATGGGATGCGGAGATGCTTGCCCGTTCTACCCAGGAAAGCGATATGAAGATTGGGTGCTAGCAGATCCTGCCGGTCAAGGTATTGAGTCAGTGCGAATCATCCGCGATGAAATTAAGTCACGAGTAGCGAAATTGATATCTGAACTTCTAGTTTAGGCAATTTGTTGCGTATTTGGCAGGTTTTGTGAGGGTAAATGAAGAGGTGATCGAGAGGTCTGTGCGATAGGCAGGTGCTGGCCCAAAAGTAGCCTTCAAGTGTGAGGAACTCGAAGCTAGTAACGGTAATGGCAGCGATTGCGGTCTTTAGCAGCGTATTCGTGATGTCAACCGCACAGGCAACTAGTTCAAATTCTTGCAAGATTTCGAAAAGCGATCTCAGAACAATTCATTCAGTTGGTTGGCCCGATAGTTTAGCGAGTTTACCATCAATCGGTTCTCCAAATATATTAGTAATTGGTATTGATTTTATAGATGACACCGAACCTGGAAGCGCCAAGCAATTTTTAAACTCAGCTCTCGAATTGAACAAAGTGAAAGAGTACTTTGTTGCCGTCTCTGGTGGATTGTTTGAGCCACGCTTTGAAATTATTCCTAACTGGGTACGGATGCCAGAAGCAAGCTCTTTTTATGGAAGTAGTACTTTTCAAGACTCACTTATCGACAATAAGTGGGCCACCTCTACTTTATCGCAAGGCGCATTGAGTGCAGTTGAGAATATCATTGACCTTTCAAAAATTAACATGGTGATAATTGTAGTTTCAGGTGGAGTCACCATGTCGGGCAATGTCTCTAATTCATTTCCAAACACTGCACTAAAGGGAAGAGGCACAAGTGAAATTTCTGGTTTCGCAATTGTCGGTAAAGGTGCGATGCAAGTGCCGGGGCTTGCGAGCTGGAAAGTAATTGCCCATGAGATCAATCATTTACTTGGACTAGCTGATCTTTATTTGTATGGCGAGAATGGATGGTGGCAGGCGAAAACCAATGGTCCGTTTGGAATTCAGGGTTTTTTACAAGGGGGGTCCAGCGACTCACTTGGTTGGAGTCTCTGGTTACTAGATTGGCTTTCTGATTCACGCGTGATTTGCCAAAATAAGCCGGTATCGGTGAAACAAATAGTGTTGAGCGCATCCAATGCCAATCCAAGTAAAGCTCAATTATTAGTTGTGAACTTGTCGCCAACTAAGAATTTAGTTATAGAAGCTTTAAAAGCTAAAGGTTATGAATCAAGCACTTATTCAGATTCGGTTTTGGTGTACACCGTTGATAGCTCTACTAAATCAGGTGAAGGCCCGGTTCGTATTATTCCAAACCCAACCAAACTCACATTAATGCCACTATCATCGGCGATTCCAGATTGGGTTCGCTTTAAAGAGGCGCCACTTACTCCTGAAAGTTACCTCAAATTTGAAGATTTCTTGATTGTGAATAATGGCCCAATCGGAGATGCTGTTTCAATTTCATTTTTAGTTGGTGAAAAGGCCGCAATTGAATTCGCACGTTTGGAGAAGTTAAAGGAATCTAAGCTCAGCGGTCAGTCCCGGGTAAGTAGAGGGCTGAGGCCGTAACGGAAATCTCTAAAATTAATTTGCTTCAAATAGCTGTGCTGAAAATCCCCATTATTTATTCCACCGAGCATGGGCACTTTTGTCAATTTTGTTCGGATACACTTTTTCAATGGATCTAATAACTGACAGACTATTTCGCCACATGGCTTGGGCCAACGCTTATGTATTCGACCAGATCGCCGAGCAACCCGATGAAAACCTCAAGTTGTGTGCACCCAATGACACCTGGAGCGTTACTGAAATTCTGGAGCACATCACCGCTGCTGCTTCCGCTTATGCAGACCGCCTTGATGGCGCTGGAACAGTTGAAACCAGAGTGCCGACAACAATCGCAGAAGTGATTGAGTTAAAACATCTTTCAGCTACTTTTGACGCGCGACTTCGTGAGTCCGCCAAGAACGCTGTTGGATTCGTAGAGAAAAAAAGTGGGGAGCGCACTATTCGCCGAAGTCGCGAAACTATCTTAGCCCAAGCAATTCATCATGCAACTGAACATCGTGCACAAATCGCTGGAATATTTGCTAACCATGGCTTAAAAGTTATTGATTTAGATGCAATTGACCTGTGGGCATTTGCTGATCATGAAGGTCTTGGCGACTAAACTGAATAAGTAGTTTTTACTTTAAGGCTTCAAAGACAACGGCAATTACTGTCGCGCCTGCATCAGCGTTAATTTGAAGTAACAGCATCACTATTCCAAGTTATGGTAAATAACTTGGAATAACAGCATCACTATTCCAAGTTATTGAGCGTGTAGCGCCAAAAATAGGACTGAGCTGCGGGTTAAAATCCAGTATCCGGAATTATGCCTCTTTTGTGTCCGGAATTATGCTCAGTTAGCGGCAAGCAGGCCTGGCCACCGCAATCTTCACGTTCAAATCGCTCACTTAGCTCGATATGGGCACCGTATCGTCAGGAACCGAGGGCGTAAGCGTCAAAACAAAGTTATAAATAGGAATCAACATAAACCAACCACTCTTACCGACATCATGCATACGCCGCACAGTCACTGAAAAATAGGGAAGTAATAACCCCAGCATTAGCAGATTTCCTACAGATTCGGTTCCCATTAGGCGATCAACCAATCCGGCTAGAGTTGCAGCAATATAGATAAACAACACGAAAATCCAATACTCCTTGCGTGTTGCACGGCCATGAAAATCAACATACTTCTTCAGCGAACTCGTAATTAATTCGAACATTTGAATCTCCTTTTCCGATCGCACCTATCAAGTGCAATCGCTGCCATCCAGATTACCATCTAACTTTTGTACATCCTTGCCTAAGGCAATGACAGAAGCCAGTCCCAAACGCTCATTTACCGAACAAATTTACGCCTTGCCGATGACAGCAGATCAAAAATCCTAGAGTTAAGTGATACTTTGAGCGACAATCGCTACTTTTTGATGGCGAGATAACTGACTCTGCGTAACACAACATTAAGTTATTCTCTTGTTACCTAAAACATTTATCCACAACAAATTCTCTTTAAATTTTCTGATAACCAAACCCCACCAGAGTTTGCAACCGGGGGAATGGTGTAATGGCAGCATAATTGATTGTCAGTCAATCGGTACGGGTTCGATTCACCTCCAGCAGTCTCGAGGATCAGTGGCCCGAGGAGTTTGACGCCCTCACGATGGGCCATTGGTTTCGAGCAATTTGCGGCAAGGTCAGAAAATACAGATGGCCGCCTCAATTAATTGAGGGCTATTGGAAAACGGTAGGTTAGGGTTTCATATTTGCAATAAATATTCGCTTTAATCCTGTGCGAGAATAGGAGCTGGGATGCCTTTGTTTTGCAGTAGTGAAAGGGAAGAAACGGATATGAAAACCAAGTTCCAAAAATCTAATATTAAACAAGTAGATACTCGCATTATTAATTATTTAGATAAGGTCTCGCTACCCGTTCTTAGATATAGCATGGCAATTATCTTTATCTGGTTTGGCGCCTTAAAGCCTTTAGGCAATAGCCCGGCCAATGATTTAATTGCTAAGACCGTTTATTGGTTCAATCCAGATATCTTCATCCCGATTTTAGGCATTTGGGAGATTGTGATTGGCATCTGTCTGATTTACACACCCCTGATCCGGGTTGGTCTCTTTCTTTTAGCTTTACAGATGCCGGGCACATTTCTGCCGCTGATTTTGCGTCCAGAAATTTGCTTCACCCGCTTTCCATTTGATTTAACGCTGGAAGGACAGTACATAATTAAGAATCTAGTCTTAATTGGAGCGGCACTTGTCGTCGGAAGCAAGGTCACCCCTTTTACGTCGCGGAACACGGATAAATCCCGACGAAGAATTGACGCATGAACATCACCACCGTCGGGCGCTCCATGGGAATCTTCTTGCTAGTTACCGGCATCGCGCACTTCATCTACCCCAAAGGCCTAGCTGCGATCGTCCCTGGCTTTCTTCCCGGAGATCCACGAACGTGGGTGCATCTCAGCGGTCTGGCTGAAATAATTATCGGCATTGCACTGCTGACTCCGTTGACATTAAAAATCGGTTCCACCCCAGTTCGCTTACTTGCCGCCTATGCCGCAATTGCATTATTTATCGCGGTCTACCCTGCCAACATAAAGATGGCCATTGACTGGAGCTCTCGCCCCTTGCCGGCGCCGCTGTTTGCATATGCCCGATTGCCACTGCAATTTGGTTTGATCTACTGGGCCTGGGCGATTGTCAAAGCACTGCGAAGATAACCAAGGAGTTGTAGATTCCCGCTGTGAAAGCAATTGATATCTCGGAAGCTGATGAAACACCTGATCCATTACTGGCCCAAGATCCAGACCCGGTAGCAATTACCTATGCACTAGTGCCTAGTTTTAGAAAGTTCAGCAATCTTTCCGAGATCCATCCATATCCCTGGCTTCGATTACCGCATGCCGGATCTGTAAAATCCTTTTCTGCTTGGCGAGGAAAGTTAAAGTAGTAGCCATTACATTTGTCTTATGAAGCTTCCCCGGCCGCTACATATCGCACAGCGATTTATCGCTGCAACCATAATTGCGATCCCGATTGCCATCACCACTAACCCAGCGGCAAACGCCAATGAACTCAATCTTGTCATTCAGGAAGTAAATCTTGAAAGCACCCAAGTAGAAGGAGCTCGCGGGCCAGCACTAGCTGTATTAAAAGATGGCTCGCTACTGCTTGGCGGCGGTGAGCGCGGAGACACATTATTTCATTACTCAAAAAATAAACTGATAACCATCGGCAAAGTGCTAAAGCAGAGTGAGCGAATCCGCGACCCCCGATTTGCCCCCACCGACATTGGCGTACTCAAAGAAGATTCCACCACCGCCGATCTCTTGATCTCTTACCCACGATTAACCAGAAACCCCGAATGCGTTCGATTAGTTCTCTTTCGCTACACATTGAATAAAACCAACCAAACCATCCAAAAGCGTGAGCGCTGGTTTCAAGGCAAACCATGTGTGCCAATTAGCGCGGTCCAACACCCAGCCGGTCGGATAGAAGTTATCGATAGCAAAACCGCCTACTTAACAACAGGTGACTTAGGCTTTCCAAAGATCAACCAAGTATCGGCACGCGGCTGGCTTGGCGGTGTTTTCCAAGTTACTGCCAAATCCATCAAGCAGATTTCACAAGGTCATCGCAACCCGCAAGGCATCGTAAAAATTGGCAACGCTTTATATATTTCTGAACACGGCCCACGTGGGGGAGATGAGTTAAATTTAATTAAACAGGGAAAAGACTATGGTTGGCCCTTTGTCACCTACGGGCAAGCCTATGGATCCGGCGACTACGTACGACCAACTAATCCAGGAACACATGAAGGCTTTGAAAAACCTTTGTATTCCTGGGTGCCCTCGGTTGCACCAACCGAGTTAATACAACTTCCAGCCGGGCCACTATGGAAAGACAAGCAATCCAACATCGTCATGGGCACCTTGGCCGAAAGAGTTTTAATCTTTATAGAGTTAACCGCCCCCAACCAAGTCGGCACCATTACATCCCACGACGTTGGCGAGCGCATCCGCGACCTTGATCTAATGCCAGATGGCACCATGGTCGCAACCACCGACAGTGGCAAGGTTTTGTTTATTTCTAACCGATAATTACTTATATAAACAGCAAGCAGAGGTGATGCTTACTTTTCTATTCTCTCCTGAGTAAGTCGCTGAGATATGTAAATGGGAATGATTGAAATTAAAATCAGAGCCGCTGCCACTACATTAACTATGGGTGCTTGAGTAGGCCGGAATAAATTCTGGAAAATCCAAATTGGTAGCGTTGTTTGCCCAGCACCTGCCGTAAAAGTGGTAACGATAATTTCATCAAAAGACAAGGCAAAGGCGAGTAGGCCGCCGGCAATTAGGGCGCTGCGCAATAGCGGGAAGGTTATTAATCGATAGGTGGTAAACCTGCTTGCACCAAGATCCATGCTGGCCTCATCTAGATTTGCACCTAATCTTCTATACCTTGCTGCCACATTATTAAAGACGACCACAATACAGAAAGTGGCATGGCCAATGATAATTGTGAAGATAGTTAACTCACCAAGGAAATTAGTAAAAACGTTGTTTAGCGCGATACCAGTAACGATGCCAGGAAGTGCAATTGGCAAGACAAATAGTAAAGAAATGACTTCTTGACCGAAGAATTTATAACGCGAAATCGCAGCAGCCGCTAGTGAGCCGAGAATTAACGCAATTGCAGTTGCTACCAAGGCCACCAAAGCTGACCTTGCAATCGCATCCCTGACCCCCTCATTAACGGCCGCCTTGCTCCACCAAGAAGTGGTAAACCCAATAGGTGGCCAGGTAAATGAGGTATTAGTATTAAATGAGTTGATTACGACCAGAATTAAAGGCACATAGATAAATGAGAATCCGAAACCCATTACGGACCAAAGAAATATACGAGCACCAAGTGAGAGCTTCATAAATTATCCAACGCTCCACTTTTTCTGATACCGCTGAGGTATAACAACATAATAATGCCAGGGATCAATGCCACCGCTGCAGCAAAGGGTAGATTCAATGAGAAATTTTGGTAAACTACATTTCCTAACATTTGGAAGGTGCCACCTAAAATCTGCACAGTTAGGTAGTCGCCCATACTTAATGAAAATGTGAAGATTGATCCAGCAATGATTGCTGGCCAGGTGATGGGTAAAATGATATTAAAAAAAGTTTTGCCTGACTTTGCACCTAAATCGGTGGAGGCATCTAATAGCGAAGTTGGTAATTTTTCCATCCCCGCATAAATTGGCAAGATCATGTAGGGAAGCCAAAGATAGGTAAGTCCGATGATCACCGCAAAGATTCCAAAACCAGGAGATTGCCCACCCAGGGGCGAGATTAACCAGGTTATAAAACCTTTCTCAGGATAAAGCATAGTGCGCCAGGCATAAATTTTTACTAAGTATGAAGCCCACAAAGGAGTAATTAAAAGCGCAATTAAAACTGGCCGGGAACGCGGCTTTGCAATACGGGCAATAAAAAATGCCATTGGAATTGCAATTATGGCGCACAGAATAGTTACGCAGATTGCGACAAATAAAGTCCTAATCGTCACATTGAAGTAAGCGCGATCGGTAAAAATGTCCACAAAGTTTTCTAAAGTGAAATCCCTGATTATTTTGCTTGTAAAGGTATCAATCTTCCAGATTGAAGTAATAAATAACGCCGCTAATGAGCCCAAATATAAAACACCTAACCATAAGAGCGGCGCGCTTAGTAGGGATGCTGCCCGCGCAGCGCTATTTCTATCAAGGTAAGTCCGAAGCTTATTGGCCATATTTATATTCTAAAATCCCTCACTTAGAAATGGTGGCCATACCGTTATTTGGTATGGCCACCATTTTATTATTTAAGTTGGTCTATGAATTTCTAAAGCTAGACCAGGCTTTAACCCACTCTGCATAAGGAAGGCACTTGACATCGGTACGACCATCAAGGCACTGCTCAGTAGGAGTTTTCCAGTAGTAAACATCTGACCAATAATTAGTCTCAGCTGCGTGATACAAGGTGCAGTGATCCTTATTAGCAGTCAATGCGCAAGCCTTTGTGTTGGCTGGTGCCTCACCAAAGTATTCCGCTGCTTGCGCATTTACACTTGGCTCGATGATGTGGTTTAGCCACTTGTAAGCACAATCAATTGCTTCAGTCTTAGATGAGATCATCCAAGTATCTGACCAACCAGTTGCACCTTCTTTTGGCTTAGTTGCGCCAACAGTTGCCTTCTCACCATTTAAAACATTGGCAATAACCTGCCAAGAAGTTCCAACAGTGATTGATCCGCTCTGGACTGCGCCAATATATTTGGTGTAATCACTCCAGTACTCACCGATCAGTGGCTTTTGTTGCTTCAATAGCGCCATAGCAGCATCAAATTGAGTTTGATCCAATGCATATGGATCAGTGATACCTAACTCTGGCTTTGTTGACATCAAGTAAACCGCTGCATCAGCAATGTAAATTGCTGAATCGTAGGCTGTGACCTTGCCCTTAGCAGGTGAGTTTGGCTCCCAAACAACAGACCAAGAAGTTGGCTCTGTCACTTTGCCCAAGGTGTATTGCAAAACGTTAGCACCGCGTCCATGTGGGACACCGTAATTCTTTCCATCAACAGTGTTCCATGGGCGATCCTTCAAATTCTCAAAGATATCCACGTAATTTGGAATCAGATCAAGATTTACTGGTTGTAGATCCCCACCATAAATTAATCTCAGTGAAGCATCACCAGATGCCGAAATTACGTCGTATCCACCTGCCTGCATCAGTTGAACAGCTTCATCTGATGTTCCGTAGGTTTTAACATTTACGGTGCAGCCAGTTTCTTTTTCAAATGGTGTTACCCAGTCAACCTTTGGGTCAGTTGTGCCATCCTCTGCATAACCAGGCCAGGCTAGAACATTGATCGTTCCAGTTGTGTCTTTTAATGGGCCCGCATACGCGCCACCTGCGGTATCTTCGCTAGTTCTCGCGCAGCTAGCGAGGAGTAAAGCGGAAGCAGCAAGCAGAACTGTGTAACTGCGAATCTTCTTCTCTCGCACTTTCTCTCCTAATCTAAGTTGCACAACGATGTGCAACTTATTTTAAACAGTAGCTAAGCCACTGTTAATCCCATCATTTAATGGGAACTCTGATTTACCCCGGAATCTCATACTCACTTGCCTTATCCCAACTTAAAGTCGTCTTCGAGTTTCGCATCGCCTCAACATCAATTGAGCTCTCACTTGTATTTTGGCGAAGCGCAACTAATTTGACGCCAGCTTCTAACTCAACAAGAAATCTGGTTGCTGGCCCTAAATACTCGACTTCGCGAACCACACCCGCAGCGGTTCTACCTCCCGCTACCACCTGACCTATCGTGATTTTCTCCGGCCGCACGGTGTAGCTACCTGACTTTCCTAATATGGCGGTTGCCGCTGATCCAGTGATTAAATTTGAGATCCCGACAAAATCTGCAACAAAACTATTTTTTGGATTTTCATAAATAGCGGCCGGCTTATCAATCTGTTGGATCTTGCCCCGATCAAAGACGGCGATACGATCACTCATCGTCAACGCTTCCTCTTGATCATGGGTAACAAAGACAAAGGTAATTCCCGTCTCACGCTGTAATTGCTTTAATTCAATCTGCATCTGCTGGCGCAACTTTAAATCAAGTGCGCCTAGCGGCTCATCTAGCAGCAGTACGGAGGGCCGATTCACCAGAGCTCTAGCAAGTGCCACCCGCTGGCGCTGGCCACCTGATAATTGATGTGGCTTTCGTTTTTCATATCCACCCAGGCGCACCTGCTCCAAGGCTAGTTTTGCTTTCTGCGCTCTCTCACTCTTTTCAATTCCTTTAACTTTTAGCCCATATTCGATATTGCTAATCACATCCATATGGGGAAAAAGTGCATAATCTTGAAATACGGTATTCACATCCCGCTCATAGGCAGGCAAGTTGGTAATTTCTTTCCCATTTAAAAATATACTTCCACTATCTGGAGTTTCAAATCCAGCAATCATTCGTAACACAGTAGTTTTTCCAGAACCAGATGGACCTAGCAAAGTTAAAAATTCACCGGCTTGAATATCTAAATCCACTCCATCGACAGCCTTGACCGCACCAAATGACTTTTCAAGTGCTTTGATCTGGATAAGTGCCACGGGCTAAAGGCTACTCATTTGCCCAGATTTTGACAGGGGTTTCCCAGAGTTTCTTGAGCGCATTTTCAGGTATTGCCCTGCACTCGCTTCATTCTGGTTGATATCCCTCTATCTTGTTTCTTCGCCCGTAAGTACTCCACGAAGTGATTGTTGCTTAATGCGTACTCACTTCGCTGTGCCCGAACTCAAATCTCCGCTCGAAGCTCGGACTAGCGACATTTATCACTTGCATAATTAGTTTTCATCCGATATCGACTAACTAAATCCCCACCAAGACTCGTACCAGAACTCGTACCACTCGTGCTACCCTGATCTCAACCCAGGAGGCACAATGACAATCACCGCATCGCAAGCTCGCGAGCAACTCTTTCCGCTGATCGAACAGGTAAATTTAGATAGCACCCCAGTCGTTATCACCTCTAAAAAGGGTAATGCAGTTTTGATCTCGGAAAGTGAATGGGAATCGATTCTAGAATCAATGGCGTTGCTAACTAATCCAAATAATCGTAAGTGGATTCTGCAAGGCATCGATCAAGCCAACCGCGGCCAAACAACGCCCTTTACCGGCTCGCTCCGTGATTACACCAAAACTCCCACCAAGAAAGCACCCGCCAAGAAAACTCTCGTGAAAAAAACCGCCGCCAAGAAAACTCTTGCTAAGAAAACGACCGTAAAAGCTCCCAAAAAAGCCAGTCCAGCAAAAAAGAAGCAAGCATCTCGTTGAACCGCCCGATTGCAACCTCGTATGAACTCACCCCAAATGCACTAGTTGATCTTAAGTACTGGCAACGCAACCGCCCCGAATTAATCGCTAAAATTGACTCCTTAATATTGGCAGCGATGCTAAATCCACAGACCGGCATCGGCAAACCCGAGTCTTTGCGGTTTGAACTATCCGGTTGTTACTCGCGCCGCATCACTCTGCAAGATCGAATGATCTATCGCATAGAAGGCAAGGTGCTGATAGTTATCTCACTTCGTATGCACTACTAATTAATCAACCACAACACATCAATTATTAACTTTCATTTCGCGAAGTAGAAAGCCCCCGCAAGATTCTACGGGGGCCTTGGACATCCCTCTAACGCAACGACAGATTAACACACAATCTTTATCCCCAGATTTTTAAAGAGATAAAACCTCACTATTTTTTAAAAGTAACTTTCTCTCACGTCCGTGTAGCTCAGTGGATAGAGCATCCCTCTAACGCAGGGGTAGGTCGTGAGTTCGAATCTCACCACGGGCAGTTACGTAGAGTGAGGCCCTGTTGCGTTAGCGGGGCCTCATTTCATTGCCAATAAGTCTTCGCGTAATCCTGACCAGTCGCACTCAATACAGCTGTAATCCGGATAATCAAAACTCCTCATACACCCACCCATTACATACTTATTTGGATCTGGCTCCTCAAATAGCAAACCCCTAACAATCTTGCGGATCGAGCCAACCTCGTTGCACTTAGGGCACACCGCGGCTTTAAGTATTAATCGTTTGACCATGGACCTGAGCGATATTTACTAGACACTTTTGGTTTCGCCGCCGCCGCTTGGGAAATGGAGATTGCCCAGGCAAATGTGCAAAGTTATTGCGGTGATGCAGCCGGAATTGAGAGCATTTGTAAATGGGGCCGTGAACTCAAAGTTAAATCAACTTTTGATGAGAAAGCCTTTAAGGAAGATAATGCGGAACTTCACGCAGAATTCAGCCATGAAGAAGTTGGCGGGGTCGCACATATTGTTATACCTAAACAGGGCTATGCGCAGTAAGCCAGCGCAATAGTTACACCCTCCCAATTCACTTTCTGATGATCTGGTAGCAGATTATCATTATTTTGGCTTAACGGTCCCTTTCGTTCAAAGAGCGCAATCGGCGGGGATTGGCTGAAGCGATCTTGAATGCGTTCGTTCTGGTTTAGTACTGTTATCCTTTACTTATGGCGACTAAAGTAAAGGCTAAGACAGTTAAGGCGGCCAGGCGTGGTCGAACATCCACAAGCAGGCTTAGTTCCAAGAACCAAGTGACAGTGCCGGTAGCTATCTTGCGGGAAGCAGGATTGGTGGCAGGGGATATCGTGAAATTTGAAGTCAATGCGGGGGTAATTGTTATTAAAGTGCAAGAGAATGTGGAGCATCCACTTGAAGCGCTCATTGGCGCAGGTAAAGGGGTCTATCAAGGTTTTGATTTAGCAAAGGAGCGGGGTTTGATGTGGCCAAAGTAATTCTTGACTCATCAGTTCTGATAGCTCTGATGTCAGAAGATGACTTTCACCATGGTTCCGCTAGAAAAGCCACATCAGCCAAACATTTGTATTCGATCTCTGCAGTGACGTTAAGCGAAGCCTTAATCGCACCATTTAGAGTTGGGGCAAAAGTTGGACAGGATTTTCGGCTGATGATTAAGAAATCAATGAATCAGATCATCGAAATTGATGAGGAGATTGCAACGCTAGCCGCGCAAATAAGGGCGGAGAAAAAATTGCTGCTTCCCGATGCGCTTATCAGTGCAACTGCTAGTCGAGTCAATGCTCAACTATGGACCTTTGATCGCACCTTAGCTAAGGCACACAAAGGTGCACTTCTCATTTCCTGAGGCGCCAGATCTTTCGTTCGTCTAAACGAACAACCAATCCACGCTCCTTGCGTTCGTGTAAACGAAAACTCGCCCATGGGATAGTGAACGCAAAGAATTTAAGACCCAGCAGGTGTGCAAATTGACCAATATCGCCTATATCAGCCATCCGATCGGGGTTGCGTCTCTTGTAATAGAGGGTGGGGGAGATGATGTAGCAAGAAATATTTACAACGCTGGACTTACCTCTAGAACGGGAATGGGAGATTGGGATGTAATATCTGCAGGCAAAGATCAAGGAGGTGATTCGGCTTGAGGCATGATTCCCGCACCGCGCTTTATTGCCATGAATACCTGCATAAAACATATGCACCAAATCAATTCGACCTATCACTTCGACTACTTGAAGGTGCAGATCCAATCGCTGACGAATACAAACGTTTGGGAAGAAATCACGAAGAGGAAGTACTGGCGAAGATTCGCGCAGGAAAATTGAATGTGGTTCAACTAGATCTCTCTGAGACTTATGATTCGCGCGAGATTCAAACCGCAAAAGCGCTTTTACGAACTGACATTGATATTTTACTGGGCGCTAGCATTGGCACTGAGACAGAGAATGAGCTTCGCAAAGTATTAGGTGCTAGTCGTTGCCCAGGAGATGATGATCGGGTAAGTCGGCCAGATTTGCTAGTTCGCGTTGGTGCTGATGGGGAGATACCGATTTGGGCACCGGTCGATGTTAAAAGTCATAGCGCCATGGGAGAGAGCAAAACTCAATTCGTAGAAGAGACCGATCTGGAATTAAACCCAATTTCAACGGTTGACCCGGTCAAGGGTCGTTTTGGGCAAAGTGATGCCTTGCAGCTTGCGCACTATATGAAGCACCTTCGAAATATTGGACTTGCACCTTCGGATTTGCGCGCAGGATTAATTGGAAGAGATGGCCAAAAGATTGTTTGGGCAAAACTGGACCAAGTCAGATTCGGTGGCGGTAAAAATGCTCCTGATGCGCTTACGCTTTACGCGGAGAAGTTTCTCAAAGCTAAGTCGCTAATCAGTGATGCAATCAGGCGAAACGATGATTCATCGGTTCAGGTTGACTCGATGGCTCGCATGGAGACTGGCGATTTTGGTTGCGGCAGGTGCGAATTCAAAAACGTTTGTCAGGAGGAAATGGATAATTTCGATAATGGCCAAGGACATGTCACCTTATTGGCAAAGGTAACGCCGAAGGTTCGTCGGGATCACTTTCCAGAAATTGAGTCAATTAGAGAGCTACGTGAAGCCTCAACTTTAGATGAGGTTGGCGAGCTTGCAAAAATTCGGGCACGGGTTTGGCAAACAGGGGTGCCGGAGTTGCTTAAGCCAAATGAGGGTTTTAGCATTCCCATTTTTGATGTTGAGATTGATATTGATCTAGAAAATAGTCAGGCAGTTCTGTTTGAAGCAGGAATTGATGAGGTCGCTGGCAAAGACCAGGTATACCTTTATGGCTATGGCGTGCTTGATCGCACCGTAAACACCGATTGGCGCACAGCTCACTTTGACTCATTTAGTAATTACGAAGATTCGGTCGAAGCCGAAATTGATGTGCAGCTGCGAATGTGGAACTTTCTAAAAGAGCAGGTTGCAAAAGCTAAGGCTGAGGGTAAAACTGTAGGAATATTTCATTATTCGACACATGAGGTTACTTGGTGGAAAAAGTTTGCTGTTCGGCATGCTGCGGTGCCTGGTACACCGACACTGAATGAGGTTGAAACTTTCATAGCAGATTACTTCAACGATCTACTGCCTTATTCAAGAATGGTTGCATTAAAGGCGACGGGTTATGGGATTAAATTCTTGGCACCGTTAGCTGGCTTTGAATGGGATGTTGATGATCCAGGGGGAGCGGGCTCACTCTTGAAGTATCGCGATGCAATCGATGAAAACAAGACGGAGATTGAGCGTCAAGCGGCAAAAGATTGGTTGTATAGCTATAACCTCGATGATGTGAGAGCGACATTTGCAGTGCGGGAGTATTTGCGCGGGCTTGAGCGTGGGTGGAGCTAAAGATTTTGTTTGGGAAAAGCGAAAACCCGCAGATTGCGCTGCGGGTTTCCTGCTGTAGCTCTGAAAGAGCAACCCCATGACTAGGTGATCGAACTTTAACATTTGTTTGAGAGCTAATAAATACAGAAACCCGCAGATTACGCTGCGGGTTTCCTGCTGTAGCTCATTCAGTTGAAGTAGCTCCAACTGGACTCCCTTTTGACTAAGGATTTAAAGAGTAGCACCAAATTATTACGACATTAGTATTTTACTTTATCCACATAAATTCTCTTTAGCAATTCTCACGTTGCGTAATGAACCTACCTTCTGCTCGTGTGCCGCTGTAGCTCAGCGGATAGAGCTCCCTTTTGACTAAGGGGATGGTCGCGGGTTCGAATCCCGTCAGCGGTACACGACACTTAATAGCCCTGGGGTTAGTCGCTCGGGGCTATTTTGTTTTTCAAGGCCGGAATCTGTCAGAGCCATCCCTTACGCTCTAATCATGTTCGAATTTATCTTGCTCACCTTGGTGATTTTTCTCTTTCTCAACCGGAAAAAGCGCAAGCGCAAACCCCGCACTCTGGATGGCGAACTCAAAGAGTTGATCACCGAATCAGCCGATGCCACCAGTATTGGCTTGGATATCAAGCGGTATCTACTAAATACGATCAACGATAACAACAATGATGTTGAGCGATTTAGCGATGGCCAGATTCTTGAGGCCAAGCGGATCCTGGATCGGGCGGGACCGTCGGCGTTTTATTGGATGAGTGATATTGCGGCGCAATTAGCAGTGTTAGCGGCGGCGCAGGCAAATGGGATTCCGACCAATGTTGGCCAAGAGCTCGGAGATCGGGCGACAGCTACCGCCATTGTGAATGTGGTCGTGAAGGTTTAGTTAGCTTGCAACTAATTTGATGCGTTAACTTTAAAAATGGGGCAAACTTAACGGGTGATGAATCGTCTGAGTAAATCAACCAGTCCTTATCTGCTGCAACATGCAACAAACCCGGTGCACTGGTGGGAATGGTCGGAGGAAGCTTTTGCAGAGGCGCGGCTTCGTGATGTGCCGATTTTTGTATCAATTGGTTATTCGGCTTGTCATTGGTGTCATGTTATGGCGCATGAATCTTTTGCGGATGAGAAAGTTGCAGCGCTGCTCAATGATAATTTTGTGAGCATCAAGGTTGATCGGGAAGAACGTCCTGATATCGACATGATTTACATGAATGCAACAGTTGAACTCACTGGTCACGGTGGTTGGCCGATGACCGTTTTTATCGATCACCAGGGAGCTCCGTTCTTTGCGGGAACATATTTCCCGCCCGAACCACGCCACCAGATGGCCTCGTTTAGCCAATTATTGGGGCAGATCAATACTGTATGGCGAGAAAGACGAAATGAAATTGTGGCGGTAAGTCAAAACCTGATCGAAATCTTGAATGCGCAGGCAGTGGTGACTAGCGCTGATTTTCCACCGCGAAGTGAAAATTTGGAAAGTGCAGTGAAGGCATTGGCTCGCGATTTTGATAGTGAAAATGGTGGATTTGGCAGAGCTCCAAAATTTCCACCAGCCATGGTCTTAGAATTTTTACTCCGCGAGTACGCCAGAACCGGTAACGCGCAAGCGTTAGCAATGGCCGAGAAAACGCTTACCGCGATGGCTCGCGGTGGGATTTATGATCAACTCGACGGTGGTTTTGCCCGCTATAGCGTGGATGAGAAATGGATGGTGCCACATTTTGAAAAGATGCTCTATGACAACGCGCTCCTTCTTCGTATTTATACACATTGGTGGCGCTTAACCGGGTCGGCATTAGCGCAGAAAATAGTGTGCGAAACCGCAGCGTTCATGATCACAGAGCTGCGGACCGAGCAGGGTGGATTTGCCTCTTCCCTTGATGCCGATAGCCAAGGATCGGAAGGCATTTTTTATATTTGGCAGGAAGCGCAGGTTTATGAAATTTTGGGAGAGGCGGATGGAAAGTGGGCTTGCGAACTCTTAAATATTACCGCTGCTGGCACATTTGAAGATGGTTACTCAATCCTGCAATTGCCAAAAGATCCAGATGATTTAGCACGGTGGGAAACCGTAAAAAAGTTACTGCTCGCAACCAGAAATTTGCGGGAAAGGCCGCCGCTAGATGACAAAGTGGTAGCTGCCTGGAATGGACTTGCGATCGCAGCACTGGCAGAGGCCGGAATGCTTTTTGGGCAGCCGCGCTGGATCCAAGTTGCAGTAGATGCAGCCGAGTTCTTAACCAAAGTGCATTTTGGTAATCATGGTAAACACCGATTAAGCCGCACATCGCGTGCTGGCGTTGTCGGTTCAAGCTGGGGCGTCTTGGATGATTACGGCAATACCGCGGAAGGATTGCTCACGCTCTATCAAGTAACCGGGAATGAGAATTTCTTAACGTTGGCCAGAAAATTACTTGATCTCTGCCGACAAGATTTTGCAGATGGATCGGGAGGATTTTTTTACAGCGCAGTTGACGCACCGACTTTGGTGGCAAGACCTAAAAATTTTACTGATAATGCCGAACCATCGGGGTGGCTCAGCGTTGCAAATGCCTTGATCACTTACTCGGCCCTGACTGGCTTAAGCGATTATCGATTGTGCGCCGAAGCTGCACTAACTTCGGTCACACCTTTAGCAGCGCGCTCGCCAAGATCAGTTGGTTGGGGCTTGGTGGCTGCGCAGGCCCTGCTTTGTGGTCCAGTACAGATTGCAATCATTGGTGAAAAAAATGATGAAGCCACAAAGTTATTTCTTAAACAAGCATGGCAGGCAACTTCACCAGGCACCGTTGTAGCATGGGCCTCGCCAATCAATAACTCCAATGTAGAAATATTGAAAGATCGAAAAATGGTGGCAGGTCGGGCAACGGCCTATCTTTGCCGCGAATTTATCTGCGAACGCCCCACCAATGATCATTTGGAGTTTGGCGAACAACTCAACTATCGAAACTCTGCTCCGGCTAAACCCGAAGAAAAGAGGCGCCATTAAAATCAAGGACAGCTCCGCTTGCCCACTGAATATCTGGCGATGACAACAGGTAGATCGCCTTGGCAACCTCTGCTGCCGCTGCCACCCGATTAAATGGTGATTGCGCTCTGATGGCTATGCCTTCTGGGCTATCTAATAAAAATTTAGCCATTTCGGTTTCCACAAAACCTGGCGCAAGAGTCAAGACGCTAATTCCATGTGGTGCCAGAGCTTGTGCGATCGAGCCCGCGAAGGCGGCCATGCCCGCTTTACTTGCACCATAGGCTGGAGCTTTTGGTTCTCCTCTAAAACCGCCGCGAGATCCAACATTAATAATTCTTGATTGTGAATGTTTTGGCATGTGCTGCAATGCGCACCATGCCATATTTGCGGCCGCAATTAGATTAACTGTCAGGGTATCTGACCAAGCTTTTTGCCAAACTTCGTAATCAGTAGATTCGATTGGGTGGTAATGAAAAACTCCAGCATTATTGACAAGAATGTCGATCTGACCAAACTCCTTTGCCACAAAATCAACCGCCTGCTTTATGGCATCGGCACTTAATAGATCTGCTTGCACAGTTATGTGGCCCTCGCCAGCTAAGTTGCACGCCACATCATTAGCCAAATCTTGGGAATTCACATAATGAATTGCGACTCGATCACCCTGCGCCGCGAACTCTTTGGCAATGGCGGCTCCGATGCCACGGGAAGAGCCAGTGATTAAAACATTTCTTCGCAATACTGATTTCTTGCTTTCAGTTGTCATTGGGCGAGCATAATAAATTCCAAGGTTAACTGCTATAACTGCGCTACCGCCGCAACCAATCGATCAACATCTTCTTGGGTGGAGTATGGCGCCAATCCTGCCCTGACAGCTCCGGCATCACCAAGTCCAAGTGCGCGTGAGATTTCAAGTGCATAGAAATTACTGGCTGGGGCATTGATGTTTTTGGTGGCTAAATGGCGATAGACATCGGTGGATGGGATGCCCGCCAGCTCAAAATAAATTGTTGGTGTTCGTCGCTTTGCCTGCCCAAATGATCGAACTTTAGCTAAAGCCAGGAGCGAATTTTCCAGATCTTTGAAAAGGCGCTCTTCGTACTCTTCTAGAGCGCTCATAGAAGCGACGATTCTTTCGCGCCGACTACCTGTTGCCGAAGTTGACAATTGGGCGACGAAATCAATTGCGGCGGTGACGCCCGCCATTATTTCATAAGGCAGAGTTCCGAATTCAAAGCGTTCGGGTACATCGCTGGTAGAAGGGAGCAATTTGTCGTTCGGCAAACTTTCTAATAATTCTGGCGCTGCTGCCAGCGCTGCGCAATGCGGCCCCATAATTTTATATGGCGAAAATCCGAGGAAGTCGGCACCAATCGCTTTCATATCGATGGCGGCGTGTGGGGTGAGGTGCACTGCATCGACATATAGGTAAGCGCTGGTTCGGTGAACTTCGCCCGCGATCGCAGCAATATCAGGGCGGGTTCCGAGTGTGTTTGATGCACCAGTAACTGCCACCAACTTTGTTTTTTCGGTGAGTAAATCTGTGATGGCAGAAGTTGGAAGTTCGCCAGTCTCAAGATCAAACTTGGCCCACTTGATACTTGCTCCGACGCTTTCGGCAGATTGGACCCAGGGCCTAATATTTGAGTCGTGATCAAGGTTGGTCACGATGATCTCATCACCGGCTTGCCAGGTGCGTGCAAGGTTGCGCGAGAAGTCATAAGTTAATTGAGTCCAAGACCTGCCATAGACAATGCCCTTGGGGTCGGCATTCAACAAGTCGGCTACCGCGCTTCGAAAATTTAGTACTTCATTATTTGCATTCTGCTCGGATAAGGTGACCAGACCCCTATTTGAGTTTGCCGATGTAATGGCGTGAGCCATAGCGTTCCCAACAACATCTGGGACTTGGCTTCCGCCCGGGCCATCAAAGAAAGCAATTCCAGTAGCAAGAGCTGGAAAGTGGGTGCGGATTCGGTTGACATCATAACTCATGGAGGAATTCTGCTATTTATTTTGTAAAAGGCAAGAACCCACTCACTGGTGGCGAATAATGGCTAAGTTGTTACCACTTTAAAACCAGCAAGTTCAACTGCGCGTTCAATAAGATCCAGACTTACTTCCTGCTCTGATGTGATTAACGCTTTACCGGTACTGGAACTGGCAGTGGCTTGGCTAACTCCGGCTACTTGCAATAATTCTTTGACAACTTTACCTTCACAGTGGCCACAGCTCATGCCAGTTATATCAATCTCTTTATCAACCATGTTTTGCTCCTTTGATTCGTTGTTGTAATTCTAGATCAGTTGGAGTTGTCATGGGTAATGCAAAAACCCGCAGATTGCGCTGCGGATTTTCTGCTGTAGCTCGCTAGGAGCACACTATTGACGTAGTTTTGAAAGAGCTTAACTTAAAGGAATTGGCCTCACGTAAAAAACGTGGGGCAAATAAGTTTTGTGGTGAGGGTATAAGTGTGAAGCAAATTTCCAGAGAGCATGCTGTGCTAATGTATGTACATTGTGAGTACAATAGTTACTAAATGTCGAGACTGAAGGAGTCCAATGAGTACAGCGGCCGATCCAAAGTCAGAGCGAATCAATATTCGTGTGAGCAGTTCACGGCGGGAACTTATCGAGCAAGCAGCAGCGAATCGTGGACAGTCACTCAGTGAGTTTATGTTGGCAAGTGCGGCCGATGCAGCCGAGAATCAATTATTGGATCAGCGCGTATTTGAAGTAAATGCAAAAACTCTGGCGGCGCTGCATCGCCAACTGGCTACGCCGGGAAAGGTGAATCAGAAACTTAAGGCATTGTTGAATACGCGCACACCTTGGTAGCGGATAATTTTGCATTAGTTCAACTTGGGCCACACCATGGGCTTGCCAGCTTTGAATCGGGAAATCAATTACTCGACACCTGGTTAAAGCGCAATGCCTTACAAGCCCAGCAAAGTAATACCGCCTCCGTCTACCTTTTATTAGCTGCCGATCAAGTAATTGGATTCTACGCAATCGCTATGGGGAGCGTTGCGCAATCCGAATCGACGGTGCGAGTCCGTAAAGGTACCGGTGGGCATCCAATCCCGATGGCAATTATCGCCCGTCTTGCCGTCGACCTAAGTTTTCACGGAAATGGATATGGAGCCGCATTGCTCAAGGACGCGCTCCTTCGTACCTTGGCAGCATCGCAAAACATTGCTTGTCATGGGATTCTGGTGCATGCAATTAATGATGAGGCGGTCGAGTTCTACCGTAAATTTGGATTCGAACAATCCCCAATAGCACCTCGTACATTAATGGTGCTGTTAAAAGATGTAAGGAAAACGATTGGGATAAATTAAGCAGTTATAAAAGTTGAATACCCTTAGATTGCGCTGATTTGAGTAAGTTACCCAGAGTCAATTTGTTTTGTATAAGGGTTACTTGCCGCTTAATATTGCGATATGCCAGAACTGCCGGAGGTAGAAACAGTTCGTAGAGGTTTGGCGCAGTTGGTGGCGGGCTATACCGTTAAGAGCGCGAATGATTTTCATCCGCGGGTATTGAAAAGTTCATCGCTTGCGCCACTTTCGGCCGTCGCAGGAGCCCGGATTACGGGTGTGCAAAGGCGCGGCAAATTTCTTTGGTTTAACTTAGATCGAGCCGAAGTTTTGGTTGCGCATTTGGGAATGTCGGGACAGTTTCTAATTGGTCAGACGGATCGGCCGGCAGCTAAACATGTGCGGGCGAGCTTTTCATTGCAACGAGGTTTGCGAAAGCGGGAGCTGATCTTTACCGATCAACGTACCTTTGGTTGGTTATCGGTAGAGCCGATAATTGATGGCGTGCCACTGCCGGCGGTGCATATTGCTCGGGATCCATTTGATCCAGCCTTTGATAAGCCAGCGGTAATTCGGCAAATGCGCTCGCACAAGACGGCGATCAAGAGTGTTTTGTTAAATCAATCGATTATCAGCGGGGTAGGAAATATTTACGCCGATGAATCGCTGTGGCGAGCGCGGATTCATCCCGAAATACCCGCATGTGACTTAAGCGTGTCAAAGATTCGGACACTAGTGGATGCCGCAATTGAAGTTATGACCGAGGCGATTGCGGTTGGTGGAACTTCCTTTGATTCTCTATATGTCAATATCAATGGCGAAAGTGGTTTCTTTGCGCAATCACTTGCCGCCTACGGTCAGGAAAATCAACCCTGCCCAAGGTGCGGGCGGCAAATTGTTCGAATTAAATTTGGCAATAGATCCTCCCACCTTTGCCCCAGGTGCCAATTTAAGTAATTACGGTGCCAAGTAGTTGGCGGCTCATTGGGTAGGAGTAGATGCTAAGTAGTAAAATAGCAGTAATAACTCTTGGATTATTCTCAGGTTAATTTTGGGAACATCACACCGCACGGGATAAATATTCGCGCTAGATAGAAAAAGGTCAGTTACTTCAAGCGGTCAGTGGGAGCAGTAAATGAGGAGAGAACTTGCAGTGGAAGTGAATCGTCGTGGTTTTCTAATGGGCAGTCTTGCCAGTGCACTTACCGTGACCGCCGGCGGCGTGACTGGGTTAATTCTCAATACCGAGCCCTCATTTGCGGCGGAGAAGTTTGTAGTCAATGTCCTTGGTAGTTATACCTTTGTGGATACAGCAACTGGATGTGAAGTTGCGGTAACAGTTAAAAATGGTGTTCGCCGAATAATTTCAAATGGAATTCCAAACCATGTCACCGGAACTTTTCCAAACTCTGGAAACCCTAATCGAATCTCGGCCCAGAAACAAGATTATTCAATTTCAACTAACCCAAAACTTGGTAATCCAACATTTGCAATGGGGGCGCTTTCTGGAGTTGCCATTAACGGCGTGTTATTTGATCCAGGTACTGCGGAATACTTTAATAACGACCGTAGTAGTGGTTGGAATTTAGAGGCGTTTAACTCGGTGCGTAGCCTTGGGCTAGATCAAAACAATGCTCATGTGCAACCAACCGGCACTTATCACTATCACGGTTCACCAGTCGGACTCAGTGAAATCGTTGCGCGAAATGGGCACTCACCACTTGTTGGTTGGGGTCCAGATGGTTTTTCGGTTTATCTTGATCGAGGTTATGCAAGTGCCAAAAATAAGAAGAGCAGTATTAAGAGTTTGTCACCTTCCTATCAGCTTAAAAAAGGCGTTCGGCCAAGTGGGCCTGGTGGAAGTTATAACGGGGACTACACCCAAGATTTTGAATTTGTTTCCGGCAGCGGCGATCTTGATGCAGCTAACGGTCGCTTTCAAATTACACCTGAATTTCCGAATGGTACTTACTGCTACATAATCACCAGTAAATTTCCTTATATTCCACGCGCCTTTGTCGGAACTGTTTCAGAATCCTTCAAGCGAACGATGGGTGGACTAGGTACAAATCCAAGAGGCGCCGGAAATGCGCAACCGAATTTAGCTGATGCCGCAAAAAAGCTTGGAATCACTGAGCAACAACTGAAAGATGCTCTGGGAACACCACCGCCAGATTTTGCAGCAGCATCACAAAAGTTAGGTATTATTGAAGCTGTTTTACGGGCAGCCCTGGGTACGCCTTAATCACATTCATTGCTGCAAACACTTTCTTAGGGTGTCGCTAAATTGTGCTTATTAATACCGCCATTACCGCCAAGCCAAGTGCCATAGCAAATGGGAAAGCGAAAGCAAAGCGCACACCCTATTTTGCACCAACTGTCCCCCAAAATTTGTGGCAAGCTCATAACTCCACTGGCTCGATCTTGTTCTAGATCTTTGAAGACATTTGCTAGATGCAAACCAACTCCAAAAAGGGCTCCGATCGCGAACATCCAAGGCTCGCTGTCATGTTTAGTGGCACCGAGGATAAAAATAGGCAATAACCAGAAAGAGAAAAAGTAGGGGAGAAACGAGAATGGAGTTGCCTTCAACTATGCGTTGTAAGCAACGGCGCTTAACACCGCCAAAAGATGCAGCAGACCAAAAAAAGAAGTGAGCGGGCCAAAAATTGTTAGCCCGATCAAAGCTATTGTGTCCACGGTAATGGCAATTTGAAGAGTCCGAGCTGAAATAGAGCCGGCAACAAGTGGTTTATGGCTGCGATTATGGAAAAGATCATCAGCCATGTTTCCATTTATATGGGTGGCGGAAAAATGGTGCAAGCACCAAGGCCCGGTAAAAAAGTAGAGGTTGTTTATTTCACACGCATGTTTGCTTACAAGCCATTTGTAGGAGCACGTCGGATATGAGTAATTTACTTCAGAGATTTTTAATTACTTTATTGTTGTCGTTGTTAGCCGGTTTATTGCCAACGCAGACGGCAGGTGCAAAAAATCACAAACCAACTTTGGCGCAGATCGAGGCGGCTAGACAGGCAGAAATTCAGAAGCGAAAGATTGCCGAAGAAGCCGCAAAAACATTATTAAAGGCTCGCGAAAATCTGAAACAGTTAACTGCATTAACTAATCAAGCTCAGGCCAGATATGTATTGGCAAAGCGTGAGTTAGCTCAGGCCAATATTGTGCTTGCCGAATCAGTGCGCCAATACGAACTTGCGGTAGCGGCAGTCCCTTTTACAAATCGAGAGATTGGAAAGCTTGCCGTAAATGCCTACGTCTCAGGTGGTGGATTAAGCGATATTGAAGCGACGCCAAGTGATTATCACCGCGGATGTGGCCGAAGCAAAACAAGAAGCAGTGGCTGCCGAAGATGAACAACAGGCCTAAGTCGAGAAGCTGCAGGCGGTACAAGATAAGTTGCAACGGGACTTAGCTTCGGCTAAAAATGTGCGGCTATCACTTGAGCAAAAGCGTCAGCTTGCGATTTTGGAAGAGCGCCGCGCCAGTGAAGCTAGTAAAACTAAAGGTCAATCCAAGATTTGGCGAACTTTTGTACTCTGCCGACTTAGGAAAAAATTGGAAAAGCCTAAGTAAAAAAACTTTTTCCGATATTGAAATTAATCCAAGAGTTAAAGGTTCGGCACTAGCAATCCGCGAAGGAAAACTTTATTCGAGTACTAATTCAATGAAAAGTGTCAAGGAATTGAAATGGGTTTTTAACTGGTCAATCTTGGGATTAGGAGGTAATGCAAGATTTAACAATGACTGCTGATTACGGCGCTAATGACATCAGCACAATTGAGAAGAAAGTTACTGCAACTATTTCGGTAACTTTTAGAGTTAAAGGCGCGAAGTAAGTATTCCAATTACTTCATTCTCTGTCGGTGCAATTGGATTATTGCCTGTGACTGAGTCGGCTAAAACTGTCTTAGCGATTTCGCCAACCATCTCTTGTTTAACGCCGTAGTGTGAAAGTGTATTTCTGATTCCAATTGAATCGGCTAGGTCGCGAACGGCGTCAATGGTAGTTTCCGAGTTTGCGCTAAGGCCCATGTCGTTACCAACACTTGCATAGATAGCGCTTACTTCACGGGCATTAAACTGCATAACCTCAACCAGGATTGTTGCTAGTGCCTCTCCATGGGCGGCCCCAACACGTGCTGAAACCGAGTGCGCTATTCCGTGAACAAGTCCTAGTCCAGAAAGTGTGAGCGCCAAGCCTGCAAGATGGGCACCCATTAACATGTCACCGCGAGCAGCAATATTTGTACCATCCTTGACTGCGATTGGAAGGGATTTTGTAATTAGTTTTATGGCTTGATGGGCATAAGCCTCAGATATTGAGGTACTTCCTTTAGATGTAAGTGACTCAATGGCATGCGTCAAGGCATCGATTCCAGTTCCTGCAGTTGCACGCGGTGGCAGCCCAACAGTTAATTCGGGATCTAAAATCGCAACTACCGGAGTAGTACTGGAATCTCCAACATAAAATTTACATTGTCGAATTGGATCATCAATGACACCCCAATTGTTTGTCTCTGATCCTGTACCTGAGGTAGTAGGAATTGCAATAATGGGTATTGCTGGTCGGTCTGGCGTAATTGAATAATCAAATTTTACAGATGAGAAAGTTGGATTTGCAACTACCAAAGCTATTCCTTTGGACGAATCAAGGGTTGAGCCGCCCCCAAGAGCCACAATGCAATCTGCACCAAAAACCACTCCCGCCTTAGCGGCAGCGTCAATTGACGTTGTGCTTGGGTTCGGCTTAA
This sequence comes from Actinomycetes bacterium, assembly GCA_043776875.1. Classification (GTDB taxonomy): domain Bacteria; phylum Actinomycetota; class Actinomycetes; order Nanopelagicales; family Nanopelagicaceae; genus Planktophila. Next base: position 127,781 of record JAYVQU010000001.1, read on the forward strand.
TTTCGGCATAAGTAGCACTTTCTAATCCAGCGTTTTTTAAAATTGCCTCGACTTTAGCGAGTACTCCTGCCGCTGCTACACCAGGATCGGTCACAATTAGCACGCGCCTTTTATTTAAACCCACAATTATTTCGGGTAACTGCGAGACCGATCCAGCCCCGAAGCGAATATTTACTGACCCCGGAGTTAAGTTAAAAGCATTCATGGTAGTTAACCTTTCAGATTCAATTGCTATTTGGAGCCGGTCAGAGATTTAGTAATTCTAAGTGCAGATTTCATCATCTCTGTCGATGCCGGAATTAAGTGTTTCTCAAATCGCGCTTTAGGTGCTGCAACGTTGAGAGCGGCGATAATGGAACCACTAAAATCACGAATTGGAACAGAGGCTCCAACAAGTCCTGGTTCGTACTCTTCAATGACTGTTGCAAAACCAACTTTTCGGATAACCTCTATTGCATTCAAGAGTTGTTCACCATTTTTTGTAGTACACATTGCCGGTACGCCATCAATTGTTTTCTTTGCAGGGTAAAGTCTTAAAATTTGTTCATTATCTAAGCCACTCAGCAAAACACGACCCGACGATGTCATAAACGAGGGTGCAGCGACACCCATCCAGCTGAGTGCCCGAAATCCATGTGCTGGAGACTCTGAATGAATTGTCATAACTTCCAAACCTTGCAAAACTGTGAGATGCACTGTCTCCCCAAATTTATGAACTAATCCATGCATCTCACCTCGGGCAGCTGTCACAAGTTGGGCCTCAAATGTATAACAGGCAATTGCATATAAACGTGGGCCAACTATCACGCCATTTCCTTCTCTTAATAACAAACCGTTATCCAAAAGCCGGGAGAGGGCTCGCGAGATTTGACTTTTTTCTCGGCCAGTGCGTTCAGCAAGATCAATATTTCGTTGGGGTGTGGGTGAAGCTGCCGCAACCACCTCAATAATCTCCAGATCTCGCTCTAATCCATTGTTTCTTGAACGGATGTTTGCCATGTTGCAAACAGTACATTTAATGTTGGTGCTATTGCAACAAACCCAGGAAAGCGAGCATTATTACGCTCGTGGATTTCAATGAAATTTTGGTGCCTTTAACGCCCCCGACCCTGCTCCAATTTATTGAGCTTCAACAGGAGAAAATTCTGGCAGCGGCGCTGGCTCAAATTCAACTCGTTTTGCTTGTCATGATCATAATTTCAATTACCGCAATTCTTACCGGGTTAATTGTCTGGAAGTACGCAACAGTTGCAGAATTAGTTACCGGATTCTGGTCAGTTATTTTTACAATTCCATCACTGGCAATGTTTATCTTTTTTATCGGTCCATTTGGTTTGGGTTGGAAGCCAGCAGTTATCGCCCTAGTTCTATATGGCCAATTGCCGGTAGTTCGAAATACCATTGTTGGACTTCGGTCAGTGGAACCCGCTGTTATGGAATCGGCGGCTGCAATGGGGATGAAGCCTCTGACTATCCTTCGCAAAATACAGTTTCCATTAGCTTGGCCGGTCATCATGGTGGGCATTCGCGTATCTGCAATGTTGATCTTTGGAATTTCTGCAATTGCTGCTTATGTAGGCGGACCAGGTCTTGGTGATTATTTATTTAGTGGTTTGGCAAACCTTGGTTCATTTAATTCAATGAATCAAACCTTAGTTGGTGCATTTGGAATCACCATCCTCGCACTTATTTTTGACGGTCTTTTTGTTTTTGTTCGACGATTTACAACACCAAGGGGGCTACGTGTTTAATCCACGTCATGGTCAGGAAATCCGTTTAGAAAAGTTAACTAAACGTTATCCAAACACCACAATGGATGCAGTGTCAGACTTTACGTTGACGATCCCAGCAGGAGAGTGTGTCGTATTTGTTGGACCATCTGGATGCGGTAAAACAACAACGATGAAGATGATCAACAGAATAATCGAACCAACATCAGGGCGAATTGTGATTGGTGGAGAAGATGTGACTACGACACCGGCACATGAACTTCGTCGCAATATTGGATATGTTATTCAGCAGATTGGTCTTTTCCCTCACATGACCATTGCCGATAATGTGGCAACAGTGCCGCAGTTGTTAGGGTGGCCAAAAGATAAAACGCGTGCACGTGTCAATGAGCTATTGGATCTAGTTGGGTTAGTTCCTTCCGAGTATGGATCTCGTTATCCAAAGCAGCTTTCGGGTGGACAACAACAACGTGTTGGAGTTGCTCGTGCCCTTGCCGCAGATCCCGCAGTGCTTCTTATGGATGAGCCATTTGGTGCGACCGATCCCATTACACGAGTTCGATTGCAAAAAGAGTTTAGGGCTTTGCAGCGAGAACTAAAGAAAACAGTTGTTTTCGTTACTCACGACTTTGAAGAAGCACTGCTACTTGGGGACCGTATCGCAGTTCTCTCTGATCAATCTAAGGTTGAGCAGTTTGGAACTCCGCTAGAGATTTTGTCAGCACCAGCAACAAAGAATGTTGAGAATTTTGTTGGAGAGGCCGCTAGCGTTCGAATGCTTGGTCTAGTTTCACTCTCTTCAATCGAATTAAAAAGTGGATTAGTCGAAGGAGTAACTCTTGCTGAAACTGCTACTTTGCGGGAAGCGATGGAAAGCTTTATCACAGGTGCGAAAGAAGTTAATGTTGGAACTAAAGGACACTTAACTTTCGATGCTTTGCAAAGTGCAATTGCTTACACTAAAGCGAGCGCTAAGTAGCAAATGCTAAATAGTTTACAGACCCCTCAATTGGCGGCAGGAAGTGTCTATTCACAATCTGCACGGTTGATTTTTAAGAGACACAGAGCGCTCATTATCCAGCCCTTGCTGATTCTCACAATTTCGATAGCGCTGGCGGTCGCTCTGTCTCAAGCAAAATTAGATGTAATTGAAGCGGTAACAATTAATCCTCAATTTATTGGGGCAGCAATTAAAGACCACTTAATTCTCTCTTTTGTATCCGCTGCAATTATCATGGCCGTGGCCGTTCCGGCAGGAATTTTTTTGACTCGTCCACGATTCAAAAAACTCACCCCTTTAGTTTTGATTTTTGCAAATATTGGTCAGGCATTTCCGGCAGTGGGTGTTCTCATTCTTGCCGGTATTATCTTTGGCTTTGGTAAGCCCGTCGCAATTTTTTCTTTCGCTGCCTTTGGAATTTTGCCAATCTTGCGCAACACCATTGTTGGATTACAAGAGATCGATCCATTTATCGTGGAGTCTGCTCGAGGAATGGGTATGACTAACAAGCAAGCACTTCGCCAGATTGAACTACCGCTTGCGGTTCCGGTAATCCTGGCGGGTGTTCGCACTACATTAATTCTTACCGTTGGCGTCGCCACATTAGGTGTCTTCGTTAATGGTGGAGGTCTAGGGACGCTCATTATTCCTGGACTTAAGTTAAATCGAGAACTCGTACTGCTAACTGGCGGACTGTTAACGATAATCGTTGCTTTCACAATGGATTGGCTCGCTCGAGTTGCCGAAGAACTCCTTCGACCACGAGGGATTTAGTTACCAAAGGAGATGTACAAAAATGAAGGTTAAAAGCCACAAAGTAGTTGCTATTGCAGCTGCAATTGCTCTCGCAGTTGTTGGATCTGTAGCAACATCATCAACAGCATCTGCTGCCTCACAAAGCCTCAAGGGTGTCAAGGTAGTAGTTGGATCGAAGGATTTCACGGAGTCAATTATTCTTTCAAAGATTGTAAAGCAACTAATTATCGCTCATGGCGGAACTGTCGTAGACAAGACCAACATCAAGGGCTCATCTACAACACGCGAGGCAATGCTAAGTGGCGATATTGATATGTACTGGGAGTACACCGGTACAGCATGGTTGGTCTACCAGAAGCAAACAGATATAAACATTGCACCCAAAGATCTTTACAAAAAGGTAGTTGCTGGCGATAAGAAAGCTAAAGTAACTTGGCTTCCAATGACTTCATTCAATGATACTTATGCATGGGCGATCACGAAGGCTAATGCAACTAAGTACGGCATCAAGACCTATTCAGATTTGAAAAAGCTTCCAGCAGGTTCTGCATGGTGCGTTGAGTCTGAATTCCAAAGCCGTCCAGATGGTTGGGCAGGCTTCAAGAAAGCTTATTCTATTGCAGATTCAAGCATCACCACTAAGGTGCTTGATACAGGTGCTATCTATCAAGCGACTAAGGATGGACAGTGCGCTGTAGGAGAAGTATTTGCAACTGACGGTCGCATCGGTGCTCTCGGACTTATGATTCCAACAGAAGACATCTCTTATTTCCCTCCTTATAACGCTGCTTTGACAATGCCAGACAGAATTGCAAAGAAGTACCCACAACTTGTTAAGATCCTGGCTCCAATTGCAGGAAAGATTCCTAACAATGTCATGCAGAATCTAAATGCTCGTATCGACGTGTTAGGTGAAGATGCTGATGCAGTTGCAAAGTCATTTATCGTCGCAGCAAAGTTGGTAAAGTAACAGATGATCCAAATCCAGATCGGCGAAGGTTTTGTGGGCTCTGGACCTAACGCAGCTCATACGAACACAGTTCTTGGAGCTCGATCTGGACCCGCTGGGGTGGCTTGGGCGACAGCTCTTGCCACCCCGCGCGCGGGGCACGTTCCTTACATGGTTGTTGCGCAGACCGGAGTTGCAGTAATGCCTCCGACGCTTTTTGTAAATAAGGCCGCGGTCGAAAATGATCAGCATGGTTTATTTACCTGGGGCGCTGCGCAAGCTGGAGTTGCCGCAGGAGTTGGAGATGCGCTTCGCGAGGGCATAATCAACAAAAAAACTGTTGATGAGTTAGTAATTATTGCTGCAGTATGGTTGAACCCATCTGCCAATGACGAGGAAGAAGTTTTTAAGAATCAAAGGCAAGCGATGTATGACGCTTTAAAAAACGGTGCATCTGGTCTTCCGATGGTAGACACATTCATAAGTGCAGCCGAAAATGTCAGTAATCCATTTTTTAGACAATCGAAGTAGGTTTATCATGAAAATTACAGGAATTCGTTTTGAGCGTTCGGTGTTGCAATTAGACCCACCGTTTTACCCAAATTGGGATCCCGCCCCACGTAGCACTTTTGGTGCAACACTTACCATCGTTGAGACTGATGGGGGAGTAATTGGCTACGGCGCTGGTGATGACATGGGTGCATTTGAAGGCTATGAAAAATACTTTATAGGAAAAGATTTATTTAACATTCAAGAACATGTACGTACCCTAGAGACGATTTCATTCCACGCCGGACGTTATTGGCCAATCGAGGTGGCTATCTGGGATGCAATTGGCAAAGCTCTCAATACGACAGTTGCAACCCTCTTTGGAGGAGCGCAAGCGGCTATTCCGGCCTACGCATCTACTGGAGCTGTAATGTCGGCACAAGCACGCGCAAAATCTGCAGTTGCCATTCGTAAAGCAGGTTTTAAGGCTATGAAAATCCGTGTTCCACAATCGGATTTAGATTTAGGGATTGCGACATTGAAAGCGATACGTGAAGAAGTTGGGAGTGATTTAGAGATCATGGTTGATCTCAATCAAGCATGGCGAATGCCTGGAGATACACGCAGATCTTTGGATCTCACCTCAGCAATACGTTTTGTTGATGCCGCCGCTGACTATGGTGTCTATTGGGTAGAAGAACCACTTCCGATGGAAGACATCGACGGATTAAAGCGGTTACGCGGTCGGGGCGTACGAATCGCTGGCGGTGAAATGGTTCGAACTTTGCCGGAGATTCTGACTTTAATTGAAAACAACGCTCTTGATGTAGTTCAAGCAGATGTCGTGCTTGCTGCTGGCATGGAACGTTCTCGTATCATCGTTGGTTTGTGCACACAGAAAAATATTGTTTTTACTCCCCATACCTGGTCCAATGGTTACGGCCTTGCAGCTAATCTTCATGTAACTGCAGGTTTAGGCGGTGCACCATTCATTGAATATCCTTATGATCCGCCAACATGGAGTGAAGATCGACGCGACTTCCTAATGGAGAAACCACTTATTGCAGATGGTGATGGGTTACTCCATGTCCCGACTGGTGCTGGCTTAGGCATCGCGCCAAACTGGGCACACTTTAAAAAATCAGTTGCATAAAGGAGCGTAAAAATGACATTAGATAAAGCTGCATGGGTGAAGCGCGCGCTAGATGTAAAACCAGAAACTAGGATGTACATCGATGGAAAATTTGTTGATGCCGCTTCTGGCAAAACTTTTGATTCTATTTCGCCTCGTGATAATCGAGTAATCGCAAAAGTAGCCGCAGGGGACACTGTCGATGTCGATCGTGCGGTAAAAGCAGGAGTACGAGTTTTTGAATCTGGTACGTGGCGCGAAATGAATCCACGTGACAAGAAAGCAATAATGCTGAAGTGGGCAGATCTCATCCGTGAGCATAAAGAGGAGCTTGCGCTTTTAGAAACACTTGATGTTGGAAAGCCAATTTCGGATTCACTCAACGTTGATGTTATGGGAGCCGCACGAACCGTGCAGTGGTATGGCGAAACAATTGATAAGACTTACGATGAAATAGCACCAGCCCCACGCAATGCACTGGCAATGATCACAAGAGAGCCACTAGGTGTTGTGGGAGCAGTAGTCCCTTGGAACTATCCCATGATCATCGCTTCATGGAAGGTCGCCCCAGCACTGGCGATGGGAAATAGCGTTGTTCTAAAACCCGCAGAACAATCTTCACTATCAGCACTTTTGCTTGCACGACTTGCAACAGAAGCGGGCATGCCCGATGGAGTATTCAATGTTGTGACTGGATTAGGTCCGGAAGCAGGACAAGCCCTTGCGCGCAATATGGATGTTGCAAAATTAGCTTTTACTGGAAGTGGTCCAACTGGTCGCAAAATGCTTCAATACGCAGCCGAATCAAATATGAAGCAGGTTGCTCTTGAACTTGGTGGCAAAAGTCCTCAGGTAGTTTTAGATGACGTTAAAGATCTGGACGCGTGTGCATCATCTCTAGCCTGGGGAATTTTCTATAACGCCGGACAAACTTGCAATGCAGGTTCCAGAATTATTGTGCAGGGCGCAAAGATCAAGGAAGCCTTGTTTGAAAGGCTGACTTCATTTTTGGACACTTTTCCTGTTGGGGATTGCCTCGATCCAAGTGTGTATATGGGCCCAATAGTGTCGACTCAGCAACGTGATCGTGTAAACGGATTTTTGGATTTAGTCGGTGAGAATGGTGAAAAATTTATTTTTGGCGGCAAAAAACCAACCGGGGAAGACAACCTGATAATGCCGACATTAATTGATGGCGTTAAGCACGATTCAGTGCTTTCGCAAGAGGAAATCTTCGGCCCGGTAATTGTAACCGTAGATGCCACAGATGACAGTGATGCTTTAGCAAAAGCTAATGGCACATCTTACGGATTAGCTGCTTCTGTATGGTCATCCGATATCAATCGAGCACATAAATTTGCTCGCAATCTTCGCGCTGGAACTGTTTGGGTCAATACATTTGATATGTCAGATGTCATTACGCCATTTGGTGGCTTCAGCGGTTCGGGTTCGGGTCGCGATAAATCATTACACGCACTTGAAAATTACAGTGCACTCAAGACTACTTGGATAGATCTTACTTAATTCTTAGCCATTTAAATCAGCTCAGTAAATTAAAAGGGGAAAATCGTGAAGGTCGCATTTATTGGAACTGGCAGCATGGGTGGAAGTATGTCTAGAAACCTGGCAACTGCAGGGATAGATATCACAGTCTTTGATCTGAATTCTGAATCCATGCAAAAGCCGATCGCCGCCGGCGCCAAGTCGGCATTAAGTGCGGTTGAATGTGTAACCGAAGCCGACGTTCTGATCACAATGTTGCCCACGCCTGCTGCAATTGAAGGTTGCATGATTGCAGGTGGCGTGGCGGCGGCCATGAAGCTAGGTTCGATGTGGATTGATATGTCAACATCGGTACCTGAAACGGCTGCATCAGTTCAAAAAGCATTAGATAGATCGGTTCGAATCATTGATGCGCCAGTTGCTGGGATGTCTGTTGGTGCAGACAAAGGAACACTGTCGATTTTTGCCGGTGGTTCTGATGAAGATTTTGCTTATTCGAAGCCACTTTTTGACATCATGGGAGATCCCACAAAATTCTTCAACTGTGGGGCTCGCGGGACTGGTTACGCGGTGAAGCTAGTACTTAATATGCTCTGGTTTAACTCATTTATTGCAACAACTGAGGCGCTTTTACTTGGCGTTAAAGCAGGAGTAGATCTTGAAGTTTTGCGTCAATCACTGATTGGTTCACCGTGCAATTCAATCCTGCTAGAACGTGACATTGTTGGAATGCTGCAGGATGGTGATTACGACGAAGGTTTCGCAGTCGCACTGGCCTGCAAAGATCTGCGTTTAGCAGGGGATTTAGCGCGCTCGGTCGGCGTTCCGATGGAAGTAGGAGCGACAGTTGAAAATATCTATCGCCGTGCTCGTGCACGCTATGGAGATAAAGCCGGAGAGATGATTCCGGCAAAGATGTATGAGGATGATACAAATACGCCACTTCGATTTAAGTAAGACATGACTGGAACCCTTAATCGGTCAACCATTTTTGGGCTAGCTGTTATGTGGTTTGTTGGCGGCGGGATTTATCCATTTCTCTCAAATGTCGCCAAGACTGTGGATCCAATAAATATTGTGTGGATTCGTGCCATAGGTGCGGCGATCATCCTCTTTTTTGCTGTTTTAGTTATTGCACCTAAGTCAATAAAAGAGATTAAACTCGATCGAACTTTCATCCCGATCGTCATATCTTCAGCTTTGTACTCACCCCTGTGCAGTGTCACTTTGGCTTGGTCAAGTTCTAGAATCCCAGGAGCGATGACAGCACTTATTTACTCGACTCTGCCGATGATGTCGATAGTATATTTAGCAATCAAAGGAAGAACTCCATCGAAGCACGCGAGCTTGGGAGTAGTTGTTGCCACAGTTGCAGTTATTTTTTTGATTGGCGCTCCAAATGGACCAGTTCAAATTATTGGAGTAATCGTAGCCCTCGTTTCAACTTTTGCATGGTTTGCCGCCACTGAGGTTTGGATAAAGTTTGAATCTGGATACCCCATGATATTGGCAATTTTCCTGCAGGTGTTTTTAGGTGCAATCGGAACTACAATTGTGCGCTTTGTGATGGATTCTCCGCCGGTTATGCGCTCAGATATTTTGAATCCATCAATGGTCTTTCTAGTCTTTGCTCTAGCATCGCAATATTGGGCGTTTCTAACGATTTCCCGGCGGGTATCACCAGCTTTACTCACATCTTTTGCTTTTGTTAATCCTTTAGTGGCAGGGGTTATCGGTTATTTTGCTTTCAATCAATTACTATCAAAGATGCAATTAATCGCGGGCGCTATTTTGTTTTTTGGCGTTTTTTTAGTTGTCAAGAGCGAAACTATCGCAGTATAAATTGTTGATAGCGGAACATTGCCGTGGGAACTAGTTCACATTGAGATTACTAGGTGACATCTTTTTTTGCGAACTTTTCAATTGCTAAAGCGAAGAAAAAAACACCGCACATGAAACAATAGGATGCCCCACGAATCATAGATGACCAATCAATGCTGCTGGATAAGGCATCGAACCAAGTAAATGCATAATTCACGGGCAACCAATCTCTAATTGCACCTAATGCCGTGATAGTATCCAAGATGTTAAGCAAAATCGAGATCCCTACCGCAACACCGACTGCACCAAGTGGCGCGTCGGTGCGAACATTTAAATAGAAAGCCAATCCTGCTACAAATAGTAAGGAAATCGCCAAATAAATTGTGATGATTGAAATTCTAGAAATAGCGGTGGTGTTGTCAAAAGTTGCACCCAGTGGAGTTTGCAGCGCCTATTGTTGCCAAACCAATTAGATCAGTAGTTCCAGAACCTAAACGGGTTGGGCCACCACTATTTCCGAGTGGCACAAACTTCACCGCAATTGCCACAAGAATTGGCAGTGAGAGAACAAAACCGTAGGCAAACACCGTGCGCTTGCGTTTCAGTTGTCGGTTTAGCTCAATGATAAATAGCTTTACCGCCGAGGTAAATTGCGCCATCGGTAGGGAAAATCAACCCTGCCCGCGGTGTGGGCGGCAAATTATTCGAATTAAATTTGGCAATAGATCCTCCCACCTTTGCCCCAGGTGCCAAGTTAAGTAATTGTGCTAATTAATACCGCCATTACCGCCACACCTAGGGCCATCGCAAAGGGGAAGGCGAATCGAGCGGGTATGGGTAGTAAAAATATTATTGAGGCGATAACAACGACAAGTGATCCATTGCTGGCGGTTGCCCAATAAAGAATCAGCGACCCAACTCCGAAACAGAGCGCACACCCGATTCGGCACAATTTCTCACCCAGAATTTGTGGTAAACCAAAGATGCCACTTTCCCGATCCTGCTCCAGATCTTTAAAGACATTTGCTAGATGCAGGCCAACGCCAAATAGTGCACCCACCGCACTCATCCAAGGCTGGCTATCATGCTTTGTTGCCCCAAGAATAAATATTGGCAATAACCCAAAGGAGAAAAGGTAGGGGAGAAATGAAAATGGGGTTGCCTTCAGCTTCGCGTTATAGGCAACGGCGCTTAACACCGCAAGCAGATGAAGTAACCCAAAGAAAGCGGTGAGTGGGCCGAAAAGTGTCAGGAGCATCACCGCCAGGGTAGCTAGGGCGAGCGCGATTTGAAGTGTGCGTGGTGAAATAAGGCCGGCAACGAGTGGTTTATTTTGGCGCTCATGTGAAAGATCATCTGAGTAATCGATTAAGTCATTGCTCCAGCCGACAATTAATTGCCCAGTAAAAACTGTAACTGCTATGCCAAGGGCGGTTGTTGCCTGGCTGGTAGGCCAGGCAAGGGCAAAGCTCAGTGATGTGACAGCCAGAGTTGGCGTAAAATGCGCTGCTCGCAGTAATGGGATGACATGGGCTCTCATTTGGGAAGAGTACTCTCGCAGTACCAAAACTCAGGTGCGGAATTGAAGATTATCACCAGAATTTCTCAGGAACATGGGTTAATAAGGAGACGAGATTTGTCTGTAAATAGCCCAAAAGAAAGGGATTGGCTAGAATAAGTTTGTGCTAAAGGCGAGATCTCGGTTAGTCAAACTCCTAGGCGCCTTTGCCGTGGTGATTGCTGTGCTCTCGGCCGGCCTCGTTATTGTCAATCAATGTCAGGGGCAAGCAACAACTTCCGCGATAGCCAACAGCAACAATCATCCAGTTGTACCAATAAATGGGGTTTTGACCCAAGCTTGGTTTAAGGATATTTGCGCCGGTCTCGGCTTTTTACTCCTGCTTGCAGGTAGCCGGTTTCGGTTTGACTTTAAGCCAGGTTGGCGGCTTCAACTGTTTCCGATTTTTCAGCAGCGGATTTCAACCTTTGCGACATCACTAAATCTAGACCTTGCCCTATCTAGGCCGCAATTAGGGGTATTCCGAATCTAATCTCAATCTTGCCCGCGTCAATTGCCATTTCATTGCGAGGTTAGGAATCCATTTGTATTTATTAAAATTTTTAAAGCGAGATAAATTTAAAGTAAGACAAGGTAGCAAGCTCACTTGGGCTCTCCAAATATTGGGTTTAGCGCTCGCTTTTTCGCTAGCTCCGCCATTAGCTGTGGCCGCACCTTCCGTTGCCAGTGTGCAGCGCGAGATTGATCAGTTACGCACCGTTGCAGCTGAAAAATATGAGGCTGCCAATGAGGCGACAATTCGAATTGCCGGGTTAGAAAAAGAAACTCGGGTATTAGAAAGCCGAGAGGCAGTAATACGTAAAGATTTGGCAGCAGCTAGCTCCGTTATTGAAAAAATCGCCCGAGATAATTATATCTCAAGCGGATTAGGTCAGACCTTAACTTTGGTATTTTCGGCCGATCCTTCCCAGTATTTATCTGATGCCTCGGTCCTAGGATATGTCTCTACAAATTATGCTCGTCAGTTGCGTGAGTACGCAACCAATAAGCAGCGCGTGCAGGCGTCACGGATCCGTGTGAATGAAAAAACTGCCTTACTAAAAAAGGAGAAGGCGGTTTTAAATCAAGAGGTAGCAAAGGCAAAAGTAGCGCTGGCAAAGGCAGAGCAAATTCTAAAGTCTATGAAGAAAGCGGATCGAGCGAAGTTAGCTAAAAAAGAGAGCGCACGCGAGAACAAGATTTTGAAGAGTTCGAAGAAATTTGCTCAAAGTTATAAAGGAGATAACACTCGGGGGTCGATTGCCCTGAAGTTTGCGCTTTCTCAAGTTGGCGATGTGTATGTATGGGCCGCAGCTGGACCCACCAAATGGGATTGCTCTGGATTGACAATGCGCGCTTTTCAAAAGGCGGGGGTCTCGCTGCCACACTCATCGAGAATTCAAATTGGCTACGGAAAGAGCATTGATTTCTCATCAGTTAAGCCGGGCGATCTTTTGTTTTATGGCAAGCCAATTAGTCATGTATCTATTTACATGGGTGGCGGAAAAATGGTGCAAGCACCACGGCCCGGCAAAAAAGTTGAGGTTGTTAATTACACTAGAATGTTTGGTTATAAGCCATTTGTGGGGGCGCGACGTCTATGAACAATGTATTGCAAAAGTTTTTGCCTACCTTACTTTTGGCAGTGTTAGTCGGTGTGTTACCTACCCAAATAGCTGTTGCCGCTAAACACAAACCTACCTTGGCGCAGATTGAATCCGCTAAGCAGGCAGAAAAAAAGAAGCAAAAGATTGCGGAGGAAGCTGACAAAAAATTATTAAAGGCTCGCGGGAATCTACGACAGTTAACAGTGCTATCTAATCAAGCCCAGGCAAAGTATGTGTTGGCGAGACGGGAGTTAGCCAAAGCCAATATTGTTGTCTATGAGTCGGTGCTCCAATACCAAATTGCAGCAGCGTCGGTCTCGACTACAAATCGAGAGATTGGAAAGCTAGCCGTGAATGCCTACGTATCAGGTGGCGGTTTAAGCGACTTTGAAGCGGTACTCAACGCAAGTGGGCCACAAGAGATAATGGATCGACTCTCGACAATTGAAAATTTAAGTTCGGGAAATAGAACTGCCTTAAAGAGATTTAAAGTTGCCGAAGCTATAGCTCACGAGGCACGATTGATCGCAGAGGCTGCCAAGAGGCGCCAAGTGATTGTCACCGCAGATGTGGCAGAGGCTAAGCAAGCGGCGGAAGCTGCCGAGGATGAACAACAAGCTGAAGTAGATAAACTGCAAGCAGTTCAAGATAAGTTGCAACGGGATTTAGCATCGGCGAAGAATGTTCGCATCTCACTTGAGCAACGACGACAGCTTGCGATCTTGGAAGAGCGGCGTGCCAATGAAGCCAGTAAAACCCCTGGTCAATCCAGGATTTGGCAAACTGGTGGACCTACCGGAAAGAGCACCTCAAGAACAACCGAGGCCCAGCGCCTAAAGGCGGTTGAATTCGCCCAGCGCCAAGTTCTAGCCAAAAAACCATATGTTTGGGGAAGTGAAGGTCCAAACACCTTTGATTGCTCCGGCTTGGTTTATGCCGCTTATAAGTACGCAGGTCTGGGTTGGCCAATTTGGGATCGCTTGAACTCAGGTCTCTACTACACCTATACCAAACAGATTCCATTAGCTCAGATGCAACCAGGTGATCTTATTTTTTATTCTTATAAAGGAACAATCTCGACCATTCACCATATGAGCATCTATGCCGGCGATGGAATGATGTGGGAGGCCCGTTCTACCAAAACCGGGCTGCGTTTTTCCGATATTTATAGTGTGCCTGGCATGATGCCATTTGTCGGAAGGGTATAGAAATGTTTAGGAAAATACTTGCAATCAGTTTTGCGCTTGCCCTGGTAATGACACCAAATGCTTTCGCTGATTCACATCAAGGAATTTCGCATATTCATAACCTTCGAGTTTTTGGTAATGAAATTCTGCTTGGAACTCATGAAGGTTTATATAAATATATCGACGCGAAAACACACAAGAAGATAGGTAAAGATAGCCCTGATTTAATGGGTTTGAGTGTGGTGGGTAAGCGTATTTTCGCAGGTGGGCATCCGGCGGCAGGTTCAAGTTTGCCCAACCCGGTCGGGTTAATAATGTCAACAGATAAGGGCCAGAGCTGGAAGACAATTTCCTTGCAGGGAAAGGTTGATTTTCATTTTCTAGAGGTTACCAATTCTGAAATTTATGGCGCTGATTCAGGCAGTGGCGAACTTTTGTACTCGGCCGACTTAGGAAAAAATTGGAAAAGTCTAGGTAAAAATACTTTTTCCGATATTGCGATTAACCCTCAGGTTAAAGGTTCGGCGTTAGCAATTCGTGAAGGAAAACTCTACTCAAGTACTAATTCATTGAAGAGTATCAAAGAATCGAAATTGAATGTGATGCTTACATCGCTGGAATGGAACAATAAGCGTTTACTTGCCGCCTCAGGCAAGAGATTATTGAGTTCGATAGATAGTGGAAAAAGTTGGACCACATTGAACACTTTTTCGGCCCCGATTGGAGCAATTTCACAGTCCGATACTTTGATCGTGGCCATTGTGGGAAATGCAATTTTGAAATCTAGTGATAACGGTAAAAAATTTACTAGCTAAAAAATTGGTTTGCCAACATCTGCAATCTCGCCATCCTTTGAGTTCATCGAGATAAGATACCCTTTGCCTATGCAACGAAAGTCGACCAGATTTCTTATTACAATAGCACTTTTCTCAGTTGCCTTAAATCCAATCGCAAATGCAGCGGTTTCAAAGACAAAGATCTACACCGCCACAATGGTAAAAGCACATCTGCCGAGTGCGCCAAACAATGGCACCGATGACTATCGTTGTTTCTTACTTGATCCAAAGGTGACGGAAGACTCAATTATCAAATCGGTTGAATTTGTGCCGCAAAATAAAGCTTATGTCCATCACGCTATTATGTTTCGAGTAACAAGTGCGGATCTAGCCGAAGCAATTACCGCAGATAAAGATGGTCAAGGCTGGCCGTGTTTCGGTGGTTCCGGATTGGGTTCCATGTTTTCCTCATTTCTAACCTCACCTTGGCTAAGTTCCTGGGCACCTGGCAGAGGTAAAGATATTTCACCAAGGGGTTATGGCATTCCTTTTCAGAAAGGTGAACGCCTGGTTCTGCAAGTGCATTACAACTTATTAGCGGCACAAGGTGGAAAGATTGAGACTGATCAATCCAAGATTCTCTTAGAAGCAATTCCAGCAAAAGGTGCCACAACAAAACAGTTAAATGTTGAACTTTTTGCGGCGCCGGTAGAGCTGGCATGTCCGCTGGGAGTTACTGGCCCGCTATGCGAGCGACGGAATTCGCTGATCGATTTAGCAGGCAGAACTAGCACTGCTAGCGCTTTTATAGCTGCTGGGATCAATCTGCTCTGCGCTGGAGATCCTTTTAATCCAATACCATCGTTGGTCTCGCGCTGCGACCGGGTTGTCAATAAAGATTACAACGTGATAGCAGCTGCCCCACACATGCACCTGCTGGGTACGAGTTTGAAGTTGATTTTAAATCCAGGCACGGCCGGTGAAAAGATTTTATTAAATCGAACCAACTACAACTTCGATGATCAATCGGCAACGGTTTTGAAGAAACCAATTGCAGTTAAAAAAGGTGATGTGATTAGAGTTGAATGCACCTTCGACCCTACGCTCCGACAGAAATTGCCGGCGCTAAAGGATTTAGCCCCGCGCTATGTGACCTGGGGTGAGGGATCCTCTGATGAAATGTGCCTTGGAGTAATTGCCGCCAATTAACATTGCAAAGTAGGCCGCAAGAAACTCAAAGCGAAAAATCCTAGCTTTTGTGGTATTTTTTTGCGGGTGAAGCGCATTCTAATTTTGGCTCTGGCAATAATCCTGATTTCAGTCACTCCGGCATTGGCGCATCAACCCGTCATTTTGTTAGATACCGATACCAGTGCGGCGCAAGGTCCCTTACTTGTTGACGGGACAATCTCCTTTGCCATCCGAGCCTCATTTACAAAGGCGGGTCAAAAGAAGGGATTTCGTGCAGCCCTTAAAGCCGGCGATGAGCTGGCAATCCAATACTTAATCGTCGACCAGAAACCTGAAAATGTACTAAAGACTTCCTTATTGCCAAGCCTGGTCGTCACTTCGCCAACTGGCAAAAAAATCACAGTCAAATTAAATGAGCGAACTAAATTTTTCGAGCCATTGGGTAAAACTAATTATTTATATCTTGCAAGATTTAATGCACCAGCAGAAGCCGGGATTTATAGTTTTCTGATTACACCCCGAAGTAAAGTTGCGATTACGGTTGTTGTTGGCGAGAGAGATACTCCCGGGGCAGTCAGTAGAGGAGAACTCCCAACTCCAACTCCTACTCCTACTCCAACACCGTCTCAGTCCGCAACACCAACGCCAGTTGGCTTCACAATGCAACAAGTTGCCGCTAACAACACAGCAGCCAGTTGCTGGACCGTTATTGATGGTTTTGTTTATAACTTAACGGCGTGGATCAACTCGCACCCAGGTGGTGCTGCTCGGATCATTTCACTATGTGGCATTGACGGCACTACCGCATTTAAAGCTCAACATGCTAATCAAACTAATCCAACCCAACGTTTAAGTGGATTCTTGCTTGGCCCATTAAGAAGTTAATTAAAAGATTCGGAGGCCCATCTTGAATGAAGCTAAGCCCATCATCGTCATCTTTGACGGTGAGTGTGGGTTTTGTAGATCAACTCTTGCATGGGTGCAGCAAAAGGTGCAACTTAGTACAAAGCCATTTCAAAGCACTGACCTGGCGCCATTTGGGCTAACCAAGCAACAATGTGCAGAGCAGGTGTATGTAATTTTCGATGGCACAACATATTCTGGCGCGGCCGCAATTGGCTTTCTTTTGCACGCACGTGGAAATGTCTTGACTTCTCGGCTCATTAAATTTTCCAGTGGTATTGCCAGAGTTGGTTATCGGACGGTTGCCTCCCACCGAAACTCGTGGGCGGTAAAGGTAATTAAATTGCTGCTCGATCGGTCTAATTCTAGACACCGAAAAATTTAATGCTGGATCTGAGAAAGGTAGCAAAAGGTAACTTTTTACAACTTTTCCTGATAGGCTCGCTGCAACATAGGAGAAGTCATGTCTATCCCGGTAAAGCTATCTGAATCACTCGTGGCCGATGCCAAGCGCATTGCCGCTATTGAGCATCGTTCCGTCCCGCGACAGATCGAATTTTATTTTCGTATGGCACTTATCGCTGAGGAGAATCCCGACCTCTCCTTTTCACTCATTCGAGAAATTATGAAGGCCGATGCCGAAGCGGCAACTGTTGAGTACACCTTCAGTTAGTGAAGATTCTCCAATCTCCAACATTCATAAAATCAGTCAAAAAACTTCACCCAAATCAGAAGAAGAGCCTGGATAAGGCGGTTCGAGATATTGCGGAGAATCCAGAATCCGGAACTCCGAAGGTTGGAGATTTGGCGGGGATTTATATCTATAAGTTCAAAATCAGCAGTTTACAATGGCTGCTTGCATATCGAATAGTTAGTAAAGTTGAGATAAAACTTCTTGTATTAGCTTCGCATGAGAATTTCTACCGCGATCTTAAAAAGAAACAGAATTAAGTTACTTTCAATTTAAAGCGAGAAAATTTCACC
Organism: Actinomycetes bacterium; assembly: GCA_043776875.1. Classification (GTDB taxonomy): domain Bacteria; phylum Actinomycetota; class Actinomycetes; order Nanopelagicales; family Nanopelagicaceae; genus Planktophila. The sequence goes on from JAYVQU010000001.1 coordinate 145,367, forward strand.
GGCATTGAATTGCTGGGCTGAATCTTTATCTCCGCGAAGTAAATGAACTTTTCCTGCTCCGTGCACACGCCACCTGCGCTACATCCAGCAAGTGAACTCCCATCCTTCCAGGCGCGCTCAATTGCTTGCCATACTGGAGTATCAATAAGAGTGCTAGCTAAGTACCTAGCTTTTGCCAGAATGAAATTCGATCGAGATGTTCACGACCGGCAGCCGTAGGTATCTGAATGTATCGGTTTGCTTTACCAAGAAGAGTTGCATTTTGTAAAAGTGAGTTTTCCAGTTCCTGCATAATCGGCAAGTATTCACCGGAACCAACCAGTGCAAGGGCGCCGTTCACTAGCAAAGGCTATCTTGAAGCGGGGTTGATTTCTTGATGGCCAGCACCGCCAAGGCAGGTGTTGTTGTTTCTCGCTCGTTGTCTATGGCGTTGGCGCCATGAGCCTTCTACAAAGATTGTGATTGCGGCGCTAGTTGAATTCAAAGGAGCTGAAACTTAATCCATCAAGTTATTAAAGGTAGACTATTTAGGTGAAGATCGGTAGCAGTGAGCCACGGTTTGTAGAAGTGCAGGTAAATGGCCATGGCGGTATTGATTTCCTTTCCGCCAATTCAGCTGAAGAAATTCGCACGGCATCGCGTTCACTATTCAAACATGGAGTTGATGCCTATTTGCCAACTCTTATTACCTCTGGACCGGAGGAATTTTTACGGGCGGCAGCATTGATAGAAGAGGTTCGCGCTAACCCGCTGGCGGAGGAAGCAAAGATTCTAGGCATCCATGTCGAAGGCCCTTATATTTCCTTAGAAAAACGGGGAGTACACCCGGCAGATAAGGTGCGCAAACCTGACATCGAGGAGTTCAAGAAATATATCGCTGCCGCAAAAATCTCGATGGTAACTATTGCACCAGAATTAGCTGGCGCTTTAGATTTCGTAAAGTTCGCCGTCGATAACGGGATTGTTGTTTCCTTGGGCCATTCCATGGCAACCGATACCCAAGCGCATGCTGCCTTTGATGCTGGCGCCACAACAGTGACTCATATCTGGAATGCGATGCGCAAGTTACATGATGAGATCCACGGAGTTGGCCATGCCGCGCTAGCACGCGATGATGTAGTAATTCAAATTATTGTTGATGATGTCCACGTTGATCGCACAACCGTGAAGGAAACACTTAACAAGGCAAAGGGCCGTTTTATTCTTACCAATGATGCGGTGGCACCTGCCGGATTAAGCGAAGGTCAATTTAACTTTGGAGATATGCTGATCAAGGTATCTGATGGTCAGGCCCGACGATTGGATGGAACTTTGGCGGGCGGAATTGGAACGCTTGCGCAATCGCTAGCGATTTTGCAGGAGCTAGGAGTTTGCGAATCGGATGCAATTGCCAGTGTGACTACTAGGCCACTGGAACTGCTGAGTGAGTCGAAGGTGGTTAGGTAAGATAAACAATGGATGCTATTCGCGTTAGCAATACTAATTTCGTCTTTGCCTTCAAAGATGGAAATAAGGATCAAAAAGAATTGCTTGGTGGTAAAGGCGCAAACCTTGCCGAAATGACCCGACTTGGATTGCCGGTCCCATCAGGATTTACCATTACTACGGAAGCTTGCATTGAATATTTACAGCATGGAAAGTTCCCGCTTGATTTAGAGATACAGGTCACGAATGCATTGAGGGAGCTAGAAGATGTGATGCAGAAGCGCCTCGGCGATATTGATAATCCACTTCTTGTAAGTGTGCGCTCTGGGGCCGCTTATTCAATGCCTGGCATGATGGAGACTATTCTCAATGTTGGACTCAACGATATTTCGGTACAGGGATTAGCGCAGGCAAGTAATAATGAGAGATTTGCATGGGATGCATATCGTCGATTGATTCAGATGTATGGAAAGACTGCCCTTAATATCGACGGCGAGAAATTCGCTACTCTGCTAGATAATGCAAAAGTAAAACAAGGGGTCAGCGTTGATTCAGAGCTATCAGCAGAGTCATTAAAGGAGTTAGTATCACAATACAAGCAAGTAATTATCCTTGAGAGCGGAAGGGAGTTTCCGCAAGATCCAAGAATACAACTTAATGATTCAATCCGTGCCGTCTTTGAAAGTTGGAATACCGAGCGGGCCCAGCTCTACCGCCGCAGAGAGCGAATTCCGGAAAATCTAGGTACCGCGGTAAATGTTGGAACGATGGTCTTTGGAAATCTGGGGAGTGATTCTGGAACCGGTGTCTGCTTTACCCGCGATCCGGCAACTGGTTCACCCGGTATTTATGGCGATTATCTTCAAAATGCGCAAGGCGAGGATGTCGTCTCTGGAATTCGTAACACCATGTCATTGGCGGAGTTCGGTGAGCTCTCACCACGCCTCTTTGCCGAGCTGAAAGAACTGATGAAAACATTAGAGATTCATTATAGAGATCTATGCGATATCGAGTTCACGGTTGAGCGAGATAAGTTGTGGCTCTTACAGACCCGTGTGGGCAAACGTACTGCCGCAGCAGCTTTTCGGATTGCAATGCAGTTAGTGGATGAGCAAGTAATCACACTCGACGAAGCAATTATGCGGGTAAATGGCGCACAGCTTGCGCAATTGATGTTCCCACAATTCAAGAAGAGTGCAACCGATATCGCGATTGCGAAAGGAATGGCTGCCTCTCCGGGAGCGGCTGTCGGTAAAGCGGTTTTTACATCCAAGGCTGCAATCGCAGCTGCAGAGCGTGGCGAGAAAGTCATTTTGATTAGAAAAGAGACCAACCCAGATGATCTCGGGGGAATGATTGCAGCTGTTGGCATTCTCACTTCCCGTGGTGGCAAAACATCTCATGCCGCAGTTGTTGCACGTGGGATGGGTAAAACTGCTGTTTGTGGGGTAGATGCGATGCTGGTCGATTCGGTGTTGAAGCAGGCGGTCATCGGTTCGATCACAATCACTGAAGGTGAGTTGATATCAATCGATGGCATCACCGGTGAGGTATTTAAAGGGGAGCTGCCGGCAGTGGCTTCGATCATAGTGAAATATCTGGAAGCAGGTCGCGCAGATGTAAACAAGAGCCTTGACGAAGATGAAAATGAACTTGTAAAAGCAGTAGATAGGCTTTTACGACATGCAGATAATCGTAGGAAATTGCGAGTTCGAGCTAATGCAGATAACGAAGAGGATTCTCGGACTGCACGACTGTTTGGTGCCGAAGGTATAGGTCTATGCCGTACCGAGCATATGTTCTTAGGTGAGCGCCGTGTGCTCATCGAAAGAGTTATCTTGGCCAACGATGATGAGAAGCGGCGCAACGCACTTGCAGATTTACTTCCACTTCAAAGATCTGATTTTATAAATATTTTCCAGGAAATGGATGGTAAAGCGGTCACTGTTCGACTGCTTGATCCACCTTTGCACGAGTTTTTGCCAGATCTCACCGAGCTTTCGGTAAAGGTTGCAATTGATGAACTTCAGGGAAAGGCCAAGCCCGAGGATAAAGAGTTGCTGGCAGCCGTAACCCGGATGCATGAATCAAATCCAATGCTCGGACTTCGTGGTTCACGGCTGGGCATCGTTGTTCCAGGCCTATATGCGCTACAAATTCGCGCTATCGCAGAAGCGATGGCCCACCAAATTTCTATCGGTGCTCATCCCAAAGTTGAGATCATGGTTCCGCTTATTGGTTCTCATATGGAGCTGCGCATTATCCGCGCCGAGGCCGAAAAGGTTATTGCTAAAGTCGCGGGTGAGAAAAAAGTCGAGCTACAGATTGAAATTGGAACGATGATCGAATTGCCGCGTGCGGCAATTACCGCAGATAGAATTGCCTTAATCGCCGACTTCTTTTCCTTTGGAACTAATGATTTAACTCAAACCACATGGGGGTTCTCGCGCGATGATGTAGAAGCAGAGTTCTTCGCACTTTATCTGGAGAAAGGCATCTTTACCATTTCTCCTTTCGAAACAATTGATGCTCTCGGTGTTGGCCAATTGATAAAAATTGCAGTCGAACGAGGTCGTGCAGCAAACCCGGAGTTACATCTTGGAGTTTGCGGAGAACATGGCGGAGATCCTGAGTCAATCCACTTCTTCCATGAAGTAGGAGTTGATTATGTCTCTTGCTCTCCATTTAGAGTTCCAATTGCGCGACTTGAAGCCGGGCGAGCAAGCATTGCGGCGGCGACACTTTGCGCTTCAACCGCGTAAGTCAGAGCTAGCTACTTGCACTAGGTGGCTAAAGCCAAAAGGTTCGCTGAGGTTGATTAAGTAAGTCAGGCGGGGCAACCAACTGTCCCTTGCGCATGAGTATTCCACAGCTACTCTTATAGGTCTACTCTCTAATAGAGAAGAGGTTGTCCCATGAGACACGATGAATCAGCCTCGCTGCTTTAACATCAAACCACGCATGAGTTTTATTAAATAAGGGGAAATATTATGAGTAATACACACTGCGCCCAACATGATTTTGTAGTAGATAAGGATGGTCAAGTCACTTGTTCGATCTGTGGGTGCATGGATGATGAGATGCCCCAGAGTGAGGATCAGTGCCTGCTAGAACACGAAAAAAAACCACCAACTAAAGATCCATATGCAGGGGTGGGTGATGTCAAGGATTTTGAATAGGTTCTAGGCTGACTGTGTCCTGGTCGCCGTCACTTTGTATCCAACCAGTTCAACTGCCTGCTGAACAAGCTCCAGGCTCACTTCCCGCTCTGAGGTAATCAGCGCGCTTCCGGTCTCAGAGCTGGCGGTAGCGTCGCTGACGCCGGCAATGCGCAAGAGCTCTTTGACAACCTTTCCTTCACAGTGGCCACAACTCATTCCAGTAATTTCAATCTCTTGCTTAATCATTTCTCTCTCTTCTCTGATAGTTGGTGGTAACACTTGGTGATCCGTCACTGCGAAATCGCCGCTGATATCGTCCATCTCTACGATCGCTCTGGAGTCATTTCAATTGCCCCGCTTGGGCATTCGGCTACACAGATTCCACATCCTTTGCAGTAATCCAAGTTGATCTCGTATTTTCCACTCTCCAATTTGATCACGGCATTATCCGGACATACTCCAAAACAATTATCACAAGCGAAGCAATTCCCGCACGATAGACAACGTCTGGCTTCGAAAAGCGCGGTTGCTTCATCTAACCCTTGAACAACTTCCGCAAAATTAGTTGCACGTCGAATGGCATCTAATCGTGGACGCATTGTCTTCGGAGCATCTGAGTAATACCAGGTATTTAAGGTTGCGAACTCTGCAAGTGGGGGTCGCGGTGCATGAATAAATTCGCTGCTCTGTAACCAAGAATCTATAACACGTGCTGCATGCTTGCCATGGCCGATCGCATTTGTAGCAGTACGCTCTCCCGGAACAGCATCGCCGCCCGCAAATATTCCAGACTTACCCGTCATTAGAGATTCATTCACCTCTATCACTCCATCACTGACTTTAATTTCGCCAATATTTTCGATAAGAATTAAATCAACTTCTTGACCAAGAGCCAACAGAACAGCATCAGCTGCAAGGGTTTCAAACTCGCCAGTTGGTTGCGGAAAACCCGATTCATCTAACTTCATTTTCTCAATGGTGACTGCACCTTCATCGACATGGGAAATAGTTGAGAGCCAACGCATGACAATTCCTTCTTCGAGGGCCTGGCTCAATTCGATCTCGTGGGCTGGCATTTTCTCCTTCGTGCGGCGGTAGACCACAACGGCTTCATGTGCACCAAGGCGTTTTGCGGTACGCGCAGCATCGAAGGCGGTATTTCCACCACCATAGACAACAACGCGTCGTCCCAAGAGCGGTGGTTCACCATCTGCAGTCATATGCAATACCGAAACGGCATCGAGAATGCGTGCGCTATCTCCGGCTGGAATATATGCCCGCTTTCCAAGGTGAGCGCCAATTGCTAGAAAAACTGCGTCATAGCCATCTGCCAATCCGCCTTCGGCGTTGGTAACCTTTGTATTGCATTCAATCCTCACGCCCAGATGTAGCAACCGATCAATCTCGGCATCAAGAACATCGCGCGGCAAGCGGTATGCCGGTATTCCGTATCGCATCATTCCGCCAGGTTCGAGGGCCGATTCTTTAATCGTGACCGAATGCCCTTTCATCGCTAAGTGGTAGGCAGCCGATAATCCGGAGGGTCCCGATCCGACGATAAGAATTTTCTTTCCAGTATCGACTGTAGGTTTTATAAATTGCCATCCATGAGCAATTGCTGCATCACCCAAATATCTTTCGACAGAGTTAATACCAACGGCTTCATCTAGTTGTGCACGATTACATGCGCCCTCACATGGGTGATAACAAATGCGACCCATAATGGCAGGAAATGGATTATCGCGAACAAGGTTGCGCCATGCTTGTTCATAATTACCAGATTCACCTTCGTATAACCAACCCTGAATATCTTCACCGGCCGGGCAGGCATCGTTACATGGTGGCAAGTTATTGATATAGACAGGTCGTTCACTTCGCCATGAACCTGTGTGGTTAGCAAGGGATGAGCCAATCGTTAAAGTTATTGCGAAAGGTTTTGCTGAGGTCGCCATCTCAATGACCGTCCTCTTCTTCAATAGGCATGATGGTGTTTTCATCAATCAAGTTGTATCTACTAATATTGCGATCAGCGCCGGCCTGAATTGCGGCTAATAAATCAGGGCGTCCCTTGGGACCAAAAAGATGTGCAAATCGCTTCTGTGCCTTGAGATATTCAGTAACTTTGACGAGGCGTCTAATCGGTTTGCTCGAAGTAACTTCGCCATGTTCGGCTTCGAAGATTGGAAAGAGCCCGGATTCAGTTGCTTCGCGAGCAAGTTTGATCGCTATATCCGAACGAGTTCCCCAACCAAGAGGGCACGGAACAAGAACGTGAAGATAACGCGCTCCATGAAATGACATCGCCTTCTTGACCTTTGCCTCTAAATCATGCAGATCTGCAACCGATGCCGTTGCGACATAGGGGATTCCATGGGCCATTGCAATACGCGGCAAATTCTTCCCCTGGGTAAATGATGCCCCCGGATTTGCGCCGATCGCATGAGTGGTATTTGTTCGTGCTGCGGGTGGTGTTGCACCGGATCTCTGTACGCCGGTATTCATGTATGCCTCATTGTCATAACAAATGTAGAGAACATCATCATTGCGCTCAAACATTCCAGATAATGGTCCGAAACCAATATCAACCGTTCCACCGTCGCCGCCCTGTGCCACAACGCGAACATGTTCTTTTCCTTGAGTGCGCAGCGCGGCAGCAACGCCTGTTGCAACCGGTGCGGCATTTCCAAAGAGTGAGTGCAACCATGGCAAGCGCCATGAGGTTTCTGGATACGGTGTTGAGAAAACTTCGAGACAGCCAGTTGCATTAACGGCAACAACGTTGCCATCAGTGGCCGCCATAGCGGCATCTATAACATATCTGGCGCCAAGGGCCTCACCACACCCTTGGCAGGCTCGATGTCCTGATGTTAAAGAGTTCGCCCGGGTTGATCGTGATTGCTCGGAGAGATTATCCGCTTGCAATAAGCGATTACCCACTGCAAATGAGCCGACTTGATAGAACTTTACTGGTGCGCTCATGGCCGTGCCAAATCCCGTAATAAGTTTTCTGCCATAGAGCCCGAACGCCGCGCTTCTTTATTGCGCGCCAGCTCTTTCTCGATAAGTTCTAGATTGAGATCTACAAAAGTTAAATCCGGAAGTGAATTAGTCATTGCACGACGCACAAGATCAGATATTGTTTCCAACATTATGGGACGGCCACCTAAGCCGGCAACAGCGGTAGCGATGGAGATTGTAATACCGCTAAGTGCGGTACGGATATTTGAAGAAACGATGCCACCGATTCCAGGTGCGAATGCTTTTTCGATGACGACAATCTTTTCAGCCACCTTTAGCTGCATCCGAACTGCATCTAACGGAAATGGCCTAAAGGAGGTGATACCGAGTGCGCCAACTTTGAAGCCCTCTTCACGTAGCGCGTCCACCGCATCTTTTATTGTTCCAAGAAGTGAACCTAACGCAACCAAGACAATTTCTGCGCCATCAAGTTTGTATTTTGTAACAAGTCCGTCAGAATCATCTTCTCCAGCTGCTTGTCTGCCAAAGATCTCGGCAAATTCTGCCGACAACTTTGGAATTAGTTCCAGGGCTTGTAACTGCTTAAAGTGGCCGAGATATTTCACTTCCGTAAATGCTTCCGGTCCCACCATCGCACCAATAGAGATCGGGTCAGTGGGATCCAGGATTTGTCGAGCAGCGAAAGGAGGAAGGAATTTGTCAACCAATTCTTGCTCGGCAACATTAATTTCTTCCATGGCGTGCGTAAGAATAAAACCATCCATACAGACCATCACTGGAATTGAAATCTCCTCTGCCAATCGAAAGGCAAGAATGTGCAGATCTGCTGCCGATTGGTTGTCCTGTGCGTATAATTGAATCCAACCTGAATCACGTTGGCTCATCGCATCACTGTGATCGTTCCAAATATTTATTGGCGACCCAATTGCGCGATTTGCAACGGTCATTACGATCGGCAAACCCAATCCGGAGGCGTTGTAGACCGGCTCGACCATAAAGAGCAGTCCTTGGCTAGCTGTTGCGGTATAAGTACGCGCTCCAGTAGCTGATGCGCCAATCGCAACTGACATTGCCGAGAACTCTGATTCAACATTGATGAATTCACAACGATCTATTTCACCGAGCCGTGTTAATTCATCAAGGGCCTCAACGATATGCGTTTGTGGTGAAATTGGATAAGCACAAATAACATTGGGTCTGCAGGCAGCCACCACTTCGGCGACCGCTCTTGAGCCTTCTATCTGTTTACGCATCAGCGCGCTCCGGTAATGCGCTTTTCACGAAATCATATGCCTCTTCGGCCGCTTTAATATTTCCGTATGCAATTTTTTCCGGGAATCGATCAGCAATTGCTTGGGTGAGGCTCTCGATCTGAATCCAACCGGATGCCGCAGCCAGGCCACCAAGCAGAGCGGCATTGGGCATTGCGCGACCGACATGCTTTAAAGCAATTTCAGATGCTGGAAGAATGAGAGTGCGCTCAGGAGATCTGTTGCAAACGAAATCGGAAAGCCCTAACTCTTCCAGAGTCCTGAGGGTATTAATGAAAATGAATCCATCTGGCTTGCTGCCAGCGAAAACATCTACTGAGTTTAATAAGGTTGAATCCTGAATAATTATTGCATCAGGTGCAGATATGGGTTCCCGCAGGCGAATATTCTTATGATCGATTCTGCAATATGAAACAACTGGCGCGCCGGTACGTTCAGAGCCGAAACTCGGAAATGCTTGGGCATGTGAACCATCGATAAATGCTGCAACACTTAATAATTCAGCTGCGGTAACTACACCTTGCCCACCTCGACCATGGATTCGAATTTGATACACAGTTAATCTTATTGCTTGATTGCAATACATTGTCGCAAAAAATTGACTTAGCAAAGTGCAATACGACATAGTCATACGATTGCAAAAGTAATTGAGTGCTAGCCCCTAACAAGTAAGTAAAAAAAGAAAATTATTTCTTGACAAATACAATTAAAACTTTTTCAAAAAATAGAGTTTGGTTTTACATCAGCCACGATTTGCACTTTGCCACTTAAGTACTCTTGCAGCCGACTGTACCTACAAGTGTCAATAAATGCGTCAATGATTGTGTTGAGAATGATCGTGACCTGGATTTGCGTTTCCATTAAAATTGCGCATAGCCATGTCACACATCAATTGCATGTTCGCCAGCACCTGTTTCTGGTTATTGGCCAACATCGAAGTACCCAGGTAACCCACGATTCTTTCCTTACAGATCTGCCAAGAGCTAAGACTCTCTGGCTCAAAGATAGCTCTAGGAAGGAGTTTAATGTATGGCGCAATAATTGGGTCGGTGACCGCAATCTTTCCAGCAGATACCGTAACCGGAATGAATCCACCAGCTGCCTTCAGAAAACCTTGGTAGTTTTCAGGCAGGAAGAAGAAGTTAAGGAACTTCGCAATCTCTACTTGACGTCCATTGGCTTTATATCCTTTAAAGTAATTGGAAGCAGCTAGGGTGATATCAATCTTGCCAAGTGCGTGCGGAAATGCTCCCGCGCCCCAACTAATATTTTCGCCGCCATTCTTAGTGAGCCAGTTAGGAAAAAACTGGTCGCCACTTACCATGGCAACTTTACCCTTGGCAAAGAGTTCCCATGCTCCATTAGTACGGTTGGTCTTTCCTGGGTTTGGTTGAAGGTATTTCTGATCGACCAATTTTTTTAAGAATTTTAGTGTTGTGAAGTACTCCGGAAAATTAAGTGTGTATTTACCGGTTTTGGGGTCATAGAGACGGCCGCCATTGCCGCCGCCCCAGATGATGAACTCGTCTTGCGCGCTTTCCGGACCAAATGCAACTCCGATTGGAAAAATTTTTGGAAACTTCTTTTTAATAGCCTTAGCCGCAACTTCAAGTTCAGTCCAAGTTGTCGGAGCATTCTTTATACCAGCACCAGCAAGAATTTTTTTATTGTAGAAAAAAGCACGTGCACTTGCTAAATCAGGAACTGCATATGCAACCCCGTTGAGCTCTGAGTTCTTCCTAAATGCCGAAATCATATCCTTGAGCGTTTCCGCGCTAACGATCTGATCTGCTTGCAGCAGAAGCCCGGCAGCAGCATCGCCGGCAAACTCATCACTGTTGACTAGATCTGGTGATTTACCAGCTGCGATCAGCGCTTTGACTTTGGTTTCAATCTCAGACAAGGCGAGAACATTAAGTTCAACTTTGATTTCAGGGTTTACCTTTTCGAAAGCTTGTACCAGATCTTCGTAATATTTCGGCATTTTGTCGGTGTAGGAAATCATCACTACCCGCAAAGCCACAGTTGCCGCCGATGATGGAGCTGCCACGAAAGGGGTTACCAAGCCAAGTGCTAGGACTGCTGCGAGTTGGATTCGCCTTAACTTTTTCATTTGGCTCCTTTAATTGTTTATTGCCTCGCTCCTGAAGATCCGAGAAGCGAGGCAATAAAACCGAACTTATTTATTTCAAATACTAAGCAATAACTATTGCGTGTTACTTAGTGATGGTAATTGCGAAGTGCAAACTTGGCACCTGATAACCGAGCGCCAAACCTGGGAAGTCGCGGTCGGCTGAGAGCACCGGCAGCATTCCATATGGAGTTTTAGTAAAGCTTGGTTGATGGGTATACAGCAGCGGGTAGAGGTCAATGATGTGGGTACCAGGAGCACCAGTTGCCCGCAACTTAAAGACGGTATAACCATTTGAATTAAAACTACAACCGTAGCCGATATAGCTATTGTCGTATGTGACAGCGAAGGTGTTGTCCAGTTGCGTCCAGCCGCCACCCTTAATACTGATAGTGAACTCTTCGCCAGCCTTGAATTTATTAGTTCCAACACCCGATTGGCCAACTGCAATAGCCTCCAGGGTAGCTGAATTGTCGACAGTTGCCAGACCCATACTTATGACTTTACCTTTCTTGTCATAAAAAGGCACGATGCTTACCTTCACATAGAAAGACTCTTGAGCTTGAATTTTGTCGCCTTTCATCACCTGTACTACATGCCAACCACCTAGATTGTCGGGAATGGTGATTTCTTGACTCAATTTACCGTCAACCGCATTGGCTTCGCCAAGTGGTAAATAAATGAAATCCCAACACCCGCCGCCTGTGCCGCAATTAACTCGGTTACCAACAACCGATGCCCACTTTAATGAGTGGGTTCCAGAGGTGATTAGGCCGGTGACATCGAGTTTGACTTTAGCGCCGATTGGTCCACTTGTAGTAGAAAGAGTAGCCACCGCTTTGGTCAGTGGATCCAAACCTGCCAAAGAGAGAGTGGTTCTTTGGGTAACGGTGGGAACTACTTGTGCCGGCCACTTGATGTAGGAAGCGGGAGGTCCATTATCCTTGGTGACCCGGAAGGTTGCAACGCCACCGTTAGCGTATGGAACTGGGGACTGGACGATATTGAGGTAGGCAATTCCAATTGCATCCTTAACCTCAATGTAGTGATTTCCTTTTGCACCGGAAGCGCGAATAACGACCTTTCCAGTTCCGCGAGTCCACTGGGCCATAATCGAACCAGCGTGGGCGTTGTCATAAAGGACTGAAGCGCCACCGGTATAGAGGGTTGGACCAATTCCGGTGTAAGTAATTGTGATCGGTGTGCCAACTGGACCACTTGTAGGAGAAATGGAAACAGTGCGGGTCAACACGAAACCTCCCTTGGCAACAGCGATCTCATTTTGAACGGCATAGATATCTTTAATTCCACCCCAGTCGCTTGGTGCTTTCATACTGTACGAAAACTTACCACTGCCATCTGTAGTCACATTCGCCATAATTACGTGATATTTGGAGTACGAGGCACCCCGGTAGTTGACTGTGCTAGGTGCAACATCAACTAGCCAGGCGCCATCAGCGGTTGACCAGGTCAAGGCAATGCTCGTGTTGGCAGAAAGCCCGGCACCTGTGATCGTAATCGGTATGCCGACTACTCCTTGGTTTGGCGTGACGGTCAAATTACCCATCGTCGCCGGGGTGGTGAAGGTTGGGGCTTTAATACCCGTGAAGGGTAGCGGCGCTACCTCGGGAATTCCGCTGGGTGCCGTGAGCACAATGGGCGCACTCTCGGTTTCAGCACCAGTGGCGGTGGTGGTGAGCATCGCCATCGGAATGATTGCAGCTATTGTCGCTCGAATAATTATGGAGTAAAAACTTCGGTTTGACTTAAATTTTTTCATGATTTCCCTTTTCTATCCCTAAAGAATTAAATTATTTTTTTCACATGCTCCTGCAATGAGGAGCATCGCAAATTTCTAGTGATTGCTCAAACATTGCAGGAGTTAACATTTGGGTACCGACTCAGCTCAACTTGTTGGAATTGGGTGAACGGTGACTTGTGAGGTCGCTGGGAACATGTTGGACTCAAATGTTCCGGTGGCTCCCTTGATTTTAACTGCCGGGTACCTACCTACTGTTGTCCGGTAGTAGGCCACCCGTTCGTAGACCGTTTTGCCGAATTCATCAACAACTCGCTTGCCATCTTTCATCATCGGCACTAATTTGGTTGACAAGACTTTTACTGATTCCGAATCTTTGGCAATGAAAGTGACCTTGAAATTCATCACGCCGAGCGTGCTATAAAGACCCGGAGCTGTACCGGTCGGCAAAGCGGCCGTCCAAAATCCGCGTCCGCCACGGCCGGCGCTGGTTCCGTAAGTCAGAGAGATCGGCTTTGCTATCCCCGCGATGGTAACTGTCGCACTTACGGTGTTCAAGGTAGTCAGTGCATCGCCGCCGCGGGTTGCATCATTTGCGTAGGCACGAAATACGATCATCTGGCCAAGCATGAAGTTGCCAGTGAGTGCACAGGTGCCACCGAGCTGTGGCTTGAGAACTCCAGTAGCCCCGCTTCCAAGAACTGTGTCGACATAAACCGTGATGGCATTCATGACGCCTTGAGTTGGAGTTCCAATTTTTACGTTAATTGGTGTAGCGGTAGCGGTGGTGAAGTTGGTTGCATCAGTTGGAGTAAGAGTCGCACTTAATGCTGCAGCTCCTCCAACTATTGGCGTCCAAACACATCTTGCAGTGAATGGGGCGACCACAGCGGTAGCCACTGCGCTACATCCTGGAATAGCGACACCGTTGGCGGTAAAACTAACAGTTCCCGGCACACTTGCAGTGGCCGTGATATTTGAAGAACCGGTGAGAAATGCGACTCGATCGCCTCCAGAAACCACAAGGGTGGGAGTTTCGGCAGCGGAAGCGGTCGATACTCCAAATGCCGCAATTCCACCAAGTGCTAATGCCAGGACTGTTATGCGAGAAATGAATCTTTTCATTTTTACTCCTTCTTTCTATTTTGTTTTTAATTATTTAGTTTTGATACTGCCGATGAACTTCACCATGTACTCTCCTATAAATTCATGATCTACTTCGTTTTTCACCACGAGTAAATTTTGGCACAGCAGGGGATTTGTTTGGGCATTTGTCCGGGGGCTGGCACTCCAGCATTTGTTGCATTGTTCACACTTTTTACTAAATGCAAGTATCTACTCGCTCTGCAAATAGTAGGAAATTGTTTGTGATAAAAACAGGAAGTTGGTTGCTAATTAACCTTGCCTACAAACTGTGCCCCGAATAAAAATCTGTCGGGTGAGGATGACTATTTCGTCAAAGTATCTTTATTAGTTGGGGTGAATTTGTCATTAATTAACGGCCAATTTGAGGACAAGTGTTGTTCTTGCGCGGTGGCGCGCAAGAGGGCCAGACTCTTTTGCCGCCGGATAGCTTGGGTAAGTTTTTCTTCCAGAAATTCCTGGTCTTGGTGAATTGTGACCTTGTCATGTTCGAGTTGTGCTACGACGGTGCGGTGCGACTGATTAATTTCGGCCATCATTTGGGCATACATTTTGTGGACCGCCTTGCGCGAGTAGCCACGGAAACTTCGTTTTAAGTGTGGCAGTTGCGTCGGGGTTATTGAGGCCAACTCCGCACTTGCTGTGAGGTCAGCTGGATTGGCCACACTGGATCCCGGCAGTTCGCTGGATGGGGGCGCAGGTGAGATCCCCTCCATCCGCTGCGCCAGGCGACGAGCCTCACCCACGATCGATGCCAGGTTGTAGACATTGACCTCAACGGCGGTACGTCGTCGTTCGAAAACGCCGAGTAGCTAATAAAGGAAAATTATCAGCAGGCCACCGCCGAGCAAAATTTTGCCCTGTCTGCTATTGAAAAAAACCAGCGGATAGCCGACACCGCTGAGTTTGCCTGCATAAATGCCAATAACATTTTGTCCTGCCCCCCAGTTTGGTTACCCCTTCGATGTGAAGATTAGGCTGGGATGGATGGGTTTTTCTAGGCTAACTTGAATTCGATTGGCGTGCGATATGCCAGAGCGGCAGTGTCGTCTTTGTCGGTTGTGGAAGATCTCGATGTATTCGAAGATCGCATTTGCTAACTCGATCCGAGTCTTCTTTTGGCTTGCGGTTAAGAAGTTCGATTTGCATGCTTGAGCAGCAATGACTCTCGTCAATCGCATTATCTAAGCCGTCTGCCACTGAGGGCGAATGAGGCCATAACTCCTCACTTGCCTAATTGGCGTTGGTAAATGCCCATGATGTGAATTGCACGTGCGTGATCGCCCGTGAACAACCCGCCCCTGGAGAAGGGTTTCGATTCTTGATTGGGCATAGCTAGAGCATTGACTACAAGGTTGGAGTTTTTAAACGGTGTCGATTGAGAAACCAATAATTCTTCGACGAAACGTATCTAATACAGCACAGCAGTAGAGGCTTGCCGCCGCGCCTTCGATGCTCGGTAATATCAGTGACCTGAGAGTTTATTGCCGATGGGCGTCGATGAAACTTGCGATTAACCAAATCATCGGCGCTGACTACACCGCGCAAAGGTTTCACTTTCCCCACACTTGGCAGACCAGCGATCTTATTCATGCTCATCAGCACCGCCACCAGGGGCTCAACTGAGGCGCAGGCCAATGCCCAAAGTGAGTTCGCCCATGAACTCGGAGCGGCAACCATAAGTGCCACGGCTAGCAGTATGAACTTGCCGTATCAGAGCTGTTAGCCACACGCGTGGCAGCTGTGTTGCCAGGGATCGGTCGGTGCTTATATTTGTAATAACCTTACGAGCAATCACGCCAAGAGTGCGGTGGCAGAGCTTGGTCGCTAAAGCCGCCCATCGGATGAGTTGATCGATCACCGGGTGAATCCTTTTGGGTCGAGATGGTCCGCCCCTGCCAATCTTCCAAGCACGTCTAAGGTTTTCTACTTCAAGTTCGGCGCTCTTCCGATCCCTCTCTTGGCTCGGGCGAGTTCAGCGCTCTCTGGCGAAGTCAGAGCCGTCAATCTCTCCTTTGTCGATACGGCGCTGTCGAACCCAGTTATGCAACGCAGCAGCGCTGACTGGCAAGTTCATAAGCGCCTC
>JAYVQU010000002.1:0-12761 GCA_043776875.1 Actinomycetes bacterium
CACTACCTTTAGCCTCTAAGCACCCGCGGGTGTAGCTCAATGGTAGAGCCCCAGCCTTCCAAGCTGGCCATGCCGGTTCGATCCCGGTCACCCGCTCCACTTATTTAGCCGATAGAGCCGACTTTATTGATAAGGGCTCTTCCAGTGAAATTTAATGCGTTTGCACTAGTTGACGCGTATTGATCTGAGGCTCTTAATTTCAAAGTCGTCACACTGGTACAAATAATTCGACCAATTATTAAGAATTGAAAGTGCCTAGTTCCAGAATTATTGATATACGCCGTTGAATCGCTTGCAAAAACTCGGTAGTCCAATGAGCCAGCACTGGCAATCAACTGCATTCCAATATTCATCGATACGCTTGTACTTGGTGAAAAAGTTCCATCCACAACAATCTCAAATGTATAAGATCCAGCGTCAACACTTCCAAATGATCCTGAGTCGCTAGTTCCCATATTTTGAGAAGTTGAAAGTGCCCAACTTCCAGTATCAACAAAATATGAAATAGATGCACCAGCACTACCGGCCGCACCAGCAGGACCGGTCGCACCTGTCGCACCCGCGGAACCAGAAGGACCTGTTGTACCAATAGAACCTGTCGCACCCGCGGAACCAGTTGCACCCGCAGACCCTGTCGCACCTGTCGCACCCGCAGACCCTGTCGCACCAGTTGCACCCGCAGACCCTGTCGCGCCTGTCGCGCCAGCGGGACCTGTTGCACCATTAGAACCAGCAGAACCAGCAGGACCTGTTGCGCCAGTCGATCCAGCACTTCCAGCTAAACCGGTTGCACCAGCCGATCCAGCAACGCCGGTTGATCCGATCGCGCCTGTGAAACCCGTCAGTCCAGTGAGACCGGTAGCACCCTTCTGACCATCGTTGCCAGTTGGACCGGTAGCACCCGCTGCGCCAACTGTTCCCTTTTCACCAGTTCCACCCTTTTCACCAGTTCCACCTTTGTCACCCTTAACTCCTTGCGGTCCAGTTGCACCGTTAGCGCCAGATAAACCAGGTGCACCATTGTCACCTGCAATCGGGGTCGGAATTTTAGTTGCACTTGGGCGCAATGATGTTATAACTTTCCACGCACCATTTGTTTTCGGGCCATAGAGATTTGCATTTTTTGTATCAATGTAAAAATCTCCATCAATACCAATGGTTTTAAGCGGAGTGCCCACACCATTTAAAATGGTATTTACAACTGTTGTGCCGGTACGGCCAGCTGCTTTGCTTGATGTCTTTTGGGCTGCAATAGCTGACGGAGAAATTGCAAGAACGAATGCAATAGTTGCGGCCAAAAGTGATTTGCTGGCTTTCATTTATCCACCAATCATTCTTTTCAGGGAAAATTAGTGTGAACCTGAGAAAAGGTTGTGCGAATAGGGGTTCCCCGTTACCAAGAATTTAATACTCTAATCTTACTTTCAGGTTCAACTGCCCTACTCCACAGCATCGCCGTGTTTATTAAGGGTAGTCGGTGACGAGGAGTCAGGGACAAGTTAAACAACGGAAAGGTAAAAAAATGTCAACAATGAAGAGAATGGCAGCGGTAGCAATTACCATTGCCGCACTAACAGCAGGATCAGTTGCAGTTGCAAGTGCAGATCAAGGACCAAGCAAGGGCGATATAAGAGCGACAGTTCTCTCAAGTCTTGTAACCGCCGGAACGATCACACAAGCACAATCTGATGCAATCGCAAAAAAGTTTGAGGAAGTAATGGCCGCACATAAGGCCAATCACGAAGCCTATAAATCAGCTCGTGAAGCTTACCGCAGCGGACAAGAAGCATTAATTGTCTCCACAATTGGACTTCCAGCCGCAACAATAAAAGCTCGACTTGTAGCTGGTGAGTCACTAGCAACTATCGCAGGTGCAAAGAAAGATGCGTTAATCGCAGCTCTCGTTGCATACGAGATTAAAGCGATCGATGCAGCAGTAGTAGCTGGAAAGTTAACTGCCGCCGAAGCAACCATTCTTAAGGCAAAGTTACCTGCCCAAGTAACTGCAGCAGTCAATGTGGTTGGACCAAGATCTTTGGTTGCAAAGGGATTGGGAAAATATGGATGGGATTCAAAAGATAGTAAGGGTAATCGCCCTTAAGTAAGTAAAAGCTTCCCCCAAGGAAGAGTAGATAACCCGCCAAGTCATCGATCACTTGGCGGGTTTCTCTATGCTCATGGCAAGATATGCGCATGCACATTCACATCGGAAGTGATCATGCCGGCCTGGAATTGAAGGCGGCCCTAGTTACTTATTTGCAAAGCAGAGGTCATGAGGTAACCGATCACGGACCACTTCTGTATGACGCAGTTGATGATTATCCAGATTTTTGTATTCCGACTGCCTTAGCAACCGTTGCAGATCCAACATCTCTTGGAATTGTTTTAGGAGGATCTGGAAATGGCGAACAAATTTCCGCAAATAAAGTTAAAGGCGTGCGGGCAATTTTGGCTTGGAGCGTAGAAACTGCCAAACTCGGTCGCGATCACAACAACGCTAATGTAGTTGGAATCGGTGGACGTATGCATTCCATTGATGAGTGTAAAGCAATTATTGACGCCTTCATGGAAACGCCATTTTCAAATGATGAGCGGCATTTGCGGCGCATCGACAAAATTTCAAAGTTTGAGGCCGAGCAGCGCTAGCTCTTTGTGTACAACATGTCGATAACGGCATGATCTTTATCAATTCCTTGACCTTCAAAGCGAGTAACTGGTCGCCACTCTGGTTTGGCCATTACTCCCCCGGTGAACACATCTGAAGCGGCAAAAATTTCTTGAATTTTTACTGCGTAGGGAACCCAATCCGTGGCAATATGAATGTAACCACCTCTTTTGAGCTTTGGGTAAATGAGCTGCAAAAAATCTTCATTAACGATTCGGCGTTTGTTGTGTTTTTTCTTCGGCCAGGGGTCCGGAAAATAGAGATGAATACCATCGAGAGTTTCATCAGCAATCATGTGCTGCAAAACAACATGTACATCATCTTCAATTACTTTAAGGTTGGTTAATTTGTGATCAACGATGCGGGTTAATAATTTTCCGATTCCGGGTGGATGTACATCAACGGCGATATAACCATTATTTGGGTGATTTATCGCAATGAGGGCGGTAGCCTCTCCCATACCAAAGCCGATCTCCATAATTATTTTTTTAGCCTTTGGAAAATGTTGAGTGAGATCTATAAATGCTTGCTTGAATTCAATGCCATAGACCGCTTGCAGCGCCACCTTTGCCGCCCTTTGTGCATCGGTAATGCGGGAGCCGCGGATGCTATAACTGCGAACCGATGGGCGTTCCATGGGCTAACTCTGTCATGGTTGGATTAGAACCTACAAAATCGATGAAGGAGTCACTAGTGCCAGGTCTGAATTTGAGCCGCGCCGAAGCAAAAGATCGCGCCGACCATTTATATGTAAATAGTTATGAAGTGACTTTGGATGTAACCAAGGGCGAAGAAATTTTTTATGCAAAATCAGCGGTTTCCTTTTCCTGCAATAAACCTGGCTATGCAACCTTCATCGATGCAGTTGGTCGCAAAGTTATAAGTGCAACTCTTAATGGCGTGCCAGTTGATACCAGCAATTTCGACGGCGAAAGTATTTTCATTACCAATTTGGCAGCCGAAAATTTTCTGGTTATTGAAATAGAAGCTGAGTACTCAAAATCTGGCGAAGGTTTGCAGCGTTCGGTTGACCCTTCAGATGATGAAGTTTATTTGTACTCACAAGGAGAAACCGCACACATTCGCAATATGTTCCCATGCTTTGACCAGCCCGCTTTGAAGGCGACATTTACCTTAACTGTTACAACTCCTGGGCACTGGGAAGCAGTTTCAAACAATCCGGTAGCGAGCAAGAGTGCAAAGGGTGATTTAGTTGAATGGAAGTTCACCACTACACCGCGGATTTCAACCTACCTAGCTGTCTTAGTCGCTGGTCCTTACTCATATGTTCACGATGTCTATCAAGGTCAAAAAGAGATTCCACTTGGAATTTACTGCCGTAAATCAATGATGCAGTACCTAGACCCAGCAGATATCTTCCTGATTACCAAGCAGGGATTTGAGTACTTTGAAAAGACTTTTGGTTTGGCTTATCCATTTGAAAAGTACGACCAAATTGCAGTTGTTGATTTTAACTTTGGGGCTATGGAAAACGCCGGCGCCGTTACTTTCCGAGAAGATGTTTTGGTATTCCGAAGTCATGTGCCAGATAAGGCTTACCTTTCACGTGCCAACACGATCTTGCACGAAATGGCACACATGTGGTTTGGAGACATGGTCACAATGTCGTGGTGGGATGACCTCTGGCTAAATGAATCTTTTGCCGAATGGTCTTCTTATTTAGCACTATCGGAGGCAACTCGTTTTTCCGGAGCTTGGTCTGAGTTCAACTGTGCCCGCAAGAACTGGGCCTACCGGCAAGATCAATTGTCATCGACCCACCCAATCATCGCTGACATGGTCGACATGGAAGCGGTTAACGCCAATTTTGATGGCATTACATATGCCAAAGGCGCTTCTGTTTTGCATCAACTAGTTGCACACGTTGGGCGAGCACAATTTATCGCTGCACTTCAAAATTACTTTGCCAAGCATGCTTGGGGCAATACAACTTTGAATGATTTACTAGTTGAATTAGAGGCAGCCAGCGGTCGCAAGTTAGATACCTGGGTAAATACCTGGCTACAGACCGCAGGTGTGAATACTTTGCGACCGGTTCTAGAAATTGAAAATGATCGGTACAAGAGCATCACAATTTCACAAGAGGTTCCACTAGTTCCAACAGGTTCAACTGAGCTGCGTCCACATCGTTTGGCGGTTGGTTTATACGACATCGTTGGTGACTTACTTACTCTTCGCAAGTCGGTTGAACTAGATGTTGTAGGGGCTAACACAGTTGTCGCCGATCTTGCTGGCGAGAAGGTGGCTGATCTTTTGCTAATCAACGACCGAGATCTTTCCTATGCGAAATTGCGCTTTGATAAAAGGTCTATTGCAACTTTAAAATCTCATCTTGGAAAACTTGAAGATGATTTAGCTCGCGCCCTGTGCTGGGCTGCGGTGTGGGATATGCATCGTGATGCCGAAATCTCATCGGCTGACTTTATTGAAATTGCACTCTCTGGTCTTAAAGGCGAGAGTGATGATTCAATCGTGAATATTGTTGTTGCCCAGTTAGCAACTTCAGTTGAGGCGTACACAACTGATGTCAACCGCAATTCCTATCGAGAAAAACTTGCCGACGTTTTGTGGGAACTAGCTCAAAATGCCACGCCAGCTAGTGATCTTCAGCTGCTTTACTCGCGTGCATTTGCCACTAATGCACATACAGCGGCACAAACATTCCAGATTCGCGGGCTCTTAGATGGCAGCGCACCTGGGTTAAAAGTTGATACCGATCTTCGTTGGTATTTCCTGACTGCACTGACCGAACGGGGTGCTACTACAAAGGCAGAGCTAGAAGCAGAGTTAGCAAATGACAACACCATTACTGGCAAAGTTGCCTTCGAAACTTGTCTAGCAACCATGCCCACTGCCGATGCAAAGGCTTATGCCTTTAACAAGGTTCGCGATGAAAATGTTTCAACATCAATTCGCTCGGCCATGGTGGCTGGGTTCCAGCGCCCAGCACAGCGAGCACTGCTGGCTCCATTTGTTGATTTATACTTTGACAACTTGCTGATCCAATGGCAATCAAAGTCATATGAAGGAGCGGCAAAGTATGTAACTGGTATGTATCCAACCTGGGTGATCAGCCAGAAAACCTTAGATACTACAAATGCTTGGCTGGATGGAGCAGGAAAAGATGCTCCAACAGTTTTGCGCAAACTGGTTAAGGAATCACAAGATGGTTTGGTGCGGGCGTTGCAGGTGCAAGCCCGCAGCTAATAATTCTTAACGGGTAATTACTCGATATTTGTAATTGATGATGTGCTGGGCTTTTTTTGAGATGTCAACGCATAAGCAATCAATGAGATAACAACAAACATTGCTGTTGGAATTATAAAAAAGGTGATTAGCGTTTCAAGCGCGCTCAGCCCTGGGCCAGCCATAGAACCATCTTCAATTGGATTCATATGGAAAGTGTAATTTACTTATGCGGTCGCTGCCGCCACACCAAATGGCTCTAAGTACTGCAACCATCTGTGATCTGTGCGACCAGTTCCCAAGATTCGCCAAGCGGCACCAGCAGGTTCGCGTGGCAGTTTGCGCAAACGCCAACCCAGCTCTTTCAATTGCTTATCAGCTTTTGCGTGATTGCACTTGTGGCAAGCCGAAACCACATTTTCCCAGTTGTGTCCCCCACCGCGACTTCGTGGAATCACGTGATCGATTGATGTAGCGGTTGCAGCACAGTAAGCACATCGACCACCGTCGCGCGCAAAAATTGCCCGGCGGGAAAGTGGAACAGCGTGCCGATACGGAATTCGAACAAATTTATTGAGGCGAACAACTGAAGGTAGTGACATCGCCCCACCAGAAAATCGCAAAACGTCGCCAGAATCTTCAACCATTGTTGCCCGGTGATTCAAGACAAGGATCAGCCCGCGACGGTCTGTTATGACACCCAGCGGTTCATAGGTGGCGTTCAAAACCAAGGTACGCGACATGCCTACTCCCGATCTAGCGCGTGGCTCGCGCCGATTGGGTTATTTTGCACCAAAACACCCGACCGCGTGGGTATTTAGTGGCGGCGTTTAGCTAAATATTTGGATAAAGTCTCGTCATTATGAGCGACTCAATGCTTAACTTCCTCGATTGGATGGCGGGCACCCCCCTGCGAATCTTGATCATCCTTGCCACAGCGGTCTTCACTCAATCCATTGGCTCCCGCGCAATCATGCGAGCCATGAATAAGCTGGCTTCTGCTGATTTAGTTCTCGGCACTCGCAGTGTTGTTGCCCGACAGAAGGAGCGCGCTAGCACAATTAGTGGTGTTCTCACTGCGACACTAAAAAGTGCAATCTGGATTATCGCGCTGGCAATGGCCCTGGGTGAGTTTGGTTTTGATTTAGGTCCACTTATTGCATCAGCCGGAATTGTCGGTGTTGCAATAGGTCTGGGTGCCCAGACTTTAGTCCGCGATATTTTATCCGGAATCTTTATGTTGATTGAAGATCAGTACGGAGTCGGTGACAGCGTGAATGTTCTTGATGTCTCAGGTGTCGTAGAAAAGGTTGGATTACGTGTGACAACGGTTCGCGATCTACAAGGAACTCTATGGTATTTACGAAACGGTGAAATACTAAAAGTTGGAAATCAATCTCAATCTAGTTGATTGACCATCGAGTTGGCGGCCATTTCAATATAGCTCCACAACTCAACTTTTAACGCGGCATCGATTTCAACTCCATCAACCGCCTTTTGCATTGCATTGAGCCATGCATCTCTGGCTTCAATGGTAATTGGAAATTGTGCGTGCCGCTTTCGAAGTCTTGGATGCCCACGATTTTCTTGGTAAGTGCTGGGCCCGCCCCAATACTGTTCCAAAAACCATTGCAAACGCGTTGCTGCACCTATCAAATCCGTTTCTGGATACATGGGACGCAAAATTGGATCGGTGGCAACAAGTGCATAAAACTGCGCAACCAGATCGGCGAAAAACTCTTCGCCTCCCACCTGTTCGTAAAAACTGCTCATGTTTTAACTCGGGTTGAGGCAGCAGTTAATAGCGCCACTGGTATAGCTGCGATTGCACACAACCAACCATAACTAAGTGTGCCAATGATTACTCCGGCTAACGCCCCACCGACCGCGGCGGAAAGGTTCATTACTAAATCACTGGCGCCTTGGGAAGAGGTTCGAAACTGATCTTCCACGCTTTCGGAAAGAAGTGTTGAACCCGCGATCAAGGTGCATGACCAGCCTAATCCAAGCAGGAAGAGACCGATTCCCAAGGTAATTGCATCATCGGCTTTAGCAAACCCTGAAACTAAACTCGAAAGTAACAAGATAGCTAAGCCAATTTGAATAACTCGGACCGGACCAAGTCGATCGCTAAGTGAACCAACCAACGGTGAAAATGCATACATGCCAAGCACGTGCACACTTATTACCAAACCAATGATTGTTAGTGTCACATCAACATGTGCCATGTGAACTGGTGTCATCACCATGACTGAAACCATCGCAACATGACCCATTGCAATTGCGAGAATTGCAAATAATGCTTTTGGATTATGGCGGATGTGCGATAGCGCAATCTTGGTAGATCCCTTCACATTCACAGAAGCCTCTTTTTTATGCGCAACTAAATACGGATCTGGTCGAAGAAAAGCTAAAATAACAATTGCAGCAAAGGCCAACGTCGCCGCAGAAATTAGATAAGGTCCTACCAAACGAGGCAAACCAATCTTTTCTGCAAGATTTCCAGCTGGTTGCATCAAGTTAGGACCAGTTACGGCACCTATTGTTGAACCCCACACCACAAAAGAGAGTTGCTTTGCCCGAGTTTCTTGAGTTGCTAAATCAATTGCCGCAAACCGAGCTTGGTAACCCGCCGCCGATGCGGCGCCAACTAAAAAAGTACCTATTAACATCAGGAGAATATTTTTTTGAGAACCACCAACGATTGCAAATAATGAACCAACAACCCCAGCGATGTATCCGGTAGAAAGTGCCAAACGTCGGCCGCCTTTGGCGGTTAATCGCGCAAGTGGAAGTGCCAGAGCAGCCGCGCCAAGAACTGCGCTAGTTTGGGCTAACCCAGCCAAGGTTTCCGAATTTGTTATCGATGAAACCAACAGCGAACCGGCAGCGACTGTCCCGGCAACACCAACACCATTTAGAATCTGCGCAGTTGCCAACGTCCTAATAACTTTGTGCTGGAGCACAGCCTCATCGAATTGGGATTGTGGCACTATGGGACCAGGCGCACCCAAGCCGCGGTATCAGTTGGCAATGTGTGCCCAGTTACTGGACCACTTGACACCAATATTCGACTGTTGCTTGGAAGTTCAATTGCTGCACCGAAATTAAGGTAGCAAGCGAAATCTCCTGGGCGTTCAAAGGCAACAACATCGGCGCCAGCTTCAATCCATTCCATTGGGCCATCTCCCAGCCCGGCTTCAGTTTTGCGAATTGCAAGTGCTTGGCGGTACATGGAAAGGGTTGAACTTGCAACCCCATCTTGGCTATCAACCGAATACTCGCCCCACCATGGTGATTGTGGTAACCACGCTTGCTCTGGTTTCAACGCGGCATTTGTTGAAAAACCAAAAGCGCCCTTTGGATCAGAAGACCATGGCAGCGGAACCCGACAACCATCACGCCCACGGTCCTGGAAGCCACTCATCTTCCACCGTGGATCAGTTAAGCGATCGGCTGGAATATCTCGCACCTCTGGCAGCGCCAACTCTTCGCCTTGGTACAAATAAGTTCCACCAGGTAAGGCAAGGGCCATCAAGGTTGCACTTCGTGCCCGCAAAGTTCCACGCGCAATATTGAGTTTTGCAGGATCGCCTTGACGAGCAAAGGTTGTATCACCGTAATTTGTAAGTCCAAGATCTAGCCGATCTACCGAACGCACAACATCGTGATTATTAAATACCCAAGAAGTTGGCGCTCCCACCTCTTCCAACGCACTAATAGAATCATCAATCTTCTTTCTAATCTCTGCCGCATCCCACAAAGTAGTTAACATCTCAAAGTTAAATGAGTTCTGAAGTTCATCTGGGCGCACATAACGCGCTATCCGAGCTGCTGGACTTACCCACGCTTCAGCAACAGCCATGCGATCACCCGGGTAGGAATCTAAAATTTTTCGCCAAGCACGGTAAATATCATGCACACCTTCTTGATCCCAGAATGGCTTGTGATCGGTACCGAGCATTTGGGCAGCTGGATCTTTTTTAACATCCGGCAATCCAGCCTCTTTGATCATGCCGTGGGCAACATCGATCCGAAATCCATCGACTCCGCGATCTAACCAGAACTTCAAAACATCTTCAAAATGTGTGCGAACTTCCGGGTTCTCCCAGTTCAGATCTGGTTGTTCAACTGCAAATAAATGTAAGTACCACTGCCCTAATTTTCCGTCGGCTTCGATAATGCGCTCCCAAGCCGGTCCGCCAAATACTGCCTCCCAATTATTAGGCGGCAAATCTCCGTTGGCTCCTTTGCCATTCCGAAACATGAATCGCTCGCGCTCTGGCGACCCTGGTTGTGTCGCAAGTGCTGCTTTAAACCATTTGTGTTCATTGGAGGTGTGATTAGGAACAATGTCAACAATTAATTTGATACCAAAACTATGAGTTTCTTTGATTAATTCTTCGGCCTGCTCCAAAGTGCCATAGGCCGGCTCAATATCCATGTAATCAGATACATCATAACCATGATCATGTTGCGGAGATGGATACCAAGGCGATATCCAAATCGCATCAATACCAAGTGCGTGCAGATATGGAAGTCTGGATCGAATACCCTCTATGTCGCCAATACCATCGCCATTTGAATCGGCAAATGAACGTGGATAAATTTGATAGGTAACGGCATCTCGCCACCAAGGACGTTCTGCACGGGAAGGTAAGTGGGTCATATTTTAATTCTCCAAATATTTGTTTAGGAATTCGCGCTCTGCATCATTGAGGGGACGCGATTTTTTACTCGCCATCGATACTGCAACTTGCACCGTTTTCACTCGGGCAAACAAAACTCCCTTTATTGAAATTTCATAGACCATTTCAAATGAGGCGGTGCCAATCTTTTCAATCCAAAGATGCACATCAACATATTGCCCACCTTCATAAATTGGTTCGATAAAATCAACTTCGGCGCGCGCAACCACCATTTCCACAATTGTGGGGCGATCGGGTCTGCCTTCAAATTGCAAAAAGGACCAGTGAAAACGGGCCTCTTGTGCATACACCAAATACTTAGCGTTATTGACATGGCCAAAGGCATCGATGTCATCCCAGCGAACATACTGCTTATTTAAATGCTTCATTAACGGGTCAACTTTCGATATGTCATTCGGTGCGGACGAGATGCCTCTGACCCTAAGCGTTCGATCTTGTTAGCTTCATAACTTTCGAAGTTTCCTTCAAACCAGAACCATTTCGCATCACCCTCGTAGGCCAAAATGTGGGTGGCAACCCGGTCCAAAAACCAGCGATCGTGCGAGATCACTACTACACACCCAGGAAATTCAAGTAATGCATTTTCAAGTGAACCCAAAGTTTCCACATCAAGATCATTTGTCGGCTCATCTAGCAGCAATAGGTTCCCACCCTGCTTCAAAGTTAACGCCAAGTTCAACCGGTTACGCTCGCCGCCCGATAAAATTCCGGCCGCCTTTTGCTGATCCGGGCCCTTAAAGCCAAAGCAAGAAACATATGCCCGAGATGGCATTTCCACATGGCCGACCTTAATAAAGTCATTGCCATCAGAGACAACCTCCCACAAAGATTTCTTGGGGTCGATGCCAGCACGGCTCTGATCCACATAGGAAATCTTTACCGTTTCCCCAATTTTTACTGAACCAGAGTCTGGTGCTTCCATTCCCATTAAGGTTTTAAATAAAGTTGTTTTACCGGCACCATTAGGGCCAATAATTCCGACGATTCCATTGCGTGGCAGGGTGAAGGAAAGATCTTCGATAAGTACCCGATCGCCATAACCTTTGGTTAAGTTGTTAACTTCAATCACAACATTTCCAAGGCGTGGTCCCGGCGGAATCTGAATCTCGTCAAAGTCAAGTTTTCGCATCTTGTCAGCTTCAGCCGCCATCTCTTCATAACGTGCCAGCCGGGACTTAGATTTTGTTTGCCGACCCTTTGCATTTTGGCGAACCCAATCCAGCTCTTCCAACAAACGCTTGGCCCGCTTTGCATCTTTTTGGCCTTCTACTTTTAGTCGGGCAGCTTTAGTTTCCAGATAGGTGGTGTAATTTCCTTCATATGGATATGCCCGACCGCGGTCGAGTTCTAGAATCCACTGCGCAACATTGTTCAAAAAGTAGCGATCGTGGGTAATCGCAACAACGGCGCCGGCATACTTATTTAAATGTTGTTCTAGCCACAAAACAGATTCCGCATCCAAGTGGTTGGTCGGCTCATCCAGCAGCAATAGATCTGGTGCCTGCAGCAGCAACTTACACAGCGCGACTCGGCGCTTTTCGCCACCAGATAGCACCGAAACATCGGAATCAGGTGGTGGACAGCGAAGCGCATCCATGGCTTGCTCAAGTTGGGAGTCAAGTTCCCAAGCATTGCGGTGATCTAGTTGCTCTTGCAGATTGCCCATCTCAGTTAGCAATTTGTCGTAATCTGCATCAGGGTTTGCCATCTCGGCGCTGATTTCATCAAAACGTGCCAGCATCGCAACGGTTTCGGCAACGCCCTCCTTCACATTATCAATAACATTTTTACTTTCATTAAGTTGCGGCTCCTGCAACAAGATGCCCACGGTGTAACCCGGGGTTAGGTAGGCCTCACCATTTGATGGTTGCTGTAATCCCGCCATGATCTGCAAGACCGTTGATTTACCGGCACCGTTAGGGCCTACCACGCCAATCTTGGCGCCTGGGTAAAACATAATTGTTACATCATCAAGGATGACCTTGTCACCATGCGCTTTCCGCGCCTTCTTCATCGTATAAATGAACTCAGCCATGGAACGAAACCTTAGTGGAAGTGACGGGTAGAGTTAGCATTCACGACACCCTACAGGCGCCTGTAGCTCAGTCGGATAGAGCACCCGCCTTCTAAGCGGGTTGTCGCAGGTTCGATTCCTGCCAGGCGCGCATGGCTAATGAACA
>JAYVQU010000003.1:0-40798 GCA_043776875.1 Actinomycetes bacterium
TTAGAGTTGTTGAAAATTCTTCCGCTCAATGAGATGAAGAAAAGAAAAGTTGTTACTTTGAATAATGTTTCCAAAGTTGAAAGGTTAAAAGAGGTACTGAGTTTTTTCATGGTGGCAGATAGCGCGGCTTGGCATAAAGTTTGGGCAACTCCAAATGCGGCTTTTAGAAAGTCAAGCAGCTATGAGAGCAGCATAGGAGCAGTTGCAACTTGGCTGCGCATCAGTGAGCTAGCGGCCTCCAAATTGGATTTAGCTGAATTTAACCAGGATGCATTTAGGCGCTCAATCGCAGATTTACGCAAAATTACTTTAGAAACTAGTGGCGAGAAGATCGGAAATAGATTAATCACCTCTTGTTCGAAGGTAGGAGTGGGAATCACTTTTGCCCCGGAAATCCCAGGCACGAGATTGTCTGGTGCAACGCGTTGGGTTGGTGGTCATCCTATTATTCACCTCTCATTGCGCCATAAGTCAGAAGATCATTTTTGGTTTAGTTTTTTTCATGAAGCCGGACATATATTGCTTCATTCGCGAGGTGAAGTTTTCCTTGAAAATAGCGACTGGGAGATTCACAAGAATGCTAAAAGGTTGGAAGAGGAAGCAAATCGATTCTCTGAAAACACTCTGATCCCAGAAGAAAAAAAGGGACAATTTCCTGAATTAACGGGTATCGATTCGATCCTTGGTTTTGCTACGGCTATCGGAGTATCGCCAGGGATCGTAATTGGGAGGTTGCAAAAAGAAGGATTAATTAGATTTAATCAATTCAATAGTTTTAAGAGAAAATTTGAATTTATTACCTCCGAATAATACTTACCCACACCCATCTAAAACCGGCAGGTTTTGTCGGTGGCTGAGCCAAAGATGCGGCTCTCACAGTTGGATTTAAATGGAGGAGTTATGGTGCTTAAGGAAGGTAAAAAAGCAGTGAAGCAGCAAGAGCTAGAGGAGGTGGATTATTCGCTAAATGATTGTGTGCTCCGAGGTCGAGTCTCGGCAGAAGCGGTTGAAAAAGAGTTACCAAGTGGCGACAAGGTGGTTGAATTTCGACTCATTGTCACTCGTGATAAACATGCCGGGGTTGATACCTTGGATATTGCGGCCTGGAGCGCAAAGACTCGGCGAAGTGCGCTAACTCTGGATTCCGAGGAATGGATCGAAGTTTCAGGCTCAGTGCACCGACGTTTTTGGACATCGCCGGCCGGGCTGGCAAGTCGTTGGCAGGTTGAAGCATTGGAGATTTCTCGAATTTAGGTAGGCTTACCGCATGAGTAAAAAAAGCGATTTTCTATCGACACTTAAATCAGTAGCTAACAATGTGCACCTTGGCAATAAGAGCGCCACCGATGTGGCCGACTCGGTCAATGCCTGGTTAAAGGAGGGCGGTGGGGCGGTAAAGGTTAAAATTGAGGATGAGGTAGAGCGCTCTGTGTCGAAGATGGGATTTATTAAGCGTGGCGAATTTGAGGCTTTAAAACAAGAGGTCGCGGCAATGAAGAAAGCGACACCCAAAAAAGGCGCCAAGTCAACTGCTCCAAAAAAACAAACTGTAAAAACTAATGATAAAAAAACTACAAAAAAGGCAGTAACCAAAGAGAAGGCCGCCTCAATAAAGAAAGCGGCTAAGTAATGGAAAACAAGCAGCCTTATATCTCCGTCGGCAATGAACAATCTTTGGTGGAAGAGGTTCGCAGTGAGTTGGAAGAAATTGATTCGATGGATGTTAGCGAACATGCCCAACGTTTTGAAGTGTTGCACCAAAAACTAAATCAAGCGCTGTCAACTATCGACGGCTTGTAAAAGAACAGGCACAATGAAAACACGTTTGGATGCCGAGCTAGTTCGTCGGGAATTAGCTCGTTCTCGTGAGCAGGCCGCTGACTTCATTGAGAAGAGATCCGTTTTAGTTAATGGAATTCCGGCAACCAAACCGGCAACTCAAGTTGATGCCGAAACATCCATTGTGATAGTTGGGGATCGGGATGATTTTGTTTCGCGCGGCGGCCACAAATTAGATGGCGCGCTGACCGTATTTAGCGGAGTAGTTGTCGAAGGTAAGCGTTGCTTAGATGCCGGGGCTTCTACCGGTGGTTTTACTGATGTGCTTTTGCGCAGGGGTGCGGGCCATGTGGTTGCAGTAGATGTGGGTTATGGGCAATTGGCGTGGGGTTTGCGGCAAGATCCGCGGGTCAGCATTTTAGATCGAACAAATATTCGTCACCTGACCGGGGAGATGGTGGGGGAGGCGATAGATTTAGTTGTAGCCGATCTTTCATTTATCTCGCTCACCCTGGTCCTGCCGGCGTTGGCCGCGGTATCAAGACCGGAGGCTGATTTTGTATTGATGGTAAAACCACAGTTTGAGGTGGGACGCGAAAAACTTGGCGCTGGTGGTGTTGTGCGCGATCCCGCCCTTAGAAAAGCGGCAGTCATTGAAGTTGCCGAATCGGCCTACGATGTTGGACTTGGAACTTTGGGAATTGCGGCTAGCCCGTTACCCGGCCCAGCCGGGAATGTTGAGTACTTCTTATGGCTACGCCGAGGCGCTCCGGAAATTGATCCAGTATCACTTGATCAAGTGATCGCGTTGGGTCCGCAATAATGCGCAATTTGCTTATCGTGTGCAACCCAGCTCGAGTTGATGCCGTTGTTGCAGCGGTTGAACTGCAACAAAACCTAGCTTCCACATTTGCAGTTTACACAATTTCGGATGTGAATATTCCCGGCATCATTCGATCCACCATCGCTGATTTGCCAACGCTAGAAGTAGCCGTTGTTCTTGGCGGCGATGGCACGATGTTGCGGGCGGCTGAGGTAGCCCATGATCGTGATATTCCATTGCTTGGGGTAAATCTTGGTCATGTTGGCTTCTTATCTGAGGTTGAAAAATTTTCGATCGCCCAGGTAATTAGGGCGCTAGTTGATCAGAGTTATGTAATTGATCCTCGGATAACTTTGGGATACCAGGTGGAGCGAAATGGCACTGTAGTTGATTCGGGCTGGGCCCTTAATGAAGTTACGGTTGAGCGCGAACGGGCAACAATGGTTGATCTTTTCCTGGAAATCGATAATCGACCAATCTCGCGTTGGGGTTGCGATGGCTTAATCTGTTCGACCCCAACTGGATCAACGGCATATGCATTTTCTGCTGGTGGACCGGTTGTTTGGCCACAAGTTGACGCACTAGTTGTACTTCCTATTTCAGCACACGCCCTGTTCTCGCGGCCATTAGTAATCTCACCTACTTCAAAAATTGCGGTCGGAATCGAATCGAGCGAGGCATTTTTATCGGCTGATGCGCTACGCAAGTTTGCCTTGCGCTCTGGCGATCGGGTGGTTGTCACCAAAGATGCTCGGATTATTAAACTAGCCCACTTGAATAATACTTTGTTTAGTGATCGATTGGTGGCTAAGTTCAAACTTCCGGTTGAGGGCTGGCGTGGTGAGTGAACGTACCTTTCTGGAAGAGCTAAGTATTCGATCAGTTGGCGTAATTGAACAATCAACCTTAGAAATTTCAAAAGGGCTAACTGTCTTATCTGGGGAAACCGGTGCGGGCAAAACAATGATTTTGACCGCACTTAATTTAATTTTAGGTGGCAAGTCCGATAGTTCCTTAGTTCGGAAAGGTTCAGCGCGGTTAGTTGCAAGCGGTAAGTTTTTAATTCCAAAATCGCAGGAGCAGCTATTTGAAAATGTAATCATCGAAGATGGTGAATTAATCATCACCCGCACTGTGGCTACCGATGGAAAGAGCAAGGCAACTAGCAACGGCATCAGTGTTAACGCATCAACGCTAGCCGCCATTGGTGAAGATTTAGTCGAGGTGCATGGACAGGCAGCCAATCTAAGTATTAGCAAAACTGCTAGGCAGCGCGAATTAGTTGATCGGTATGCCGGCCTTGATCTAGCTAATTACACCGAAGTATTAAATCGGTATCACGAAATGAAGGAACGGATTGCAGCCTTAAAAAAGAGCATCGCGGCCAAAGATAAAGAGCTGCTAGAACTACGGGAATTTGCCGCCAGGTTTGCCAAGATCAATCCGGGGATCGGTGAAATTGCCGAGGTTGAGCGCGAAATTTCCCGATTATCTAGTGTGGAAGAGTTGCGACTGGCCACTGAACAAGTGAATGTAGCAATTGCAGATGAAGAGTCAGGAGCGCTGGCCGCTTTAGGTGTTGCCCGGCGCGCACTCGATAGCGCACGTGGCAAAGATCCAATACTGGAAGCGATTTATCAGCAACTTAGCGAAACTTTTTTTCTACTTGCCGATGCTGATAGTGCCCTAAATTCTTATCGAACCCAGTTAGCAGCAGATCCGACTCGTTTGGATTTTCTGCACTCTCGTAAAGCGGAAATTAATTCGCTGATCAAAGTTTTCGGGGGAGTCGGGACAGCTGAAGATGAAATATCAGAGCTGATTGTGCGTCACAAAAATTGTGCAGCTGCCATCGCAGATCTGGAAGGCGGCGATGAAAGAGTTTCGCAGTTGCAGGTTGAATTAACAGCGATTAAAAGTGAGTTACTTAAAGCGGCTAAAAGCATAACCGAGCTGCGTACAAAAGCGGCGGCAAAACTTTCGCAGGAAGTAACCGCTGAGATAATTCAACTGGCAATGCCACATGCTACATTTATTGTCCAAGTTCATTCAGTAAATTACGGTGCACCGAAGGAATCTGATTTCTCCAGCCATGGCTGCGATGAGATCAACATGTTTATTCAGGGACATAAAACTGCGCCGCTAGTAGCTTTGGCAAAAGGTGCCAGCGGTGGTGAGATGTCGCGGGTAATGTTGGCGCTGGAAGTTGTGATTGCAACTACTCATCCAATTGGTACTTATGTTTTTGACGAAGTGGATGCTGGCATTGGTGGAAAAGCTGCGATTGAAGTTGGACGCAGGTTGCACGCATTGGCACAACATGCACAAGTTATTGTTGTTACGCATCTGCCGCAGGTGGCGGCCTGGGCGGATTCGCACTTTGTGGTGAGTAAAAACCATGATGGCTTGGTTGGCCAAAGTGATGTGCAAAAAGTTGAAGGTCAAGCGCGGGTGGAAGAGATTGCCCGGATGTTAGCCGGGCTGGAAGGCTCCGCTAGTGCGCGCGAACACGCCACGGAACTGCTTGCCTTAAAGGTGTAAGGGCCAAGCCGCCGGAGATGATAGGTTCGACTCCCATGGGCCAAGCACATGTGACGAAATATTTATTTGTAACTGGCGGAGTCGCCTCAAGTTTAGGAAAAGGTTTAACCGCCTCCAGTCTTGGACGTTTACTAGTAGCACGCGGCATCCGCGTCACCATGCAAAAGCTGGATCCCTATCTAAATGTGGATCCCGGAACCATGAATCCCTTTCAGCATGGCGAAGTATTTGTCACCGATGATGGCACGGAAACTGATCTAGATATTGGTCATTACGAACGTTTCTTAGATCGCAACCTGCATGGTTCGGCAAATGTAACTACCGGCCAGGTATATTCCCGGGTAATTGCACGGGAGCGTCGCGGTGAGTATCTAGGTGAAACGGTACAAGTGATCCCGCACATCACTAATGAGATTAAAGAACGCATTATCGCCATGGCCGGGCCTGAGATTGATTTAGTTATTACTGAAGTAGGGGGAACCGTTGGCGATATTGAGTCGCAACCTTTTCTGGAGGCGATTCGTCAAATTCGCCAAACCGTTGGCCGGGACAATGTTTTTTATCTTCATGTTTCTTTAGTTCCATATATTGGGCCATCGGGTGAGTTAAAGACTAAGCCGACCCAACACTCGGTGGCAGCGCTACGCAGTATTGGTATCGCACCGGATGCCATAGTTTTGCGCTCGGATCGCCAGATTCCAGAAAGTGTTAAGAAAAAGATTTCCTTGATGTGCGATGTTGATTTAGAAGCGGTAGTAGCTGCGGTAGATGCGCCATCAATTTATGACATTCCAAAGGTGTTACATAGTGAAGGTTTAGATGCCTATGTGGTAAAACGGTTTAATTTTGTTTGTCACGATGTGGAATGGGGTGAATGGGATGCGCTGCTAGAAAAGGTGCACCACCCAAAACATCACATCAAAATTGGTTTAGTTGGAAAGTACATCGATCTACCTGATGCCTATCTATCTGTATGCGAAGCACTGCGGGCCGGTGGTTTTGCGAACGAGGCTAAAATTGAGATTATTTGGATCGCAAGTGATGAATGTGAAACCGCGGCAGGTGCCGAAAAATATCTGAAGGATGTGGATGCGATATGTGTGCCGGGTGGCTTTGGAATTCGTGGAATTGAAGGCAAAGTTGGCGCCTTGCAATACGCCCGTGAACACAAGATTCCAACGCTCGGATTATGTTTAGGTTTACAATGTATGGTGATTGAAGCGGCCCGACACCTAGCTGGAATTGGCGATGCCATCTCGGCTGAGTTTTCTGATTCTGGAACCCCGGTGATTGCGACTATGGCTGATCAGCAAGATGTGGTTTCCGGAAACGGGGATATGGGTGGAACGATGCGGCTTGGTCTCTTTCCGGCAGATTTACTTCTTGGATCAGTGGTTGCTACTGCTTATGGCCAAAGCCAAGTCAGCGAACGTCACCGTCATCGTTATGAGGTAAATAACAAGTACCGGGATCAGATCGCCAACGCCGGTTTGGTTTTTTCCGGAGTGTACAAGGAGCGGGACCTGGTGGAGTTTGTGGAATTGCCAAAAGAGGTGCACCCTTACTATGTAGGCACGCAAGCTCACCCGGAGCTTCGTTCCCGTCCAACTAGGCCTCATCCGCTTTTTATTGGATTAATTGCCGC
Source organism: Actinomycetes bacterium (assembly GCA_043776875.1). Lineage (GTDB taxonomy): Bacteria > Actinomycetota > Actinomycetes > Nanopelagicales > Nanopelagicaceae > Planktophila. The sequence goes on from JAYVQU010000003.1 coordinate 6,789, forward strand.
GGCGGTAGCCGCTAAGGGGCGAAAATGATTGTCGGAGTTCCAAAGGAAATAAAAGTTCATGAAGCACGGGTGGCAATCACGCCAGAAGGCGTATCGGAGTTTGTGCAGGCTGGCCATCAGGTAGTAATTGAAGACGGGGCTGGAGTTGGTTCGGCAATCAGTAATGAAGATTTTTTGCAGGCCGGCGCCACCATCATTGCAAATGCGGATCAGGTTTGGGAAGCCGCGGAGCTGATTCTGAAAGTAAAAGAGCCAATTGCCTCAGAGTATGCAAATTTAGGAAAAGGTCAAATACTTTTCACCTACTTACATTTGGCCGCCTCGAAAAGCTGTACCGATGCACTTCTTGCATCAGGAATAACTGCGATTGCCTACGAGACGGTAGAAGTTAATGGAACATTGCCACTTTTGGCGCCAATGAGCGAGGTTGCTGGGCGGTTAGCTACCCAAGTAGGTGCAACCGCGTTGCAAAAATCTAATGGTGGACGTGGGGTTTTATTGGGCGGAGTTCCAGGTGTTGCTCCTGGTCGGGTACTTGTTATCGGTGGCGGCGTCGCCGGGTTAAATGCAGCGGTAATTGCGCTGGGAATGGGCGCCGATGTCATAGTTCTAGATCGCTCAATCAGTCGGCTGCAGTACATCGATTCTATGTACTGCGGGCGAATCAAAACCTTGCTGGCTTCCAAACATGCAATTGAACGGGAAGTTCGGCAAGCAGATTTAGTGATAGGCGCAGTTCTTGTTCATGGCGCCATCGCGCCTAAGTTAGTCTCCAACGCACTTGTTGCCCAGATGAAGTACGGTTCGGTTTTAGTTGATATCGCAATTGATCAGGGTGGATGTTTTGCAGACTCCAAACCAACTACCCACGCCGATCCAACATTTAAAGTTCACAACTCAATTTTCTATTGTGTAGCAAATATGCCAGGTGCGGTGCCAGTTGCGGCAACCTATGCCCTGACTAATGCCACCTTACCTTTTGCCTTGTCCTTGGCTAATTTTGGATGGGAAGCAGCTTTTCAAAAGGATCCAAACCTGACTAAAGGCTTGAATGTGCAAGGTGGCAAGATTTATTATGCGGCGGTCGCGCAGGCACATGGTTACGCCAGCGCCAAACTTTGATTTAGCGGTTTCCTCATTTCTTAATCACTTACAGATTGAAAGAGGGTTAGCCAAGAATTCAATTTCGGCCTACCGCCGGGATCTAGCAAAGTTTAAGGCTTTTTTGGGTGCTAAAGAGATCACGGAAGTTGATCCCAAATGTATATTAGAGTTCGAAGTTTCATTACGCAAAGCAAAATTATCGGTTGCCAGCATAAATAGAGTTGCTTCAACCCTTCGCTCATTTTTTAAACATTTACAACAAGAGTATGGTTTTGCTAATCCCACATTGGAAATTGCACCAAGTAAATCTGCCCGGCGATTGCCGAAAGCACTTACCGTTGGCCAGATCGTTGGGATCATTGATTCCGCCCTTCGGGAAGGGGAACCAATCACCTTGCGTGATACTGCGATCTTAGAACTGCTTTACAGCAGCGGTGCTCGAGTTAGCGAATTAATCGGGATAAACACTAATGATTTAAGCACGACAGAAAGTGATGGTTCAGTTATCAATACTCTTAAGCTGCGTGGCAAAGGTGGGAAAGAACGAATTGTGCCGCTGGGTTCCTTTGCCACAAATGCCATCAATACTTACCTGGTCCGGGTTCGCCCACAACTTGCGGCGAAAACTAGTAAATCAACCAACGCGCTTTTCTTGAATACTCGCGGTGGGCGAATTTCCCGGCAATCAGCTTGGCAATTGGTTTTAACCGCCGCCCAAGCTGCCGGCATAACGGCGCCGGTCTCACCCCATGTTTTTAGACATTCCTACGCTACCCATTTACTAGATGGCGGCGCTGATATCCGGGTCGTGCAAGAGCTGCTCGGTCACGCATCAGTTACCACAACTCAGATCTACACCTTAATCACGATCGATAAAGTTCGGGAAAGTTATGCAATCTCTCATCCCAGAGCCAAGTAAAACTTATTACAGACCGCGCAGTCGTCTGGCTAAAATACTTTGCTCACCCTTAGCTTCCAGATCAGCGATGATTACCGCGATAGATTCACGAACAATGCGACCACGATCTACCGCCAGCCCCAAATCGCCACGAAGTTGCAGGCGAGCTTGGTCTAGTTCAAACAACTCATCGGGGGATAGGTACACCGTTATCTTTTCATCGTGACGCTCGCGTCCAGAAGGTGAGCGATCAAAAGTGGTTACGCGTCGCCGAGGGATTGTGCGAACACCCTTCTTAGCAGATGGCGTCTTGGGTATAGCAATTGCAGGTGGTATTAAAGGTGTGGCAAATTCAGGTAACGAATGGGCAGGTACCGCGCTTAACGCTGGCGCGGTAGCACGAAATAGTTCATCTGCTCCGGGCAGGTTTGCTCTACGTGTCATCTGGCGCCTCCTCTGGCTATTAGTTCGCGGGCAAGTCGACGGTATGAAGCTGCGCCCCCGGATGATGTTGCATATTTCGTAATTGGTTCGCCAACAACAGTTGTCTCTGGGAAACGAATAGTTTTAGCAATAATAGTTTCAAAAACATCTTCCGGAAACTGTTCTAGAATTCTTTCCAGTACCTGACGATTGTGTGATGTCTTCTTGTCATACATGGTCGCAAGAATTCCGATCAGTCGAAGATTTGGATTTAAATAAGTTTTCACCTTATCTAAATTACCTTTAAGTTCGATAAAGCCATGCAAAGCAAAGTATTCGCACTGCATAGGAACAATCACTTCATCAGATGCCACCAAGGCGTTAATTGTCAGCTGTCCCATTGTTGGTTGACAGTCAATTATTATTACATCGTAAAAATCACGAAGTGGAGCAAGTGCCCGCTTTAGGTATTGCTGTCCGCCAATTTCAGCGCCTAATGTGGTTTCCGCGGTTCCCAAATCCCGGTTAGCTGGTAAGAAATCCAAACCGGGTACGCATGATTTCAAAATAATCTCATCAATATTGGCAGTTGGTGTCATCAGCGCGTAGTAAACGGTCTGCTCTAGTGGAAGCGAGTGGGCGTTGATACCTAGACCTAGCGATAAACCACCCTGGGGGTCAAAGTCGACCAGTAAAACTCGGCGTCCCAATTCAGCTAGGGAGGCACCGAGGTTAATTGTGCTAGTAGTTTTTCCAACCCCACCCTTTTGATTAAAGATGGCGATAACCTTTGCGTTGCCATGCTCCGGCAGTTGGACCGGGGTAGGAAAGTGCTTAGCGCTTTTGCCAAGCAGGGTTGCCGTTGTCGCAACATCCCCCAAATTTGTCGATTTAGCGTTCAATCTTTAAACCTCTTTCCTGATATAGCGATCAGCCTAGGGGTTAGCCACAAAACAGGCAAGCGTGAAGTAAGGTTGCACAATGGAGATTTCACTGGAGCAGAAAAGTGCGGTAAACCGTGGACCAGCTGGCTTTTCGGTGCATTTGGATAACTTTGAAGGCCCTTTTGATCTGCTATTACAGCTCATTTCTCGCCATAAAATGGATCTCACTGAACTCTCCCTCAGTATGGTCACCGATGAGTTCATCTCCTTTATTCGCACCTTGGAGGCCAATGGGCAGGGGTGGGAGTTAGATCAGGCCACCGAATTTCTGGTTATCGCCGCTACTTTGCTTGATCTTAAAGCCGCTCGGTTGCTGCCAAGTGGTGAGGTAGAGGATGAAGAGGATTTGGCACTCCTGGAGGCCCGCGATCTTTTATTTGCTCGTTTGCTGCAATACCGCGCATTCAAGCAAATCGCCGCAACTTTTAGCCAGGCTATCGCATTAGCCGGTAAGTCATTTCCACGGGTAGTTGCACTTGATCCGGTGCTAGCAGCGCTCCTGCCGGAGGTGCTGATCGGTGTCGGGACGGGACGATTTGCCGCTATTGCTGAGCGAGTATTGACGCCTAAGTCGGCCCCCGTAGTGGTTGTCTCCCATCTTTACACGCCATTGGTTAGTGTGGCCGAGGAGTCTAAGTGGGTGATAGAGGCGCTGCGTCGGAGTAAATCCTTAAGTTTTAGAAATCTGATCTCGGATGCCAATACCACCTTGGTGGTGGTCGCTCGGTTCTTGGCGCTGCTAGATCTGTATCGGCTAGGTGTTTTGCGTTTTGATCAGGTAGTTTCGATGGGGGAGCTGCACATTAGTTGGACAGGAAGCTTAACGGGTGAGGTCGAAGTTAGCGATGAGTTTGATATACCGGTTGTGCTAGATATGAAGGACTCGACAGAAAGTGGCGAAAATGTCTAATGTAGAAGTTGAACGTTCGATCGAAGCGATTCTAATGGTGGTAGATGAGCCATTGAGCGAGATTGTTTTAGCGCAGGTGCTGGGGCAGTCGGAGGAGGTGGTCACCGCCGCCCTTGCTACTTTGGAAAACAGCTACCAAGATCGCGGCTTCGCCCTTCGCAAAATTAATGGGGGATGGCGCTTTTACAGCCACCCAAATTATTTCGCAGTAGTTGAAAAATTTGTGCTTGATGGCCAGCAATCCAGATTGACCCAGGCGGCTCTGGAAACCTTATCGGTAATTGCTTACCGTCAGCCGGTATCGCGCGCGCGCGTCTCTGCCATCCGGGGTGTCAATGTGGAGGCGGTGATGAAGACGCTGGTAACCCGTGGACTTGTGGAGGAGACCGGGTTGGAGCATGAGACTGGGGCGATCCTCTATCAGACCACCAGCTTCTTTTTAGAGCGTCTCGGACTGAATTCGCTAGCGGATCTACCGGCACTTGCGCCATACCTGCCTGATCTTGATGGTTTGGATGAGATTCTCGATTCGCTAACAGAGTAGGCTTTGGGTTACCCTTGCCCCCTGACTGTCGGGAGGATAGCCATGGCCCAAATGAGGCTTAATAAGATAATCGCTGATGCAGGTATCACTAGTCGTCGGGGCGCCGATGAGTTAATAAATTCCGGGCGGGTCTCGGTTAATGGAATCACTGTACGTGAGATGGGGAGTAAATTTGACCCTGACAAAGTTAAAGTCATGGTTGATGGTGAGACAATTACTCGTACTTTGACTAAGAGTTATTTAGCACTTCATAAACCTAAGGGTGTTTTGTCAACCATGTATGACCCGGATGGCCGCCCTTCATTAGCTGATTTCATTGATTTGCGCAGGGAACGACTTTTTCATGTAGGTCGCTTGGACAAGGATTCCGAGGGACTTATTTTGCTTACCAATGATGGTGATTTGACCTTTAGAGCAACCCATCCCTCCTTTGGACTAGAAAAGACCTACATCATCGAATTTGATGGGAGTTTGCCAACCGGAGTTGATAAGGTACTGCTCAAAGGGGTTGAACTAGAGGATGGTATGGGACGCTTACTTACCTTTCGTCAGCTATCACCTAAGTGGATTGAAGTATCAATTCATGAAGGTCGATATCACATCATCCGTCGATTGATGGAGGCGGTAGGGGTGGATGTGCTTCGATTGATCCGTACCAAGTTTGGTCCGATCTCTTTGGGGGAGACACCAGAGGGTCGTTGGCGAAACCTCAATGAGACCGAGTTGTCAAATCTACAAACAGTTTTAAAGCTTTAAACTTTTAAATATAAATCGACATAACAAGTAAAAGTAATTTGTCTATAAATCGATAGATGATAATACATAACAGATTTATCGACATTTATTGTGCTCAATAAACCAATATTGTATCGATTTATCGATGCGACAAAGTTGCCCAGAGATCTCATCATGGAATCCTGGTGGGGCTCTAAAAGTTGTAATCAAGTCTTACCGTTTTGCAGTTTTATCGATTTATTAGTATTTAAATATTCACGGTTTTGGCGCAAGAAAGGTATCCTTACCCAATGGGAGTACGAGCAATTAGGGGAGCGATTCAAGTTCGGGCTAATACTGCAGTAGATATAGCAGCTGGCGTGGAGGAGTTAATAGCTGCGGTTTTGGCGGCCAACAACCTAACCCCGACCGATGTGATTTCCGTCTTTTTTACTTCGACCATTGATCTTAACGCCGCTTTTCCAGCTGCAGCCTGTCGCGAGATGGGCTTTGCCAATGTGCCACTTATTGGCTCGGTGGAGGTAAATGTTCCGGGGGCGTTAGATCGAACAATAAGGGCGATGCTCCACGTCAATACCGATAAAAACCCAGATCAGATTTCACATATTTACCTGCATGGCGCAACCGCCCTGCGCCGAGATATCGCTCAATGATGAGCTCACACTCCCTAACTAAGGTACGGATCGTTGGGTCGGGTCTGATTGGAACCTCCATTGGCCTTGGTTTGGTACAAAAAAGGATCGCGGTGCAGATGGTTGATACCGATATTAAGGCTCAATCTTTGGCCACAGATCTAGTCGGTGGGGTTGATTTCGTTAATCCAGAGCTAGTGATTTTCGCGCTTCCCACACCACTACTTCCGTTAGTCATGGAGGCCGAGTTTGCGCTAAACCCTAACTCGACATTTATGGATGTTGGCAGCGTTAAGGGTGAAGTTGTACGGCACGTTAATACAATTACCGGATTAGCCGCTAAATTTGTGCCAACCCACCCCATGGCGGGACGGGAAATCGGCGGGGCCAGCGCTGCCCGGGCCGATTTATTTCAAAGCCGCTGTTGGATACTTACTCCAGAAGCTGGGATCGATTCAGCTGCAAAGGCGTTGGTACTTGAACTTATTGCACTTCTGGGTGGAGTGCCAATTGAATTAAGTGCCACCGATCATGATGCCGCCGTGGCAAGAATTTCTCATCTGCCCCAGATCGTGGCCTCGCTTTTGGCAAAGCAGTTGATTGGGGCTAGCCCAGAATGGATGGAACTAGCCGGGCAGGGACTTCGAGACACCACTCGGATCGCCGGCTCGGATGAAAAGTTGTGGAAGGAGATCATCTATGCAAATAGGTCCGAGATCTCGCACCTGCTATTGAAGTTGCAAAATGACTTAGCGCTAATGATCCAATCCTTGAGCGAGCCGGAAGCGATCGAGTCTTTGATCTGCGCCGGCCGAAGCGGGCGAGCGTTGATCCCAGGAAAACATGGCGGTGCGGCGCGCGAATACACCTATCTGCCGATTGTCATTGATGACAAAGCTGGACAGTTAGCAGCGATTTTTAATGAGTGCGCGGTGATGAATGTGAATGTTGAAGATTTGAACATCGAACACTCGCCCGGACAGTTGAGTGCGTTGATTACCCTCTCCTTATCAGAGTCTGATGCCGAAAAACTTGCCGCGCATCTGAGTTTGATCGGATGGAATGTTCATCCGATTCGCAATTAGAAGTAGGCTGAGCACATGGGCATAATTGTAGCTATTGATGGCCCAAGTGGTGCAGGAAAATCTAGCACCGCTAAAACAATTGCGATTCGCGCCGGTTGGAATTATTTAGACACCGGCGCGTTGTACCGAGCCGTCACCTGGCTGGCACTTGAATATAAATGTGAAGCACCATTCGCGATCTTGCAGGCGATGAAAGATCACCCAATTACTTTTGTTTCAGATCCAACTTCGCCAAATGTCTTTGCCGGGCAAACCCAAATCACCCATGCCATCCGTGGTGTTTCGGTGACCGAAAATGTTTCCCGCATCAGCGCCTTGCCGGAAATTCGTAGCGAACTATTAAAACTACAACATCAAATTATAGATTCGGCGCAAGGTGGAATCGTAGTTGAGGGCCGAGATATAGGAAGCGTGGTTGCGCCAACAGCCGGCCTAAAAATTTATCTAACCGCCGAACTAACTACCCGTACCGATCGCCGCTTAAATGAAACCGAAGATAAGAGCATCGATGTAATGGCCTCGTTGGATGCCCGCGATGTTATAGATTCAACCCGCGCGGTTTCGCCACTAACTATGGCTCAAGATGCGGTAGAAGTTGATTCTACAAATTTGGATCTGGCCGAGACTATTGAACGGATATGGGAGCTTTTAAAGCAACGTAATTTGCTGGGTTTGCCGATTGTTGCCATCCTGGGTCGGCCAAATGTTGGCAAATCAACCTTAATTAATCGTTTTCTAGGTCGCCGGGAAGCGATCGTAGAGGACATGCCGGGCGTAACTCGGGATCGAGTGCAGTACGAGTGCGAATGGGGTGGTCGCCGCTTCATGATCATGGACACCGGTGGCTGGCAAGCAAAGCCCGAGGGAATCTCGGTTCAGGTAAGTGCGGGTTCGGAGTTAGCGATGGCACAGGCCGATGTGCTGGCCTTTGTTGTTGATGCCCAAGTTGGCGCTTTAGATGAAGATGATCTTTTGATCCAACATTTGCGTAAAGCTAAGAAGCCAACAATTTTGATTGGCAACAAAGTTGATGGCGAAAGGGAAGAATCCGAGGCACATGGTTTGTGGAGTTTAGGTTTAGGCGAACCGCGTTTCGTATCAGCACTCCATGGTCGCGGTAGCGGAGATCTACTTGATCATATCGTTAATCTTTTGCCAGAAGTTGGCCGAGCCCAAAATCAAGATGGCTATCGAAAGGTTGCTCTGATTGGTCGACCAAATGTTGGAAAGTCATCGCTATTTAATGCAATCGCTGGTGAATCTTTATCAATTGTAGATGAAGTTGCTGGAACAACCCGCGATCCGGTTGACTCACTACTTGCATTCGGTGGATCGACTTGGAGATTTATCGATACTGCCGGCTTAAAGAAACGAGCTAACCAGGATTCTGGAACTGATTACTATGCATCCCTTCGTACCGCCACCGCGTTAGAGCGGTGCGAGGTCGCCGTAGTTGTGCTAGATGCATCGGAGCCAATTACCGAACAGGATTTACGTGTGATCACGATGGTTGAACAAGCAGGTAAAGCGATGGTGATTGTGATGAATAAATGGGATCTAGTTGATGAAGATCGGCGCATTCAACTAGATCGTGAAATTGATCGGCATCTAGATCAGGTGGAGTGGGCGCAACGAGTTAATCTTGCTGCCAAAACCGGATGGCATCGCGATCGCTTAGCACCGGCATTGCGGACCGCACTAGATAGTTGGGAGCGCAGAGTTCCAACCGCCAAATTGAACTCCTTCCTGGGCGCGCTAATCGGTGCCACGCCACCACCAGTACGTGGCGGAAAACAGCCAAAGGTTTATTACGCCACCCAAGCAGGTATTGCCCCGCCTAAATTTGTGGTCTTTTCCAGCGGTTGGATTGAAGCCTCCTACCGACGTTTCATTGAACGGCGCTTACGGGAAGAGTTCAAGTTTCCGGGAACCCCAGTTCAGGTTGCGGTTCGGGTCAAGGAGCGCGATAAGGGATGAACCGATCAATAATTACCCTGCCCAACGCGCTCACCCTGCTGCGCTTTTTAGGCATTCCAGTATTTATTCACCTGACGCTGAATCTACAAGCCGATGGTTGGGCAATCTTTGTGCTAGCGATCGGGGGCGCAACTGATTACTTTGATGGCAAATTAGCCAGAGCCTGGAATCAAACCTCTCGTTTTGGCGAACTGGCGGATCCAGCCATTGATCGGCTATATATTTTGGCAATTTTAATTGTCTTTCTTATCCGCGACATTATTCCGGGTTGGATAATCATCCTATTAATTGGTCGCGATCTAATTTTGGCGTTAATCGCAGTTGTTATGAATCGCAAAGGCATCCCGCCTTTTGCTGTTACTTATTTGGGGAAGGCGGCAACTTTTAATTTGATGTATGCCTTTCCATTTTTGCTTTTGGTAGCGTCAGCTGGTGTATGGGGCGAGATAGGTTTTGTCGTAGGTTGGAGTTTTGCGATCTGGGGGATAGCCCTCTACATTTTGACAGGTATTAGTTATGCCCGCGAAGGCATTTCCCAGATGAGAGGAAATCATGTCATCCATTCCAAATGAGTTGTCATACACCAAGGAGCATGAATGGGTCTTAGCTGATGGCTTGACCTACACCATGGGAATTACCGATTACGCCCAAGCCGCTTTAGGTGACATTGTCTATGTGCAACTACCAAAAATCGGTGAAGTTGTGGCAGCTGGAAAAATCTGTGGCGAGGTTGAATCAACAAAAAGTGTTTCCGATATTTACGCACCCGTTTCTGGAACCGTAGTTGCGATAAATGATTCGCTTTCGAATGCTCCAGAGAGTATCAACTCAGATCCATATGGTGCGGGTTGGTTACTAAAAATTGAAGTTAGTACCGCGCCAATAGAACTTTTGAGCGCAGCTTCCTATGCCGAAATTACCGCTTGACCTTAGCGGCCTAACTCTCTAGTGTCACCCTTAAGTTGATCGTGAGGAGGTGGAAATAATGTCTAACGATAAATCACAGAATGAATTAACCACCGCCTTGCACTTAACTGTTCGTGAGGTCAGTGACTCATCGCTTAATCAATTGTCCGAAAAAATTTCTTCCTTAACTGATGAGGACCGAGAAGTAATCGCCCAGATTGTCCAGTTAAAGAGTGAGAATGCATTGCTTTTTATTACCCGTGGCGCCGGCAAAGGTTCACGGTTTCTGATTACATCAGAAGGGGTCACGATCGGTCGTGCTGGCGAGAGTGCCATATTTTTAGATGATGTCACGGTTTCCCGATCACATGCAAAGATCGCAAAGGTTGGCCACAATTTTATACTTAAAGATGAAGGTTCCTTAAATGGAACTTACTTTAGCAATGTTGCAATTTCCGAACACACCCTGGTCTCGGGGGATGAGTTTCAAATTGGAAAGTTCCATTTACTTTTTATCAATACGATTTAAACAAGGGCGTTAGGGGAGTAGACATGGCAGTTCCGGCACGTGCGTATCTAAGCATCGGTGAAGTTCTCAACCGTTTGCGTGGCGATTTTTCCGACATCACAATCTCAAAGATTCGTTTTCTAGAATCTGAAGGGTTGATCGAACCACAACGCACGCCCTCTGGTTACCGTAAATTCACTAGCTCAGACCTGGATCGACTGCGCTATGTTTTACTGGCCCAACGTGATCAGTATCTTCCACTCAAAGTAATTAAGGAAAATCTTGATGCCATCGATCGTGGCCTACAACCAGCCCAGGTTGGCAAGGTAGCGCGGCCTAATATCGGTCTAGCAACCATCGATGGCGAAATGGCGCCAAGTTCATTTGGTGAAGTCAGCGAGATGCGACTATCCCGGGAAGAGTTATTGAAAAACAGTGGCCTGGCAGAGGCTCAATTAGTTGAACTTGAGGGATACGCTCTGATTGCACCCCGTGGTCGACACTATGATGGCGATAGCCTGGCAATTGCTAAGGCGGTTACCGAAATGGGTGGGTTTGGTATTCAGGCGCGTCATCTTCGTGCATTCAAATCTGCCGCAGATCGCGAAATCGGTTTAATCGAACAAGTTATTACGCCATTGGTTCGCCAAAAAAGTGCTGAGTCTAAAGCACGTGCGCAAGAGGTGCAAAAGGAGATCGCATCATTGTCGATTCGTCTGCATGCTGCCCTTGTTCGTGGCGGCCTTAACCGACTGCGCTAAATAAAATATTTGCCCATGTTAATTCCTATGGAGGTGATCGGCGTCCGAGTTGAGATGCCATCTAATCAACCCATCATTTTGCTGAAAGAGATTGATGGCAGCCGTTTTCTGCCAATATGGGTAGGCGCGGTCGAGGCGACTGCGATTGCTTTCGCCCAGCAAGGTGTTGCCCCGCCACGACCTCTTACCCACGACTTGATGCGGGAATTATTAGAGCTCTTAGAGGTTACCCTGAAGGAGGTGCAGCTAACCGAGATTAAGGAGGGAATTTTCTACGCAGTGATGCAACTTAGCGATAAGAGTTCGCAAGCTCTGACGCTGGCTGCACGTCCCTCCGATGCGATTGCGCTGGCCCTTCGTACCCATTCCAGTATTCTTGCCACTGCCGAACTATTAGCTGCGGTAGGGGTGGAGATGCCAGTGACCGATGGCGAAAATCAAGAGGTGGAGAAGTTTCGCGAGTTCCTAGATCAGATTAATCCGGAGGATTTTGCGGGTTAGCAAACTCTCAACCTAAAGTAGAGGGTTTGATCGTGTCGGTGATTGTTTCCCGGCGGTACTGGGTTTAGATTTACCACCCAAGAGAAAAGAGTTTCCCCTTGACTCCACAGGATTTAGAGATTGGCTACCGAGGTGCTACCGCTTGCTCGGCGGCAGGAATTTCATATCGTCAGTTAGATTACTGGGCGCGGACCGGATTAGTTGAGCCAAGTATCCGCACCGCCAGCGGTTCTGGCACGCAACGGTTATATGGCTTCCGTGACATCTTGGTGTTAAAAATTGTAAAACGTTTACTTGATGCTGGTGTTTCCTTGCAAAATATCCGTACCGCCGTCGATCATCTTCGAAATCGCGGAGTAGTTGATCTGGAACGAATCACCTTAATGAGTGATGGCGCATCTATTTATGAATGTGCCAGCCCAGATCAGATTATCGATTTATTGCAGGGTGGCCAAGGAGTTTTTGGGATCGCGGTCGGCAAGGTTTGGCATGAGGTGGAAGGATCGCTTTCGGTCCTGCAAGGTGAGGTTAATGGCCAGCTGATAGGTGGCGAAAGTAACGATGAACTCTCACTTCGAAGAAAGAGTAAAGGCGCATAATTCACCTTATCCTTCACGCGTAAGTCTTTGCCGGCAAAGGCACGCCAGGTAGCTAACAGTGAGGGTTTAACTATGAGTAAGTATGATGCTTTCCAACATCGCCATATCGGTCCATCCGATGAACAAGCGTTGACCATGCTGACCGAACTTGGTTACTCATCCTTGAGAGATTTCATTTCCGATGTAGTTCCAGCAAATATTACAATGGCCGAAAAATTGGAAAATACTATCCCGGCGGCTTTAACTGAAGTTGAAACCATTGCAGCTTTACGGGAGATCGCAAATAAGAATGAAGTGTTCACATCCTTAATTGGAACTGGTTATTACGCAACAATTACCCCAGCAGTAGTGGTGCGCAATGTTTTAGAAAATCCAGCCTGGTACACCGCATATACCGCTTACCAACCGGAAATTTCACAAGGTCGGCTAGAAGCGTTGTTTGCATTTCAAACTGCAGTCAGTGAATTGACCGCACTGCCGATTGCCAATGCGTCAATGCTGGATGAGGCAACTGCTGCGGCGGAAGCGATGACGCTGGCCCGGCGGGTATATAAAGGAAGTGGTAATGCGATCTTTTTAATAGATAAAAATTTGCATCCGCAAACTATTGCGGTGGTTGCAACACGTGCCAAACCACTGGGAATCACCATCCGGATCGCAGATTTAACCGCACTGGTAAAGACTGATTCCGAAGTTTTTGGTGTGTTAGTTCAATATCCAGATACTCGTGGTGAGATAAATGATTTCTCACAGCTTGCAAACTGGACTCATGAAAATAATGCACTTTTGATTGCAGCAGTAGATTTACTAGCAATGACGGTTTTGAAAGCACCAGGAGAGTGGGGTGCAGATATTGCCGTTGGATCAGCCCAGCGCTTTGGGGTACCAATGGGGTTTGGCGGACCACATGCAGGTTTCATCTCAGTTCGTGAAGGTCTGGAAAGATCATTGCCTGGTCGACTGGTTGGACAAAGTGTTGATGCGCACGGGAATCCAGCTTTTCGTTTTGCATTGCAAACTCGTGAGCAGCATATTCGTCGTGATAAAGCGACCAGCAATATTTGCACCGCGCAAGTTCTACTTGCGGTGATGAGCGCCTTTTATGCAATGTGGCATGGACCAGTTGGTTTAAAAAAGATTGCACTGCGGATAAATGCCCAAACCGCGGGGCTAGCGCTCAGCCTCAATGCGGCTGGGCATACTGTGGTTAATGTTAATTTTTTTGACACCTTAGTAGTTAAAGTCAGCGATGCCGCAGCGATTCATAAGGCGGCCCAAGCTAAGCAGATCAATCTTCGCCAGATCGATGCTCATCATGTTGGGCTCTCCTTAGATGAAGCCACAACTGATGCCTTGCTATCGGAACTGACACAGATCTTTAATGCGGCAAAAGTTGTAGTGGCCGAGACTAAAATTGCGGCTACTTTTCTTCGTACATCCACATACTTGCAACACCCCGTCTTTAGCACCCATCGATCTGAGACATCAATGCTGCGCTACCTTCGCACACTTGCAGATCGAGACTTAGCTCTTGATCGATCAATGATTCCGTTGGGTAGTTGCACCATGAAATTAAATGGCACAACGGAGATGGAGCCGGTTACCTGGCCAGAATTTGCTAACCTGCACCCCTTTGCACCGGCCGCGCAAAGTGCGGGTTATAGACAACTGATTCAGGAACTTTCGGATTATCTGATTGCAATAACTGGTTATGACGCAGTTTCTTTGCAACCTAATGCCGGAAGTCAGGGCGAGTTCGCGGGTTTGCTGGCGATTCGCAACTATCACGACTCGCGCGCAGATCAGCTCCGAACTATTTGTTTGATTCCATCTAGTGCGCACGGAACTAATGCTGCAAGTGCGGTAATGGCCGGCATGAAGGTCGTGGTAATTGAATGCGATGAATCTGGAAATATCAGCGTTGCGGATTTGCGCGCAAAAATCACGGTTCATGCCCAGCAGTTGGCGGCAATTATGGTTACTTATCCATCAACCCACGGTGTTTTTGAATCTGCTATTAGCGAAATTTGCGAACTAGTGCATGAGGCCGGGGGACAGGTGTATGTCGATGGCGCAAATCTAAATGCACTGGTTGGTTTGGCGCAGCCCGGAAAATTTGGCGCTGATGTTTCGCATCTGAATTTGCATAAAACATTTTGTATTCCACATGGTGGTGGTGGTCCAGGAGTCGGTCCAGTGATTTCCCGTGCCCACCTGGCACCTTTTTTGCCAAATCATCCGATGGATGAAACTGCCGGACCGGCCAGTGGACCCGGGCCAATTAGCGGTGCCCCTTTTGGTTCAGCCGGCATCTTGCCAATCTCTTGGGCCTATATCCGGCTGATGGGTGGGGCGGGTTTAACTCAGGCAACAGTTATTGCCATCCTTTCGGCAAATTACCTGGCCGCTAAGTTAGAACCTTACTTCCCAGTTTTGTATACAGGGGAGAAGGGGCGGGTAGCTCACGAATGCATTCTTGATCTGCGTGAGATCACTAAGATAAGTGGTGTCACCGTTGATGACGTGGCGAAGCGTTTGATGGATTACGGATTCCATGCCCCAACTATGAGCTTTCCAGTTCCAGGAACTTTAATGATTGAGCCGACCGAAAGTGAAGATATCGCCGAGATCGATCGCTTTATCGCGGCCATGATTGCAATCCATGGCGAAATTACCGAGATTTTAACTGGTGCTATTGCAGTGGCTGATTCACCCTTGCGTCACGCCCCACACACCATTGAAGATGTACTTTCGGCCAATTGGGATCGAACCTATTCGCGTGAGTTAGCAGCCTTGCCGGCGCGCCGAGACGGGCTGGTAGCGGGTGAAATCATAGGGATGAAGGGCAAGTACTGGCCGACCGTTGGGCGCATTGATGGGGCATACGGGGATAGGAATCTGGTTTGCGCCTGTCCGGCTATCTCCGAGTTTATCTAACTTTACATAATGTAACTTATCGGCGTTGGATACGCCGCAAGCGAGCAACTGCTGCCAGCCATGCCAGGCTAATAACTAAGGCCCAATCGCCAAGTCGATCTCTTGGTGATTGCACAGCTATTAATCCAACTTGCGCTATTACATGCTCTGCGGTGCCCATAGCGGTGCGATTTGTAATTTCACCCTTGGCATCAATAATTGCTGAATAACCTGTGGTTGAAACTGATACCACATTTCGGGAGTGTTCAATTGCCCGAATCCTGGTAATCGACATTTGTTGAGCGCTTTGTGCCGATCGGCCAAAGGTTGCATTATTGGTCTGAACTGCCAGCAAATTTGAGTTATTAGCGGCGATCGTCATTAGGCCATCATCTAGTAGTTCATAACATATTACTGGCCCGATTTTAGCGTTGCCTACCGTAAAGGTTACATTTTTACTGCCGGGCGAAAAATCTCGCACCTTTTTAACAAAGGGGGAAATTTTGTCGGCTAATGCGCGCAACGGAATGTACTCACCAAATGGCGTTAGATGCTGTTTTGCATAGACATTTTGCGCATCTTTTGTCCACAATATGGAGGTATTTAGCAACTGATTATTTTTTTCAACAATCGCCCCGACAATCAACGGAGTTTGGAAACTGCTTAGTTGGGTAAAAACTTCACTATTAGTAAATGGATCCACATCCACCGCATTTTCTGGCCACAAAATGAAATCAATCTTGGGATTTTGCGCTAACGCCCGCCTTGTTTCCTCCATGTGATTTTTAAAGACTTGCTCTGCCCGGGAGTTAAAATCTAACCCATAATTTGGCACATTTCCTTGGACAAGTAGCACCTTGGTTTGACCAATTTCAGTTATCGAAAATGGAATAAAGATTAAAATAAGTGGCAACAACAATATTGGTTGAAAACGCTTAGTTGCTAATAAATAGATAAATAAACCCAACGAGATGGTGAGCGCTGATAACCCCGATGCCCCACCAAACCTTGCCAGCATTGCATACGGTGCATCAGCTTGTGAGTAAGCAATACGAGCCCACCCAAAACCACCGAAAGGAAAACGATTACGTACCTCTTCTAAGATCAAGAAAATTAGCGGGTATGCCACAATCCCCCAGCGCTTAACTAAGGCTAATGGTAGATAAAAAGCTGCCAGACCAAAGCAAAGAATTAACCAAGGTAGTGCGCCAACGTAAGTGCTAGTCCAATGCAGCAAAAGTAAATTTAAAGTTAATCCAAAACAAAATGCCGATCGGTATTTATTGGTAGTTCGATTCATTATGTACATGTGCATAGCTAAACCAACAGGGGCTAACCACCATATATTGATTGGTTCAAAGGCGGCAAAAACAAGGGCGCCAGCCAAAATTGATAGCAGTAGATTTACCATCTTAGCGCACTGATCAGACGATCAACGCTTGCACCTAAGGCATAGCGCTCCTTGAATTGATAGATTGCGGAGAGATCTTTCGGGGCCGATGGCATCCTAAAATCAACTTTAGGCAAAGCAACATCGCGAGCTACTCTAACTAGTGTCGGTGCGATCTTTAAATAATCTGCACCTGCGATAATTTTCTTGGCAAGTGCAGCTGGCAAAGCTAGATCGGCATTATGGGCTGCGGAAAGCGCTGCTTCAACTGTGGCAAAATTATTTGCAATCACCGCCGCCCCTTTTTCACCAATTCCTTTTACCCCAGGCAAACCATCTGATGGGTCGCCGCGAAACATGGCAAAGAGGTCATAACGCTCCCCCGGGATTGCATATTTTTCGGCAATATATTTAATATCAACTAAATCATGTTGTGAGATACCTTTAGCTAAGTAGACCACCTTAATATCACGGGCATCATTTACGACCTGAAAGAGATCGCGGTCCCCGGTCACGATTCGAACTGGTCCGGCTTCTCTTTCGGCATAAGTTGCCATGACATCATCGGCCTCATAATCATCAACACCAACTACCGCGATGCCAAAGAGGTCTAGTAAATCTAAAAGAATAGGAATTTGCGGTGTTAATGTCTCCGGCTCCACCTCTTCATCACCATCGGCATCGATTCGATTAGCTTTATATTCTGGAAATAGTTCAACCCGCCAACTCGGCCGCCAATCCCCATCAAGACAGGCGATGATCCGGTCCGGCTGGTAAGCATTGATTAAGCGAGCGGTCATATCTAAGTAACCACGAACTGCATTAACTGATGTTCCATCGGGTGCTAATAAGGTATCTGGCATTCCATAATATGCGCGATACCAAAGCGATGCGCTGTCTAGCAGCATTAATGTCATCTCTGCCCCATCAGATAAGCAACAACTCCACGATCTAATCGCTTGACCGCATCCTTGCAAACCAAACGAAGTTTCTCACTTGCACCAGCAATTTGATTTAAAAGATCTATCAACTGTTTGGTTGCGCGTACAAAATCTCCGACCGACATGTCGCTTCCTTTTAGCACATTAGAAAGTGAGTTTCCGCTCGCCCAGCGGTGCGATATAAAGCAAAATCCAGCATCCGGCTCGCGTTGGGTCTTAACCCCAAACTCACTCTCAATGGTTTCAAGGGTGGCCCATAAGGAAACAACCTGGGTTAAGGCCGAAGTTACCTTTACGTTTGGAATCTTTGGCGCAATATTTTCAGCTGATCTACTTTCAAAGATCATGCAAGAAACCACCGACAACAGATCGGTTGCATTCAATTCATCTAGTAATCCCAGGCGGATTGATTCAGTTAATAACAGATCTGATTCAGCATAAATCTTAGTTAATATCTTTCCTTGCGCAGTAGGTTTTTCGCCTTCAATATAATTTAAATGGTCTAAGACTCGACAGATTTGATCAAAAGTTTTTGCAATCACATAAGTTCGATTTTCAACTCGAGCGCTAAGACCTTCATTTTCACGGGTTAATCTGCCAGCCCGTTCTGCTAATCGAGCATGATCTTCGCGTTGGGCGCAACCATGGGAGGCATGATTTTTCATCGATTTTCGCAAATCTGCTAACTCACCTTCTAAATGCCCACGTTGTCGATTATCAAAGGTTTTGCGTTGATCCCGCCGGCCCAAAAGTACTTCCACCTCTTTTATTGATCGACGTAATCTGGCGTATTCGGAGAAATCTCCAAGGTGACAACTTGCATCTTTAACCAACTCATTGATCGCCGTTTCATTTTTTCGAATCTGTCGAGTAAGCCCCACCACTGCTCGATCAGCTTGAAACTGTGCAAATGAAGATTCCAAAGAGCGCCGAGCCCGTTCTTTGCCAAATTGGGCGATGAGGTTGATTGACATGTTGTACGACGGGGAAAAAGATGAGCGCAACGGATAAGTTCTGGTAGAGGCAAGTCCGGCGGCAGCGGCTGAATCTACCGTTGGCGACCATAAAATAACGGCGTTACCTTCAATATCGATTCCGCGACGACCGGCGCGCCCAGTTAATTGGGTGTACTCCCCCGGTGTGATCGGAACGTGGGCTTCACCGTTGAACTTCACTAACTTTTCTAGCACCACGGTACGGGCCGGCATATTGATTCCAAGTGCCAAAGTTTCGGTGGCAAAGACCGCTTTTACTAAACCGCGTTGGAATAGATCTTCAACTGCGCCTTTAAAACTTGGCAGCAAGCCAGCGTGATGGGCGGCAATCCCTCGCTCCAACGCAGTCAACCATTCATTGAAACCAAGTACCGCTAGATCCTCTTCTGCAATATTTTGGGTGTAGCTAAGGGCGACGCCTCGAATCTCTTCCCGCTCCTCTGGTGTGGTCAAACGCAAGCCCGCGTGCAGACACTGTTTAACCGCAGAATCACAACCTATGCGCGAGAAGATAAAGGTGATTGCCGGCAACAGATTCTCGCGCTGTAGCTTTTCAATTATGTCGGACCTGGAAAGTCGGTCGGATGGTTCGGCAAAGCTACCGCGGCGATTGCGACCAAGGGCTGAACGTCGGATCGCTTCCCGCTCTCGTTGTAATATTTCTGGATTAATTCGACCTGGTTGTTCAAACAAATCAAGCAGCTGCTTTCCGATTAATACATGCTGGAACAATGGGATCGGCCGGATTTCACTGACTATAACTTCAGTTGTACCGCGAACCTCACCTAACCACTCACCAAACTCTTCCGCATTTGAAACCGTAGCTGACAACGAAATTACCTGAACACTTTCCATTAAGTGAATCAGTACCTCCTCCCAAACCGCACCGCGGAATTTATCGGCTAAATAATGAACTTCATCCATCACTACACAGCCAAGATTTATTAAGGTGTTCGAACCCGCATAAAGCATGTTGCGCAGCACCTCAGTTGTCATAACCAGAATTTCGGCTTCGCTATTTATGCTGGTATCACCAGTCAGTAGACCAACTCGATCTTCGCCAAATTTTGCAACAAACTCGGAGTACTTTTGGTTAGAGAGAGCTTTGATCGGTGTTGTATAAAAACATTTTTTACCGGCTTGCAACGCAAAATAAGCCGCAAATTCACCGACAACTGTTTTACCTGCGCCAGTTGGGGCCGCCACCAATACTCCCTTGCCATCTTCGACCGCATGGCAAGCACTTATTTGAAAAGGGTCAAACTCAAAATCAAAGGTTTGCACGAAAGCATTAGTGATTGGGTGTTTACCTCGCACCTTTGCGGCTACATATTGCTGGGCTGGTGTCGTCATGCGACCCAGCTTTTAATCGCGCCTTGTATACATTCGGCGTGGACCGGCAATTGTCCGAATCGTTCGCCATCGGAGTAGGCAACCGCGTCGGACTCAATTTTGGCGCTCTTGCTTCGTACAATTTCGACCGCAGGATGATTGATATGCGTGCCGGCGAAGACTGACGGAAACACTTTAATGAACTCCAATTTGGATATTGGATGAAGCACCATCACATCAAAATAACCATCGGTAATGCTGGCATTTGGGCAGACCAACATTCCCCCGCCATAGGATCGACCATTTGCAACCGCAATTAGCATTGCCGATGTCGAAACTGTGCGGTCGTCTAGTTGAATTTCATAATGTAGTGGTCTAAATCTTGGTAGTTCCAGGGCAATAGCAGCCTGGTATTTCATGGGTCCCTTAGGCCAACTCAATTTATTGGCTTTTTCATTTACGATCGAGTCAAAACCGGTCGATAAAATTGCACCAAACCATTCCCCATCTACCAAACCCAGATCGATCGAAGTCGGTGGGCTAGATATCACACGCTCTAATTGTGCATCAACCTCATTTAAACTCCAACCAAGGGTGCGCACAAAATCATTCCCGGTACCTGCCGGGATTAGTGCAAATGGAATCTGCGCTGGCACAATCTTTTGCAGGATTACGTGTAATAGCCCATCGCCTCCGACCGCGATGATTCCTTCACAGCTAGGATTTTTCTCGATAAATATTTGCAGGTGATCAGATAGCGCCACTGCTGAATTGCCAGTCACAATTGTGTAGGCGATCTGCTTTTGGCTAAGAAAGCCAGCTACATACCGGCCTACTGTGGTGCCCCTACCCTGCCCTGAAATAGGATTTATCACCAACGCCCACATGAGAGGACTCTACCTTCTAATCAGTGATAGATGTTGGCGCCGCAATCGTTGAAACCCCTGTCTGCATTGCCTGGTTCTTCTTATCTCTACCTCGATCTACCAAGAGCGCGATACCACCGGCCATAAAGTAAAGCGAGACTAATGGAAGAGCCAAGAGCATCATAGTTAACGGGTCAGCTGTTGGCGTGAATGCTGCAGTAAAAAGGAAAATAGAAAATACCCAAGCCCGCCACGGCCGCAAAATTGTTTCACCACGCAAAAATCCGATCAGGTTAAAGGTGATGAGAAAAATTGGTAGTTCGAAGGCCAGACCAAACAACAAAATTATTCGCATTACGAAATCCAAATAATCATCAAAGCGAACCAAGTTGTTTAATGCGTTAGGAGTAAATCCAAAAAGCACTTTGATTGCAATTGGAAGTATCAGATATCCCAGGGTGGCGCCAGCGGCAAAAAAAGGCGTTGCTGAAAAAATAAAAAGTACGGTATTTCGCTTCTCTTTTCGATGCAGACCCGGAGCTATGAATGCCCACAATTGATACAACCAGATGGGAGCTGAAACTATTACACCGGTTAACAATGAAACTTTAATTTGCAAATTTAGTGGCCCAAGCACACCACTGATGTAAAGGGCACCACAACTTGCCGATCCAGATTCTTGAGCTGCTTTCAAATCACATACCGGTCCAGCAAGGGTGGTGATGATCGTGTTGTAAAAGTACCAACCGAGGCCAGAACTCAGGATTATCGCGACGGCTGCGCGAAAAATCCTTTTACGAAACTCTCGTAAATGATCTAATAACGGCATCCGCGCGTCTTTGATAGACGCCATGGATTTACTTCTCGGTTGTGCCTTCTTCGTTGGCTTTCTTCTCCTCCGCCGACATTTCTTTTATCTCGCTTTTGAAGATACGCATCGAGCGACCAAGTGAACGGGCTGAATCAGGTAGTCGTTTTGCTCCAAAAAGAACCAGAATGACAATCAGAAGAATAAGAATGTGGCTTGGCTCGCGTAGAAACATCGTTCAAACTCCCTGCGGGTTGGTTGGTCTAATGTGCTTAGGCTACCCCAGGCGGGATTAATTGGGTAGGCAAAACTACCTCCCCTGATAACGATTTAGCATAGCTTGGGCTTTATCAGCGATTTGCGCCCTAATTTCAACTGGATCGATCAGTCGTGCGCCTGCACCCGATGCCAAAATTGAACGCAAAATCCACTGCCCTGAATAGGAATTTAAATTTAAAGTTTGCGAACTTAAACCCTCGCTAATCTCAAATCTTTCCAGCAAATCTCGGGCAGCTTGAAGTATTTCAATAGCGAAAGCGATTTTCTCTGAACTCTGCGGATGAAGTTGAATCTCTAGCGAACTTTGCCGCAATTGCGCACTCAAGATGCGATCGATCCGAAACACCCGCCAATCTCGGGCGCTATCACAAAACCCCTTCAAATAAGCGTTCCCATTTTCATAAAAAATTTCCAATGGCGCGATCCGGCGATCAGAAATTAAATCGGCATAGAGCGAGTGATATTTGATATCTAGTGCTTGGCTACTTTCAAGCGCTTTTATGATAGTGGCCCCAATTTCTGGAGATACTTGTGGCGAAATCTGGAGTGATTTGGGTAACCCGACTTTGAGTGCGATTCGGGTTGCCAGGGAATCTGTAATTTTAGCTAAATCATCCCGTTCGGTGGGCAAAGTGGATTTGATCATCTCTAAACCCAAAAGCAGTGCTAATCCCTCATCAAAGCTTATGGTGCGTGGCTTGGCTAAAGTTGGCGCATTTTGAATAGTCACATAACCCGATTCAAAGTGCAGATCCATTAATTCAAGTGCGGTGTATCCAGGTAGACCACACATCCACAAGGTAGTTAAGTCGGCCGAAATTTGCGCAGGTGTAACCCCAAACTGTGTTGCTAGCTCTTTGATTGAAACGCCTTGATGCGAGTTTAGGTAAGGGACAAGATCTAACAATCGCTCGGTTCGAACAAGTGGAGCTGGCATATCCTTAGACATGGTTAGCCACCAACGCTTTTAGTTTCAAAATTAGCAGATTTCTAAGTTCCAGCGGTGCATGTACAAAAGCATCTTCACCATGCCACAAGATTTGGGCACATAAAGAATCAATATTTAAAATAGGCACCCGAATCTGATCCCACTCGCCAAGATCTTTACAAGCAGTTGCCAAAATTCGTAGCGCATGAGCCTTATTTTTACGCACATCGATGGTGGCAAAGGTAGCTGAATCCCGGGCAACTAACGCTGCTTTAAAATCATAATCCACTGGTGGCTCAAAATCATCGGCATTAGGTACTGCAATGACTTCACCAATGATCCGATCCAAACGGAAATTGCGAATCTCCTGCACATCCTGATCTACACAAGCTAAATACCAGAAACCAGAATGTGCGGCTAAAGAAAATGGAATCACATGCCGAATTTGTTGCTCAAGATCTGCAGCTAAGTAAGTAAATATCAGCAAATCATGGGCTGTGATCGCGGCTGTGATTACTGAAATGTTACTTAATCCAGTAAAAACTTTAAGATTCAGTGCTGGTAAATCGATCACATCGGCCGGAACACCGATGGAGTTCAACTTTAAAATCGCTTTCTGGGCCGCAGAATCTAAGGCAGCACCCCGCCAAGATTGTGCGGCCAATGACAAAAGCGATAGCTCAATTGGAGTTATCTCGCCCAAATCCAATTGATAACTCTCCACCTTTATTCGATACCCAGCTTCATCATTAAAGAGTGGGTCAAAACCTCCGACCTCGATTGCGATACCTAAAGCGCGTAAGTCATCCTTGTCCCGCTCAAACATCCGCTCTTTACTTTCAACCGACCCTAGATAACCGTCAACTGTCCGAAAGATTTCAGATTTGGTGAGATATCTCTTTGTTGCAAGCAGTGCGATCGTCAGATTAATTAATCTTTCAATCTTGCGCGACACCGTAGGCACCCTTCGCTGGTCGTCTTCGCCGTGCCAGCACCTCAACACCAGGTGCCATCCGCCGACTTTGAATCAGAAAACCGGTGTGGCCGATCATGCGCTGTTGCGGGCGAACGGCTAACCCCTCATGATGCCATCCGCGAACCATAGTTTCCGAGCTCTCTGGTTCGGTAAATCGGCCATCGGCTTTTAATGCTTCGGCCGTTGCCGAGAGTTGGGTAGTCGTAGCAACATAGGCACAAAAGACCCCACCTGGTCGCAATGAGTTAGCCGCAATATCAATGCACTCCCAAGGCGCCAACATGTCAAGAACTACACGATCAAATTGCGAATCGAAAACCTGATCTTGCAAATCGCCGACCACTAAACTCCAATTACTAGGCTCTTCTTGAAAGTAATTATTGACATTGGAACGCGCATTGTCGGCGAAATCTGATCGCCGCTCTATTGAGTGAACCCGGCCCAAAGTTGTCACCGCACGCAAGAGTGAGATCGTCAACGCACCACTGCCAACCCCGGCCTCTAATACCCGGGCACCTGGATAAATATCTGCAACGCCGATAATCATCGCCGAATCCTTAGGATAAATAATCGTCGCCCCTCTAGGCATGGTTAAAACATAATCTGCAAGCAGGGGTTTAAATGCGGTGAATTTCAATCCAGCGGTGGTGCTTACTACTGAGCCTTCTGGCAAATCGATTAGATCATCGTGGGTGATCCAACCTTTATGGGTGTGCCATTCTTTACCTGGCGTAATCGTAAAACTGTAGAGTTTTCCCTTGGGATCGGTTAGCTGAACACGATCACCAGCCCCAAAATATCCAAGATTAGACACGAGCGCATCTTAGGCGAATAAAGGAGAGAAAGTGCGAGTATCTTCAGCCAGGTGAGCGCTAACCAACCTTTGCGACTATCTCCAAGTGCGGTAAGTGAGTATGAAAATTGCCCACAGCTCTATCGGTATCGCAAGATAGACAAGTTGCCGGAACCGCCTTCCCTTGCTGCCGAACGCGGAACTTTAGTGCATACGGTTTTACACGATCTTTTTGAATCTCCAGCTGCTAACCGCACACCTAAAACTGCGATCGATCTTCTGCCGACTCGATGGAGCGCACAATTAGCTGATAAACCGGAGTTGCTTGCCATGGTTACTGACGAAAAGGAGTGGCTCGATCGAGCGGCAACTTTACTAACCACTTACTTCACATTGGAAGATCCAACCTCTTTTGAGGCCACTTTTCGAGAGTTGCACCTAGAAAATGATTTAGCGCAGAATATCTACCTTCACGGATATGTTGATCGATTAGATGTAGCAAAGACAGGAGAAGTTCGGATCGTAGATTATAAAAGTGGAAAAGCACCCAAAACTGGATGGGAGGAAAAAGCTCTTTTCCAACTGCGCGTGTATGCCCTCTTGTATTGGAAAAACCATGATGTTCTCCCCCGCATGTTGCAGTTGATATATCTAGGTGATGGAAAATTGGTTAAAAGTTCGCCAACCATGGCTGAACTTGAATCGACCGAAAAGGCACTGAGGCGGGTTGCCCAAGACATTTTCACATCAATTGCAAAAGATTACTGGCCACCAAAGCCCTCTCGGCTATGCGATTGGTGCTTTTTTAAGAGTATCTGCCCTGCACACAAGCGTTAAATTATTGCGGCAAAGTCCAATTTGAGTTCGCCAAGTTTTATAAATGACAATTGATCTAGGCCCTTGATCACCCGCACCCGAGCCGACTCTTCTATGCTAACTAAATGTGGTACCGCTATCAGCCAAGCTCCACTTGAAGTTGCCGCCTTCATCCCAGTTAACGAATCCTCGAAAATCAAGCAATTTGAGATCTCTGAAAGACTGAGTTGGGCGGCTTTGAGATATCCATCCGGATCGGGCTTTGTGCGCTCGACATCATCGGAGCTAATTGAAAATGGGAAGAGATCATCTCCTAAATTAGCTAAAACTGCATCAACGATAATGCGTGGACTAGCCGAGACTAGTGCGGTCTTTACACCATGAGAGTGCAATTCACGAACTAATTCAACTGCACCAGGCATCGTTGGAGTAATACCTCTCATTTTCGCGGCTTGAGTGTCGATCAAAGTTTGCGTGAAGAAAGCTGGCGATTGTTGTCCTCCACACTTTTCATACATGTATTTGCCTACATGTGACAATGGGCCGCCAAGACAAGAGATTTGATCTGCCTCTAACCAGGTGTATCCATATGGTGCCATCACATCGATCTCTGATTGCAGCCATTGCGGTTCCGAATCAACTATTAATCCATCCATGTCAAAAAAGACAGCGTCAAAAAAGGGCTGCATTCGATTCCTTTAGTTAGCGTTAAAGTATTTGGCTTCGGGGTGATGAACAATAATTGCTGATGTTGATTGCTCTGGGTGGAGTTGAAACTCTTCCGAAAGTTCTACCCCGATACGTTTTGACTCGAGCAACTCACACAACGCAACCTGCTGTTCTAAGTCAGGGCAGGCCGGATAACCAAATGAATAGCGCGAACCACGGTATCCCTGGTCCAAAATGCCTTGCAGTTCAACGGAATCATCCTCTTTTACCTGTAATTCTTCCCGCATGCGGGCATGCCAGTGTTCGGCTAAAGCTTCGGTTAGTTGAACAGAAAGTCCGTGAAGTTCCAAGTACTCCCGATACTTGTTTTCGGCAAACAATTTCGCTGCCGCTTCGCTTACCTTTGATCCCATAGTTACTAGATGAAATGCGACAACGTCAGTTTTTCCTGAATCCTTTGCTGCGAAGAAATCACTGATGCACAATCTGCGATCCCGCGTTTGCCGTGGGAAGTTAAATCGAATTCGTTCTTTTCCTTTGTCGCTACCTTCATGATGCAAAACGATTAAATCATTGCCATCGCTATAACACGGAAAATATCCATAGACAACAGCAGCGTTTAGCCAACCATTGGCTTGAACTTCATTAAGAAGTGCGCGAAGCCGTGGCCGTCCCTCTGATTCAACCATTGACTCATACTCACCACGGTTTCCTTTGAGTCCCCATTGGCCGACATAGAGCGCCCTTTCATCGAGCATTCCCGAATAATCAGCCAGTTGAATTCCTTTGACAACTCTTGCGCCAAAAAAAGGCGGAGTTGGAATCCCTACATCGATGGCAACATCACTTCGGGCTGTGTCCACTACAACTGCGACATTTTTTACCCGAGTGTTTGCAACTCTGCGCTCTCGAAGAGGTGGAAGCTGGGCACCCTCCTCCCCACGTTTTACCGCCATGATCGAATCCATTAGCCGCAAACCTTCAAAAGCATCGCGGGCATATCGAACTTCACCCGGAAAAATCTCGGCAAGATCCTGTTCGACATAGGCACGAGTGAGCGCAGCCCCGCCAAGCAGGATTGGCCATTGTTGATCTAAGCCACGAGAAGTTATTTCCGCAAGATTTTCTTTCATGATGACAGTCGATTTCACCAAAAGCCCACTCATGCCAATGGCATCGGCCTTACTTTCAATGGCTCCATCAATAATTTGATTAATGGTCTGCTTAATACCGATATTTGAAACCCGGTAACCGTTATTGGTTAAAATGATATCGACCAGATTCTTTCCAATGTCATGCACATCGCCTCTAACCGTTGCCAGTAATATGGTGCCGCGGCCTTGATTATCTGCTTTTTCCAGGAAAGGTTCCAATAATGCGACCGCGCTCTTCATTACCTCCGCGCTTTGTAGCACGAAGGGAAGTTGCATCTCCCCTTTTCCAAAAAGTTCTCCTACCACCTTCATGCCCTCAAGTAAGTGAGAATTGATGATTTCGAGTGGTTTTGTGCCCAGCGCCATCGCGGCCATCAGATCATCCACTAGCCCAACCTTCTCGCCATCTATAATTCGTCGCTGCAATCTTTCAAACAATGGCAAGGCAGCAAGTGCTTCAGCTCTAGCATTTTTGCTGGTAGCAAGTTCTACGCCATCAAATAACTGCAGGAACTCTTGCAAAGGATCGTAAGTGCACTCATCTCCGTCGAAGGTGCGACGATCGTAAATCAGATCGAGCGCAACCTCTTTTTGACGATCATTGATTCGTGCCATAGGCGTAATTTTCGATGGATGAACAATGGCGGAATCCAGGCCAGCCTGAATGCATTCATGCAAGAACACCGAGTTCAAAACAATACGCGATGCTGGATTTAATCCGAAAGAAACATTACTCACGCCCAATGTAGTTTGAACTTGCGGAAACTCACTTTTCAACTGACGAATTGCAGTTATTGTTTCGATGCCATCTTTGCGAGTTTCTTCTTGCCCAGTAGCTATTGGGAAGGTTAAACAATCGATTAAAATATCGCCGATGTTCATCTTCCAGTTATCATGTAAATCGTTGATCAATCGACGGGCAACTCGCAATTTCCATTCGGTATCGCGCGCCTGACCCGCCTCATCAATTGTCAAAGCAACTACGCTGGCACCATGTTCTTGCACTAGCGGCATAATTTTGGCGAATCTAGAGTTTGGACCATCACCATCTTCGTAATTGACTGAGTTAATAACACTTCTGCCACCTAGATGTTCAAGGCCTGCTTTTATGACGGCCGGTTCGGTTGAGTCAAGAACAATCGGAAGCGTGCTTGCCGTGGCAAAACGTGCTGCCAATTGGCTCATATCGGCTGCGCCATCTCGTCCAACATAATCCACTGAGAGATCTAGCATGTGAGCGCCATCTCGAATTTGGTCGCGTGCGATCTCTACGCACTTTTCCCAATCTTCGGCCAATAACGCATCACGAAAAGCCCGTGATCCATTTGCATTGGTACGTTCACCGATGGCTAGATAGCTCTTATCTTGCCGGAAAGGAACATATTGATAGAGCGATGAAGTTCCGCGTTCTAAGGCTGGCTTTCTGAGCGTTATGGGTTTTCGATCTAGTTTCCTAACGACCTCAGCCAGGTGTTCTGGAGTCGTTCCACAACAACCACCAATCAGGCAGACCCCATACTCATCGACGAAACCAGCAAGTGCCTCGGCCAACTCCGGTGGATTAAGCGGATAGCTAGCACCATTTGGACCTAGAACTGGCAAGCCAGCATTTGGCATCACCGAGATTCCAATTTCGGAGTTCTTGCTTAGATATCGAAGATGCTCAGACATTTCCGTGGGCCCGGTTGCGCAATTTAGTCCGATTAAATCAATGCCAAGTGGTTCCAGAGCATTGAGAGCCGCTCCAATCTCAGAGCCGAGCAACATAGTTCCAGTTATTTCCACAGTTACCTGTGCGATCAGTACGACATCGCGCCCAGATTGCGCAATTGCCAAGCGTGCACCATTTACCGCAGCTTTAACTTGCAATAGATCTTGCGAAGTTTCGATCAGTAAAGCATCGCAACCGCTATCTGTTAATCCCTTCGAGGCAATGTAATAAGCAGCCTTTAATTTTTCATAGGTGGTATGTCCTAGACTTGGAAGTTTAGTGCCCGGACCCAATGAACCAAGCACAAAACGTGGCTTCGCTGGGGTAGAAAAAGCATCTGCAGCTTCTCGTGCAATTTTTCCACCAGCAAAAGCCAGTTCATAGATACGATCTTCAATCCCATATTCAGCTAAATTTGCCCAGTTTGCGCCGAAGGTATTAGTTTCGATCGCATCTACCCCTACTGCAAGATATTGATCATGAACTGAGCGAACAATATCCGGCCGAGTGATATTTAAAATCTCATTGCAACCCTCGTGGTTTTGGAAATCAACTAAGGATGGGTTGGCTTCTTGCAGCATTGTGCCCATCGCTCCATCGGCAATAACTACCCGCTCTGTGAGCGTGCGCCGCAACGATCCAAGTGCAAGGGAGTTTTTTTGCGTATTCACTTACCGAAGGTTACCGTAAGGTTGCCTTTATGCAGATTCATCAGATACCGCCTTTACGTGATCCAGTGATGATTGTTGCATTTACCGGTTGGAATGATGGCGCCGAAGCGGCCTCCGGGGCGATCGATCATCTACTTTCGGCCTGGCAGGAAACAGCTGATGAAGTTGTTCCAGTATTAATTGCAGAAGTCGATCCAGAAGAATTTTATGACTTTCAAGTTAACCGACCACAAGTTGAAATAGCTGATTCTGCAATCCGAAGTATCACTTGGCCCAGCACTCAGGTCTTTGGTCTTGCCATCGCAACCATGAAGCGAGACCTGGTCATTGTTAGAGGCGTGGAACCCTCTATGCGCTGGAAGAATTTCAGCAATGATTTATTGGACCTAGCAGATGATCTTGAGGTGTCCATGGTGCTTACCCTCGGATCTCTATTGGCCGATACACCTCACACTCGCCCGATCAGAGTTACTGCAACCGGAACTCAACCAAGTGTCGCTGATCGCCTTGGTGTTGAACTCTCAAAGTATGAAGGTCCCACCGGAATTTTGGGAATAATCCAGGATGCGAGTATCCGACGCGGAATCGATGCCATCTCGCTTTGGGCTGCGGTTCCACACTACGCACCCAACTCACCTTCGCCTAAGGCGGCGTTGGCATTGATCAACACAATTGAAGATCTCTTGGAGATTGGGATTCCATTGGCAGAGCTAGCTACTTTGTCAGATGATTGGGAAAAGTTGGTAGATGAACTTGCCGCCGAAGATTCAGAGGTGGCCGAGTATGTGAAAGCACTCGAGGCGAACAAGGATGCCGCCGAGTTGCCTGATGTTTCTGGTGATTCAATTGCCAGAGAGTTCGAAAGATACTTGCGACGACAGCAAGAGGATTAAAACTTAATTCCAAGAAGTGCATCCAATGCCGTGGATATTTGATTTAACTCTCCACCAACTGCTCCCGATAAAGATTTCTCGACCCAAATTTCAATCGCTGCAAGAATTGCCGGAGTATTCAGATCATCAGCCAGCAATACCACTATTTGTGAAATTAGTTCATCGGTAGCAGCCACTTTTCCACTAGTTAAAACCAACTTTAATCGCGCAATAGCAATCTGCGCTGCTGTCAGTAACTCTTGCCCCCACATGCGATCAGTGCGGTAGTTAGCACCCATCAACGCCCAGCGGATCGCCATCGGATCGGCACCTTGCGCAATTAATTTTGAAACAAAAACTAGATTCCCTTTGCTCTTACTCATCTTTTCGCCATCTAGTCCAATCATTCCGGCATGGACATAGGTCGAGGCGAATGGCTTGCCAGAAATGACCCGTCCTTGAGCTGCGCACATCTCGTGATGAGGAAAAATTAAATCACTCCCTCCACCTTGAATATCGATGAGTGCTTTATCGCTCGGATTAGGCTTCAAATATTGCATGGCTATGGCGGTACATTCGATGTGCCATCCAGGGCGGCCAGCACCGTACGGGGAATCCCAGCCTGGTTCATTTTCTCGCTTGGCCAACCAGAGTAAACAATCTAACGGATCCTGCTTTCCGGCACGGGATGGATCTCCCCCTCGTTGCGCAAATATCTCTAACATTTCTTGGCTACTTAAGTGCGACAAAGATCCATAATTCGGATCTCTGTGCACCGAAAAGTAAAGATCCGAGTCAACCGGGTAGACACTCTCCCACTGCGCTAGTTTTTCAATGGCAGATATAACGAGCGGTATTGCTTCTACAACGCCGATGTAATCCTTGGGTGGTATCACCCGAAGTGCATTCATATCGCTTCGAAAGAGGTCAATTTGTTGCTGTCCTAAATCTTGCCAATCAACACCATCACGTTGTGCCCGCTCTAATAGCGGATCGTCGATATCGGTGATATTTTGTACGTAATGCACCTGTGCGCCGCTGGCACGCAGATAGCGATTAACCAGGTCAAAAGTTAGATATGTGGCGGCATGGCCAATATGGGTGGAATCGTAAGGCGTTATTCCACATACATACATCCGATAGAGATCTTTACTGCCTAGTGATTGCTTAGAATTAGTTGCCGAATTTGTGAGAAATAATTCCGGAAAAGTAATCTCGGTCGAGGGCGAAGGCACAACAACCTGATTCCACGATTTCATGGCTATATCTTATTGTGCAATTAAAAGGCTGGCCACGGAACCGCAGGCCAGTTCGGAGTTGGTTTCGGAAATTCACCCTCGGAAAGCATCCGCGCCACTCTGCGCCCCATAGCCGATATTTCATCAGCAGTGATCAATGGTTGCAAAATCTCGCGCAACTGCGTAGCTAAACCTGCTTGGGCACCTTCTAGGATTGCAATTTCGGATTCATTAAAATCAACTCCGGCCCATTGCCATAGTACGGTTCGTAGTTTGTCATCCACATGAAAGGTAACTCCGTGGTCACATCCATAGACATGTTGCTCATCGACCGGAAGTAAGTGACCGATTTTTCGATCTGTGTTGTTGATGATCGCATCAAATAGTGCCATGGTTCTTAGTCGTGGATGATCGCTAGCGAAGAAAGATCCAAGGTCGATTGCACCATCGATGGAAATCCATTCCTGCACCATTCCCGTGCCATATGGCCCATCGCGCAATACCGTAAAAGGAACAACATCTAGTGCTAAATATTCGCTGACCCGAAAAGCTGCATATTCACGCTGGGCCAAACTTCCCCCGACAAAATCCCACAACGGTCTTTCGCCGGCAGTCGGTTTATAGATACACAACTGTTCAACTTCATTAAATAGTACATGCGCGAACAAGGTCGCATTGGAAGCATCGACTAATCTGCCAGTGACAATCAAATCGGCATTTTCAAATGCCTGGTATTTATCGACGATAACCATTAGCTCGGGGGCAAAGATGTCCGCGTGGATCAATAGGTAACGCGCAAAAAGGACAAGGTAAACGACCGGCATTTATCACCGCTTTGGAACGGGAACAGAAGGCTTGTGCCAGACTGAGGCTAAGATAGACAACCAGCGACTCACCTTCACTATCTTCCTCATCATCTTTGTGTTCATAGAGTTCGCAGCACACCATCTTCATGGCATCATCCCAGGAAAGGGAAATCGCACCGATTTCGAAAAGGGATTCAACTGGTGAATCCAAGGCCGCATCATCGGACTGAATTCTTTCCAGGATTTCCAATGGGTTAGCTTTTTTTATTTCCGAAATCAATAACTCCAGGCGTGCCAAGATTGCTCGAACCTGTTCTTTTTCAACAGCTACCGAAAAAAACAGATTCTCCTTTTTTACTTGAATAAAAAAGGCACGCTCCCCTGGTTCTCCCACGGTTCCAACTATGAATCGATCTGGCGATTTGAATTCGTACCTCATTGTCCGCTGCCGCCACCGATCAAATTTTTAGGCCGCTTAGGTTGGTGCAATAGCTCGGTGATAACTGCGCGGGTGTCGTTAAGCAAGAGCACCCGCGGTTTTGTATGTGAATAATCCAAGATACTGACCGAAGCTGGGTCAATGATGATCCTCTGAAACTCATCTAGTGCCATTGCCAGAGCCGAGGCTAGGATCGATTTAATAATATCTCCGTGACTAACGATTACTACCGCACCTTGCTTATTCGAGGTGATGCTGTTGTGGACAACTTTGATTGCACGGGTTTGCATCTGTGCTATTCCTTCGCCTTCTGGGAAGTACATCCGGCTCGGCATCTCCTGTACGACTTTCCATAACTTACTGCGCGACAAAGTTGAAAGTTTCTTGCCACTCCAGCTGCCATAATCAACTTCGTTAAGATCTTGATCAAGAATTGGAATCAGGGTAGGTGATTTTGGGGCAATAGTGGATAGCAACCAAGGTTCAATACTTTCCAAGCAACGTTCCATCGGACTAATACGAATCTGACTTATTGGAAAATATCCTAACCGGTCCGCAAGATTTTTAGCCTGTTCTACTCCGCGAGCTGACAGGTGAACATTGGGCCTGCGACCAGAAAGCACTCCAGCTTCATTTGCTTCTGAATGTGCATGTCTAATCAAAACTACTCGCATAAATGAAAGGCTATCGCAGCTTTTGACCATGCGCCTTGCTAAAGTCACCCCATGGAAAAACGCCGGGCTGGAAGCAGTGGCCTAGCCCTGTCTCGCTTGGGTCTGGGAACTATGACCTGGGGACGAGATACCGACGAGATTGAAGCTGCTGATCAGTGCCGTGCTTTTTTAGATGCTGGCGGAAACTTCCTGGATACCGCCGCAACCTA
>JAYVQU010000004.1:0-3201 GCA_043776875.1 Actinomycetes bacterium
TTCACCAACCAAATGTGGTGCCCCCACTTGCGCACAAGAAGTCCTAGCCCTTGGAACCCCGCTGTTGTGGTGGGCCGGTATTTTTGCGTTACTTACCACTTTCGGTTACTGGGTCTCGCGTCGTGAATGGCAAAGTGGATTAATTTTATTGGCGGTCGGTGCTGGATATTTACCTTGGTTCTTCTTTCAAAAACGGACGATGTTCTCTTTTTATGCCATCGCCTTTGAACCCTTTGTCATTCTTTCAATCAGTTATTGCATGGCAAAATATCTAGAAGATGTTGAAGATCCTACGTTACTGAAGCGACGAAGATGGATTCTGCGTGGCGGAATAGCCTTAGTCGTTATCAACTTTTTGTATTTCTTGCCGCTGTTTACCGGATCAGTAATTACGTATCACGAATGGCAAAACCTAATGTGGTTTCCATCTTGGATTTGATTTAACCAACCCAACCTCACCCCTGCTCACGCTCAATAACTTGGAATAACGCCGCCATACCCCAAAATGAGTGAGGAGCCGAGACTGGATAACTACTGGGTCTAAGCGGTCAGGATGGTCGTTGCACATAGTTCTATTGCCGTCTGTATGCCGGCGGAAATTACCTTGAGCACCTTTCACCTTAATCCTGAGTCAATTTCTGAATCCCGGTCCCGCTCTCGACCAGAACGAGAATGGAGCTACTGCCGGTTTGGCTGACTCTTATAATCTGGACAGAGTTTCCAGGGAGAGATCAACTTATGAAGTGGAACACCCTCAGCTCCACCCTGACGAAGTGATTGCGGCTTCAAGATCGAACCTGGGCATCGGTGGCTAACTTTCTAGGGCCTTGACCTAGACCTACGGCGGAGAGAATTGAGGGCGCTCTTTAGACCAGCAACCATTGGCGGGTATTTCGATGAACAAATGAGGTGCAGATTTGCGTAGAACGCGCAAAACCCGAACCGTGAGGCCCGGGTTCCAAATGCGCTAACTAATAAAATTGAGAATTATGAACCGATTGGTACCAGACCACGGGTTGCGAAGTAACTTACGCAAGCACCCTGGTTTCTAAATGGAAGACCGGTAAACGAATTGCTCATTCCCTGCCATCCCCCTTTTTTGCATTGCTCGCCATTTAGCACCATTGAGGTGGAAGCTGAGGTTTGCGATGCACTGCCTCCGTTATTGGTAACTGTGATGATCACCCTGATAAAGCGGCCGGCATCACCGGCTACGACGGAATAGGAGGAGGCATTTAATCCGATGTTGGTGTAAGAGCCGCCGGGAACTGAGGCGATTTGCCATTGGTAGCTAGTTGTAATTTCGACACCGGTAATGCCAGTTGAAACTGCAGTTAGGGTCGAAAAAACCTGGGCGGCACCGGTGATAGCAGCACTGGCAATTGTTGGAGCAGCATTTAGCACCGCAAGGGTGGAAGCTGAGGTTTGCGATGCACTGCCACCGTTGTTGGTAACTGTGATGATCACCCTGATAAAGCGGCCGGCATCACCGGCTACGGCGGTATAGGTGGAGGCATTTGATCCGATGTTGGTGTAAGAGCCGCCGGGAGCTGGCGCGCCTTGCCATTGATAGCTAGTTGTAATTCCGCCACCAGAGACGTTGCCTGACAGTGCAGTAAAGGTCTCACCAACTTTGGCAGTGCCGTTAATAAAGGCACCGTCAATTGTTGGCGCGGCATTTAGCACCATTGAGGTGGAAGCTGAGGTTTGCGATGCACTGCCACCGTTATTGGTAACTGTGATGATCACCCTGATAAAGCGGCCGGCATCACCGGCTACGGCGGTGTAGGTGGAGGCATTTAATCCGATGTTGGTGTAAGAGCCACTTACAGCTGACGCGATTTGCCATTGGTAGCTAGGTGTGGCTCCAAAACCGGTGATGTTGCCTGGCATGGCAGTTAAGGTCTCTCCAACCTGGGCGATGCCGTTAATCGCGGCACTGGCAATTGTTGGAGCGACCGCTGTCACGCTCACGTTATCGAGCGCGGGTCCACTGGCGCCAGCGTTCGGATCGCCAGCAATGGTCAATGTTGTGGTCAGTTGAGTAGCCGTAAAGGTATAACTCTCCTTCGTCCAAGTGACCGAAGGTGCAGGTGAGACTATAAAACCTTGGCTGAGACCGCCCGTAGCCTTAACTGACAAAGTCACTGTCGGATTTGCGCCCGGATTTGCGCCGAGGTAGAACTGAACAAGGTATGTGGCGCCGATCGTCGTTGAGAAATTCTGCTCAATTGTGCCAGCCGTGTAACCATTCATATCCAGACTGTAGTTGCCGGCTTGAGCCGGCCAGACGGAACCGTAAATCCAGTCGACACTTCCTGAAATCACTTTCCACCCGTTCATTTCCGTGTCGTTAGGGTAAAGCGTCTGGACGGTTGGGCCGCGATGGATACCATCCTCGAAGCTCCCATTGGTAAGAATGTTTATGCCATTTGCGGACGCGGAAGTCGCTCCCACTGCCAGCATTGAAGTTATGGCAAGGCTCAATGTCGCGATAAATATTCCAATTTTTTTCACATTTTCTCCCAGACGGCAGTGGATTAACGACACTCGTTAAGGTTAGAAATCTATGTTTAATTCACAGCATTGTCAACGATCTTATTCACTCTATTCACAACCAATTATCATTTAGTTATCGGTTATGTCGAGGTTGACCTGCCCCACGGTCTAGTAACACCAACACCGGCAAAGCGACCCAAGGCATACATCACCCGCCTTGAAGCGGTTCAACCCAATGAGACCTGGCAAGGCGATTTCACCCATTGGAGGTTGGCAGATGGGTCCGATGTTGAGATCATCAACTGGCTAGATGATCACTCGCGGTTTCTATTGCATTGCTCGGTCTATAAAGCAATCACCGGTGAGATCGTGATCAATACCTTCAATGAGTGTCGAAACAAGTATGGAAAACCATTTTCAACACTTACTCATAACAGCGGAGCACTACCGAGTTCGCCATGACAGCGTGGATCAATTTGGAAAACTCTCACTACGTCGTGCTGGCAAGATGCATCATCTGGGAGTTGGAATTGAAAATCAATTCAAGAAAGTTTATGTCGTAGTTGATCACTTCAAAGTTTCAGTAGTGGAGAGAAAGAGCGGAGAGGTCTTATCAAGACACTCCATCGATCCATCGCGAGACTATTGGACCAATCTGATGATTGATGAAGCGACAAAAAGATCTCGAAAACCTAAGTAAAA
>JAYVQU010000005.1:0-40297 GCA_043776875.1 Actinomycetes bacterium
CCTTCAAGGAAAAAACCTCCAAAAAGAAGGGAGTTACTGCATCCTTTTTTACCCGTACTTCGATTTGAAATATTTTTCAAATGGAAAAAGTCGAATTCGTGGACTATTTAATAAATTGAAGATTAACGACGTAGATTTAAGGAAAAAACTAAATGCATCTTGAAAAACTACTTTCGTTAAAATGTGGATCCGCTGGGTCAAAGTTTATTTCTACATCTGACATCCAAGCAGGCTTGGAAAGATGCACAGCGGTTGGCCTTAACTCCTTATCAACTAAGGGCAAGTTGAAAATTGTGGGATAGGTGCATAATAAGGGTATGAGTTATTTTGAAGAGCTCGAACCTTGGCTCAGGAAGGTAGTCTCAAAAATCAAGTAGGGCCAGACTGGCTGAATCCCACATTTATGCTCGAAGAGATTAACCTGGAACCCCTGCCATTCTCCTGATTTGAAGCTATCTCGTGATCCGGCGCACAATGCTTTGCAACCTGACAATCACTCTTGATTTTCGAGATGGGCGGCCAGGGGTACTTTTTATTGCAGCTGCCGATTTTTCATAAGAGTCCCAGAACTCCTTGATCTGAGTATCGGTGAGTTCAACTTCGATCGATTGGTCAGATTCATTTTCCTTATACATTCCCTGCGCTTTGCCTTCGCCCTCTGCGGTAGGTGAATTAAGTAAGTACTTAGCAACGGTAGAAAACTCGGTACTTAAGCAGTAAGGGCATTGCGTTGGCCCGCTCGCAAATCTCTTCCCACAACTCGGTTGCAGGCAGATTGGCATACCTAAACTCTAATTCCTTTCTTTGTAGTGGCAACTTCAAGGCAATCTTTGGTCCGCCCTTGGAACGCTATCGCGCGCCGGGTGCTACGCTTTATCTTGAAACATCAAGTTAGATCAAGATAGGAGTCAATTATGGCAACCGCTCGTGAAAAATTCTCATCCCAGGCAGATCCGAAACTTCTTGCCAAGGTGCGTTCGCTTGCCGAAAAAGAAGGCCGCCAATTTCAATCAATTCTCGAGGATGCACTCTCCGAGTATTTAGAGCGTCACCAGAGCGTTCGTCCACGCGCCCATGTCATGGAGGCGCTGGGGCTGAGCATAAAAGAGTTCGACGAGCTTTATAAAGACCTAGCGAAGTAGCGGATAGGTTATGGCTTTTGATTACATCACCACCGCTGATGCACTTGCTATTCACCAGATCCTTATACGCAAATATGGTGGCGCCGATGGCCTCCGAGATATGGGTGCTCTCGAATCAGCTTTGCATAGACCGCAAACTGGTTATTACAAAGACATTATCGAAGAAGCTGCTGCACTTCTTGAAAGTTTGGCAATCAACCATCCATTTCTAGATGGCAATAAAAGAGTTGCTTTTGCTGTGACAAGTGCCTTCCTGTACATCAATGGATTTGCAATCCATGGATCAAGCGCCGAGATTTATCAGAAGTGGATGGAACTCTTTGACACTAATGCATTTAAATATGAAGAGCTCGAACCTTGGCTTAGGAAAGCAGTCTCAGAAATCAAGTAGAGTCGGATCGGAGGATTCGCATAGCGGCCGAGTGCGCGCGTCTCGAACACGCGTAGATGAAAGTCTCGAGGGTTCAAATCCCTCATCCTCCGCTCGTTTTACTCGCTTCGGCTGAATCACACATTATTGTCTGCACACATTAATCTGGAACCCCTGCCAGATGCAGAGCTAACAAGTTAGGACATCCTCCGCTCGTTTTACTCGCTTCGGCTGAATCACACATTATTGTCTGAACACATTAATCTGGAACCCCTGCCAGATGCAGAGCTAACAAGCTAGGACATCCTCCGCTCGTTTTACTTCATCTTCAAGAGAATGGAAGTGTTCGATGAAGCAGACGCTAATTCAGCACCTCACGACAAAGAAAGTTTGGGAAGAAGCACTCCTAACTGGCCACTATCAAACTTCAACCCTCGATAAGACTTTAGCGCAAGTCGGTTTTATCCACGCATCATTTCCGGAAC
This sequence comes from Actinomycetes bacterium, assembly GCA_043776875.1. Lineage (GTDB taxonomy): Bacteria > Actinomycetota > Actinomycetes > Nanopelagicales > Nanopelagicaceae > Planktophila. The sequence continues at coordinate 1,998 of JAYVQU010000005.1, forward strand.
AGTTGCAAGGCGTGGCCGCTTTTGTCTTTGCCGATTGCACCGATGAGCTAGTTGTTCTGCACATGGATATTGAAATCTTAATCCGAAATGGAATCACCGTCCGCATTGAACCAGCAAGTAATGGACAGCTTTACCCACACATTTTCAATCCAATTCCTTGCAACCTTGTTAACGCTGTTTTACCAGCATTAATGGGCATAGATGGAAAACTTCATTTGTAAGATCATCTTACAAATCACAGTTAGATCTCGACACCTATGAGCTTAGTTTGCAGGAATTCGTGAATTCCATCAAAGCCACCTTCGCGTCCAAGCCCAAATATTCTTAGGTGTGCAAATACTTGGCTGCAAAGGATGGAGGATACATGGATGAGGTTGATCCAAACGATAAGGATCTTAGGTCATTCTCCGTGCGCCACCATAGATTTGACCCAGAAACTAATCACTTTCGGTGGTTTCTAGTTAAAAGTTTTGATACTGAAAGAGAGATGAACAGGCTCCTCGAAGTTCTCTGGAAAGATTTAAAAGCGCGAAACAAAATGGGTGAGTCCAACCTTAAAGAGCAAATTGCAGGATCAATCTACGACCCCAAGCGAGCGGCAAAGCATCCTAAATCTGCCAACTATCAACTTGTTGAATCTCGCCTTGTGTATTGATTCAGAATTTATATCAGCATCCATAAATGCCAGAAAAAGTAAATTATAGGTAAGCAAGTTAAAAATTAGTTACTCTGCGTAATATTTTCCATGGTATGTGGATAAGCTGGAAGAGCTATCAGAATAATTTGTCATTCTGGAATCATGAAAACGCATCAAAAAAAGAAGATCGTATTTATTTCATCTTTACTCTTTTTCGCTCAACTCATCACAACAAACACATCCGCTAATGACGTAACTCTTCCTAGAACTGCGTGCCATATTGAGGTCGGGAATGCGCACCTTTCCACGTACATAAAAAGAACGCGTGGGCTTGATGCAGTTAAAGTTAACGCAACTTCGACCTGCAACTTCACCCAGCGTAGCGTTCAATTGACAGTTAAAATCTTTAAAGTCGGTGCGGTAGCTGATTATTTGGTGGCTCAAGAGAGTACTAAGCCACTTGCAACTGCTTCAACTGGGCGAGTTGTAAAAAATCAATTTACATTCTTGTTATGTAAAACTTCAAAAAAATCTTTCTTCTACGGTATTGCCTTTTCACAGGCAATAATAAAAGGCAAGAGATACATAACCCTGCCAGTTAGATCCGAAGATAATGTGCCCTTAGATTGTGGTAATTAAGGTAGTCTTTTCATATGGAAGATTACCGAGATGAGTTTTTAACTCAAAAAGATGTAGTGGAAGAAGAAAAGTTCTTTTCGCTTTTATTTGGGCTTGAAACTACTAACATTTCACGTTATGAACAACAATCAATTGAACTTACAAAAAACCGGGTAATGACAACAAAATTCCAAAATAAAGTACTGGTATTCGAGCTTGATCGAGTTGGATGTTCCTTCAGTATCTCTCAAGATCAAGGAAAAACATTTGATAAGTTGGCCTGGACTCGTCTCGGATGGCGAAATTCAGTCAAACGCAGCGGATTGCCTTTATTTTTTGCAAGCTGTGAAGCAAGGGTTTTGCTAGATAATTAACTCTAGATCTCGACACCTATGAATTTGGTTTGCAGGAACTCGTGAATTCCATCAAAGCCACCTTCGCGGCCGAGCCCAGATTGCTTGACTCCACCAAATGGCGCCGCAGGATCTGAGATAACACCCTTATTGATTGCAACCATTCCAGATTCCATCGCCTCTGCTGTTCGCAAAGCGCGGGTCAGGTTTGAAGAAAATACATAACTAATAAGGCCAAACTCGGTCTCATTAGCCATTTCAATTCCCTCTTCATCGGTGTCAAAAATAACGATTGGTGCAACTGGGCCAAAGATTTCATGCAGCAAAATCGGGTTATCTTTTTCAACAATCAAAACTGTCGCCGGATAAAACGCGCCTTCGCCTTCGGGCTTTACACCGCCCACTTCCACTTTTGCACCAGCTGTAATCGCCTGGTCCACCAGATCAGCGATCTTGTTGCGCTCCTTCATAGATACAGAAGCGCCAAGTGTTGTCGTGCTTTCAGTGCCACGGCCCATTACATAAGCGCTCATGGACTTTGACATTTGTGAAATGAACTCTTCGGCAATACCGCGTTGCACATAGATTCGGTTTGCAGATGTGCAGGCAGCCCCACCATTGCGCATCTTTGCCAATGAGAGTTGCGGAATAGTTACTGCCAAATCCGCATCATCATGAATCACAACTTGTGCATTTCCACCTAATTCCATGGAGCAACGAATCACGCGGTCTGCTGCTTCTTTAAGCAGAATGCGACCAACTTCAGTTGAACCGGTAAAGGAGAGGTTTTTTACACGTGGATCATGCAACATCTTTGAAATTGCTGGCCCGGATTTTTCCGGCAAAACCAAGTTAAGAACTCCCTTTGGCAATCCAGCGCGTTCCATTAAGTCAACGATGTACATAGCTGTAAGTGGTGTTTCACCCGCTGGCTTTAAAATCATGGTGCAACCTGCTGCAATGGCTGGTCCGATTTTGCGAGTTGCCATGCCTGCCGGAAAGTTCCAGGGTGTGATAAGAATGGAAAGACCAATTGGTTCATGTGTGACAAGAATTCGCTTGTCACCTGATGGAGATTTGCGGAAATCTCCTGGAGTGCGAACAGCTTCTTCGGCAAACCAACGGAAAAACTCAGCTGCATACATTGCTTCACCGCGCGCATCCGGCATTGCTTTGCCATTTTCGCGAGAGATAATGGTTGCGATTGCTTCGTTTTCTGCTGTCATCAACTCAAAAGCTTTGCGTAAAATCTCTGAGCGATAGCGAGGTGCGGTCTTAGCCCATGCCTTTGCGGCGCCATCTGCCGCTGCAATAGCTGCTTCACATTGAGCATCTCCGGCCAGGGCGACTTCGGCAATTACTGAACCATCGCTCGGATCATAAACTGGGAGCTTTCCAATTCCATTTACCCATTGGCCATCGATATACAACTGTGTTTGCATAGGTGCCAGCATACGCTGAGCCTATAAAACAGTGAAGATCTCGCGCCCTGAGGTAGAGTGATACTTATTAAGTTGCGTTAATTGCAATGAAATTAAGAAAAAAGGAGTTTTTGTGCCGAAGTCTTGGATAGATGATGCGCCAGCCCCAGAAGTTCTCAAGGATCATGCGCATTTGAAAGACTCATTTTTTTACACAGTTAAGCGTCGCTTATTAGGCAATCCGCTTAATCGCCACTCCCTGGGCCATCAGCGTTTGAGCAAGCGATATGCCCTTGGAATTCTCTCTTCTGACTGCATTTCATCATCTGCCTATGGTTCGGAGCAGATTTTAATTGCGCTGCTTCCGGCGTTTGGTTTGGCAGCTTTTGCAATTTTGATGCCGATGACTGCAGTTGTTTTGGCTATCCTCTTGATTATCACACTCTCTTACCGAGATGTAATTAATGTCTACACAAAGGTAGGCGGTGCTTACATTGTTTCGCGGGACAACTTTGGTCCCGTGGCTGCACAAATCGCGGCAGTTGCTTTGATGCTTGATTACATCGTTACCGTCGCGATCCAATCTGCAGCTGGGGTTGCCGCAATTATTTCAACTTTCCCTTCGCTTAATCCCTACAAAATTCCAATGATTTTGCTCGTAATTATTCTTTTGACATATGGAAATTTAAGGGGAGTAAAGGAAGCTGGTAAAGCCTTTGCGCTTCCAACTTACTTCTTCGTAGGATGTATGTTCATTGTTTTTTCTATGGGTCTCTACCGTCAATTCACCGGAACTTTGGTCCAGTTGAGCGTTGATCAACCAGGAGCAGTTGAAATTGGTGAAAGCCAAGGATTGCTCACTTTTGCTGCAATCTTTATTTTGCTTCGCGCTTTTGCAAATGGTGGCTCTTCTTTAACCGGCCTGGAAGCAATATCTGATGGTGTAGCACTGTTTAAGACTCCGGAACATGTAAATGCGCGTCGCACCTTGTACATCATGAGCACTTTGCTTGGAACTCTTGTTTTAGGAGTTTCTTGGTTCGCCCACAAGATTCATGCTGTTCCTTATGAATCAGGGACTCCAACTGTAATTTCGCAAATTGCAAAAGCAATTGTTGGAGATGGCGCGTTTGGTTCAATTATGTTCATAATGGTTCAGGCAGCCACAATGCTTATCTTGTTTGCCGGCGCAAATACAACTTATAGTGCTTTTCCTATTTTGGTTAACTTTGTCGCATCTGATGGATATCTCCCACGCCAGCTAACAAAACGAGGACACCGCCTAACTTTCTCCAATGGAATTCTCCTGCTATCTGGCGGCGGTATTTTCTTAGTTTTAATTACGGCCGGCTCGGTTGAACACCTGGTTGCTTTTTATGCCTTGGGTGTCTTTACTGGTTTCACATTAGCTGGCTTTGGTATGACGCGTCATGCGTTGCGCAATCGCAATGGAGCTTGGCGGGCAAAGGTGTTTATTAATGCGTTGGCGGGTTCCGTTTCATTAGTAGTTGTCATTATTTTTTCGGTTGTTAAATTTACGCAAGGCGCTTGGCTAGTTTTACTAACGGCACCAATTTTGGTAATGACTTTCCTTCGATTACGTCGCCAATATACCCGCGAGCAAGAGGCCCTAGCAGTCAAACAATATCAAGAGCGGGCAACATCAATTGCACGTCATGATGTAACAGTTCTAGTAGATAACGTTGATCTCGCAACTGTTGGCGCTATTCGTTATGCGCGTAGTTTGAAACCGCGCGAACTAACTGCTGTGCACTTTGTAATTGATGATCGACGAGCGGAAGAGATTCAAAAGGCGTGGGCGGCATCGGATGCCTTAGATGATGTGACTTTGGAGCTCATTGATTGTCCAGATCGCCGATTGGCTAACTCTGCTTTGGATTATGCAATTCGCATGACCGAAAGACCAGATGTTGAATTAACACTGCTACTGCCACGACGCGCATACTCTGGATTCTTGGGTCGTTTGTTGCATGATCAAACCGCGGAAGAGATTGCGGCTCCAATTTCGCAGTTGCCACGTGTGGTGGCAACGATTGTTCCTTTTGATGTTGATCGAATTACATCTGGTACAACTTTTGAAACATCAACAGTTCCCGTGGTTAAGATTGCTAAAGCAAAGCCGGTGAGGAACTCTGCACCAGTAGACATTGAGCCAGTTAGCCACTACGCCGAAAATGTCACACCAATTGGAGCGATTGAATGGAGAAAACGTGCTCAAGTTCAGGGCCGTGTTACCTCAATTCGTTCAGCTCCTAGTGGCGCTGCACCAGCTCTTGAAGTAGAGATCTGGGATGAAACTGGTGGAGTTTCACTTCAATTCTTAGGCCGGCGCGACATTGCTGGGCTAGAAATTGGTTCGCAATTACGTGCTGAAGGAATGGTCGGTGAAGAAGAAGGAGCTATGGTGATTCTTAATCCTTCTTACGAACTTCTTGTATAAAGTTTTTAATTAATTCACCACATTCTGCAGCCATAACCCCGGTGCGAACCTCTGTTCGAAAAGTGCTGCGAGGATCTCGTAATAACTCCCACACCGAACCAACAGCTCCTGCTTTCTCGTCCCAGGCGCCAAATACCAGAGTTTGAACTCGGGATTGGGCGATCGCTCCTGCACACATTGCACATGGTTCAAGGGTTACAACAAGAGTGTGACCCAATAATCTCCAAGAACCAAGTTTTTCAGAAGCTCGACGAATAGCAACGATTTCTGCATGCGCAGTTGGATCTTTGTGCAATTCACGTTCATTATGTCCAACAGAAAGTAAATGTCCAGCAGCATTAAAAATCGCCGCACCAACGGGAATGTCTCCACTTTTTAAAGCATCATGCGCAGTTGCAATTGCAACTTGCATCATCTCAATATCATTCACAGATCAAGTAACTCTGCAAACTCTTCGCCAAATCCTAGGCGAGCGGCAATCGCTTCTAATTGTTCATCCGGAAACAACTCGTCATCATCACACAAGGCAGAAATCTCCATGCCACTCATGCCTAAGTCAGCCAGAATTTCCAAATGACCAATTGGCCCAGAATCCTCCTCATCTTCTGGAACAGGTAGGTCGGCAATTTCAAGCAGCTCTTCGGCAACTGGATAATCCAAAGCTGCGGTGGCATCACTTAAGAATAATGAGATATGCGATCCAAGAACCCGAATCAAAATAAAAAATTCTTCGTCAATTGAAATCAGGGCAATCGATCCGCCATTAGTTTGTTGCGATTTTAGTCGGGTAATGATCTGCGCGATGTCGTACGGATCTGGAAGTTGGCCTAAAGTCCATCGACCATCTTCATGCCATGCGGCAACCGCAAAATCCATCTCACTTGTGAGGTCGCGCACTTCCTCTTCGATTTCGTCAAATGATTCAATCTCTTCAACGAGGTCGTCTTCGAATTCGGACATGTGCTCATACTTTCACTCATTGGAAAGGAATGAAACCCCTGTAAGGTAAGGGGCATGAAAGTTCATGTTGCTAACCACCCTTTGATTAACCATAAATTGACAGTTTTACGCGACGAAGGCACCGATTCGCCAACCTTTAGACGTTTGGTTGAGGAACTGGTAACGCTTTTAGCGTATGAGGCAACCCGTGATGTTCGCACTCACGAGGTGGAAATCACAACGCCAGTAACAAAGACAAAGGGTCAAAAACTTGCTGAGCCTCGTCCGGTAGTTGTTCCAATTTTGCGCGCTGGCCTGGGAATGCTTGAAGGTATGAGCAAGTTGGTTCCAACCGCCGAGGTTGGTTTCCTCGGAATGGTCCGCGATGAAAAAACTCTTACAGCTAGTACATACGCAAACCGTTTGCCCGATAATTTGTCTGGACGTCAAGTATTTGTATTAGATCCGATGCTTGCAACTGGTGGCACTTTAATCATGGCCTTCCACTATTTGATTGAGCTAGGTGCAACGGATATCACCGCCATTTGTATCTTGTCCGCACCTGAGGGAATTGCTGCTGTTGAAAAAGAGTTCGCAACTAGCAGAGTCCAGATAACAATTGTTACGGGTGCGCTGGATGAGAAGTTAAATGAGCATGGCTACATAGTTCCTGGCTTGGGTGACGCAGGCGATCGACTGTATGGAGTTGTGTAAATGGTATCTACATCGCCGGGATATGGAATCACTATTCGTGTTGAAGGTTCTCCTGAATCAAATCCAGTAGCGCTGGCAACAACGGTTATTACAGGCGCTGGTGCAACAATCACGGCACTGGATGTTGTCGAGTCACATCTCGAGCGGGTAGTCATCGACATTACCTGCGACACTATTGATGCTAATCATGCGGATGAAATCACCGCAGCGATTTCTAAAAACACTTCACTAACAGTTAGAAAGGTTAGCGACCGTACCTTTTTGTTGCACCTTGGTGGAAAAATTGAAATTCAATCTAAGGTCCCGTTAAAAACACGTGATGATCTATCACGGGCCTATACCCCTGGCGTTGCTCGGATTTGTCAGGCGATCGTTGCGGACCCTTCTGATGCCAGAAGGTTAACAATCAAGCGCAATACTGTTGCCGTTGTAACTGACGGGTCAGCTGTCCTTGGCCTTGGAAACATTGGACCGGCAGCGGCCCTTCCAGTTATGGAGGGTAAGGCTGCGCTATTTAAGCGCTTTGCTGATGTTGATGCCTGGCCAGTTTGTTTGGACACCCAAGATGTTGATGAGATCGTTCGCACTGTGCAGTTAATTGCACCTGTTTATGGTGGAATCAATCTGGAAGACATTTCAGCTCCGCGTTGTTTCGAAGTCGAACGCCGTCTACGTGAATTACTTGATATTCCAGTATTCCATGATGATCAGCACGGCACGGCGATTGTTGTACTTGCCGCACTTCGAAATGCACTTCGCTTAGTTAAAAAAGACTTGAGTTCAGTAAAGATTGTTCTTTGTGGCGTCGGCGCAGCCGGTAACGCAATTGCACGCCTTCTTACTCTCAATGGCGCGAGCAACATTGTTGGTTTTAATCACCTTGGCGTTATACATGGCGGAATGAAGGCTAAAGATGTAATGCAACAGTGGTTTATTGATAACAGCAATCCACAAAACTTCACCGGAGCACTCTCGGAAGCAATAACAGGTGCTGATGTATTTATTGGTGTCAGTGCGCCAAATGTCTTGACTGAAGCTGATGTTGCCGCAATGGCTGCAGGTTCCATAGTTTTTGCCCTTGCCAATCCAGATCCAGAAATTGATCCAGCAATTGCCCGCAAATATGCATCCGTAGTTGCGACAGGTCGGAGCGACCAACCAAATCAAATTAATAACGTATTAGCTTTCCCTGGAATTTTTCGTGGTCTGCTAGATGCAAATGCACATAAGATAAGTGATGCAATGTTGGTTGCCGCAGCCGAAGCGATTGCTGATTGCGTCTCTCCGGAACAGCTCAACACTTCATTTATCGTGCCAAGTGTCTTTGATCCAAATGTGGTCAAGGCGGTAGCTGCGGCGGTTAAGAGGTCAGTCTAATTAAACTAACTGCTTCTGTGGTTTCCTCACTCGTGAACTACCTACGCCACTGGCGATCACGCCTGCATAGGTCATAACAATTCCAGTTACTAAATACGCACTGACACTTACCCCAGCTGTTGGTGAGACTAAATCAATTATTAGTGACCCAAATAATTGACCTCCAACACTAAATAAGGTGAAGGTCAGTACGCCTAAGTGTTGAACAATGGTTGAAGTAAAGGCAATGTAGATAACTCCAATTACTCCTCCGGTATAAATCCACCAGGGGCCACTCGGAAGTGGCGAGAGTTCATTCTTGCCAAATACAACACCAACAACAAGCAGTATTATAAGTAATGATGTTCCTGTCACAAAGTTGAGCAATGAAGTGGTAAAACTTTGATGCGAGTACTCATTTATTTGTCCGTTAAGTGCTCGTTGAATCCCGACAATCGCGCCTGCTATACATCCTGCGGTGACCGCCAACAATGATAGATCTTTTGCTTCTATTCGATCCCACACAGAAACCAGAACTGCAAAAACCGTTAAGGAGGCAGCAAGTACCCGTCTGACTGAGATTAATTTCTTGCCGCCACCAGTCAAGCCAATGCGGTCCACCAAAAGTGACATTGTAGTTTGTCCGGCAATAGATGCTACTGAATAAATGGCAACACCAATTAGAGGAACGATCTGAGTTTGTATCGCTACAAAACTTCCGCCCAGTGCGCCAGCAAAAAGTTTCCATTTTGCTATCTCTTTGCGGACAACCGCAGCCCGAAGATTTGTTATTCCCGTTTTGATATGTGGACTGAAGGGAGTAATAATCAAAATTATTAATAGCCCAGATCCAAAAGAAACTAGCGCTGCCTGCAATCCATTACTTAAGCGATGTGATAACTCTCCATTTGCGCGTGCTTGCAGCGCGATCATTACGCCCGATAGGGCGGCAAGAAGATCTAAACGCATTACTTATAAATATCGCTCATGGGCAGATTTTAACTTAACCTTCTAAGGAAAGCGTAACTTGCAGCCACGCTTCCTCTAATTTCACCTTTTCGGCCCGCAAAAGCCCTACTTCGGTGGTAATTGCGATTAGCCGCTCTGCCTCATATGCTGCACCTTCCTGCTCGGTCACAAGCGCAGATATCTGGTTATCGCATTTTTCCAGTTTGCGTTCTAACCGTGTTAAATCCTTTTTTAACTGTCGCTCTTGTGCCGCATTTGAAATCTTTCTCTCTTTTACTTCATTAGGTGTCGGAGCTATGGCAGCTGCGCGTTGTTCTAAATACTCATCTACGCCGCGTGGAAGATCGCGCACCTTTTTATCTCCCAACAAACCAACAAAACGATCACAAACACGTTCCAGGAAGTACCGGTCGTGAGAGATGACAATCAAAGTGCCACCGTAGCTATCTAGTAAATCTTCTAGCTCAGTCAATGTTTCAATATCGAAATCATTTGTTGGCTCATCAAGCAATAAAACATTTGGACTATCCATAAGCAATCGTGTTAATTGCAATCGGCGCTTTTCGCCACCTGATAAATCTCCAACTGGGGTCCACTGTGATTCACGATCAAATCCGAGTCGTTCACATAGTTGCGAGGCCGATAGTTCACGGCCACCGCCAAGTTCAACCCGGTTGGCAACCTTTTCCACCGCTTCAAGCACCCGCCATGTGGGATCTAATTCCGCTAAATGCTGAGTTAAAAAAGCAACTTTCACCGTGACACCAGTAACTAGTTTTCCAGCTGTTGGTGCAATTTCACCGGTTAATGTGCGCAGCAAAGTTGTCTTACCAGTACCGTTTACGCCAACAATACCTATGCGATCTCCTGGGCCAACATTCCAATACAGATCATCAATTAACGCTTTATCTCCTAGTTTTACCTGTAGATGATGAGCTTCGTAAACCGTGTTACCTAAACGGTTTAAGGCAAACTTTAAAAGCTCGCCTTGGTTACGCGGATCTGGTTCATCTGCGATTAAAACATTTGCTGCATCCACCCGAAACTTTGGCTTCGTAGTTCGGGCTGGTGCCCCGCGACGCAACCAAGCAAGCTCTTTGCGAATTAAGTTGTTGCGCCTTGCATCCATTACCGATGTTTGTCGTGAGCGTTCTGCTTTAGCTAAAACAAATGCGCTATATCCGCCGTCGTACTCTTCAACTTTCCCTTCGACAACTTCCCATGTACGTTCGGTAACTGCATCAAGAAACCATCGATCGTGCGTTACGACAACAACTGCCAAACTCTTTCTACTGTTGAGATACCCTGCAAGCCAAGCAACGCCTTCGACATCTAAATGGTTAGTTGGTTCATCCAGCAAAATTAAATCAAGCTTGTTAATGAGAAGTTTTGCTAATCCAACACGACGACGTTCGCCCCCTGATAGTTGACCAAAATTGCGGTCAAAGATGTGATCATCAAAACTTCCAAATAATCCAGTAAATACCTCGCGAATATCGGGATCACTGGCCCATTCATGTTTTTCAGTATCACCTAAAATAACTTCACCTACAGTGCTTTCAGGATTTGCAAGATCAACTTGAGATAACAAACCAATCTTTGCCGCATTAGATTTAGTAACACGTCCTGAATCTGGTGGCTCAAAATCCGCAATAATCTTCATTAAGGTACTTTTTCCAGAACCATTGCGACCGACAATTCCAATACGATCGCCTTCGGATATACCAAGTGACACGGCAACCAAAAGCTCTTTAATGTCAAAGGCTTTTGATACCTCTTCTAAGTTAACAACATTGCGTGCCACGGTAGGAGAGCGTACCTTTCAACCATGAAGGTAACTGACCGCGAATACGCGCAAGACCTTGATAAAAATGATCCATTGGCGCATTTCAAATCCCATTTTGTGATTACCGACCCAGAAATGTGTTACCTCGATGGAAATTCCCTTGGTCGCCTGCCCAAATCAACAATCACCGCCATTAATGATTTCTTGACTAAAGAATGGGGTCCGGAAGTTGTAACTGGCTGGAGTCATTGGGTTGATGAGGCGCAGCCAACAGGTGATTTGCTCGGGGAAGCTGCATTAGGTGCAGCCCCTGGCCAGGTTCTTGTCTGTGACACAACATCAGTGAATTTTTATCAACTGTGTTTGGCTGCCATTCATGCACGTCCAGGTCGCAAAACAATCATTACCGACGCCGCAAATTTTCCAACAGATAGATACATACTTGCTGGAATCGCACGACAATTTGGCTTAAAGCTTGTCATTATTGACAATGAAGATGCGGCAATCGCACAACATGAGCGCATCACGACTGAAGTTCTTACCCCGTACTTAAGTGATGATGTTGCACTTGTCTCCCTTGAAGTAATCCAGTATCGATCTGGTGCACGAACAGATATCAAATCAATTACCGACCAAGTTAGAGCAATTGGCGGCTTAGTAATTTGGGATGCAAGTCACGCAGTTGGTGCTATTGAATTAAATCTAGATGCCAACGGAGTCGATTTTTGTGTTGGTTGCACTTACAAGTACGGTAACTCAGGTCCCGGTTCGCCGGCATGGTTGTATGTTTCACAGCGAATTCAAAGTGAGCTACAGGTTCCAATTCAAGGTTGGTTTGCCCAAGATGCACAGTTTGAAATGGGTCCAGTTTTTGAGCGCTCACAAACGATTCGTGGTTTCCAAATCGCTAGTCCATCTTTAATGGGAATTCGATGTGTACAAACCGCTTTTGCGATGATTAAAGAAGCTGGCATTGAAGCAATCGCACACAAGGCTGCCATAGGAACGCAGATGATGATTGATCTCTACGATGCTTGGCTCGCGCCCCTTGGTATTGAACTTAATACATCACGTAATCCAAAAGAGCGTGGCGGCCATATTTCATTGGTACATCCAGATGCTGCGCAAATCTGTGTTGCGCTTCGTCAGATTTCCAATGTAATTCCTGATTACCGCACCCCGAATTCAATTAGATTAGCAATCTCACCTTTACCAACTTCATATGTTGAGGTCTGGGATGGCTTTGCGCGTATGCGCGATTTAATGGTATCTGGCCGCTACAAAGAGGTTGAAGAGGGTAGGTCTCGCGTCACATGAGCGAAAACTTTGATTCAGCACTTACATATACATCGTATTTAGCTGTTAATGAATTGCTTAAGCTTCAACGTCCGCTTTCTACTGGACCTGAACACGACGAGATGTTATTTATTATCATTCATCAAACTTATGAGTTGTGGTTTAAACAATTAATTCACGAGTTAGCTCAAGCGCAACGCGCGATGGAATCTGGTGATTCGCATTATGCGCTAGCCATCTTGGGGCCAATAAAGCTGTGCAGGATGTACTTCTTGAAGTTCACCGCAATGACCCAGAAACTGCAATGGTGTGCGAGCGCTTAGTTGATATTGATGAGGGTTTGCAAGAGTGGCGCTATCGACATGTGAAGATGGTGGAACGCACTATTGGTCACAAGATTGGTACTGGCGGTTCAAGTGGCGTTGGTTATTTATCTAGCACTCTTTTTAACCCGACATTTCCAGATCTATGGGAGATTCGTGCCAGCTTTTAATTAACGCGAGTAGTAGATGAGTATCGTAATGATTGAAAATACTGCGCCTCCTGAAATTATAAAGTACTTAACCCATGGCTTCATTCCAGTTCGTTTTGCTGCTTTAGCTGCAATTCGCTTGGTGTGCATCATTACCCTGCCGGCCCAGGCAAACTCGGTAGCTAAAATTCCAAGACCCGCAAGCACAATTAAGATTCCGGGACCAGGACCAATTAAGGCAATACCCCCTGCAACAGTTATTCCGCTACCAAGGATTCCAATGATGACCCGCCAAACAATTCGCCCCGCTGTTGTCTTCTTAATCCAATTTCGAAAACTCATTTTGTTTTAGTTACCAAAAGCTGTTTGCCGTATGCAGCAAAAGCTATTTCTTCCCGTCGTTTTCGGTATTGATCTGAGGATCCTTGAATCATGTGTTCAAATCGGGTTGCTGATTTGATAAGCGGATGGAGCTCGGTTGCAATGATTTGGTCACCGAAGACCGCAGCTTCACCATCGATTTCCTGAACTTTGATATGCGGATTTAAAAATCTATAAACGAGTGCAATCCGTCGCAACCCTAAATTCGCTATGTGCCGTAGTCCTCGATTAAAGTGCTCCTGAAGCATTAGCCGATTATAGGCAAAGCTCGAAGTTTTTGTTGGGACAGGATCTGTTGCTAATTTATATAGTAACTCCGCGATCTCTTCGCCTCCGGTTGTATCTGGGAGTTCCGCGCATTTTGCCGCTAAACGGTTGCGCACTTCTGGATCTTGCAACATCTTAACCTTTTCCGTGATGTCGGCAAGATTGCTTTGATCTGCGCGAAGTGCAAAACCAAAATCATTGCACCACTTTGCCCGCGCTTCTTGATTGTCGGTGCCACGAATATTTGATACAAAAACGGTTGGCACTTGTGCAGGTAATAATTCATGCACTCCGTTATAACCAGTTGCACAAATGGCAGCATCAAAAGCGTGCAATACATTGGCTAATGGAAAGTAACGTGCAACTTTTAATTCAAGTCCGAAAGGCGCTAATGAGTTTCCCGCTTTATCGACCGGTGGCTTAGTCAAAATGACCTGCAACTCCTTCCAGCCAAGTAATCCAGAGAGCGCAGCGGTCATTTTTTCATTGACATCACTGTCGCCGGTTCCAAGTTGAACAAGTGCAGCTGGGCGGTTCAAATCCAGACCTAATGTTCCTCGGGCAGCTTCCCGCGACATCGCATCTTCTTTGCGGAAAAGTGAGACGGGCGAGGTTAGAACTGAGTCTTTCCGTGTGGCTGTTGGACCAAAATCATATGCCCGGGCAATATCACCCGGTTCAATTACTTTGTCCATCATCGCTGATTGCAAAGCTAAGACAAAACGTTGTGGTTTCTTTTGCCATAATCCACGACGAACCCAGACCAATTTTAAATTTGGATTAGCATTCTTTGCCGCCATTACACCTGGATAAGGGACAACGCCATCAAATGACAACACCTTCGCATCGGTTTCTGCAATCAGCGCCAACAATCGATCTCGTAGATAAACATCCCATTTTTCGCGGCTCATCCACATCCTGTCTCTACCGGGAATGTATTCGCAACGAATTCCAATAGCGGCTGGAATTTCGGCAATTCCGCCAGCCATCGAAACAATAATTGGGTTTGCCACCTCTTTTAGCGCGAGCGCAATCGCACTTGCTCGGGCCAGGTGACCCATCCCAACCCCATTGCTTGTGGCAAGGATGATGGTTGGTTTCGACACAGGAGTAGCCTACCGCGCGCGACATTGAGAGCTAAGTAACGCTTAGGTGGTCGTTTCTAAGCTAGCTTTTAATTTCCCCACGAAGCATGAAGGGGTCTACCTTCTGCATAACCGGCTGATGATTGAACTCCAACCGTTGCCCGTTCTGCGAACTCTGTGATGTTTTTTGCTCCGGCATAGGTAAATGAGGAACGCACGCCAGCAATAATTTCATCCAGTAAATCTTCAACTCCAGGACGCGCTGGGTTTAAGAACATGCGCGAAGTTGAAATCCCTTCTTCAAACAAGGCTTTGCGAGCGCGCTCAAATGCATCCTCTTGTGATGTGCGCGCAGCAACAGCGCGAGCTGATGCCATTCCAAAAGATTCCTTGTATAACCGACCCTGTGCATCGCTTTGCAAATCCCCCGGAGATTCATATGTACCAGCAAACCAAGAACCGATCATTACCTGAGATGCACCTGCAGCTAATGCAAGTGCAACATCGCGCGGATGGCGGACACCGCCATCGGCCCATACATGAGCGCCAAGTTTTTTAACTTCGGTGGCACACTCAAGCACTGCCGAAAATTGTGGGCGTCCAACACCAGTTTGCATGCGAGTAGTGCACATTGCACCTGGGCCAACACCAACTTTGATGATATTTGCCCCTGCCTGCACTAAATCATGTGCACCTTGGGCAGTAACAACATTGCCCGCCACAATTGGAACCGTAGGATTAATTGAACGTATTGCAGTAAGTGCTTCCAGCATCTTTTTCTGATGACCGTGGGCGGTGTCTACTACCAATACATCGGCACCTGCTTCGATAAGTGCGGCTGCCTTTACTGCAACATCGCCATTTATTCCAACCGCTGCCGCAATTCGCAATCGACCTTGTGCATCTAGGGCTGGGGTATACAAAGTTCCACGAAGTGCACCAAGACGGGTCATGATTCCAACCAAGTCGCCGTTTGCTGAAACAACTGGTGCTAATTTGTGACGGTGTTGCGATAAGAAATCAAATGCTGCTCGAGCACCAAGGATGTCGGACATCGTGATTAACTCTTTGCTCATAACTTGATGCAGTTGAGTAAAGCGATCAACGCTTTTGCAATCATCTTCGGTAATAATTCCGACCGGCTTTCCATTTTCAACAATTACAACTGCGCCATGTGCCCGCTTATGTAACAAGCTGACCGCATCTGCCACAGTTGATTCTGGCGACAATGTAATTGGTGTATCAAAAAAAGGATGGCGTTGCTTTACCCATGTAATAACCCCATCGACTACTGCATGTGGAATATCTTGTGGAATTACAGTTAGGCCACCACGTCGGGCCATAGTTTCGGCCATACGACGACCCGCAATTGCGGTCATATTCGCAACTACTAGCGGAATCGTTGTCCCGGTTCCATCTATTGCAGAGAGATCAACATCCATCCGAGATGAAAGCTCTGATCTGTTTGGTACCATGAATACATCGTCATAGGTGAGGTCGTGGGTTACTTCATTAATGAATCGCACGTAGGTAGACAATACTCAGGTAGAATGGAAAAATGTCTATTTCGCTCATTTCAGTCCGTGGGTTGACCAAGAAATTCGGGGATTTCACCGCTGTAAACGGCATCGATTTCGATGTGGGTAAAGGTGAGTCCTTTGGCTTGCTTGGCCCCAACGGCGCCGGTAAATCAACCACCATGCGAATCCTGGCTGCGACATCCCAACGCACCTCGGGTAGGGTCGAGATTCTGGGCAAAGATCCAGAGAAGTTTGGTCCACTTATTCGCGCCCACCTTGGCGTTGTTCCACAGCAAGATAACTTGGATGGCGAACTTACCGTTAGCGAAAACTTATATATTTATGGGCGCTATTTTGGGCTTTCAAAAAAGTTCATTAAAGCCAAAATTGAAGAACTGCTTGAGTTTGCCCAGCTAGAAGAAAAGCGCGATGTGAAGGTTGAATCCCTCAGCGGTGGCATGAAACGTCGGTTAACAATTGCACGTGGCTTAGTAAGTGAACCGGATATTTTACTTCTTGATGAACCAACTACTGGCCTTGATCCACAAGCACGTCACATTTTATGGGATCGGCTATTTCGTTTGAAGGAACAAGGTGTAACCCTGGTTCTAACAACACACTTCATGGATGAGGCTGAACAATTATGTGATCGTATAGTTGTCATGGATAACGGTTCGATCATGGCAGAGGGTTCCCCTGCTGGATTAATTAAAGAGTACTCAAGTAAAGAGGTGCTTGAAGTTCGCTTTGGTAGCGATCGCAATAAAGAGGTTGCTCCGCAACTTGCGCAAATGTGCGAGCGCATGGAAACTTTGCCAGATCGGGTATTGATGTACACCGATGATGGAGAAAAACTTCTTGAACAAATAACCATAGCAAAGTTACACCCAACGACTTCATTGGTGCGACGCAGCTCACTCGAAGATGTATTCCTTCGCTTAACCGGAAGAACTTTGATTGAATGAATACAGGTATTGATGTACAACAAATTCAGCGATTTGGAGCTTTCTATATTGCCGCTGCCCGGCTGCGTTCCATATCCAAATGGAAAGCGATTATTGCTGCAGTAGATATCGGGAATCCCCTTTTTTATTTGGTCGCCATAGGCATTGGTATTGGGGTGCTAGTTGAGAATAACTCAGGAACTAGTGGAACAAGTGGCATCAAATACATAGCCTTTATCGCCCCTGCCCTGCTGGCTAGCACCGCAATAACAAGTGCCATGGAGGAGTGCGTTTTCCCAACCATTGAAGGATTTAAATGGCGCAAACTTTTCTTTGCCCAGAATGCAACCCCAATCACCGGGTATCAGATTGCCATAGGTGTTTTTCTAGCCGCACTTACTCGAGCTGTGTTTAGTGTTTCAGTTTATTACATTCTTTTGCTGGTATTTAATGTCGTTGAATTCGGAGTCAGCATCCTGCTTATTCCAATCGCAACTTTGGCTGGCGCTGCTTTCAGCGCAGTAATGATGTATTTCGCCGCGCGGATCGAAAAGGAGGAGTACTTCTTCAATGTTATTGGCAGGTTAGTGATTATGCCGATGTTTCTCTTCTCGGGCACATTCTTTCCGCTCTCATCAATGCCGATCTACCTCCAGCCAATTGGTTGGATCTCACCGCTGTGGCATGCAACTGAACTTGGTCGCGCTGCCGCCTTTGAGTACGGCTTAAGTTCCCTCATCGTTGCAGTTCATATTCTCTTTTTAACAACAATGGTTGCAGCTGGTTTGACATTGACTGTTCATCAATTTGAAAGGCGGCTGGCAAAGTGAGTAATGCTGTTGAAATTGCAAATAGCCGTCCTTCAAGTGCCATGTTTGCTGGCAGGCCGCAAGTTTTATTGGAACGCGGTTGGATAGCTTTCCGCTCTTCAACATGGGTACCAGTACTTACCGGTTTTATTGAACCAATTCTTTTTCTTTTAGCTTTTGGCTATGGAATGGGAACTTTGATTGGAGACATTAAAACAGGTGGGACAACCATTGATTACACAATGTTTATTGCACCGGGGTTACTTGCAACTAGTGCCATGAATGGTGCAATTTATGACTCGACTTGGAATGTTTTTTGGAAACTGAATGAATCTAAGCTCTACAAAACAATGTTATCGACCCCGCTTGGGCCGATGGATATCGCCCTTGGCGAAATCACTTGGGCACTTTTGCGCGGCCTGGTGTACTCAATTGGCTTTTTAACTGTGGTTTCAGTTCTTGGATTGACTCCAAGTGTGTGGGCAATTTTGGCTATTCCAGCCGCCTCTTTGGTGGCATTTGGTTTCGCCTCCTTCGGAATGGCGATCACTTCCTTTTTTAAGACCTACCAGCAGATGGGCTTTATTAACTTTGTGTTACTCCCGATGACTTTGTTCTCGGGTTCGCTCTATCCGATTTCGGTATATCCAGATTGGCTAGAAAAGGTGATCATGGCTTTACCACTATGGCATGGGATCGCGATGGTTCGAGGTTTCTGGTTTGGCGAACTTGATTCCGGGCTTCTAATTCACATTGCATACTTTGTGGCGATGATCGCCGCTGGATTATTTGTTACTTCACGTAGATTACGAGTGCTTTTTCTTCGTTAATCAACTGTAAAAGTTGCAAAAACCCTAGTTTTTTCATGTCTTGAGTCTAACGGGGTTGCTTTTTAATTAAAGCATGGGATGATTGCACCTTAGTTATTAAAAATGATAACTAAATGTACTAAAAAACGAACCGGGAGAGTACTTCTCAAACGAGTTTCAAAAGCTGAAACCTTTGCCGTACAAGTTTTACAAATGCTGACACAGACTAATCACAAGCAGACATTTAGATTCATTCCTTCAACTTCAGTTCCAGTAGACCCGAAACGCGTCGAAGAACTCTTAAAGCAAGAGTGGGAATTATTTACCAAAGGAACGGGCAAGAGCGCCGAAGAAAGTCGTCGATCATTCAACTCATTGCCGCTGGGTGTTACATCGAGCTTCCAGCACTGGGATCCATATCCGATCTCAATTGTTAGCGCTAAAGGCGCATACATGATCGATGTAGATGGTCGTAAACTACTTGATCTTTCTATGGGTTTTGGTGCGATGCTGGCCGGACACTTAAATCCAATTGTTGTGGAAGAAATTCAAAAATCATTAACTCAAGGAATGCTTTTCGTCACTCCTTCTCCAACTTCAACTGATGGCGCTGAACTCATTTGTGCGCGCTTTGGAATTGATCAGCTCCGCTTTACTAACAGCGGTACCGAATCGACTATGTATGCAGTACGCGTGGCCCGCTCTGCGACCGGGAAATTGGGAATTCTTAAAGTTGAAGGTGGTTACCACGGCAGCTATGACCCATTTGTGGTTTCAAGCAAGCCACCCCTAGCTCTTATTGGCGATCCAGAAAACCCAATTCCGGCGATAGATGCAAACCTGGTTCCGGGAGATATCTACGTTGTTCCATTTAACAACGTCGATGCACTTGAACGGATGTTTGAGCGCAACGCAAAAAGGATTGCCTGCTTCATCATTGAGCCAGTCCTAGAAAATCTTGCAATAATTCTTCCAGATGAAGGCTACTTAGAGCGCGTCCGCGAACTGTGTGATGAATACAAAGTTGTGCTGATCTTTGATGAGGTCAAAACCGGTCTGACCGCTGGCGCCCACGGTGCGGCAGCACGTCTTGGCATTCAGCCAGATTTAATTACCCTTGCTAAATCAATTGGCGGCGGAGTTCCACTTGCTGCATTTGGTGGAAAAAAGAAGTATATGGATTTTGTGACAAATGGAAAGATGGCGCACTTCGGAACATTTAACGGTAACCCCCTGGCAATGGCTGGAGTTCGTGCAATTGATCGCATCTGTACCGAAGAAAATCTGGCGAAAGCTGAAGCGCTAAATCAACAAGCGCTAGATCGCATTGGCGAAATTATCGATGAGTACCAGCTACCTGCGCACACAGTTGGTTTTGGTGTGAAGGGTTGTGTTACTTGGTCTACTACCCCAGTTCGCAACTATCGCGATTACAAGGCAACTGACTTTTCAGTTGCGGAAGCGCACTGGTTGTTTGCACTTAACCGCGGAATCATTACGCCGCCAGGTTTAGATGAGCAGTGGTTGATTTCTCTGGCACACGGCCAAACCGAGATCGATCTACTTGTTGAAGATTTCCGCGAGTTTGCCAAAGCACTTCGCGGTTAAGAGCCAAAGCACTTCGCGGTTAAGAGCCAAAGCACTTCGCGGATAAGAGATAGGGATGGGATTGGTGACAATGGAGTCAGCACTCGATACAGCACGAGAACAACTACGACGCGCAGTTGAACTGCTTGGCCTTTCCGAAAATGATTGGCGAACTCTTTCAACACCACGGCGAATTCTTGAGGTTGCCGTACCACTGCGCCGCGACAATGGCGAGGTTGAAATGTACAAGGGCTTTCGAGTTCAGTACTCAACAACACGTGGACCATCAAAAGGTGGCGTTCGTTTTCATCCATCAATCGATATGGATGAAACTGTTGCGCTAGCAATGTTGATGACTTGGAAGTGCGCACTTACCAATCTTCCTTTCGGCGGCGCCAAAGGCGGCATTGCCGTAAATATTAAGGATTTATCTGAGCGCGAGAATGAACGTCTGACCCGTCGCTACACATCAGAAATTCTGCCAATCATCGGACCTGAGCGCGATATTCCAGCACCAGATGTTGGAACAGATGAGCGCAACATGGCTTGGATGATGGATACCTACTCTGTTAATGCTGGTTTTGCGGTTCCAGGTGTTGTTACTGGCAAGCCAATTGTTTTAGGTGGCTCACTTGGTCGCACCTCTGCAACTGGTGATGGTGTGGTTATTTCAACCATGGAGGCACTTCGTGTCCGTGGAATTGATCCAATTGGTGCAACGGTTGCAGTGCAGGGCTTCGGTAAAGTTGGCTACTGGACGGCAATCGGTCTAGAAAATCTTGGGCTAAAAGTTATCGCAGTTAGCGATGTGAGCGGCGGCGTTACGGGTTTCAAGAGCATTTCTGATTTGTGGCAGTATTTTACTGAAAATCATTCGCTGAACATGCCTGGAACTGAAAAGTTAAGTCAAGAAGAGCTCTTACATATGAATGTCGATGTACTTATTCCGGCAGCGCTATCTGAGGCCATTAATGAAAAGACAGCTCTCGGAATTAAGGCGAAGATCGTAGTTGAAGGCGCTAACGCTCCAACTACACCAGCCGGAGATCAGATCCTTAATGACAAGGGAATCCTTACCATCCCAGATATTCTTGCTAACTCGGGCGGTGTGATTGTTTCTTACTTTGAATGGGTTCAGGATAAGCAAAACTATTTCTGGACTGCCGATGAAGTTAAATCAAATCTTAATGAGATCATGATGCGATCAATTAAAGAGGTGGAAGCATTGGCGTCGGCCAGGAAGGTATCTTGGCGAGAAGCTGCACATATGATCGGTGTTGGTCGGGTTGCCGAAGCCCACAAACTTCGCGGTTTGTATCCTTAAGCCACAACTTCTAGCATGGTTCGAACCGCTTTAATCATCTGAGCTAACGCCATCGTCGGTAGACCAGGAAATTCGGCTGCTTGCGAATCCATCAATGGCACATGCACAAAACCACTTAGTACATTACTCTTGGCCAATTTATGCTGTGCCACATAAAAAACGTGGTTGCACAAAAATGTTCCAGCACTTAAAGAAACCGAGGCCGGTACCCCTGCTTCCTTAATCGCTTCTACAAATTTTTTAACTGGCAAAGTTGAAAAGTACGCATTTGGCGCACCAACTATTATCTCGCTGTCAGTTCGCAGGACATCTTCATTATCGGCCAGGCGAGCATCATCTAAATTGATCGCAACTAGTTCAGGGGTAATTTCACTGCGACCTTCAGCTTGGCCTAAACAAATCACAACATCAGGTTTGTGTTGATCAATCAAAGCAAGTAACTGATAAGCAGACTGGGTATATGTCACTGGTAATACTGCGGTAATAATATTGTCGCCACTAATTACCTTAACAATTTCAGCGGATGGATTTTGGCTGGCCTTTCCAAAAGGCTCAAATCCAGTCAGCAGCACCTTGTTCATGGCAGCAAACGTACTCTCAAAACTCCAACGGCTCGTTCAGCGGTAATCCGAAAACCACGCTCACTGGCTGAGACTGTTACCGATGCTGGATCAGAGCCACACATTTCCACTAAAAGATTCCCAATATTGGTGGTCGGAGTTACCTCATACTCCAGCCATTCGCCTTGATTCAACTGCACAACAAGTTGTTCGGCCTCCGTGTAGTTGCGCCCATCGTTTTGCTCAAAGTTGTGCTGGCTACGAGGCTCGTGGTCGAAGTAATCAATTGTCACCAAATCATTGGATCTCATGCCCGCTAAGGGTATTGCTCCTTCAGTTGCATACGATTGACCAGACCCACGGAAGCCAAATCCCCATGCCGGAATTACCACCGGGTCATCTGCTAGCAAGGCCCCCACAATTTCCGGGTGCCAAGTACAGTTTTCAACTTTCATGTTGATGAGTAACTGATCAAAGATTGCTTGCGCTTTTTCGCGAAAGACGATTGCACCGCCGCGTGCGTAACTGCGAATTTCCTCCCACCCCAATGGTGCCAAAACCGATAGCGGCGAGGTTGTGGTCTCCATTTTCTTCCAGGGCCAAAAATTCCAACCGATTCCGTGGGTTTCGTAGAGACGGAAGGCGGTGTAGAGCCATTCCAGATTGTTCTCGCCGCTTTCTCCCATATAGATAGGCAGGCCCAGCCGATCGCGGGTATCGAGGAATTTTTGAATGCTTACCTGATCTGGCGCCGACCAATATTTATGGAACTGCAGTAAGGAGTTCTCATCCCAAACTTCGGTGAATAGCTCCCAATTAGTTGCCCAGTGCATGCCTTCGTAGATGATCAGGTGATTGGTATCGACAGCCCGAATTACTTCAGTCAATTCTTGGTACAGTTTAGATAATTCAGCCGCATACTCATCTTGCCACTCATTCGGAAGTGGCTCATTGAGCAGGTCATAGCCGAGCACAACCGTTTCATTGGCGTACCGAGTGGCCAGTAGTCGCCATAACTCAAGGGTTTGATTCCAGTAACGAGGCTCCATAAACAACTCAGGTTTGTTGTTTGGCGAGTCATCGATATTGGTTCCAGTTTGTCCGCCTGGGGCACCATGCAGATCCAGCATTACCCAGAGCCGGTGCTTTCGACACCACGCAATCACCTGATCAATCAAGGCGAACCCAGCCTCGATTGGCAACCCTTGCTCGGTCATCACCACTCGCGAATTTATCGGCAGTCGAACATGGTCAAAACCACTTCCCGCGATCTTCGCGATATCTTCCTCGCTAATGAATGCCGCGCGAAAGTTATCCCAAAATGCCGCGGCAGAGGTCTCGCCAAGCAGGCGAGTTACCAGCGCCTCAATCTCGCGCGGAGATTCGGCGCCGGGGCCAAACTTCCACATATAGCCTTCGGGAAGTAACCAGTTGCCGAGTCCAACTCCACGTAACTGCAACTCAACGCCACGACCATCGACCAGCCGACCGTTTCGAGCATGGACAAAGCCGGAAAAATCTGCGGGTCGATTCAAATTCACCTAAATAACTCCTATCTGGTTGAACACTATTTGAGGCCGGAGAGTGCAAAGCCCTGCACGATGAAACGTTGAAAGATAGCGAAGACGAAAAGGATAGGTACGACCATCAGCGAAGCCGCCGCCATTTGAAGTGATGGGTTGACCGAGATCTGCTTGTTAAGCAACGAAAGCCCAACCGAGAGGGTGTACAGATTTTGATCATTGGCAATAATCAGTGGCCAAAGAAAACTGTTCCATCCGGCAATAAAGGTCAATACCGCCTGTACGGCGAGAATCGGTTTTGACATTGGAATGACGATTTGCCAAAAAGTTCGCAACTCACCAGCGCCATCTAGCTTTGCGGCCTCAAGTATCTCCATTGGTATCGTCGACATGAACTGACGAAAGAGAAAAATATTGAAACCACTTACTAGGGTTGGTATTGCGATGCCAATGAGAGTGTTGGTGAGTTTAATGTGACTCAAGATTAGGTATGTCGGAATCATTGTCACTTGAATTGGAATCATCATTGTTGCCAGGACAAGAAAGAACATCATCTTTTTACCACGGAATTCGAATTTAGCGAATCCATAGCCAGCCATAGCCATAAACAGCATTCCAATAAAACCAATGAGAACAACGGCGATGGTATTGGCCAGATAGCGCCCAAAATCCAACTCAGTAAACAGTTGTCTAAAATATTGTAGCGTCGGGTGAGCCGGGAGGATCGAGGGCGGATAGGTGAGGGATTCTTGTTGTGGTTTAACGGAGGAAGTGATCATCCAAAGGAAAGGAAATGCGGTGAGTAATGCCCCGATGCCAAGCGCTATTCCTACCAACACAGTTACTTTGCGCCCCGCCCGCCCGCGAACGCGCTTGAAGCTGTATCGGTTTCTAATTTCAGGAATCAACATCTTGCCTCCGCCCGCGTAGTTGGGCAATGGTAATTACCGCGATAATCATAAATAGCACCACCGAACCAGCGCTGGCATAACCAAACTGATTTAGTTGGAACCCTTGGTCGAAAATAAATAGTGATATAGATGTAGTTGCGCCAAGTGGTCCGCCCGCGGTTAAAACGTAGGCCTCATCGAAGAATTGCAACCAGGCGATCACCGTTGTGACGGTGACAAAAAAGATTGCGAACCGCAGTAGCGGAATCGTAATTCGAATTGTTTTAGTAAACTCACCTGCTCCATCAATTGCCGCAGCTTCCAAATACTCTTTCGGAACTGCTTTAAGTGCGGCTAAGAAGATAATTATATTAAGACCCGTACCCCGCCAGACCGCAACTAAAGCGACTGAAAACTTGGCCAGGGTTGGATCCGATAGCCATTGAACGGGCGCTATGTTGACAAGACTTAGCAACCAGTTCAAGAGACCGAATTGTGTGTTGTAGAGATATCCCCACACCAGGGAAATAGCAACGATGCCGGTGATTGCGGGAATGAAGTAAAATGAACGAAGGCTTCGAAAAAAAACATTTTCACTTCGATTAAGCAATAGCGCCACACCTAGCGAAAGCAGAACAACCGATGGCACTCCGATCCCGGCGAAGATGGCGGTGTTGGTGAGCGATTGCCAGAACTCAGGGTCTTCGAAAAGTTTGGTGTAGTTATTCATGCCAATGAAGTTGACATTGGACCAATCTGCCAGACCTGAAATATTCAAATCGGTCAAGCTGACAAAAGCGGCTACCAGAATTGGGAAAACTCCAAAGGTAATTAAGAGCAGCATCGCAGGAGCTGTGAACAAGTACGGGATGAACTTTGCGGAGCGATTGCCCCGAACCGCCGGCTGCACCGGTGTTTTTACACGAGTGAGGCGTCCCATCCCCTTAACCCTTCGATCCTAGAAAGGCTGAACCGTCATCAATCAAGACCACGATTCAGCCCCTTCAACCTAGTTAAGCGACATGCCCGATGTGGCTTTGTAAAGAGCCGCGAGCGTAGTCGCCTTATCAGCGCCGGTGAGCGCAATGGTATTGAGCGCTTTTAGAATTTCCGAGCCAAGACCACCTTCATAGTTGGAGATCAACGGCAGCAGCTTCGCATTCTTTAGCTGTTCTGAGTAAACCTTCACCAGCGGATCACTCTTGAAATTTGGATTAGC
This sequence comes from Actinomycetes bacterium, assembly GCA_043776875.1. Lineage (GTDB taxonomy): Bacteria > Actinomycetota > Actinomycetes > Nanopelagicales > Nanopelagicaceae > Planktophila. Next base: position 27,938 of record JAYVQU010000005.1, read on the forward strand.
TAAAGCGGCCTTGACTGTTGGTAGATCGCCACTTATTGCATACCAACGCAGTTGCGTAGCTGGCATTGATAGAAAGTCTAAAAGTTTCAATGATCCCATAGGTCTTTTAGTGTTATGCCAAACGCCTAAGTTAGATCCGGCAAAAAGCGAGGTGTTGGTCTTATCAGATGGCAAAACGGCTACCTTCCACTTTCCATCCAAGTTGGGTGCAGAACTCTTGATCGCTTGCGCCAAGTAAGGGCCACTTACCAGCATCGGAGTTACGCCAGAGATGAATCCCTGTGTTTGATCGAAATCAGAGTTTGACGGAACACTCTTGTCAGCATAAAGACCGGTATAGAGATCGACTGCACTTTTAAATGCTGCAGTATTGAGATCAACATTTCCCGACTTGTTAATGACATCGCCACCGGCACCCCAAGTAAGTACTACCGGAAGCGCGCTGTCCCACTGCGGAATGTAATAGCCATACATGCCGGCTCCGCGGGCAGTGAGAGTCTTTGCATCGGCGCGCAATTGCGTCCAAGTCTTAGGCGGATTGTTAATTCCTGCCGCGCTAAGAATGTCGGTGCGGTAAAACAAGACACGAGTATCTGCAATCCAGGGCACACTTACTATCTTGCCCTTGATTGCGGTCGCTTTGCCGGCGACCCCATCCACGAATTTATTTGAGGTCAGATTTGAATAGCCAGATATTTTCTTGCTCAAATCCATCAGTGCCCCAGCATCAGCGAAGGTGCGTAGATTACTAAGTCCTATCTGGACGATATCCGGGCCAGATCCGGAAGCAACAGCTGTAGTCAGCTTCTGACCTACATTCCCCCAGGGAATTGCAACTACATTCACGGAGATTCCCGTTTTCTTGGTGAATGGTGCAACCAGTTTCTGGAAATTGGTGCCCGAATCGCCCATCACCCAAATAGTTAGGGGTCCTTTGGCATCCGACTTGACACTTGCTGCATTTGCGTAAGGGGTAACTCCGCCTACGAGTGCGACAACCGCAACCGGTATAATCACTTTCTTTAGTACACTTAACATCGGTATTCCTTTCTTAGTTCACTTGAGAGTAATATCGCGAGAGTTTCCTGTTCCGCAGGAAACTCTCGCTTCTGACTTTTAACACTGTCCCTGTTGTACTACAACAGTTGATCTCGATGATCTGAGATCAACTGTCGATACCAATATGCACTCTTCTTAGGAATGCGCTCTTGCGTGCGATAATCGACAAAAACGAGCCCGAATCGCTTGCTGTAGCCCTCGGCCCACTCGAAGTTGTCCAGAAAGGACCAAGCGAAGTAGCCCTTAAGGTTTACCCCCTCTTTGATCGCTGTTCCGGCAGCTGCTAGATAGCCCCTGAAGTATGAGACTCGCTCGGAATCGATTACCTCGCCGTTCGGATCGACATAGTCGTCAAAACTCGCACCGCTCTCAGTCACATAAATGGGCAGAGTAGTGAAATCACGCGCGACTCTTACCAGCACCTCGTGCAAAGAGGCAGGTATGACCGACCATCCGAAAGATGTTACCGCTGGTTCAGCCGGACGTTCTCGCAGGTTTAGAAAACCCGCGCCAACCTCTGCCCAAGCAATCACGCGCTGGTAATGGTTAATTCCGACAAAGTCGATCGCTCCACTTATTAGTGCTAGATCACCATCGGCGATAAGTTCGGCAAAGCCAAACTCAGCGAAAACCGACCGAACAATTGGCGAGTAGTCACCGAGAAGTACTGGGTCAAGAAAAACCCGGTTGTTATATGCGTCAAGGCGGGCAACTGCCAGTGCATCTTCTTCTGACCCCGATGCTGGAACGATGTCAGTAACAATGTTGCTTATACCTACTCGCAACCCTGGCGCGGCCTTGCGAAACTCAACCAGGGCAAGCCCATGAGCAAGATTTAAGTGATGGGCAGCAGCCACAGCATCGCGCATATTCTTTCGACCCGGGGCATGCGCGCCGGTGCCATAACCAAGAAATGAAACGCACCATGGTTCGTTAATGGTGATCCATTCACCTGCCAAATCTGCGAGTTCGACCAGAACTAATGCCGTGTAATCGGCGAAACGATATGCCGTTTCGCGATTGGGCCAACCGCCGGCATCTTCCAGTGGTTGCGGCAAATCCCAGTGATAGAGCGTAACCAGGGCTTGGATCCCACGATCCTTGAGTCCGATCAAAAGCGCGCGATAAAAAGCCACTCCTTCTTGGTTAAGCGCGCCTTGGCCGTTTGGCTGCAATCGGGACCATGACAATGAAAGCCGGTAACTACCAATTCCAAGCTCTGACAAGAGATCAAAGTCGCTCTCCCATCGGTGATAGTGATCGCACGCAATATCGCCGGTATCGCCGTTGCGGCTGAGTCCAGGAGTATGAGCGAAAGTATCCCAAATGCTCGGACCACGACCTCCCTCATTCGCAGCGCCCTCCACCTGGTAGGCAGCGGTTGCGACTCCCCAAACAAAATCAGCTGGGAATTGTGTGAGGGTGTCAACGGATTCTTCCGACAAACTACCCGTGGCGCGGGATTGGGAAATCACGCGTTTTGCCGGAATCGGAGTGGTGACAATGGACTCTGAATAAGACTTTCTACCGCAAGTAGTGCGGCACCAAGTGCAATCCCATCGCGCCCAAGTTTCGCTGGTACCAATTCAAACTGACCACCAGGGCGATTAAGTGAATTTTGACGAGTTGCAGCAGAAATCTGACTGAGACCGTACTCAGCCAGACGCAGTCCAGCCCACCCTCCCAGAACAATAAGTTCAGGATTGAAAAGATTTACTAAGTTTGAAAGTCCCAGACCGAGTATTTCTATGGTCTCGTCCACTACGCGCGTGGCAACACCGTCACCAATTGTTGCCGCAGCTAGCAACTCTTTTAGGGTCGCTTCCTCATTATTGGAAGGGGTTGCACCAGCTTCGCGCCACCGTCGAGCGATGCCACTTCCACCGACATACGCTTCCAGACAACCACGGAGGCCGCAGTTACAGATGGGGCCACCGAGTGAGACTTTGGTATGTCCCCACTCACCTGCACTACTGGCTGAACCTTGCCGCACCCGGCCACCACTGATAATGCCGAGACCAATGCCACGACCTAATAGCGCGACCAATCCATCACTGATTCCCTTTGCTGCGCCAAACCAACTCTCTGCGGTAGCGAGCGTCTTGGCTCCGTTATCGGCAAAAATGGGAAGATCGGCATGGGAGTAGAGGGAGTGAAGACCGATTGGTGACCAGTTAAGGCTCTGAGCATAGATTGTGGTTTCGGAGCTGGATTTGGAAGCTAAACTCCCTCCTCCTGATTCAACAATTCCAGGCAAACCTAGCCCAACGCCGTACACATTCGCAGGGATCTTCGCTTGCTGGACGACTTCTTCAATCGCGGAAAAAAGCCCCTTTGAAAGATCTGCCGGCGTGGCCGATTGGGAGGGCAAGTCATAAAAGGTACTTGCCACTGGATGAAGTGCGAGATCAAAGAGTGCAACAGTGACTCCATGTTCACCAACATTTGCACCCACAAAATAGGCACCCTCGGGTCGGGTATTGAGCATGGTCGTTGGCCGGCCACCATCTGAGGGAAGAACGCCGGTTTCATGAATAAGGCCTTCGGCAGTTAAATCTCCAACAAGGTTGGCCACGGTTCCGAGCGAGAGGTCGAGTGCGAGCGCTAACTGGCCACGCGTGGTCTCGCCACTAACGATAATGGCGCGCAGCACCCGTGAACGGTTCTGTCTACGCAACTCCCTAGTTGTCGATTTTGTTGTCATTAGCCTTTTCTCTGCTTGTTACCACGAGGAGTGATCTTATTCTTTGACTTACTATAACTCATAAATGAAGGGAGCACAAGGGATTTTTGAAACTTTTCTAGGGCGGTGGATATATTTTTTTAGAAACGAGAGTTCTGCGCTAACTGAATCCAAAGACTAACCTTTGTTCATGCTCTCCACTAGCAAGATACGAATCGGCGGAATACTCGGCATAGTTGCCGTCGGTGCTGGACTCGCGGTTGCACAGTTACTGAGTTCGATAAAGAGCGGCATGAATGGACCAATAGTTTCTATTGGAAATCGCGTTATAGATTATGTACCCGCCAGCATTAAAGAGTTTGCGATACGCACATTCGGGGTAAATGACAAAGGTGCATTGGTTATCACAATCGCCATACTCGTCTTGATTTTGGCCATCCTCATCGGGCATTCGTACTTTTCTGGAAAACGAATACAGGCGAATTTAATAGTAATCTCCATGACGATCGTCGCGGTAATTGCCTCGATATTTGATGCGAGCGCCGGCCTCCTCTCCGTACTTCCTTCCTTGGCTGCAGGAGGGACGACCATCTGGATTCTTAAAATCTTAGCTAATCGCACCAAGCAAAACGAGGCTGAAGGTCTAATCATCAATCGTCGAGAATTGTTCAAGACCATTGGATTTATCGCAGCGGGATCAGCAGCATCGGTGATAGCGGGTAATTTTTTCCGCGCTCAAGCGAGCGCACAATTGGAGAGACTTAAGATAGTGCTACCAAAAGCGCTGAAGTTCTTGCCGCCACCGCCGACCGATCCCGCCCTCGCGACTGCTGGATTATCAAAGCTATTTACACCCAACGGCGAGTTCTATCGAATTGATACTGCAATCGTTGTGCCAAACATAAATATTGATACCTGGCGACTCAAGATTGACGGGATGGTAGAGAATCCACTCGAGTTTACCTACAAAGAATTAACGGATAGGGCTGTATTCGAACTCGACTGCACTATCGCTTGTGTTTCCAATGAAGTAGGTGGCAATCTCGTTGGAAATGCACGCTGGCTAGGAATACGCCTCGACGACTTAGTGAAGCAGGCGGCTCCGTTTGACTCTGCCGACCAAGTGATGGGCCATTCGATCGATGGGTTTACTGCCGGCTTTCCAGTTGCTGCACTCGATGGTCGAGCTGCGATGATCGCCATTGGCATGAATGGCGAGCCATTGCCAGTAGACCACGGGTTTCCGGCCCGCGTAATCGTTCCAGGACTCTACGGTTACGTTTCTGCAACAAAATGGCTCACTCGAATCGAGCTAACGCGCTTTGATCAATCGGAAGGGTATTGGATTCCAAGGGGTTGGTCCGTTCAGGCACCTATTAAGACCGCCGCAAGAATCGATACGCCAACTATCGGAAGCAAGGTGAAGGCGGGTGGACGAGTAATCGCAGGAGTTGCCTGGGCCCCGACTCGTGGAATGTCCAAGGTCGAAGTTCGTGTGAACAACGGAGTATGGCGTCCCGCGACGCTAGGACCTGCTCTGGCAAAAACTACCTGGCGACAGTGGTGGATTGATTGGGAGGCAGAGCCAGGAGATGTGCTGCTCTCGGTACGCGCAACGGACGGAACAGATGCACTTCAAAGTAGTAAGAGTGTGCCCGTTGCACCGAACGGGGCAGAAGGTTGGCACACCATAAAGATAACGGTGGCTAGGTAGCTAGGTAGCTAGGTAGCTAGTTATTACCTGCGAGCTGATCTCTCAGACAGCTTTAGCAGTTCTTTCAGAGTCAATACTGATTGGCCTTTCGCTCGCTTTGCGTTCTCAAGTTTCGTCGCCAGGGCAAGAAAAATGATGGCGGTGGTAAATGCATCTCCAAGGGCATGGTGGGGTGAATACACAGGTAAATCTAGTCTCCTTGCCAAATACTCCAAAGCTGGTTCGTGAGCTAGATCCACCTCCACTGCGCCACAGATTCTGGCAAGCCCTGCCGTATCAATCAGCCTCTTGGAGAAATCCAAATAAAGTTCTCGAAGGTGGTTTTTTAAAAAGGCATTCTCCACCCAGGCAGCATGGGCCACTACCACTCGTCCTCTTAACTTTTCCGCAAATTCCGGCAACACAACCTCAATTGGTGGCGCAGTTTCCAGATCAACCGCACGAATACCGTGAATCCGGATTGACGATGGCGAAGGAATTTGTTTTGGGCGAACTTCCCGATAATAGTTCGCCTCGGCGATTATTCGCCCCGACTGAATCTGAACTGCACCGATAGAAATTATCTCGTCTTTCTTAAAGTCCAATCCTGTCGTCTCAAGGTCAATGACGCAGTAATCAATCTCGCGCCAACTCAAGTTTAGATCTAAGTTGACAGAGCCACCCAGTTTGGCAAACAAACTCATGTGAGTCTGGATTCCCATTCACCTTGAATTCGATTTTGAATTGATGCTACCGCCCGGAATGATTCCCGTAGCTGCCGCCTGGTGAGCGAATCGAGATTCTTGGGAGATATCCAACTCGAACCTTCTTGCCCGCCGCGGATGGAGATAATTTCCTGCTCAAAGATCAACTGGTGGATGTCTGTGAAAGCGTTTGCTAGAACGGCTGCCTCATCTTCCTTCAACGAGCCATTGGCGGCGGCTCGTTTCAATCGATCGATAGTCCCGCCACGAACATCACCGTGGGCGATTGCTAACCATCGAGCAAGTGCGGAAATCGGCGTCAACCCGCCTTTCTTTAGGTCCATTTCACCCCGATTTTCGCCCGAATGCTCAACGACGAAACCACGAACAAAACCGATGGGCGGCTTCTTCGCCAAAGTGAAACGCAGCAGCTCTGCGAGAAAATCGTGACTTCGCGTTGTAGCACGGATCGTGTCGGTGATCGTGCGACCAAGAGTGAGTTGAGTAATAGGTTGGCTGTCGGCGGCAATGGAGGAGAGAAGAAGTGCGCCAGCTTTCGATGGGTCAGTTAGCCACCCTTGAGAGACCTCTATCCAGGCCGATCGCGAACGACTAAAAAGTGGGTTATCTGCATTGGCCCCGTTTGGGCATCGATGAAGTCCACACCGCTCCATCAGAGTCAAAACCTGTTTCGCGCCGCCTTGAATCTCATCTGACAGATCTGCCGAATTGGGCAGGTCTGCCCAGACAATTGCCGTATCAACATCAGAAATTGGCAGCGGTTCCCGACGTGCCATCGAACCAAGAATCAACCAAGAGTGTGCGATCGGAGTTTCAACCGCATCGGTTATCGCTAGCACCCGTGTGAGGATTGCACCAACTATTGCCGACATAAGCGCGCCCACATGGAGTGCAGGAACGCCAGTGTCATGTAGTTCTACCAATGATGGCAAGAGTAACTTTGAAGCCGAAGACAACTCATCGATACTCTGTGCTGACTCGATAGCCGCGCGGATGAGTAAGGGGTTGCGAAGTTCTACCGAAGACAGATCCATAGCACGAACTATTCCTATGGGTTTTTCGTGTTCATCGATTACCACTAAATGATGCACACCTGATTCGACCATCAGCAGAAATGCTGCTGCCAAGGTTGTGTTACTTGGAACCACAATCACCGGCGAGCTCATAATCACATGAACTGGGTCATCGATGCCGACCTCACCAGCTCCAACCCGACTACGGAAATCTCGATCAGTTACCAGACCTAATTCGGCACTAGATCGAATAAGTGCGCAGGACTGCTCTGCATTCGTTATTGCCTTTGCAACTTCGCGCACCGAATCGGATGCATCACACCAAACAATTTTGCGCATATAGCGAGTGACATTGGACTGAGCATCCGACAAAAGTGCACTCGAGGTGAGTCGATGTCGTGTTACAACAGTGCCGAAATGATTGAAATGTAGCGCGCCAGTGTCGTGAACGATGGTGCGGGGATCTGGCAACCGGTAACACAAAGTCTCCTCGGCTGCTCGCACCGAATACTGGGGCGATAGGCCCGTTAAAAGCGAAATATGCCCGAACGCATCACCCGGGGCGAGCTGATCAATCACATAGCCTCGATCAAGAACCTCCACCGAACCAGTTCGTACTATGTAGATGTGATCCAAAGGTTCTGAGCCGGCAGTAACAATCACCGTGTTGAGGCTGAAGTACTCGACCTCGACTTTGGAGGCCAACCGTTCAATGTCGTCGGCAGGGAGGGCATCAAAGGGCGATTGTTTTGCTAGAAAATCCGAGAACTCTTGCACAGTTACCGCCTAGTTGACTCTCTGATTTGCACAAGCGGGCTCACGAAAGCGAGAAAAATCATGAAAGAGTTCACTGCGATCGGTACTGCTTTCCCACTCACAGAAACAGGATACAAGAAATTAGACTCCGTTCGCACGACAGACGGAAAAGGCACAGTTCAATCTAGCAAGAACCTTCGCACTGAACCGAAAGGTGCAGCAGGTTGGCACACTATAAACTTCACGCTCTCTTCGTCAGAATCCTTACATCGTGTACCATCAACTCACACGGGAGTTCAGTAATACTGGACTGAGAGGAAGACTCCATAGTCTTCGACCGTCGAACCTGAAATGGGTAATGCCACCACAGGGAGACCACTCGAACCCGTGCCCTGTTTACTACAGAAAGGGCACGTCAGTGCAGAGATTCAACCGTAAGAAATTTACCAAAGTACTAATTGCTGTCATCGTGACCTCCGTGACACTGGCAATTGCCATCACTGCGCTCAGCGGTGCTTTAACAACCCGAAAGTCAGTTCAAGTAATACCCAAAGAGGTATCTCTTGTAACCCATGACTCTTTCGCTATGGACAAGTCATTGGTCGCAGATTTTAATAAAACTACTGGCTTCCGTCTCAAACTTTTAAAAGCTGGAGATGCTGGCAGCCTTACTAATCGTTTAATCCTTACTAAAGGAACCCCAATTGCTGATGCAGTATTTGGCATTGACAATACTTTTGCCGGCTTAGCAACCAGTAATAGCCTGATCGATGGTTCGCTAAAGGCGATTGACTTCGGGGATGTTTGTTTTAATTACGATAAGTTGTGGTTTGTAAATCACAAGATTGCTCCACCTACTTCGGTGAAGCAATTAATAGACCCGACCTATAAAGGCTTGACTGTCATTGAGAATCCAAATACATCATCGACTGGGTTGTCGTTTTTGGCTGCTTCAGTTGAAATCTTCGGAGAATCAGGCTGGCAAAGTTACTGGAACTCTTTGCAGAAAAATGGTGTGAAAGTTAGTTCTGGTTGGGAGGACGCCTATTTTGTAGCCTTTTCCGGATCTAGCGGAAAGGGTGCTTACCCAATTGTTCTTAGTTACGCTTCTTCGCCAGCTTATGAAGTGCGTGCCAACGGGCAATCACAAACTGCAAGCATTATGGATGGTTGTTTTCGACAAACCGAGTACGCAGGTGTATTGAAAAATGCAAAGAACCCGCCGGGTGCTGCTGCAGTAGTTAAGTACTTGCTTAGTTCGAAGTTTCAATCATCGCTTCCAGAGGCCATGTATATGTATCCAATTGTTAAGGACACTCCGCTCCCAGAAAAATGGAAGAAGTTCACGACGCTAGCCACGCGTACCTATGGCGACACTCTAAATATTGATACCAACCGAAAATCATGGCTTGCCCAATGGACCGCCATCTTTAACTAACTTCAACTATTTGTAATAATTATGAAAAACCGATCCAACCTAGTGGCCCTCTGGTCTGGCCCGCTGCTTTTTATTGGCGTGCTCTTCTATTGGCCACTAGGAAAGATCGTTGCCATGGGGCTCCATGGTGACTGGCTCTCAGCAATTTCAACCCCGAAAGTGTTATCAGTTCTTTGGTTCACTATCTGGCAGGCGGCGCTCTCAGCGTTTCTAACTCTCTTGCTTGGCATCCCTGGTGCGTATCTGCTTTATAACAAGAAATTTTCAGGCCAGCGATTCGTTCGAGCCTTGATTACCGTTCCCTTTATCCTTCCGACAATTGTTGTTGCAATTGGTTTCACCTCGCTTCGGCAACTTCCACTACTCTCCAACTTGCTCTACGACCGCTCTGTTGTGCCAGTAATTATTTGTGCTCATATATTTATGAACTACTCGATTGTTGTGCACACTGTTGGCGGCGCCTGGGCAACTCTCGACCCAAGCACCGAATCTGCCGCTGCGTTGGATGGTGCAGGGCGCTTTCGCACTTTGTGGAGCATCACTTTGCCTCAGTTAAAATCGGCAGTCATCTCGGCTACAGCTTTAGTCTTTCTCTATTGCTCCACAAGTTTTGGAATCATTCTTGTTCTTGGTGGTGGAATTGTTGACTCCATCGAAACTGAAATCTTTACTGCAGCAACGCAATACCTTGATTTACCGAAAACTTCAGGGTTGGCGCTGATTCAAACAGCTCTTACCATAATGATATTTTTACTGGTTCAACGCGTTGTACGTAAATCAGCGATGCAAGAGGATGCACAGGCCGCTACTTCACCTTCGCGGGTGGATCGTCGTGATTGGCCAGCGGTGCTGCTCACGGGGCTCTTACTACTATTTCTTATTATTTTGCCGATAGCCACCGTCTTTGTTCAAGCATTTACTCATGGAAATATCTTTTCATTGGTGAATTTTACCAACCTCTCCGGAAATGGAGCGCGTGACTTACTCAGCATCACAGTAGGCCAGGCTGCTCAAAACACAGTACGCAATATGGCCATCTCGTGCGCGTTGACTTTAATTATTGGATTAACGGTTCTCTTCCTACTTTCGCGACGTACTCGAAATAGAAATATCTATATATCTCAACGAGTCACGGATATTCTTTTTCAACTTCCGCTCGGAGTCTCAAGTGTTGTACTGGGATTTGGTTATCTTCTTGCTTTCAGTGGTGGTCCACTGCCACTAAGGGCCAGTTGGCTGGTTACACCACTAGTTCAGTCACTACTTACAATACCGTTGGTAATTAGATTTATCTATCCTGCTCTGCAAACCATAAACAGTGAACTTCGAGATGCAGCAGAAACAGATGCAGCAACACCGAGTCAAATCTGGTGGCTTATCGAAGTACCAATTATTCGCGGTGTGATTGCAACTGCAATTGGCTACGCAGCAATCATCTCCATTGGAGAATTTGGTGCAGCTAGTTTTCTTGCATATGGCGACCAAGGTACTTTGCCCACAGTGCTCTACCAATTGATCGCCAGACCGGGTGGCCAGAACTATGGAATGGCAATGGCTGCTAGCGCCATATTGATAACAATTGCATTTCTACTTGTCTACCTGGTAACTCTTTCTGCTTCACCCCGCAGGTTGGCGCGCCAGTGATTGTGATACTCAATTAAGCGATGGCTGGAAGCTCTTTATACAGGCGTCGTACTTTGGACTAGATTTTCTCAGATTTCAAAAGTGGGCCTGTAGGACTCCGCCTGACCGTTAACACATTGTCTTCGGTCTTGGCCTCAATCAGTCATTGCAACACCTGGATGAATTCACTACATTTTCATGAATCATCAGGAGGTTCTCATGCCGCGTTTTTCTCCAGAAGAAATAGTTGAGATATGGGCCCGGCTCGGTGAGGGCCAGTCAGTGCGCTCTGTCGCCATAGGTCTGGGTCGCTATCCCAGTGCCGTTCGTCAGTTGGTGATGCGCACTGGCGGTGCTCCACCCCTTGTGGCAAAATCGCGCGGTCCTCGTTTCCTCTCTGTGTTCGAGCGCGAAGAAATCTCCCGCGGCCTTCTCATGGGGTGGAGCGCTCGATTCATTGCATCGGTGCTGAACCGCTCGCCTTCAACAATCTCTCGTGAGATAAAACGAAATGCAAGCAATGGTGACTACCACGTTCTGCGTGCGGAGAAGAGCGCCGCGGTTAGAGCGCGCAGACCTAAGAGTGCCAAGCTGGCGACCCATCCAGCGTTGCGGGCCGAGGTGGAAGCAAAATTGGAACTCAAATGGTCTCCGCAGCAGATCTCGGCGTGGCTAGCAATGGCATACCCTGATGACAAGGAGATGCGGGTGTCACACGAGACGATTTATATGTCCTTGTTTGTTCAAGGCCGTGGAGCCCTGCGCAGAGAATTGCATAAATCTTTGCGCACTGGTCGTGCACTGCGCAGACGACAAGGCTCCCAGCCCTATGAAGGTCAAGGCCATATCCCCGATATGGTGTTAATCAGTGATCGCCCTGCCGAGATCGAAGATCGCGCGATCCCTGGTCACTGGGAGGGCGACTTAATCATGGGGCGGGGCAAGAGTACCATCGGGACGCTGGTAGAGCGAAGCACGCGCTATGTAATGCTTTTTGCTCTTGAAAAACCAACGGCGGAAAATGTTCGCGTGGAAATGACCCAGAAGATCATGCAACTGCCGGCGCATTTTCGAAAGTCCATCACATGGGACCGAGGCAAAGAGATGGCGCAACATCGCAAGTTCACTATCGACAGTGGAATCCAAATTTATTTCTGTGATCCGCGCAGTCCCTGGCAAAGAGGCAGCAACGAAAACACCAACGGGCTACTGCGGCAATATCTTCCCAAAGGTACTGATCTATCAATCCACACCGATGAAGAAATTGACGCCATTGCTGAAGAACTCAACAACCGCCCTAGACAAACACTGAGTTGGATGACACCCTTAGAAAGATTTGCTCAGGTGTTGCAATGACCGGTTGAAACCAA
>JAYVQU010000006.1:0-3129 GCA_043776875.1 Actinomycetes bacterium
GCTATCGCCAATGGGAAGAACCACATAGGCACCATGGCTGGGAAATTAAATGGACTTATGATTCCGACGACACCTAGTGCCTGACGAGTTGAGTACACATCTACACCAGTTGAGACATTCTCGGAGTATGACCCTTTTAGTAGATGGGGTATCCCTACCGCGAATTCAACAATTTCCTGACCCCGTGTGATTTCACCAAGAGAATCAGAGAGTACTTTTCCGTGCTCACTCGTTATTATTTCGGCTAGTTCACTTTTTTTGTTATTTAAAAGTTCTCGAAAATTAAAAATTATCGCTTGCCGCTTCGCAAGGGAGGTGTCACGCCACTCTGGAAAAGCTGTTTTTGCACTGGAAACTGCGGCCAAAATTTCAATCTCAGTTGCCAGGGCTACTCGTTTGGTTTCAACGCCAAGAGCTGGATCAAATACTGGAGCAGTACGACCAGATTGGCTGACAAATTCGGCTCCGCCAATCCAGTGATTAACTACCGGCAGGTCGAACATTTATCTCTCCATTCTCCGTGAATGGTGGATTATTTTCGCAGGAGTTAAAAATATCACTGCGATATATCGTCACCAGATCTTGGTTTTTGAACCGTTCAAAGACTAGCATCGCCCTCAAGGAGTAATCCAGCCCAAGCCCGGTATTTGTGATCCGATACCGCGGCTTTTTAAGTCACCGTGAATGAAAAAACAAAGGGGTCGGAGATGACAAAACCAAATTACGGAGTGACCGAGCGACTTACAGTTGCGCAAGCCGTCATTCGCTTCATCTCGGCTCAATACACCATTTCCGATGGCGTAACGCGACGATTCATTCCCGCGGCTATGGGAATATTTGGTCATGGAAATGTAGCAGGACTGGGACAAGCGCTAGATCAATACAGCGATGTCCTTCCCTTTGTCCAAGGTCGAAATGAACAAAATCTGGTACATGCTGCAGTTGGTTTTGCAAAGGCAAGTAATCGCAAACAAACATTCGCCGTAACTGCGTCCATTGGGCCAGGGGCTATGAACATGGTTACCCCTGCTGCGCTTGCAACTGTTAATCACCTTCCCGTTCTCCTCATTCCGGGGGACTCATATGCAACTCGCCGACAAGGCCCGGTTTTGCAACAACTTGAACATCCTCTTGGACCGGATATCTCCGTAAATGATGCTTTTAGGCCCGTAGCTAAATTCTTCGATCGCATTACAAGGCCAGAACAATTGTTGTATTCGCTGCCAAGTGCATTTAGGGTGCTAGCCAATCCGGTAGAGACTGGTGCCGTGGTGCTTGCACTACCTCAGGACTTACAGTCTCATGCTTTCGATTTCCCAACCGCTTTTTTTGAAGAACGAATTTGGAAGATTAGACGCGCTCAACCCGACTTGGCGGATGTCAATCAAGTTGCCAAGTTGATAACTGAATCGAAGAAGCCACTAATTATTGCCGGCGGTGGCGTCATTTTTTCTGAAGCTACCGTTGAACTGGAAGCTTTTGCCAATGCGACAGGAATTCCCGTTGCGGAGACTTTTGGTGGCAAAGGTGCCATTCAAAAACCAGGGGAGTGGCATTTAATGGGCCTTGGATTAGAGGGTTCACCGGAGACTAATAAATTGGTGGCGGAGGCAGATTTAATCATCTCCATTGGAACTCGCTTGACTGATTTTGCAACTGGATCGCAATCAATGTTTCAAAACTCGAAAGTTAAATTCGCCTCCATTAATATCGCCGAACATGATGCAATCAAACAAGGGGCGGTTGCAATTCTTGGTGATGCTAAATTGGCATTAATAGCATTGAACTCTGCGGTATCTGGTTACAAAGTACCGAGTGATTGGGCAACTGCAATTTCTACGGGTGTCCGAATTTGGAGTAAGCAACTATCTGATGCCATTAATCCAGATATCAGCTTTGACAGAAATACATTGCCTGATTCAGAAGAAACAAATGCGATTTTGACGCAAGGACAATTAATTGCTGTCATGAACGAGCAAGCTAAATCTGGTGATGTAATCATCGCGGCTGCCGGTGGGGCACCTGGCGATGTACAAAAGGCTTGGGATGCAACCAATGGAAAATTTGCTCATTTAGAGTTTGGGTTTTCTTGCATGGGTTATGAGATTCCTGCTGGAATCGGAGTTCGGCTGGCTACACCCGATACCTCAAAACGTGTCATAGTTTTTATCGGCGACGGTACTTTTCTTATGGCGCCAACCGAACTGGTTACCGCCTGTCAAGAAGGACTACCAATAACTGTCGTCATCTCGGAAAATCACGGGTACCAAGTCATTCGTAGGTTACAAATGTGGCGAACCGGCCACCACTTCGGCAATGAGTTCCGTTATCGCCAACCAGGTCCAACTGTTGCTGTTGCAGCAGAGCAAGGCGAAAATGCTCCTAGGCTCGAAGGCAATTATTTAAAGATTGATTTAATCAAAATGTCGGAAGGCATGGGCGCTAAGGCTATATATGCAACAACAGCCAATGAGTTCCGCAAAGCCCTTGTCGATACGAGAGATGATCTCACTCCTGTCGTCATCGTGGTACCCACTATCCAGCATGCGAATCTTCCCGCGTCAAATGTTTGGTGGGATGTTGCTCCGGCAGAGGTGTCAACTCAACCTTGGGTGTCAGCAATTCGCAGAGAATACGAAGAGGGTCTTGGCACGCAACGTTGGCACGGGTAATAGATTTCCACACCGCTTTGCAGAAGGTAACCGCAGTGGAACTGTTTTCTATCATGTATTATGGTTTAGAGCCTTAAAACATGATATATTATGGATTTCAGGAGGTTTAGAATGCGAAAAGCCCACTCATATTCGCCACACACAATCACGCTGACGAGCGTTCTTGGGTTGGAAATTGCTCGGGCCCGGCGCTCTCGGCGATGGAGCCAAGCGGAACTGGCCCAGAGAGCGGGAATCTCACCGCTGACGTTGAGCGGTATCGAGCGAGGGGCCACAACAGCGGCAATAGGAACTGTTCTCGAAGTGGCTTTCCTTGTGGGACTAGACCTTCTTGGTACAAGGCCGGATGACCTGCCAAACCTTCTTTCTCGTAGCCAGGAGCGCTTAGCACTGCTACCAGAGCGCGTCCGGAGCCGATCATCTGATGACATTGATGACAATTTCTAAAAAAACACAA
>JAYVQU010000007.1:0-39481 GCA_043776875.1 Actinomycetes bacterium
AAATTAAAAGGACTGAGCCCGGTTCAATACCGGACTCAGTCCTTTGCTAATCTAATCCCGACTCCGAATTAGAACTCCAACTTTTGGGGTTCAGTTCAACCCCCTTGACAGGGGTTTGAGTGGGACCTAATATCCCTATTTGTATACAAGCTGGAATACGAAGTCTAGGTAGCTGAGGGAATAAGGGGGGTCGGGTGTACGAAAAGCGAGAGTTAGATGAGAGCAGTATTCGTGATCAATATTTGATTGCACAGGTTCAACGAGAGATCGCATCTGTTGTTGGCTCTGATAATGTAAATACTGATGCAACATTGTTACAAGAGCAATCTGCTGACTGGTCTTGGATTTCGCAATACCTCAAATACAAGTCTTTGCCGCTGCCGACTGCAGATCTATATGTCCGCCCTGGAAGTGCAGAAGAGGTTGCGGAAGTTTTACGAATCGCTTGCGACTACAAAATTCCAGTTGTGCCACGTGGTGGCGGTTCAGGTACACAAGGAGGAACCTTTGCGATCTACGGTGGTATCGCAATCGACCTTCGCCGACTCAACAAAATTTTACATATCGATGAAGTCTCAATGGTTGTTACTGCAGAGGCAGGAATTGAAGGCCCAGAGCTAGAGAAAATTCTTAATGCTAAAGGTCTAACGATGCCTCACTACCCAGGTTCTTTCCACTTTGGGGCAACACTCGGTGGTTACTTAGCTGCAAGAGGTTCTGGAGTTGTCTCAACAAAGTACGGCAAAGCTGAGGACTTAGTACTACAACTTGAAGCAGCAATTCCACCAGGCAAACTCATTGAAACGATGAAAGTTCCAAATCATGCCTCTGGCCCTGGAATTATTCAAGCAATAGTCGGGTCAGAAGGAACACTTGGAATTATTACCAAAGCATCAATGCGGATAGAGCGAATTCCAGAGTCAATGGAGTTCCTTGCTTACGGTTTTAAAAATATTACTGAAGGTATTGAAGCAGCGCGTCGCATCATGACTGATCGTTGGCGCCCAGCAGTTGTTCGACTTTATGATGAAGCGGATAGCGCCAAGTTATCTTCATGGCTCAATTTGGGCGTTGAAGGAGTCTTATTGATCATTATGTGTGATGGTGCCAAGGCTCTAACTGCTCTTGAGAGTTCAGAGATTGCAAAACTCTGTGAATCAGTCGGTGGAAAATCTTATGGCCCTGAAATTGGCAAAATGTGGTGGGATGGGAAGTACGAACCATTTAAGCACGGCAATATTCCTGCGCCACCTCAGATCTTTGGAACAACAGATACATGCGCTCGCTTTGAAGATTTAGAGAAAATTTATTGGGCAAAGAAAAAAGTAATTGAAGAAGGCTTTGCCGAATACAAAGCGCGCTACACCGCACACTTTTCACACTGGTTCCCATGGGGCGGAATGATTTACGACCGGTTCTATATTGATAACGGACCAGAAGATCCACAAGAAGCTATTGCTCTTCACGACAGAGTTTGGGATGCTGCGATTAAGGCCAGCCTCGATAATGGGGGTTCACTCAATGAACACCACGGAGTCGGGTTAAAGCTCGGGCGCTTTATGCGAGTACAGCATGGCGCCGCATTTGATTTACTCCTTGGAGTAAAAGACGCGTGGGATCCGGATGGAATCCTGAATCCAGGAAAACTTGGATTTGGTCCGCCGAAGAACAGGCGTTACTAGCAACCCTTCCGATTCTTTTTGAAAGGAGAATAATGCATCTATCAATGCATAACTGGATGCGCGCAGAACCTATTAAGGTAACAATCGCGCGTCTAGCTAAATATGGCTACAAGAGCATCGAGATCAGCGGTGAACCAGAGCAATTCGGACTTAATGGAAGCAAAGACACCAAGAAACTTCTTGATGACCACGGCCTTAAGTGTTGGGGTTCTGTAACTCTCATGCTTGGCGAGCGAAATCTCGTCGCAGCAGATTCAGGTCAACGCGCCAAATCAGTGCAGTACACCAAAGACTGCATCACTATGGTAAAAGAACTTGATGGTTTTGAAATGACAATCGTTCCTGCAACAGTGGGAAAAATTGTTGCTGATGCTACAGCCGACGAGGAGTGGAAATGGGCTGTTGAATCAATGAAGGAAATTTACGAGCACTCTGAGAAAGCTGGTGTTCGTTTAGCAATTGAGCCACTCAACCGCTTCGAAACCTACTTCATTAACCGTGCGGAGCAAGCAATGGCTCTGGCTGAGGCAACTGGCCCAAACTGTGGTGTCTGTCTCGACGCTTTCCACATCAACATCGAAGAAGCAGATCTATACGAAGCAATTCGCAGCACGAAGGGTCGCCTGACTGACTTCCACGTAGCGGATAACAATCGTATGCCTGCCGGTCACGGTAATTATGACTGGAAGAAAGTTATTGAAACTCTTAAGAGCATTGGTTATGACGGCGCACTCACAGCAGAGTTCGTTGCTCCTATCGATCGCACGCCTGCTAACCATCATAAGAATGCTTTGGAAACAAACTTCGACAATGTGGATATTAGTCCAGAACAACTTAAGTTCATCATCGACCACGGTTCGAATATTCTTACAGAGTCGTTCTATGACTGGTTGGTTGAAGAGAATGCTAAGCATTTGCTTCCTTTGATCTAATCATCGTGAGTAAATCAGTTCTCATTATTGCTACCTTAGATACTAAAGGTCCTGAAGCGGCTTATATTCGTGATGGCTTAAACCGTCTAGGAATTAAGACGACGGTGATTGATACCGGCATCCTGGGTGAACCACTCGGGATTACACCTGATATCTCTCACGAGGATCTAGCTATTTTTGGTGGCTCGACACTGCATGAGTTACAGAACTCTGGAACTCGCGGGCGTGCGATTGAACGTATGAGAACTTTTGTGATCGAAAGAGTGAAGGAACTTCATTCCAAAGGGGAAGTGCTCGGCGCCATCGGTATCGGTGGCGCTGAGGGCTCCGTAATGGGAGCTGGCGCGCTCATGAGCCTGCCTATTGGAGTTCCAAAATTAGTTTTATCACCCATCGCATCTGGGCGACATGAATTTGGTCCACTTGTTGGTACCAGCGACATGTTAGTAATGCACACTGTGATAGATATTTTAGGTTTGAATCACATTTCAAAAACAATCTATGACAATGCAGTTGCTGCAATGGCTGGCTTAGTTCAACACGGGCACGAATTATTTGCACCTCCATCTGGCAGTAAATATGTTGCAGTCACCATGCTTGGCAATACAACAACAGCTGTGATGGCACTTCAAAGAGAGCTAGAAAAATCAGGTTTTGAAGTTGTAACTTTTCATGCGAATGGCGTTGGTGGGCCGGCTATGGAAGAACTCGCAGAAGCTGGACAATTTGTTGGGGTTATAGATTTCACGCCTTCAGAAATTGTGGGGACTCTCGTAGGTGGAATTCACTACGGGGGAGCGCGCAGAATGAAACGTGTTGGCCCGCTTGGGATTCCACAGGTACTTGTTCCAGCATGTGTAGATTTCTCTGTTCACCATACAACATCTATTTCTGATGAATTCAAGGGAAAACCTATTTATGACCACAATCCAGAGTTTGTACTTGCTCGCTGCACAAAAGAGGAGATGGGCAAGATCGGCGCTTACTTTGCGGAGTGCGCTAACACATCAATTGGCCCAGTAGAAATAGTTATTCCTGGCGAAGGATACTCAATCCCAAATGTACCAGGCGGAGTTTTCTGGGATCGAGATGCGGATGCAACTTTTGAAGCAGAGCTAATGAAAAATATCAACCCAGAGATTCCGGTTGAAAAACTACCATTGCATGCCAACTCACCTGAGTTTGGCATTGCAGTTGCACAACACTTTCTATCACTTATCAACGCCAGAGATAAATAAACAAAGGAACAGAGATGACTAGTTATATAACACCCCCACGCAAGGTTCCACATATCACAACAGGAGATGATGCCTTTCGCAATAAGTTTCGTTCATGGAATATTGGCGACCTCTCTTATGTAGACATTAATGCGTATCTTGCAGAAAAGGATGTTGTACTTGTTCCAATGGCGAGCACAGAACAGCATGGGCCACATTTGCCTTTATACACAGACACGATTACTGCGGTAGAAGTATCAGCCCGAGTTTCAGAGCAGATCGGTATTTTGCATACCCCGCCAATCTGGACTGGTTATTCCCCGCAGCATATGTATGGACCCGGACAAGGTCGTGGAACAATCACAGTGCGTGCTGAAACTCTCAATAACTTGATGTACGACATTGCTCGTTCATTAATTCACCATGGATTCAACAGAATTATTTTTGTTAATGGCCATGGCTCAAATATCAAAGTTGTTGATCCGGTACTTCGTAAGTTGCGCTATGAAACGAACGCTCTCATTGGATTCGTAAAGCCATACATGGAGCGTTACACCGGAGTACTCGCGGGCTTGATGGAAAATCCGCCTGAAGAGACACCAGGATGGCACTCAAGTGAGCTTGAAACATCGCAAGATATGGCGTGGAATGATGATCTGGTTCGCATGGAGCGCGCAGTTGATACACGCGCACATACTCCTGCTTTCTTACCAAAATCATTCTCAAAAAATGACGGAATGCCAGATGTCGAGTTTGAGGGCTATCAGTACTTCCAATTCCCTATGGATCACCACGAGTTTGTAGAAAATGGAATCATCGGAAATCCAATGCGCGCCACAAAGGCAAAGGGAGAAGAAGCTTTTCACCGCTTCAGCACTCACGTCTCAAAAGGCGTGCTTGAGTTAATGAAGGTTCCTGTTAACGTTAAGAACCGCGAATTTCTAAACCGCGTTTAACCGAGAATCTAAATAAAAGAGGTTGCAATGGCAGCAAAGAAGAGCGTAGCCAAGTTAGATCCGAAGACATCGGAGTCTCTTGGTGATGACGCATATGAATGGCTCATTGCTGCCATTACCTCTTTTAGAATTCCGACTAACTATCAAATTTCTGAAAATAAATTAGCCGTAGAGCTGGGAGTAAGTCGTACACCGGTGCGCGAAGCGCTAAAGCGATTAGAGACAGAAGGTTTAGTCAAGCGCGGAGAAGATGGACGATTTACAGTTGCAATGTTGACCGCTAAGGATGTCGATGAGGCAATGGATTTATTGATTCTGTGCGATACATACATGTTTCAACGTGCGGCTAAGAATATTGACAACGCTGGAGCCCAAGTACTTAAAGAGTCTGCTCACAGTATGTCGGAGTGCGCGGCAAAGGGAGATCGCGATGGCTGGATTAAGTATGACAAAATATTTCACGAAACAGTAATGCGCGCAGCCAATAATGAGATGATCGCTGAGGTTTCGCGGGTTACCCGTCGACGTATTCAGCGATTCTGGGTCCATTCCGTTTCTGGTGCCCGTGATTTTGTTTCATGTTCAGATGAGCACACTGAGATAGCACAAGGGGTCATCGGAAAAGACATGAGCTCGATCAAGAAATCTGTCGAAGGTCACATCGGTCACCTGCGGGTTAATATGCATGAGATCGTGGCGTCGATGGCGCCCTTTTTTGGGAATCATGGCTAATTTTCTGATGGTTTACGCTGGAAATTCTTGGCCAACTCCATTGACGAGCACCCGCCTTGTCCACTTGTATACAGGGGTAGATGCAAGGCGGAGTACCCAGAGAGAGGAGTATCGGTGACACAGTTCATTTTTACTTTTCTCAATGGAATCACCCTTGCTGGTCTTTATTTTTTAGTTGCAAGTGGGCTCACATTAATCTTTGGATTGATGCGCGTTATTAATTTGGCGCATGGTGCGTTCTATTTACTTGCCGGTTACGTATCGTGGACCATTGCAGATAAGACAGGTAACTGGTTGTACGGCGCGATTGCGGGCGCACTAACACTTGGTGTTTTTGGAACACTTGTGTATGTCTTGTTACTTCGAAAGTTTCAATACGAAGAACTACGAGTGGCACTCATCACTCTTGGTGTTTCACTCGTACTAGCTCAGGCAATGCTTGCTATATTTGGTGGTGAGTATTACCAAACAAATGTTCCAGACAGCTTGTCAAATGCAATTCCTATACCGGGACTCGGACTTTCATATCCATTCTTCAGAATTTTCGTATTAATTCTTGCTGTCCTTGTCGCCATCGGTCTCTGGCTTTTCATTTCTAAAACTCGATACGGAGCAATCATCCGTGCTGGTGTTGATGACACAACAATGGTTTCAGCCCTTGGAATCAATGTTCAAACTGTATTTATTTGGATCTTTTTCTTGGGATCACTTCTTGTTGGATTTGCTGGCGCCGTTGGTGGCACGACTAACTCCTTTGGTATGGGTACTGATGGTGATTATCTTCTCTTTTCACTTCAAGTAGTGATTATTGGTGGACTCGGTTCAATCGGTGGTGTTGCAATTGGCTCATTCCTCGTGGGAGTCATTGGACAATTCGCAGTCGGGTATTACCCAACATTTGCTGGAATCATCACTTTCGGAATGTTGATTCTGATCCTTGCATTCCGTCCTCAAGGTATTTTGGGGAGGAAGCAGTGAACAGAAAACGCGTTATCTACGCAATTGTGATTGCTCTCGGTATTACTTTCCCATTTATCACTCCAGATCCAGAGTTTTGGGTTTCAAGTGGTGGTACACGAGCCCTCTGGCTCGGTGTTGCTGCCTTGAGTATGTCATTTCTTAATCGCAACCTTGGTTTGATGTCACTAGGACAACTTTTCTTCTCCGGAGTCTCTGGTTATATCGTCGCGATCAGCTCGGTTAACCACAATGTAAAATTCGGAACATCTGTCCCATTAGCAATTCTCGCAGGAACGCTCTCAGGTGTAATTATTGGTTACATTGCATTGAAGACCAAAGGCGTATATTTCTTTATGTTAACTTTGGCTGTAACTCTTGGACTTTATTCATTTGCGAATCAAGCTCAAGAGATAACTCGTGGGCATACAGGCATTAACAGCATTCCAAGCCCAATAATTTTGGGTATCGACTTTGCAAACGTCAAGCCGCTGTACTACCTATTTTTGGGTATTGCCATACTCCTCTTTGCTCTCTGTAAGTTTCTTGAACAAACATCATTTGGAATCGCTTTACAAGCGGTTCGCGACAATGAAGATCGAATGATTTCGATGGGTTACGGAACAATGCCTCTGAAGATGATTGCATTCGTCTTTAGTTCCTTCATTGCATCCATTGCTGGCGTAATGGGAGTTTTCTACGTTACTAATATATCTCCGGATAGTGTTGGCTTACTTCGCTCTATTGATTTACTTGTCATTGTTGTTGTGGGCGGCGCAACCTACCTCGGTGGTGCCTTCGTCGGGGCAATTTTGATAGCAGTATTTGAAGCAATAATTCAGGACTTCACTTCTTACTATGTCGGCGCGACAGGTATTTTATTTATTATCGTTTTAATGCTGGCCCCACATGGTCTTATGGGCATAGCAGCACAAATCCGAGCACGTCGCGCAAAAAAAGCTGGTGCTTCAGCATGAGCGCACAACTAAGTTTCTGTCTTCTGGTGAAGACAGATTTGTTCAGAACTAGCGTCAGGCAGTTCCGACACAACAGTTGAAGAGACTCTTCAACTACATACCGAACAGGGGAGATACATGAAGGCACAACGTATGCGCCGCACCGCCATCATTGGCGTTGTAGCAGGTGTACTTGCAGCTGGCTTAGTAATGGCACCCTCAAGCCAAGCCGCTGGTACGATCAAAATCGGATTCATAAATGCGACCATTGGTCCATTTGCGGGTCCAGCGCCAGAAATCACTAAGGGTTTTAACTTGGCCCTTAAGGAAATCAATAGCACAATAAATGGTAAAAAAATTGTTGTCATCGAAGAAGCATCAGATGCAACTCCACAACTTGCTCTAGAAAAGGCCAAGAAGCTTGTTATAAAGGACAAGGTTGACATCGTATTCGGACCACTATCAGGTGACGAAGGCGTTGCAATCGCTAACTACTCAAAGAAGGTTCCGTCAGTAACATTTATCAACACTGCATCATCTGCGACAGAGACAACAACAGTTGTTAAGTCAAAGAACTTCTTCCGTTTCCACGGAGATGCAGCACAGTGGTCAGGTGGTGTTGGAGAAATCGCTTATAAGACTCTCGGATATCGTAAGGTCGCAATCATTGCTGACGATTACTCATTCCCTTATGCAAATGCTGGTGGCTTTGCTACTGGTTTCTGTAAAGCAGGCGGAATAATCGTTGCAGCACAATGGCCAGCACTTGGTACCAAGGACTACTCATCACAGATCGCTGCTCTTCCAAAGGACATCGATGCTGTGTATGCAGGACTCGGTGGAGCTGACGCTGTTCAGTTCTTGAAGCAAGCAACACAATTCGGTCTCAAGAAGCCACTTATTGGTGGAGCAATTCTTGTAGATGGATCAGTTCTTGGTTCAAAGACAGACCTTGGTGATGCAGCCCTTAATACAATCGCTGGCGGACCAGTGCCAGATTCTTCATACTCATCTCCCATTTGGAATAAGTTTGTAAAGGATCTTGCATCCGTTGGTACAACACCAAACATCTTCAACGTACTTGGTTACAACTCGGCTAAGTCAATGCTTTTAGGTCTTATTGCTGTCAAGGGTGACCTTTCAAATAATCAGGCTTCATACCGCAAGACTCTTTCAACTTTGAAGTGGGAGACACCAACAGGTCCACTCTCAATGGATAAGAACCGCAACGCAATTGTTTCTAACTTCATCTATCAGGTTGTCTCTGATGGCAAGGGTGGATTCGCAACGAAGACTCTTAAGCGTCAAGACAAGGTCGCTCAAGGTACAAAGGTCTTCGGTCGCGTTAACTCTTGTGCGGATGTGAAGTAACAACATGTCCAATACCACTCAAGTCGGTACGCATGCTCTCTCATTGAGAGCTGTTTCACGTAACTTTGGTGGTATTCGCGCCGTGGCTAACATCAGCTTTGATGTTAGCCACGGAAAGCGATTGACAATTATTGGAACCAATGGTGCAGGCAAGTCGACGCTTTTCAACCTGATCACCGGTGTCTATCCACTGAGCAATGGCTCAATCTCAGTTTCTGGTCAAGATGTTTCAAAACAGCCAGCGCATAGCAGAGCCAATCTTGGCATTGCTCGAACTTTTCAAACATCAAAGTTATTTCAGGGTCTGACAGTCCGTGAGAATCTATATACATCGCTACGCCAAGCTCTAGGAGAGAAAAAAATTAGTTGGCTTTCAAATCCAGCAGCATCAGAACGTCTGCGAAATGAGAGCACAAATATTCTTACAAAAGTTGATCTGCTCAAGAAAGCTGATGTTTTAGTCTCTGATATTTCACATGGCGAATCTCGCCAACTCGAAGTTGCCATGGCGCTTGCAATGCGCCCAAAAATCTTAATGCTCGACGAACCAGCAGCTGGAATTAGTCCAACAGAACGGGGACGCCTGGTCGATTTACTGAAGGAACTCGATAAGGAGGTGACTCTGGTTTTGATTGAACACGACATGGCTGTTGCACTTGCAGTGGCAGATGAAGTAATCGTGATGCATGATGGAAATATGTTTTTACACGGATCCCCAGATGAAATCCGTTCCAGTTCAGCTGTTCGGGATCTGTACCTAGGGAGCAATCATGAGTGACCTCGTAATTTCCGGCGTAGAATCTGGATACGGTCATGTTCGAGTACTTCATGGAATTAATTTGAAAGTTTTGGATAAGCCAGTAGCTCTCATGGGCCGAAATGGAATGGGTAAGACAACGCTTGCTCAGGCGATCATGGGAATCAACGCCACAACGTCGGGCACTATTACTTATGGCGATGTGACATTAACTGGCTTGTCACCAACAAAAATTGCAAACGCTGGTATTGGCTATGTTCCCCAAGGTCGGCGAGTGTTTCCTTCACTCACAGTCGACGAGCACTTGCGAATTCTCGAAAAACGAAATGGAAAATGGACCGCAGAAAGAGTGTACGAATTGTTTCCCCGGCTAGCCGAACGAAAGAAAAACGGCGGCGCGATGCTTTCAGGCGGCGAACAACAGATGCTGGCAATTGGTCGAGCTCTAATGACCAATCCAACACTGTTGTTAATGGATGAACCATCCGAAGGTCTTGCTCCTGCAATTGTAGAACATCTCGGGAATTCTTTGCGTGATTTAGTTGCGCAAGGACAGAGAGTTTTGCTCATCGAGCAAAATCTGAAATTTGCAGCCACGCTTTGTAATGAAGTTGTGATTCTTTCAGGTGGAGAGATTCAGGCAACTGTTTCATCAAATGAATTGCGTGGCAGTACGGAGTTACAAAATAAATATCTCGGAGTAGCCTAGAAGCAAAAAGGAGTCAGAATAATGTCAAAGGATTTGCGTGTTGCAATGATTGGCTATGGCTTTATGGGAAAAGTGCATTCACATGCATGGCGAAGCGTTAATCACTTCTTCTCTGATGCTCCACAGATCAAGATGGCTGTAATCTGCGGACGTAACAAGGATGCACTTGAATCAGCTCGCGTTATATTTGGTTGGAATGAGGCAGAGACTGACTGGAGGAAAGTTATAGCCCGAAGCGACATCGACATCATCGATATTTGCACAGCAGGTGACACTCACGAAGAGATTGCTATTGCGGCACTCAAGGCTGGTAAACACGTTATTTGCGAAAAGCCACTGGCAAATAATGTAAAAGAAGCACAGGCAATGGCAGATGCTGCTGTCGATGCTTCCAAAAATGGTACGAAATCTATGGTCGCTTTTAATTATCGCCGTGTACCTGCGCTAGCAGTGGCAAAACAATTTATTGATGGCGGAAAGTTAGGAACAATTTATCATGTCCGTGCAAATTATCTTCAAGATTGGATTATTGATCCCGAGTTCCCACTGGTATGGCGTCTCGATAAGAAAACTGCAGGTTCTGGAGCGCTGGGAGATATCGCAGCCCATATTATTGATGCGTCATATTTTCTTACCAGCTCAAAAATTACGTCAGTTAGTGGACAACTTAAAACTTTTATCAAAGAGCGTCCTTTGCCCGCCGCCTATACGGGTTTAACTGCCAGTACATCTTCTGGTCGCGGTCTAGTGACGGTTGACGACACTGCTGTGTTTACTGCCAACTTTGAAAATGGAGCAATTGGAACATTTGAAGCAACGCGCTTTGCGGCCGGCCGTAAGAACGCAATGTCTGTAGAAATAAATGGATCTAAAGGAAGTTTGTACTTCAACTTTGAAGATATGAATGAATTACTTTTTCACGATCACACAGCGCCGCCATCAGAGGCAGGGTTTAGAAAAATTCTCACAACGGATGAAGCACATCCATATGTAGCAGCATGGTGGCCACCCGGACACATCATTGGTTACGAGCACTCTTTTACCCACGAGGTATATGACTTTGTAGTTGCAATAGATAAAAATTTGAACCCAACTCCTTCGTTTGCTGACGGTCTTTATGTCCAGCAAGTTCTTGATGCGGTTGGAGCAAGTGCAGAAAATAAATCACAACTCACAAACGTGAAATAAAAGGAGAAAAAATGCCACGTCCAGTAACGCTTTTCACCGGTCAATGGGCCGATCTACCTTTTGAGGAGATCTGCCGTCTCGCCTCTTCATGGGGTTACGACGGTTTAGAAATTGCATGTTGGGGCGATCATTTTGAAGTTGATCGGGCTCTCAGTGAACCTGACTATATCGAAGGTCGCCATGCGATACTAAAGAAATACAACTTAAAAGTTTTTGCAATCTCTAATCACCTTGTGGGGCAAGCAGTATGTGATCACCCTATTGATGAGCGTCACAAAGGAATTTTACCTTCCCGTTTGTGGGGCGACGGGGATCCAGAAGGAGTGCGTCAACGCTGTGCAAATGAAATGAAAGATACTGCGCGAGCAGCGGCAAAACTTGGCGTTGATGTTGTTATTGGATTTACCGGATCATCTATTTGGCATACCCTTGCAATGTTTCCTCCGGTGCCCCCTTCAATGATTGATGCAGGATATAAAGATTTTGCAGATCGCTGGAATCCAATTTTAGATATCTTTGACGAGGTGGGTGTTAGGTTTGCACACGAAGTTCATCCTTCCGAAATCGCTTATGATTACTGGACGACAGTTCGCACTTTAGAAGCAATTAAGCATCGACCAGCATTTGGTTTGAACTTTGATCCAAGCCACTTCATTTGGCAAGATCTGGATCCTGTCGGATTCCTGTCGGATTTCAAAGATCGTATTTATCACGTAGATTGTAAAGAATCTATCAAACAACTTAACGGCCGTAACGGCCGTTTGGGTTCTCATCTCCCATGGGGAGATCAACGCCGCGGATGGGACTTTGTCTCCGTTGGTCACGGTGATGTCCCATGGGAAGCATGCTTTCGCATGCTCAATGCAATCGGTTATAACGGTCCAATCTCAGTTGAATGGGAAGACGCTGGGATGGACCGCTTAATTGGCGGGCCTGAATCACTGGCGTTTATACGCAAGATGTGCGCGATTGAACCATCCGCGGCATCTTTTGACGCTGCCTTTTCCTCAGGGGAGTAATGAGAAACCAAATCTAATTACACATCAACTGTAGGCCAGCAGAAGTTCATGTCGATATTTATTGCGATCTGCAGTCTATGCCTTAACAACGTGATCCCACACTCGTTTTGGTGACACTTGGAGAAGACCCAACATATCCTTGCATAGCGCTGGTACCAAAGTACGAAATACCATGCCGGATCTTCTTCATTAGCTCAGGATTAAAGCTGCAAACTTAACTTCACGCCCGCAATAACCAGTACGAACCCTAAAGCGCGCTTGATTGTCGAATTTGAAAAATATTGAACACCAAATTTCGTACCAATGAGCGCTCCTAAAAGAACGGCCGAAGCAAAAAGTGGCAGAGTGTCGGGGATATTTGAGATAGAAGAAACATTGCCAAGTAGGCCTGATACCGAATTTACAAAGATGAAAACTGATGCAGTTCCTGAGGCACCCCGCACTGTTGTCCAGCCCAAAAACAAAATCAGGGGTGAAAGAAAAATTCCACCACCGGTACCTGTGAGTCCGGCAAGAAACCCGATGACCGCCCCGGTAATTATCGAAATATAGAGATTTGGTCGTTTGACTTCCCCATCTTCGCGAAACTTTGGATTTATCACAAATTTTATTCCAGAGAGGATAAGAATTATTCCGAGAATAATTTTGAAAGCATAAACTGGCAATTGAAGATACCCACCAAGAAATGCCATTGGAATCGCTCCAAGGCAGAGCGGGAGGAGCAAGTACGGATCAAAAAATTTCTTCCGAATATATCTCCAGCTCGTGAAGGAAGAGACAAGAATATTTAAGGTAAGAGCTGTAGGTTTAATGACCACTGAAGGAAGGTTAAAGAGCGACATGATTGCGATATAAACTGAGGATCCAGCATGCCCAACAGAGGTATAGAGAATCGCTCCAAGTGCTAAAAAGAAGGCAATAACTAGATCACTCGAATGCAAGATCTACCCGCCAATGGCAGACATTGGACGTTCTGGCTTTGTGAACCCAGGTGAATTTATCCCATGTCCGGGTAGTTTCTCTCTTACGGATTGATGAATTCTTTCGGTAATTAATTCACGGATTTCTTTTTTTGAGAGTGAAGTTGAACGTAAGATATCTCGCAAATTCATCTCTTCGCGCGCAAACAGACAGGAACGCAATTGTCCATCAGATGTCAGGCGAAGGCGATCACAGGAAGCGCAGAAAGGTTGGGTAACACTTGCAATAATTCCGACAGTCATTGGACCCTCATTTATGTGGTAACTCTGTGCCGGAGCAGAACCTCGTGTCTCTGTGGCAGTTAAACGAAATGTGCTCTGCAGTGAGTCGAGAATATTTTCAGCAGTGATAAATGTTTTACGATCCCACGCATTTCCGGCATCAAGTGGCATCTGTTCAATGAATCTTAAAGATAAATTCTCCTTTAACGCCCAGGTAAGCAAATCAATAGCTTCATCATCATTTATTCCCGGCATAAGAACAGAGTTGATCTTGATCGGGTGCAAGCCAGCACGCTTTGCAGCCGCAATACCAGCTAGAACATCAGCAAGTCGATCCTTACTTGTCAGCGTCTTGTAGCGTTCAGGTCGCAGCGTATCCAAACTTACATTGACCCGGCTTAAACCTGCGCCGGCAAGCGCGGTGGCGTATTTTTCGAGCAACAATCCGTTGGTGGTAATCGAAAGTTCAGGGGCATTTGGTAAGGCGTTGATCCGAGAAATAATTTCGACAATATCTGGTCTTAACAATGGTTCGCCACCGGTCAGCCTGACTTCTGTAATTCCTTCGGCTAGCGCAATTTCGACGATGATGAGAAGTTCGTCGAGTGTGAGTAAATCATTTTTGGGAAGCCACGAGTTGAAATCAAGTGGCATGCAGTACGAACACCGAAGTGAACAACGATCAGTTAGTGAAATCCGAAGATCGCGATGTGTGCGTCCATGCGTGTCAATAAGTGGACTCATGCTGAATTTACCCATTCATCTGTTCCGTCCGCGAAGAATTGGTGTTTCCAAATTGGGATTCGCTCTTTCACAAGATCCACAGCCCGGGCGCAAGCATGGAAGGCATCTTCTCGGTGAGCAGAGGTTGTTGCAACAAAGAGCGCGCACTCTCCGATAGCAAGGGAGCCATATCGGTGATGAATAGCGATCCCATTGATCTTTTTCTCGGAAAAAATTTCCTGTGCGATCTGCGCCAATATAGCGGCGGCGGTTGGGTGAGCTTCATACTCAAGTTTGGTAACGATACGTCCTAAATCATGGTTTCGGACTTCTCCGCGGAAGGTCACAAAAGCTCCACTCTCCTCTGATTTTAATTTCGCTGAAATAAATTCTATCTCAATTGGATTCAGGCAAAGATCGGTAGATATTCGATCATCATGCCCATCATAAAGTGGTGTGATTTGTTCCATCAGCGAACTGATCCATGTGAATTTTCCGGAAAATTTAATTGAGCGTAAACATGTGGAGCAATGTCCAGAATAATTTTTAGGCCATCTCGTGCGGCGTTGGGAGAGCCTGCGAGATTGATAATGAGCGTTTTTCCAGAAATACCTGCAAGACCGCGCGCGAGATTGGCAGTTGGAAGTTGGTCGCGCACTTGGGCTCGAAGCGCTTCGCTGATCCCAGGCAATTGCCTTTCAAGCAATGGCGCAGTTGCCTCCGGCGTTACATCGCTAAGCGCGATCCCAGTTCCACCTGAGGTGACAATCAATCCGACCCTGCGACCCAGTCCAGCTAATATTGCGCCGGAAATTTCTTCCACGCTGTCCTGCACAATGACTTTTTCGTTCACTTTGTAACCCGCCAACTCAAACCCAGATTTCAAGATCTCCCCACTTTGATCTTCATATGAACCTTGGGACGCTCTATCACTAGCCACGATAATAAGAACTTCTGGAAGCTTCACATTCTTTCCCAAAGGCCATTGCGACCACCATCTTTTCGTTGGAGCGCGATCTCAGAAATAAAAGCTGATGGATCAAGAGATTTGATCATGTCGATGACGGTGAGTCCAGCAACGCTGACCACGGTGAGTGCTTCCATCTCGACGCCAGTACGATCAGCGGTCGTAACTGTTGCCACTATTTCAATAACCTTCCCAACTACTTCGACGCTGACTTCAACCCCATGTATTGCAATGGGATGAGCTAGCGGAATGAGATCTGGAGTTTTCTTAGCGGCCATAATCCCGGCGATCCGCGCAGTGGCAAGTACATCGCCTTTAGGTATGTTGCCATCAATGAGTAAGGTGATGACTTCGTAAGCTAGCTGGACTTTTCCAGTTGCGGTGGCGGTTCGTACTGAAATATTTCGATCGGAAACATCAACCATCTTTGCCTGACCATCAGAATTAATATGCGTAAATTTTCCTGCTTGCGTCTCTCCCATATGTCAAGATTACACGCAGCCCTAAACTTTATAAACAGGCTAGCTATTGCGGCAAAGGTAACCATCGAATACTTGCACCAGAGCGAGTATTCCCACCCTCGATTACTGCAAAACCAGTTGAATATGCCAGGCCGCGAAGCATCGCTGACCCCAAATACTGGGCGGGGTAGAAGCCGGATCCTTCAATTCGTCCAGCCACTAGCCGGTTGAATCCTGCTGGCGCAACGAGCTCTTCCATTGTCGTGACATTTTGCAGAGGTTCAATATCTTGCCCGAGTAAAGAGTTAATCAGCGGAACCCCAAGGGTAAGAAGAGCCGCAACTGCCGATTGCGGATTTCCAGGTAATCCAAGTAACGGAATTGATCGACCAGCATCGTCCTGACACTCTGCAAGAAGCATGGGGTGCCCAGGGCGAACTTTCACTCGATCGACCAGTAATTTCCAGGCATGAGATTGGATTGCTGCATGTATGTGGTCACGTGGACCATCGGCGGTTCCACCAGTTGTAATAAGAATATCTATCGAATTGATACTGTTCTTAAACCCATTTATTACCGATTCCAACTCGTCTTCAATATAAGCCACTGAAATAACTTCAACGCCGAGATCATTAAGCATTGCCGGAATTTGAATGCCAAGGGAATCTCGTACCCGACCATTTTCCGGGACACCACTAAACATCAATTCATCACCCAGAAGTAGAATTGCAACGCGAGGCTTTCGAGTCACAAGCACGCAGTCATGGCCACTTGCGGCAAGTAAACCAACCATTGCCGGCGTTAAGCGCGTTCCAGCAGAAATGAGCAGTTCGCCCTGTTTGCTCTCTTGCGCCGCAGGGCGAATATCTTGGCCGGCATAAGTTTGCCCAATAATGAATCCAGCTTCTTCTTTTGCGTGTTCCCACCGCAGGACGGATTGTCCACCACTGGGAATAATTCCACCTGTAGCAATCTTCATAGCTTGCCCAGCAAGCAAACTTTTCGCTGGCGCAGTGCCAGCAACTATTTCGCCAACTATTTCCCACGGTCCCCCAGCAGCTAAAACCCAACCATCCATTGCCGATGTCTCATAAGCAGGTAGGTCGCATAAGGAAAGTGCTGGAGCAGCTAAGACGCGACCAATTGCATGAGCGAGCGAAACAACTTCCGGAGCAAGATTATTAAATGAGCTGCTTGCTATTTCTCGTGCCAGATCCCATGCGGGTTCATTTGCTTGGTTCATACTTCCTTTTCCCAATTTAGTGCAAGATTTGAGATTGCTTTACTAATTTTTTCGAGGTCAGCACCATTGGCTACCGCAATTCCGATCAGATAGGTTGTTATCGGAGCGGCCGGCCGTTCTACATTGTGGGCTGCATCTCGAGCAAGCAGCAAGAGCGTGTCAATGTCAACCTCTTCATCGATCGCCAATTCTTTCTTAACTGCTTCAATCCATTCGCGCATTTTAACTCTTTTCTATTTGACGATTCACTCTGAAATGATTCTATACAGATCAGCGACACGTTTCATATCTTCTTGGGTATCGACATCTTGGAGCAAATGTGAGCTAATTTCCTGCGGCCTAACAGTTTTAACAGATAAAGTTTTCAGCAGCTCTATCATAGATCTGTTAGCGGGTGAACCAAGGGCTGCTATTGCATTCCGCAACGCAGCGGTCCTATACATTGCGCAGAGTGGTTGGATTCGTTCATTCTCATCAACTGGAATAACGGCATCTATATTTTTCTTAAGCTGACCAACTAACGAAAGTAATATCGGCGGCGCCAGCGGCATATCGGTAGCGATTACCCCGACCAGATCAGTGGAGATATGTTTCAGCGCGGTGGCAATCGCTGATACGGGTCCACTGAATGGAGGTTCTTCTCGCAGTGAAGTGATCGAACGTAAAGGATTCAAGGGGGTCGGTCCCACCAGAAAAATCTTTGCAGTTTCTGGCAAACCGGCTAACACATGGTTAAGCAGAGTTACCCCAGCTAATAGCGCTTGACTCTTATCAGTGCCGAACCTTTTGCTAGTTCCGCCCGAGAGGACGATGAAGGAGGGGCTGGTGCTCATGTAGCAATGATAAGAGGTGGCACTCGATATCTTCTATCAAGACCGCTAGAACCTTAGTACCTTAGTTTTTTAACTGGAGAGGTGATTTGTTCATGGCGTCAAATGAGATTGCACCACCTAAATCAAGCAGCGTGCGAGTCCTTTGGCTATCTACAATAAGTTTCACCGCTCTTTTTGCGGTATGGATGATGTTCGGTGTTTTAGGAATTCCAATTCAAAAAGAATTCGGGCTTACTGATCAACAACTTGCCTGGCTGCTAGCAGTCGCAATTTTCAATGGAGCTATTTGGCGGCTCATGACCGGTATTTGGGCAGATAGGTTTGGCGGCCGCCGCATGATGATCGCGATCTTGTTCGCGAGTGCAATTCCGACATATTTGGTTACGACCGCGGACAGTTACAAAATGCTGCTGTTCTACGCCTTTCTAGCTGGTTTTGCGGGAAACTCTTTCAGTATCGGAATTGCCTGGAACTCGGCCTGGTTTGAAAGAAGACGACAAGGATTGGCCCTTGGCACATTCGGCGCCGGAAATGTGGGTGCATCTGTCACAAAATTAATTGGTCCAATTCTCATTGCCTCGGTTCCGGTAGCTGGCTATTTTGGCGGAGTTATTCCTGGTGGTTGGCGATTCATCCCTACCTCATATGCTATTGCACTCGTACTTATGGGGTTGGCGCTACTCGTTTTTTCACCGAAACCAGATCGAATTCCTGGCAAAGGTCGCCCGTTGCGGGAAATGCTTCGGCCAATCTCTGAGATCAGAGTGTGGAGATTTTCACTTTATTACGTGGTGGTATTTGGTGCCTACGTTGCACTTGCTTCGTGGCTCCCTAAATATTACATCTCTGTTTATGGGGTGGGCCTGACGCAGGCAGCTTTACTTACCGCGCTTTTTATTTTCCCGGCATCCTTACTGAGGCCTTTCGGCGGGTATCTCTCAGATCGTTTTGGTGCGCGAAAAATTATGTACGGAACTTTTTCAATGGTTTTATTAACTACTGGAATTTTGATGATGCCATACGGACACATTGTTATTTATGGAAGCCATGGCATAGATTCCCCAGAAACGAAAGAAATTTTACAGTGGCAGTTAACTATTGCGCCTTTTACCTTACTGGTATTTATTTTAGGAGTAGCAATGGGTATTGGCAAAGCTGCGGTCTACAAACATATTCCAGAGTATTTTCCCAATGATGTCGGTGCCGTCGGTGGCTTAGTCGGAATGTTCGGAGCACTCGGTGGATTCTTCCTGGTTCCACTATTTGCATATATGAAGACAATCACGGGAGCGCCGCAGTCAACTTTTGGAATCCTTTTTCTGGTCACGTTGATTGCATTCCTTTGGATGCATGCAACTATTTTCCAGATGCTTCATAAGAAAAATCCAGAGCAGGAACACCATATTGATTATGGCTTCGTCTCTGCCAACAATGAGAGGGAGCGTTAAATGGCAACTCAAAAAACCTACGGTGAAATCGAACCCGGAAGTGCAAAGTGGCTTAAATCTTGGGATGTCGAGAAAATCGATTCCGATCAAAATAAACTTGCGTGGCAAACGCTCTGGGTAACAACTTTTTCGCTCACGCTCGCCTTTAGCACCTGGTTTTTAGTTAGCGCCGTCGCGCCCAAACTCCAAGGCGCCGGCTTTCAACTCGATAAAGAACAACTTTATTGGCTCACATCTATGCCAGGACTTTCCGCTGGAATTCTTCGAATGATCTGGACTTTCTTACCGCCAATTGTCGGCACCCGACGACTAGTAAGTGGATCAACCTTGCTGCTGCTCATTCCCTTAACTGGTTGGTACTTTGCGCTACAAGATCCATCCACGCCTTTTTCGGTTCTACTTGGGCTGGCTTTTCTGGCTGGCCTTGGTGGCGCTAACTTCTCAGGATTTATGCCAAGCACTTCCTACTTTTTCCCAAAATCAAAATCAGGTACAGCCCTTGGAATTCAAGCAGGAATTGGAAATTTCGGCGTCTCGCTGGCTCAGTTACTTACACCGTGGCTCATTAGTTTCGGAGTAATCGGCGGCTCGCTGGTATTTGCGAAAAAAGATGCTGCGGGAGTTTTAATCTCCAGTAGCAATGTGTGGCTTCACAATGCACCACTTTTCTATATTCCACTCGTTCTGATTGGAGCAGCCTTAGCGTGGATCTTCTTGAAGTCGGTACCAGTCAAGGCAACGATAGCGCAACAGAAAGATATCTTCGCTGATAAACATACTTACATCATGACCGCGCTGTATATGATGACTTTTGGAACTTTCTCAGGATATGCCGCGCAATTTGGATTACTTATTAAGAATCAGTTTGGCGTATTTGAAAACCCACCAGATCCATTGAAGTATGCCTTTTTGGGTGCGCTGGTTGGGTCTCTTTCGAGAATTATCGGCGGACCATTAGCAGATAAATTTGGTGGAGCATTTATTACAAATATTTCCGGCTTCGGTCTAGTTGCTTCAATTACCGTTTCTTCAACAGTTGTCATGCCCACATCTAGCGACCAATTCACTTTGTTTCTTTGGGGTTCGTTATCACTCTTCTTTTTTGCCGGTCTTGGGAATGCTTCCACATTTAAACAGATTCCAATGATCTTTCAACAGCGCCAGGCGGGTGGAGTAATTGGTTTCACGGCAGCGATTGGAGCGTTTGGCCCTTTCATTGGTGGAGTGGCGCTGGTCCTAGTGACACCTAAACAATTCTTCTATGTATCAGCGCTATTTTTTCTGATCTGTTTACTTTTAAATTACTGGTTCTATCTCCGTAAATCAGCTGAACGTCATTGCTAATGAGGAGTAAATGAGTATTGACGAGAAGTTATTTGAGAAGTTGGCGCACGGTCATAATTTTTTCCGGAAGGCAGAAATCTCCAGCGACGCCAGAAGTATTGAATTCGAGGGCGGTCGTGAAGGCGATATCTTTTATCGTGATCGTTGGTCACATGACAAGGTAGTTCGCAGCACCCATGGGGTTAACTGCACCGGTTCCTGTTCCTGGAAAGTCTACGTAAAAGATGGAATAATTACCTGGGAGAGCCAACAAACTGACTACCCATCGGTGGGTGCCGATTCACCTGAATACGAACCACGTGGATGTCCACGCGGTGCTGCATTTTCTTGGTACACATATTCACCGACTCGAATCCGATATCCATATATTCGTGGAGTTCTAGTTGATTACTATCGCAAGGCGAAATTAATTTACGGTGATCCAGTATTGGCTTGGGCTTCCATTGTTGAAGATCCAGAGATGTCACGGGCATATAAAGCAGCGCGTGGTCATGGTGGGCTGGTTCGCACCTCTTGGGAGGAGGCCCTTGAGATTACAGCCGCCGCGCAGGTGTACACAATCAAGAAATATGGACCAGATCGGGTTGCCGGGTTTTCCCCAATTCCGGCAATGTCAATGGCATCCCATGCAGCAGGAGCTAGATACACCTCACTTATTGGCGGCGCCATGCTTTCCTTCTACGATTGGTATGCAGATCTACCTATTGCTTCACCACAAGTCTTTGGTGATCAGACTGATGTTCCCGAAAGCGCAGATTGGTGGAACTCTAGTTATTTAATTATGTGGGGATCAAATATTCCTACCACCAGAACTCCTGATGCGCACTTTATGACCGAGGTTCGATATAAAGGAACAAAAATCGTTACCGTCAGCCCAGATTATGCCGACAACACAAAGTTTGCTGATGAATGGATGGCAGCGCATCCTGGTACCGATGGCGCGCTGGCAATGGCGATGGGACATGTGATCTTGAAAGAGTTTTTCGTAGATCGCCAGACACCATATTTTGATTCATACGTAAAGAAATTTACAGATTTGCCATTCTTGGTAACTCTTGAAGAGCGTAAAGATAAACCAGGCTTTTATACAGCTCGGCGTTTCCTTACTGCAAGTATGCTTGATTCATCCTTTAAAGATGAGGATCAATCACAATTAAAACCAATTTTACTTGATGAGGTATCGGATCAACCGGTAATTCCAAATGGATCACTTGGATTTAGATATGCGGATTCAGGTGTTGGCAAATGGAACCTCGATCTAGGCGATGTTAAGCCTAAGTTATCGATGTATGGCTCAGAGTCGGTAGCTATAGATTTACCCCGATTTGATAAGGATCAAAACATCAACGAAGGTGGTGGCATCCTTCATCGCGGAGTTCCAGTTCGCAGAATTGGTGAACATCTAGTCACAACGGTCTACGACTTAATGCTGGCGCAGTATGGCATTGCACGTCCCTTGCTTCCAGGCCAATGGCCAACTACTTATGAGGACCTCGAACCTTTTACCCCATCATGGCAAGAGAAAATAACTTCGGTGCCGGCAGAACAAGTGATTCGCATTGCCCGAGAATTTGCCCAAAATGCAGAAGACTCGAATGGTAAATCAATGATCGCCCTTGGTGCCGGCGCGAATCATTGGTTCCACTCTGATCAGATTTACCGCGCGATTCTCTCCTTAGTTGTTTTAACCGGTTGCGAGGGAGTAAATGGTGGTGGCTGGGCGCATTATGTTGGCCAAGAAAAATGCCGCCCTTTTACCGGTTGGGCTCAGCTGGCCTTTGGTTTAGATTGGTCTCGCCCACCACGGCAAATGGCTGGAACACCATTTTGGTATTTAGCAACATCACAATGGCGCTATGACGGCTTTGGTGCAGATGCGCTTTCCAGCCCATTAGGAAGTGGAATATTCAAAGGTCAGCACATTGTTGACACCTACGCCCAAGCTGTGCGCATGGGATGGACTCCATCATTTCCTACCTTTAATCGCAATCCACTTGATCTAGTTGATGAAGCCGATGCGAAAGGCATCGCTCCTGATAAATATGTTGTGGACCAATTAAAGAGCAATGAATTGGAGTTTGCTTGCGAAGATCCTGATGCAGCAGAAAATTTCCCGCGAGTACTTACGGTTTGGCGAGCAAATCTGCTTGGTTCTTCCGGAAAAGGAAATGAATATTTCTTAAAACACTTACTCGGCACAGAGAGTGCGGTGCGTGCACAAGAGAGTTCCGAATCAAGCCGTCCGCAAACTGTTAAATGGCGGGATAAAGCCGCTGAAGGCAAGTTAGATCTGTTGGTCTCACTTGATTTTAGAATGACAAGCACTGGTCTCTTCTCCGATATTCTGCTGCCAGCAGCAACATGGTATGAGAAATACGATTTATCAAGTACAGATATGCACCCATTTGTTCATGCATTTAATGAAGCGATCAAGCCACCTTGGGAAGCACGTAGTGACTACAACGCATTTCTTGCACTTTCAAAAACCTTCGCTTTACTCGCTGCCAAGCATTTAGGCGTACGCAAAGATCTGGTAGCAACACCATTGATGCATGATTCACCTGGCGAAACCAAGCAACCAAATGGCATCGTCTTGGATTGGAAGAAGGGTGAATGTGAAGCAATACCTGGTGTGACCATGCCAGCCTTCACCGTCGTTGAGCGAAATTATCCAGCACTTGCAGAGATGATGGGCGCCCTTGGTCCAAATGTAGAAAACCTAGGAACCGTTGTTAAGGGCATAACACTCAAGCCAAAACAAGAAGTTGATTATCTTGCCCGAGTGTGTGGGACTGCGACATCTGGAATTGCGGCCGGGCGACCTTTGCTTGATACCGCAGAGAAAGCGTGCGAAACTATTTTGGCGCTCTCTGGAACAACAAATGGTCGCGTTGCAACGGCTGGTTTTGAATTCCTTGAAAAACGCACAGGCCAGAAATTGCGCGATCTCGCTGCAGATCACGTTGGAAAACAAATTACCTTCGCAGACACGCAAGCACGCCCAGTGCCGGTCATTACCAGTCATGAATGGTCAGGATCTGAACACGGGGGCCGGAGATACTCTCCCTTTACAATTAACGTCGAACGCTTGAAACCATGGCACACACTCACTGGTCGCCAGCACTTCTTTTTAGATCATGATTGGATACATGAGATTGGCGAAGCGTTACCAAACTATCGACCACCATTGAACATGCATCGTATTTTCGGAGATCAATCCATGGGTGTTGGCGCTGAAGTTACAGTTCGCTATTTAACACCGCACTCCAAGTGGTCAATCCACAGCGAGTATCAAGACAATTTATTTATGCTCTCGCTCAGTCGTGGTGGCCCTGAGATTTGGATGTCGGTAGAAGATGCTGAGAAAATCGGTGTAAAAGATAATGAATGGATCGAATCATACAATCGAAATGGTGTTGTGGTTGCACGAGCAATCGTCTCGCACAGAATGCCGCAAGGGACTGTCTACATGTATCACGCAAAGGATCGAACAATTGATGTTCCTATTGCTGAGATCTCAGGCAAGCGCGGGGGAATACATAACTCGCTTACGCGATTGCTAATTAAGCCAACGCACTTGATTGGTGGATATGCGCAGTTGTCCTATGGTTTCAATTATTACGGTCCAACCGGTAACCAGCGAGATGAAATTACAGTAATTCGTCGTCGCTCCCAAGACGTAGAGTATTAGGAGCAATCATGCGCGTTATGGCTCAAGTTGGAATGGTTATGAACCTCGACAAATGTATTGGTTGCCACACATGTTCTGTCACCTGTAAACAGGCTTGGACCAATAGAACAGGTACCGAATATGTTTGGTTTAACAACGTCGAAACTCGCCCGGGGCTTGGATATCCAAGAGAACATGAAGATCAAGAGCGATGGAAAGGTGGATGGAAACTTGGAAAAAATGGAAAATTAAAGTTACGTGCAGGTGGTCGTGTTCGAAAACTGTTAAATATTTTCAATAATCCACTATTGCCAACCATGAAGGATTATTACGAACCTTGGACATATGACTATGACACCCTCATCAGTGCTCCAGCTCAGAAAAATATTCCGGTAGCTCAACCCCATTCGCTCCTCACTGGAAAGCCAATGAAAATTGAATGGTCAGCTAACTGGGACGATGACTTAGGCGGTACTTCTCAAAATAAGAGCCAAGATCCCATTTTGAAAAACCTCGAGACTAAGGTCAAATTAGATTTCGAAAATGCATTTATGTTCTATCTTCCAAGAATTTGTGAACACTGTCTCAACCCTGCTTGTGTTGCAAGTTGTCCATCAGGGGCTATGTATAAGCGCAGTGAAGATGGGATCGTTCTAGTAGATCAAGATACTTGTCGTGGGTGGCGCATGTGCGTCAGCGGTTGCCCCTACAAGAAAGTTTATTTCAATCATGCAACGGGCAAAGCCGAGAAATGCACATTGTGCTATCCACGCATTGAAGTCGGCCTGCCAACGGTTTGTTCAGAGACATGTGTAGGACGACTTCGGTATTTAGGTCTATTTTTATATGACGCAGATCGGGTAGCAACGGCTGCAGCCACACCTGATCCAAAAGATTTATATGAAGCACAGTTAGATATTTTGCTTGACCCGGATGACCCGGCAGTCATTGCTGCTGCCCGCGAACAGGGAATCGCTGATGACTGGATTCTGGCAGCGCAACGTTCGCCGGTTTATAAATTGGCAAAAGTTCACAAGGTGGCGCTGCCGCTTCACCCGGAATATCGCACGCTGCCAATGGTTTGGTATATACCCCCACTCTCTCCCGTGGTGGATTCCCTGACTTCAACCGGAAATGATGGCGAAGACGCGCGGAATCTTTTCGGTGCCATCGAATCTCTTCGCATACCTATTGAATATTTAGCTGAGCTCTTTACTGCTGGCGATGTTGCACCAGTTTCACGAGTTCTTAAGACGCTCAGTGCGATGCGTTCGTACATGCGCGATGTCACGCTGGGCAACGACCTTGATGAAAGTATTCCGGCGGCAGTTGGAATTACCGGAAGTGATATAAAAGAGCTCTATCAACTTCTTGCAATAGCAAAGTACGAAGATCGTTATGTCATTCCGGCAGCGCATGCCGAAGCAGGAGCGGCCTTGGAAGAGCTTGGCTGTAGCTTGGATTACTCTGGTGGAGCCTATGGTTCTAGCCCCATCGGAGAAAAAGCTCCGATCCCCGTTTCCATCGAGAGTTTTCATTTAACAAAAAAACGGCTGGAAGCAGCTTCATTTAAAGAACTTGGTGCTACCGATGAAAAAGCTTGATGAAAGAAATATGAAATCCGTTTTCCTTTCAACAAGTAATCTTCTGGCGTATCCAACTCAGCTACTGAAGTCGCGGGTATCCCTCTTTGAAGAACTTATCTCGCAAACAGCTCCAGCTACAAGTCAGCGCCTGCAACCATTTAGTAAATGGTTTCTTCATGAGGATCTGATCGAGCTTCAGCAGCACTACGTTGAAGTTTTTGATCAAAAACGAAGTTCCTGCCTTTATCTCACCTTCTTCTTAAACGGTGATACCAGACAACGAGGTATGGCTCTCTGGCGGTTCGCTCAGAAATATAAGGAGTTTGGCTTCGAACTTGACAATGGTGAGCTCCCAGATTTTTTGCCGGCAGTATTGGAGTTTGCGGCAACGATTGATTTTGAAGCTGGCCTAAAACTCTTGCAAAGCCACCATCGCGCTTTGTTGGTACTTGCTAGTTCGCTAGAAAAACAAGAATCTCCCTACTCAATTCTGCTTAAGATTCTTATCGATAATTTACCTCCATTATCTGATAAGGAATTGAAAGAAGCCGAAGCCCTCATTAATGCCGGCCCACCAACTGAAATGGTCGGCCTAGAAGGCTATGGTGGACCAGTTTCTGTTTCGATTGGAGTGCGACCATGATTTTTCTCTGGGATATTTTCCCTTACATCTGTCTGAGTTCATTTGTTATAGGGCATGCCTGGCGATATAAATATGACAAATTTGGTTGGACTTCGCGATCAAGCCAATGGTATGAATCTCGACTTATTCGCTGGGCTAGTCCACTATTTCATTTTGGCATATTAGGAGTACTTGGTGGGCACGTCATTGGGTTGGTTATTCCTAAGAGTTGGATCGAGTTCTTGGGAGTTCCAGAAGATCTTTATCATTTCATTGCTGTCACTGCCGGAACCGTTGCCGGTTCGGCGGCGGTAATTGGTCTAGCCGGTTTAATTTACCGACGCCGAACAACACCATCTGTATTTCGCGTCACCACCAAAATAGATAAAGCGATGTACCTTTTGCTGGGACTTGTAATTACTTTTGGAATGATTAACACAGTCGGCGTCCAAATCATTGGCAATGGATATGAGTATCGGCCAACTGTTTCTATCTGGTTTCGCTCGATTTTTCAGTTATCTCCGAAAGGCTCGCTTATGACTGATGTTCCAATCTCATTTAAAGTTCATGCAATACTTGCCTTCCTTCTTCTTTCAGTATGGCCCTTTACTCGGCTGGTCCACGTTCTTTCAGCTCCAGTTGGATATCTTTTCCGCCCCTACATTGTGTATCGCTCACGCGGGGATCATAGAGATGGCGGAAATAGGCCAGTCAAGCGTGGCTGGGAAAAAGTTATGGTGATTAAGAAGAAGTAGGTATTATTTATTTAACCAAAGGAGAATGAGATGATCACGGTTCATTTTTATGCTGCGGCTCGTGCTGCTTCGGGCTTAGATGAGATGAAGATCGCTGTGACCTCTGTGCAAGAAGTACTTAAACAATGTTCGAGTTTAAATAGCGTGATGAATCAAATAATTCCACAATGTGGAGTACTAATTGATGGTATCCCTTGCCATGATTTTGAAGCACGACTCCCCTCTGGTACCCGGATAGATATCTTGCCTAAATTTGCTGGCGGATAAATCTTTGCCCTACTAATGAATACTCATGGCGCCCTGGACTACTTCTTAGCCACTGGCACGCGGAGTAGCGCTACGGCAGAGTTATCACCATGACGATTCCACCGCTAGTTTTTCCAGGACCCGCCCTGACCGTCGATGAAGTGAAGCGATACAACCGACAATTAATTCTTCCGGAAATCGCAATGGCAGGTCAGCAACGTCTAATGAATGCCAAGGTGCTCTGCGTTGGAGCTGGCGGCCTTGGCTCACTAACGCTCATGTATCTAGCTGCCGCAGGTGTTGGAACTCTCGGAATTGTGGAATTTGATACGGTTGAGGAATCGAATTTACAGCGCCAAATTATTCATGGCCAATCTGATATCGGCAAAGGCAAGGCACAGAGTGCAAAAGCAAAAATTGCAGAAATTAATCCATACGTCAATGTCATCACTCATGAAACACGTCTAACTAATTCCAATGTGATGGAGATTTTTTCGCAGTACGACATCATCGTAGATGGCACCGATAATTTTGCCACACGTTACTTAGTCAATGATGCCTGCGTTATTTTAGGCAAGCCATACGTGTGGGGTTCCATTTACCGATTCGATGGCCAAGCAAGTGTTTTTTGGGCTGAATACGGTCCGTGTTATCGATGCCTTTTTCCAGAACCACCACCTCCCGGAATGGTTCCAAGCTGCGCTGAAGGTGGTGTCCTAGGCGTTTTGTGCGCAACAATCGGGTCAATTCAAAGTACTGAGGCTATCAAAATTCTCACCGGCGCCGGAGAGCCGCTGATCGGATCACTAATGATCTACGACGCTTTGGAAATGAATTTTAGAAAGATTAAAGTTCGCAAAGATCCTGATTGCCCTTTGTGTTCAGAAAATGCAACTCAAACCGCATTGCTTCCAGATTATGAAGCATTTTGTGGGACCCGCTCGGAAGCTACCGAAAGTGGAGTTGAAGTTTCTACTATTACAGTAAGAGCCTTAAAGGCGAAAATTGATTCAGGCGAAAATTTTTATCTCATCGATGTCCGCGAACCAAGCGAATTTGCAATACTGCGGATTCCAGGTTCCCATCTGATTCCAAAACAAGGATTTGTCGACGGCAGTGCACTTGCTGCCCTACCTCAAGATCAGCCAATTATTTTGCATTGCAAGAGCGGTTTCCGTTCGGCAGAATGCTTGGCTATTCTAATAAATGCCGGATTCTCCAATGCATCGCACCTCAGCGGCGGAGTAATTGCCTGGGCAACACAAATCGATCCAACTTTGCCAGTTTATTAATTGCGCAAATTATTTGGAGCGGCGAAGCACCAAAATCGTGACATCATCTGGCGCAGATTGCGACTCGGC
Source organism: Actinomycetes bacterium (assembly GCA_043776875.1). Lineage (GTDB taxonomy): Bacteria > Actinomycetota > Actinomycetes > Nanopelagicales > Nanopelagicaceae > Planktophila. Next base: position 28,938 of record JAYVQU010000007.1, read on the forward strand.
GATCTGCTGAAGCGCATCGACAACCTCCTGCGCGTTAGCCGACTTGGCAACCACTTCGGTAGCTTGGGCCAAACCTGCCCGCAAGCCGGTAATTAAGTCGAGCACCCCATCACTGATTGAAACCAGGGTATCCCCAATCTCTAACACTGTTGACTTCACCTTCCAGGGCTCATCCATGTTCATACCCAAAGGCAAAGCCTCGCTGGATAAATACTCTAACGCACCATTGGCTTTGAAAACCCAGCTAAGGCCATGGCCGGCATCGACATATTCCACCACGCCAGTATCGGTGTGAAGTCGACCGTAAAAAAGCGTAACGAATTTTCCGGAAGCCGCTAAATCTGCTTCCAGTGATTTCACTGCGAAGTCCATTGCCTTGCTAATCTCAGATTGACGGGAGGTTGCCCGAAGCACAGCCCGAACCGTCGCCGCGATAATTGCAGCGCCAGTGCCCTTTCCCATGACATCGGCAAGGGTAAAGGCCACTCCATCTTCGACTTCGCACCAATCATAAAAATCACCACCGACAGCTTGCGATGGAAGACAGAGGCCAGCAATTTCATATCCAGGCATGTCTGGGACAGAGGTCGGCAATAGGCCATTTTGAACCTCACGAGCCTGCTGCAGATCCCGAGATCCAACTAATTCATTCTGAGCAATCAGCGCAAGGTCTCGAAGAAGTTCCTTCTCTGGTTCGGTAAGAATGCGCGGGTTAGGGTCAAAAATACAAAGCGTTCCAATTGGTTCTCCATCTCCCACCTCAATCGGATAGCCCGCATAAAAGCGAATGAGTGGGGCACCTGTCACCAGCGGGTTGTTCTGAAACCGAGGATCTACATGAGCATCTGGAACAACCATGGTGTCGTATTGGCGAATGGTGTGGTCGCAAAATGCCTGTTCCCGTGGTGTCTCTTCAACGGCTAAGCCGATTCGAGATTTGAACCACTGCCTGTCATTATCGATAAGAGATATGGTGCAGGTCTCGACGCCAAACAATCTTTGCGTCATTCGCGTGATTAGATCCAGCCGTTCCTCAGGGGCAGTATCCAATATATTTAAACTCTCGAGCGCGTTTTGTCGCGCCTTTTCATTTATGGGACGAGTTAATGAAACTTTAGGAACAGAACTGAACTCGCCATCGGCAGGTAAAATTTTCTTGACCATGTGCCAGTGGTTGTAATCTCCTTCGCGCGTGTAACGAAGCTCGCTGACAAGTGCCTGAATCAACAAGATTCCCCGCCCTGATTCAGCAGACTCATCGGGCATTGAACGTCCGGTCAGTTGAACCTCTTTAGCTGGACCCCCATGTACGACAGTGCTTTCGACTCGATCTGGAAAAGTTTCAATTGTGACCGTACACAAAGGAGTGATATCAGAATCTGCATGTTGAAAAACATTTGAAACCATTTCAATCAGCGCTGTTTCAAAACTGAGACGATCGATAAATTTTACATAAGGCGCCTGTGCCCACACTCGTTCCAGTTGTTCGTGAACATCGTCCAAGCCTTGCTCTGATGAAGTAAGCGTAATCCTGCTGGTGTTCCCCTGCTCGACGCTATTAGGCATTACTAAATGCTTCCTCAGTACTATCGTAGGAAATCAGTACTCGATCCATATTTGTCAGTTGCAGCACCAATTTAACCTGCTCCGTTGGCGAAGAAAGTCGTAAGTCGCCGCCAGCTTGTCGCGTTGTTTTAAGTCCACCAATAAGAGCGCCTAGCGCAGAAGAGTCGAAAGAATTGACACCACTAAGTTCGACCACTATTCGGCTCGAGCCCGCTTCGACTAATTTCGCTATCTGGTCGCGGAAGGGTTGAGTGGTCACCATGTTGAAACGACCTTTCAGCGATAGCACCGCAACTCCTGGACTTAATTCGCTACTGCTGAACTCCATTAATTGACGCCTTCCTCTGGTTGCAAACCTTTATAAAGTATAGCCTGAACAGTGGCGCTGAAATTGGCTAGGTTGAGCGTGCTCGCCCGAAATGGGCGAATCGATCCCAAAAAACCCACATGAGTCTCACAGGCTCCACAGACATATCTTTGAGCATAGTGGAGTTAAGTACAGGAAGTCGATAACAAATGTTCTCGGCATCAGTGATGAGAGAAATGAAAGCGAGACATAAAAATGTCATCAAAATTTAAAGTTTCAATAGTTGCGATTACCACCGCTGCCCTCTTTGCAAGCAGCTTCGGAATTGCGCAGGCTTCCCAAAATTCAGGTACGACCACAGCGGTCGTGACAAATGCATCATCTAATTCATCTGCAAATTCGATGGGCAGCTCCAAGGATGAGCCAAAGCTACTTGTTTCGGTACTTGCCGCCCTTGTTATTAAGGGAACAATTACCCAAGCACAATCGGATGCAATTACCGCAGCATTATCTGTTGCAAAAATAGCCGCAGAGGCTGCTAAGGATGCCGCAAAGGTTGCTGCTAAAGCTACAAAAGATGCTGAAAAAGCTTTCGAGCGTGCTGCAAAGGCGCTAAAAAATGATGGAAATCATTCAGCCCGTGAAGCTTTAATTGCATTAACTCTTGGCATTGATGTCAAGGTTCTGCATTCACGCTCAAAGGCTGGCGAGTCACTTGCAACAATTGCCGGTGTAAAGAAAGATGCACTGATCGCAGCACTTGTGCTTGATCAGACTAAGCGAATTGATGCTTTTGTAGCTGCTGGCAAAATCACAGTTGCTCAAGCCACAGTTCTAAAGGCTGGACTAGTTGTCAATGTAACTGCTGAAGTAAATGCAGCTGGCGACAAAAATGGCGGCCATCACAAAGGTAACAAAATCGGTCACATGAATGATGACAACGATTAAGAGATCAAAAACTCTTAATACCTTCCGCTAACCCCAGCGGATGAGGAAACCCGCCACCTGTTCGATATAGGTGGCGGGTTTTCCTTTGCCGAATGATTACTCCTGGCAATGGCAGCTGATGCCGGATTACTGGTAGCTAAAAGTGAATACTTGAACCCGTGCTAATTGACTGACAGCAATGTATTTCGAGGGAGGAATTACCCCGCGTAAGAAAAGTAGAGGAGTCGCGCTATAAACTGGATCCTTTTCATATCCTAACTAAGAAACAAGCGCGTAAGATGGCACTCATGTCCGTTGCGAGCTTTCCGAATGATCCCAATTGGCCAGGTGCTAACACGCTCTTGAAATCTACAAATACCGAACTTGCGTTGATTGGAATACCGGCATCTGCAACCGCGCTGTCGCCTACTTCGGCGCATCTAACGCCGTTAGCAATTCGCCATGCATTGACAAAGTATTCAACTTTTGCCGGCTCTTCTAATACTGATCTAATTGATTCAGGCATTACTGATTTAGGTGATGTTAAATCTCCCGATCATGCCGAAGGTGAAGCTCGAGTGGCAGAGGCTGTTGCTGGCTTACTTGGAAAACACAAAATTGTAATTGCGCTCGGTGGAGATAACTCAATTACATATTCCGTGGCTACTGGGATATTTGCGGATTTAAGTGAAATCGGTCTGATTACATTTGATGCACACCATGATTTACGGGACGGCGCTTCAAATGGTTCTCCCATTTGGAGATTAATTAAAGCTGGCTTACCCGGTGCCAATATTGTGCAAATCGGCTTGAATGACTTCGCAAATAGTGCGCCGTATGCTAGGCGCGCATCTGAATCCGGCATAACTACAATTCATCGGGCCGAACTTCGAGAACGTAAAATTAGTGAAGTTATTGCGCAAGCGCTAGAAATTGCTGGTTCTAATGGCCGCGAGATTTATGTTGATATCGATGTCGACATCTGTGATCGCGCTGTTGCGCCAGCTTGCCCAGCCTCCGTACCGGGTGGCGTTAGTGCTGATGAGCTCCGCCAATGCGCGAACTTGGTTGCGCGAGATCCACGAGTTCGCGTGATTGATATAACTGAAATTGATGCTGCTGCCGATGCCCCAGATGGTCGCACTGTGCGATTAGCGGCCCTTTTAGTCCTTGAAATTGCCGTCGGTTTAGCTGCCAGGAAGCGCTAAATAAGCTCCTTTACAACTTCTCGAGCTGCGTTAACTAAGTCGCCAGAGGCCACAAGTGCATTCGCTGCTTCAAGTTCTGGCGATAGGAAACGATCTGGGCCTACGCCGCCAACCACCTTTCGAAGTTCGGCAATCACTCGACCTGTTGCAGGTGCTGGCGCAACTCCAATGCGTAATTCAATGGCACGGGCAGCAGTAACTAATTCAATCGCTAAAATACGATTTAAGTTCTCAATCACTTTACGTAATTTACGTGCTGCAGACCAACCCATAGATACGTGATCTTCTTGCATACCCGAACTTGGAATCGAATCAACACTTGCTGGCGTCGCTAAACGTTTATTTTCACTCACTAATCCGGCTTGCGTGTATTGGGCAAGCATCAGCCCGGAATCAACACCAGGATCATTTGCCAAAAATGGCGGGAGTCCAGCAGATCGATTCTGGTCTAGCGCACGATCAGTGCGCCGCTCGGCGATTGAACCAAGATCAGCTGCTGCTATCGCTAGAAAATCTAAAACATAACCAACAGGTGCGCCATGAAAATTTCCATTTGATTCAATTCGACCATCAGGAAGTACGACTGGATTATCGATTGCACTAGCTAATTCGCGAGTTGCAATTGTGGTTGCGTGCGCGATGGTGTCGCGGACCGCACCGGCAACTTGAGGTGCGCAACGAAGCGAATAAGCGTCTTGAACCCGCGAATCATTTTCACGATGTGAAGCCACGATTGCTGAGCCCTTTAGCATGGCAAAAATATTAGCCGCACTATCAGCTTGACCCAACTGTGGACGAAGGGGCAAATGTAGATCTGGCGCAAAAACACGATCGGTGCCGAGTAAACCTTCGATACTCATGGCAGCAGTTATATCGGCGACTATGCAAAGCTGCGTTAAATCGTTAATTGCCATGATCAACATACCCAGCATGCCATCTGTACCATTAATTAGCGCTAAGCCCTCTTTGGCTTCAAGTTCAATAGGTTCGATGCCAGCGGCTTTAAGTGCTGGCAAAGTATCCATTTCCACACCATTGGCATCATGGACTCGGCCTTCACCCATCAGAGCCAGTGCACAATGCGATAACGGAGCCAAATCACCGCTACAGCCAAGTGAGCCAAATTCCGGCACGACCGGTGTAATTCCGGCATTTAGAAGTTCGCAATATGTCTGTGCCACCGTCAATCTAACGCCAGTACGACCAGATGCCATCGTGCGAAGACGTAACAGAATCAAAGCGCGGACTACTTCACGTTCAACTGCTGGCCCCATGCCAGCAGCATGGGAGCGAATTAGAGATTTCTGTAATTGCGCACGATCTTTTACATCAATGTGACGATTTGCTAGGGCACCGAATCCGGTTGAAACTCCGTAAACTGGTTTTCTACCAGCGGCATATTCTTCAATGTACTTTCGCGAACTCTCAATAGCCCTGATGCTCTCAGCTGCTAAATTAACTTTGGCGCCAAAACGAGCAACTGCAATTACTTCGGCAAAAGATAAACCTGAACTCCCTAAAGTAACTTCGGTCACTTGCTTAGTTGACTCGGTTGCCATTTTGCCACACCTGTTCTATTAAGTTCACGCCTGGCCGATATGCCAAATGTAAATATGAATCACTTTGTAAAATTGTAAAATCGGCATTAGCACCAAGGGCTAGATGACCGATGTCATTTCGCCGAAGCGCTAGCGCGCCACCCTTAGTTGCCGACCAAAGCGCCTGCTCTGGTGTAAAAAATAGCTCGCGCACTGCTAGCGCGATCATAAATGACATGTTCGTGGAATAAGAGCTGCCTGGATTGCAATCACTAGCAATCGCCACATTTATGCCAGCTTCCAATAACGGGCGAGCATCCGGATAATTACTGCGAGTGGAGAACTCTGCACCCGGCAAAAAGGTGGCAACTGTATTTGAACCAGATAGCGCAGCCAAATCTGAATCTGAGTAGTACGAAATATGATCCACTGAAGCCGCCGCTAATTCGACGCCAACTTTAATTCCCTCACCTGGTTCTAGTTGATTGGCATGTAACCTTGGCAATAAGCCTTTGGCTATGCCGGCTTTAAGAATTTTCCTCGTTTGATCTGGCGTAAAGGCGCCACGGTCACAGAAGACATCAATCCACTTGGCAACTGGCGCAACTGCATCGAGCATCGGTCCGCAAACCATTGCTACATAATCATCTTGTGCACTCTTAAATTCAATTGGAACTACATGAGCGCCTAGGAAAGTGACCTCCTCCGTAAATTCATGCGCGATTTCGAGACTGCGCTTTTCGTCTACTATATTCAAACCATAACCAGATTTAATCTCAACGGTTGTAGTACCGGTTTTTAACCCTTCAAGTACCAAGGCTGCTGCGTTATAACGTAGCTCTTGCTTACTAGCACTCCTTGTTTTTTCAACGGTGTAGTTGATTCCGCTTGCGGTATATGGCTTGCCTTGCATACGTGCCGAAAATTCATCAGCACGATCCCCGGCAAAGATTAAATGGTTATGACTATCTACAAATCCAGGAATCACAGTTTTTCCATTTGCGCTTATTACATTTTTATAATCACCAGCAGTTGCGGTGCTCTTAGCGCCAACCCATGACACTTTTCCAGCAGTTACGGCAAACGCGGCATCGCGAAGTATCCCTAGCGGAGTTCCGGAAAGAGATGCATCATTAGTAACGAGACAACCAATGTCGGTAACAAGCAAATCAGACATGTCTTATTCAATATCCATCATTGGAACATGGACATGGCGCTCTCTGGCAGTACTGATTGCACTGTCATAACCCGCATCAGCATGACGAATTACACCCATACCGGGATCATTAGTAAGTACTCGCTCCAACTTTTGCGCCGCTAATTTTGTTCCATCAGCAACCGATACTTGGCCAGCATGCATTGAACGTCCCATTCCAACCCCACCACCGTGATGAAGTGAAACCCACGAAGCACCAGATGCGATATTCACCATGGCATTTAAAAGCGGCCAATCAGCAATTGCATCAGAGCCATCTAGCATCGCTTCCGTTTCGCGATAGGGCGATGCCACTGATCCACAATCAAGATGATCGCGACCGATAACGATTGGTGCTGAAACTTCGCCGCGGGCAACTAAATCATTAAAGGCCAACCCGGCCTTTTCCCGTTCCCCATAGCCCAGCCAGCAGATGCGCGCTGGCAAACCTTGGAAAGCCACTTTTTCCTGCGCCATCGTTATCCAACGGTTGAGCTCTTGATTCTCGGGAAATAGCTCAAGGACCGCCTTATCGGTGCGGTAAATATCCTTAGGGTCTCCCGAAAGTGCTACCCAACGGAATGGACCTTTGCCTTCGCAAAAGAGCGGACGAATATAAGCTGGTACAAATCCGGGAAAAGCGAAAGCACGACTAAAGCCCCCTTGCCGGGCTTCATCGCGAATCGAATTACCGTAATCAAAAACTTCAGCCCCTTTATCCATAAAGCCAACCATTGCTTCGACATGCTTAGCCATAGCTGCTTGTGAGCGTTTAGTAAAATCAATTGGATCAGCTTTTGCAAGCGCTGGCGCATCGTGCACATCAACCCCAGCTGGGATATAGGAAAGTGGATCGTGGGCCGAGGTTTGGTCGGTGACAATATCAATTGGCAGATCCATTGAAAGCAATTTTGGAAACAACTCAGCAGCATTGCCGACCAAACCAACCGATAATGGGATTCCTTGGTTCTTTGCCTTTAGTGCTCGCGCAATTGCATCAGTTAAGTTATCGGCAATCTCATCAAGATATCGAGTTTCGATTCGTTTCTGTAACCGCGACTTATCGACATCTATAATTAAACAAACGCCACCATTCATAGTCACCGCAAGTGGTTGAGCTCCACCCATTCCGCCGCAGCCGCCAGTTAGCGTTAAAGTTCCTTGTAAACTCCCGTTGAATCTTTTTCGAGCAACCGCCGCAAAAGTTTCATACGTTCCTTGCAGAATTCCCTGGGTACCGATGTAGATCCAAGAACCGGCAGTCATCTGGCCGTACATCGTCAGACCTAATTGTTCTAGCCGGCGAAACTCTGGCCAATTAGCCCAATCGCCGACTAAATTAGAGTTTGCAATCAATACGCGTGGCGCCCACTCGTGAGTTTGGAAAACACCAACTGGTTTTCCAGATTGCACCAAAAGAGTTTCATCATTTTTTAAATTAGTAAGGCTTTTAACAATGGCATCGAAAGCCGGCCAATTACGGGCTGCCTTTCCGGTGCCTCCGTAAACAACAAGGTTTTCCGGATGTTCTGCAACTGCTGGATCTAAATTGTTATGCAGCATTCGTAGCGCTGCTTCCTGCCCCCAACCTTTGGCAGTCAATTGGGATCCAGTGGCTGCATGCAAGATCCGGGATGAACTCATGCGGAGAATCTAGCGCGAGAACTCATTAAATTGAAGGCGTGCGGGCTAAACCCAAACCATTAAAGTGTTATTTGTTTATGGTTCATAAACGACTGGAACAATCATGCCACTATCAGCATGATGGAGTTCGTGGCAGTGGAAAAGCCAGGTGCCAGGATTATTGGCGATAAATTCAATATCATATGTCTCACCGGGGTGAATGGGCTGGGTGTTGCGCGTGAGTTGGGCTGCTTTGGGCACAGGATTACCGTCAACTGCTACAACTTTGAATTGATGGCCGTGCAGATGCATCGGGTGAATAGTTGAGGTACCGCCATTTATCATTCGTATGCGAACTCGTTCACCCTTTTTAACTTTGAGAGGTTCGGTGTCGGGGAATGCTCTGCCATTGATAGTAAACAGGTTATATGCCATACCAGCCATCGCCCCTGCATTCTTACCCATCGCGCTGCTCATTCCGGTTGTATTCCACTCATCCAAAATCAATGTGTATTCTCTATCCGGTTTGTTCGTGGCATAATTTTTCGGTTCAATTATGAAAGCTCCGGAAAGTCCCTTATCTAACTGTTCGGCTTCATCGACCATAGCTGCGCCACCGTGTGTGTGATAGAACCGAGTGCCAGCGGGCTTAGCAGTAAATTCATAAGTATAGGTTTCACCTGGCTTTATGGCTTTTTGAGTTACACCGGGAACGCCATCTTGATCATTAGGGACATCAATACCATGCCAATGCACTGTCGTTGCTTTTGGAAGTTTATTGGTAAATACGATTTTTACCTTGTCCCCTTCGATAACTCGAATTTCTGGTCCGGGAATTTGACCGTTATAACCCCACGCTACAAGCGTCTTACCTTTGAGATATTCCCAGTTAATCGCTTCGGCGGTTAGCGCAAATTCTTTTACACCATTTGCCACTATGTATGAGAGCGGCGTGCGATCTGCCGGAGTTCTGTTCGGTAAATTCTTGTCATAACTGCCCGGGCCACCCATACCGTGTGAACCCATGCCAGAATCTGAGCCACCCATATTCTGTGCGTTCATGTCAGAATCTGAGCCACGAAATAAAAAGATTCCTAGTAGCACCAATAAAACTGCAATTATACCAAGTAATAAGCTGGTCTTCTTATCAACATTGACTTGCATTTTTTCTCCTCTTGAATTGATGGCTAAATGAAAGTCGAATTTGATATTCATAATGAATCATGCTTTGCACCACTGACAAATACTGGCAGATCAGGAAGTTTGTTTCAATGCTAACTCATGGGGCTAGCACTAGAACATTTCCTAGGTTCGAGTGATCACCGAAATACCGACTTGTTATAACAAGCGATTGAATACTTACCAAATAGATAACTACGTGGTCTTGCTTCAGGTGGAGGTTACCTAGCCATAAAAGTCGCCACAGAGCGAAATTGTCTGAATATCTGAGCAGAATTTGAAGAAGCCTCGCCCCCTCCTAAGGCTGGGTTGGAAGTATTTCACTCAGTTATTGGGCCTATCGGGGCAAGACCCTTTCCATAAACTAATTCACGGCCTAAAATTAAAATATGGGTTCCTCAATAAGAGTCGACAACCTAGTGGTTACTCGCAAAAAGAAAATTATTCTGGATTCAATTTCGATTGATCTACCCGTAGGAGCAATTTGCGGCTTACTTGGACCAAGTGGTAGCGGGAAAACAACGCTCATTAGATCAATCGTTGGGCTGCAAAAAATAACTTCTGGAAAAATCGAAGTGCTTGGCATACCCGCAGGGGCGAAAGCTCTCCGTAATTCAATTGGCTATTCAACTCAAGTTTCAAGTATTTATGGAGATTTGACTTGTCTAGAAAACATAAATTTCTACCTATCCTTGCACCCAAGATCTGAACAGAGTGCAGGTGAACTTCTAGAAAAAGTTGACTTAATGGTACAAGCAAATCAAATCGCGGATTCACTCTCCGGCGGCGAGCGTTCTAGATTGTCATTTGCATCAGCCCTTGTTGGCACTCCTAAATTGCTCATACTGGATGAACCAACAGTTGGTCTTGATCCCTTATTGCGCCAAGAAATATGGGAAGTTATACGCCAACTTGCAGCCGATGGTGTAACAATCTTGATTACCAGCCATGTTTTAGATGAGGCAGAGAATTGTAACCAAATAATTCTTCTACGTAACGGA
>JAYVQU010000008.1:0-3046 GCA_043776875.1 Actinomycetes bacterium
AGATCGCCGTGGCCAAAAACTAAATCCTGGTCAAACTTTGGACCATGCTGGCCGTTGAGATCAATGTGGAACAACTTTTTTTGCCAAAGTGCTTGCGCGATTCCATGGACAAAGTTGAGACCTGCCATTTGCTCGTGGCCAACTTCAGGGTTTAGACCAACCAGCTCTGGTCGGTCTAGCGTATAAATAAATGCGAGCGCGTGGCCAATCGTTGGTAAGAAAATATCGCCACGTGGCTCATTTGGTTTTGGTTCGATGGCAAATTTAATATCATAGCCATTGTCAGTTACAAACTCACCAAGTGTATTAAAGGCTTCCCGGAAACGATCCAAGGCAACGTAGGCATCCTTGGCGCCATCAGATTCAGCACCTTCGCGGCCGCCCCAACAAACATATGTGGTTGCGCCAAGTTCAACTGCGAGTTCAATATTTGTCATGACCTTGCGAATTGCATAGCGGCGAATATCTTTGTCATTAGAAGTAAATGCGCCATCTTTGAAAACTGGGTGAGTGAAAAGATTTGTAGTAGCCATCGGTACTTTCATGCCGGTCTCGGCTAGCGCCTTCTTAAAGCGGTCGATGTGTCCACGTCGCGTACTGTCATCGCTGCCAAATGGAATCAGATCATCATCATGAAAGGTCACACCGTAGGCTCCGCGCGCAGCTAACTCATTAACTGTACGAACTGGGTCCAATGGATCACGGGTGGCATCGCCAAAGGGATCACGGGCCTGCCAGCCAACGGTCCACAGGCCGAAGGTGAACTTATCTGCCGGGGTTGGTGCAATGCTCATCTGTTTCCTCACTCTTATGGAATAGCACCAATACTACTCCACTAGGATCTTGTACTAGTGGTTTAATATTGATGAAGTAGCAATAGAAATTGAGGAAATGCCAAACTCAAACTGGGCTGGAAATATCTCGTTTTCAGATGCCAAAACGCTTCATCCTAAAAGTATTGCGCAACTACAAAATGTCGTAAAAACTAATCCTAGGGTTCGAACTCGCGGCTCAGCACATTGCTTCAACACAATCGCTGATACCACCGCCGTAGCGGTTCTGCTTGATCAAATTCCGCATGATTTTGCAATAGATCGAAAACACATGACCGTCACTGCAAATGGTGGCGCCACCTACGGCGAATTAGCAACCTTTCTGGAAAGTGAAGGGTTTGCCATCCATAACTTAGCCTCCCTGCCGCACATTTCAATCGCGGGTGCAGTCGCAACTGGTAGCCATGGTTCCGGAATTAAAAATGGTGGGTTGCAATCTGCAGTGCGCAGCATTGAAATAATCAACGCCACCGGGGATTTAGAAAAATTCACTTCCGAGGATGATTTTTTCTTTGCCGCGACTGTGGGCCTCGGAGTTTTCGGAGTCATTACCAGAATCGAGCTTGCGATTGAACCAACATATGAAGTGGCTCAAACTATCTATCAATCACTTCCCAGGAAATTGATGGCCGAAAACTATTTGGAAATTATGTCTTCTGGTTATAGCGTGAGTTTTTTCACCACATGGGGTAGCGATGGAACTGGTGACTTGTGGCAGAAAGTACGCGCGCCACAATTTCAAAGTTCACAATACTTTGGCGCCAAGGCAGCTGCAATTAAACTACATCCAATCCCAGGAATTGATTCGCATCATTGCACCGAACAACTTGGAGTGTCAGGACCTTGGCATACTCGCTTGCCACATTTCAAAATGGAGTTCACGCCAAGTGCGGGAGATGAACTACAAAGTGAATTCTTTGTTTCAATTGAAGATGCACCGGCGGTCATCCGAGCTCTGGAAACAATTGCACCAGAAATTAACAAACTACTCCTAGTGTCAGAGTTTAGGACTGTGCGGGCCGATGATTTTTGGCTGGCCGGTTCTTACCAACGGGAGACCGCCGCTTTTCACTTTACTTGGGAGAAAACAGAGGCCGTATACGGACTCTTGCCAATGATTGAAGCCTTGCTGCGCCGGTTTCACTATCGCCCGCACCTGGGAAAGGTATTCTGCGCCACTCCGGAATACCTGGCCTTGGTTTCACCGCGCTGGAAAGATTTCGTTGCATTGGTTGGAAAAGTTGATCCAGCGGGAAAATTCAGCAATGAATTCACTAAGAATCTGCTCGGTTTGAATTAACCGCCAACTATCTCTAATCTTGCCCCTGAAGTAGTTGCTCTTGCGGGAGTGGTGAAATGGCAGACACGCAGGTCTTAGGAACCTGTGTCTTCGGACGTGCGGGTTCAAGTCCCGCCTCCCGCACTCTATATTCTCTATCCTTCAAGAAGTTGAAATCTGAGAGGAGCCGGGAAGTTGCACGGAATTAGCAGGTGGCGGATCGTCCTGTGTGCTCTCGCTACGATTTCTCTTCTTTCATCCCAAGAAAGTTCGGCAGCAACAATAAAAGCCGGCGGGGTTTGCGCAAAATTAGGTACATCGGTTGTATCCCTTAAAAAATACACCTGCGTTAAGACTGGCAAAAAATTCGTGTGGGATAAAGGAGTGGCTGTTTCTAAGCCCGTTGTTAAATCGAAACCGACATTCACACCAACACTTACGCCAACGCCCTCGCCAACCCCGACAATCGTCAAAATTACCCGAGTAGAAGTGCAGCGTCATAATTTGGAAACAGATTGCTGGAGCATTATTGGCGGCTACGTGTATAACTTAACGGCCTTAGTCATCCAACACCCGGGCGGCACCGATCCTATAAAGGCAGCGTGCGGTACGGACGGCACGGCCAGTTTTCTGGGCCAACATGCTAATCAGACAGAACAAACCCAAGAGTTGGAGAAACTTCGAATCGGCATCCTTGGTTGATTCGAACCGATGAAAACGATGGTCGCGTCCCAAGCAACTAGAGCTCTTCGAAGAAACGCGCTCATAAATCCTTCCGCGGCGAATTGATTTACGTGACTTAACCCCCGTAACACGCAAGCACCATCTGAATCACGCAAGCCGTTTCATTTGTATCTATGACTAGTGGTGCATTTTATTCGCAGATTCTCATCAAAGAGTTCGAAGCCCAGGTTTTGATAGATCTTATTGCTTG
>JAYVQU010000009.1:0-39254 GCA_043776875.1 Actinomycetes bacterium
TGCATCGGGTGGGATTTAGCTAAATCGGATTCAATTTCTTTACCTACTTCCAGCTGACCTGCGGTCAATTCAAAAGGTAAAGATTTATCAAAGGAATCAAGCAACCCGCCACTAATCCGCTTTCTTGATCTGGAATTAAGTTTTTTTAACTCATTGCGGCGCAACACAAGCAGGGATTGCAAGAGAAAAGCCTCATCAAAAGTGAGCCGCTCCCTGGCTAAATCGGCCTGAGCTAGATCAGTTGGCTGATGCAGCGCCACCAAAGCTTGCTGCAAAGTTGGATAACCATGCTTTTCTCTAATTGTTTCAGGTAAGAAATCGGCAACATCTGCTAATGCGGCAACCGCTAATTGAACGCACTGGGAGACTTTCCAGGAAGGTAGTTTTGAAGTGGCTGGGTAGACCGGCAGGTATTTGCCGGCGAAACCCTCGACTGCACTGTCTACATCAGATCCATCTGGGATCAACTCATAATCCGGATGGGCCAACTGCTTCTTGTTTTTGAAAACCCCAATCTTTCCCGCAAACAATCCCGCTCGCCCTACTTTTAAATCCTGCTCGCGCCATGCTTGATTAAAAAAGGTGAGGGAAAGTTTGTCGGTTCCATCGGTGACTACAACTTCTAGCATGCTCCCTTTTCGACCACGCAATGGTCGATTTGTTGCTGCATAAATTTGAGCCAGGATCGTTGCTTCATCCCCTTCCTGAAGTTGGGAAATGTCCGAGAGCTCGCCGCGCACCAGGTAGCGCCTTGGATAATGACGCATGAGATCCCCGACGCTCTTAATTCCAAAAGCGGCTGCTAGAACTTTGGCGGTGCGGTCGCCAATAACGCCAGACACCTTGCTCTCTAATGTAGCCACAGGCGCATTCTCCCCTGAATAATGCGGTAGGGCTGCAGCTTTCCCCTGATCGACCGATAATTTCGCCTACCGTTAGCGCACGCTGGGCGCTAATTAGCATCAGCGCCTACTCACAGGGTAATCTTTGCCCCTGTTCCTTTAGGGACTGAAAAATCAAACATTTTAAGGAGTACCGCTGTGGCAGCAACATGCGATATCTGTGGCAAGGGACCCAGCTTCGGAAACAATGTTTCTCACTCTCAGGTGAAGACACGTCGTCGTTGGAATCCAAATATCCAGCGAGTTCGCACTCTGATAGGTGGAACCGCGAAGCGTCAAAACGTTTGCACCTCTTGCTTGAAGGCTGGAAAAGTTACCCGCTAACTATTTCTACCAAATATTTTAAACTAACGAAAGTGGCGCCAGGTCTCTGGCGCTTTTTTCATTTCCACGCCAATTAAACCTTGGCCAGCAACAACAGTTCCGATTTTAAATCCAGCTAACTCCTGTCCAGTTGCCAGAAAGACATGGTCCTCACCCCCGGCAAAAATCCATTGCCAGACATCAATACCTTGCGCATCGGCCAACTCTTTCAAGGATCCAAATTCAGGATGGGCGGAAATTAATCCTTGGTCAAGCGCAAAAGCTACACCTGATGCGCTCGCCATTTGCTGAGCTTGAATTAAAAGTGCATCACTGATGTCCGACAAAGAGTTAGCACCAGCATTTGCAAATTGAACTGCCGCTGAGTAATCCACGGTGGGTGCACAAAATTCACTCATCGCATGCTGGGCAAGATCGGTATCCATATCTTTTTCAATGAGTTCTAGCCCAGCCGCTGACCATCCTGGTAAGGAAGAGATGCAGATCCAATCACCAACTTTGGCACCAGATCGAGTTATGGCAGTTTCAATCTGGCCCACTGCCGTGATTGAAATTACTTTACATGGACCTTTTGCCAGATCACCGCCCACAACATAAGCACCACAACTTCTTGCTTCATGCGCGATGCCTTCAGCTAACTCTTCAATCCAAGCTAGGGTTTCATCGCCGGTTAAGGTAAGCGCCACTACTAAGTAATTAGGTGATCCGCCCATTGCATATACATCTGCCAGATTTGCCGCGGTAACTTTTCGACCGATCTCGAAGGCACTACTCCACTGTGTTCGAAAATGTGTTCCCTCGACCGCTAGATCTGTAGTTATGACGGTGCGATTGCCAGTCTTTACAACTGCGGCATCATCGCCAATCCCGATCTCAACTCCGCGCTGGCCACCGCCAAAAATGCGTGCTAATGCTGCTATTACGCCAGACTCGTCGAAGTTCATACTGCTAGCCTAATCGACTAGTGAGTAGAGGTTATTCTGCGGTAGCGTTTGCGCTTCGGAAAGAGGAGGAACTCACATGTCAGTACAGGCTTTCATTTTGATTCAAACTGAAGTTGGCAAAGCATCTGGAGTAGCAGATGCCGTTGCAAAGATCGCGGGCGTCTCGCTTTCAGAGGGTGTAACTGGTCCTTACGATGTCATTATGCGTGCTGAAGCTGAAAGCATGGAAGAGTTTGGTCGCCTAGTTTTGTCAAAGGTACAAGCAGTACCTGGCATTACCCGCACCCTCACCTGCCCGGTAACCCACCTTAGCTAATTTGCAATCGCGGTTTCAATAAGCGCCGTTATCAGATCGGTATAGCTCACGCCACTTGCCTGCCAAAGTTTTGGGTAAACAGAGGTTCCAGTAAAGCCTGGCATGGTATTAATTTCATTAATAATTATTTGTCCATCATTTGTATAGAAAAAGTCGCATCGGGCTAGCCCGCTACAACCCAAAGCGGTAAAAGCTGTGATCGCTTTGCTTCGAATCTCATCTGCGGCGGCTTGCGGTATGTTTGCCGGGATCGCTACCGTTGTCGAATCATCTAAATACTTTGCCTCGAAATCATAAAACTCAAATCGCGGATTGATCACAATTTCACCAACCACCGATGCTTGAATTTCACCAGCTCGCACCAATACCGCACATTCAATTTCACGACCTGCGATCGCTTCTTCTATCAAAACTTTGTCATCGTAGAAAAGGGCATCTGCCACCGCTGCTGCCAAAGCAAATGCGGATTTAACTTTATGTGTGCCTCGACTCGACCCGCCACTAGCGGGCTTAACAAAAACTGGATATGTGATCTGGGAACGCTTCTGCTCCCAATCGGTTGCGGTAACTACAAAACCTGTCGCTACCTGCATTCCGGCAGCTACAAATTCTCCCTTAGCAAAGGCTTTGTCCATAGCATGAGCTGAGGCCGCTACCCCGCTTCCAACATATGCAAGAGCGGAATCCTCTAAGATTTGTTGCAGTTTTCCATCTTCGCCGAATTCACCATGTAAAACCGGAAAGACGCAATCTATAGCGGTTTCATTACCGTTGATCACAAATCCATGTGCAGTTAATTCAACGGTGCTTCCATTAGCTTCCACAACTGGCAGGCAGCCATCAATTATCGCTAACGGATAATCATTGGGTAGTAATACCCACTCACTTGATTTTGTAATTCCAATAAGAATTGCTGCATATTTCTCCGAATCTAATCCAGCTAATACTCCCCCGCCAGAAAGACAAGAAACTTCATGTTCACTACTTGGACCGCCGCAAATTATTGCTATTATCGCCTTACTCATCGAATAAAATTCTCTGCCTTGATTGTTATCTCCATGAGTCGATCAAGGGCTTGGGAGGGGGTAATTAGGCCGGAAACCACATCGGCCACCGCCTCGATTACTGGAACCTCCACGCCAACCCGGTGGGCAATCTCCAAAACCGCACTTGATGAAGCGACGCCTTCAACGGTTTTGGCCACTTGTGTGCGGGCTACCGCCATCGAGCCGGACCGACCCAGGACTTCACCAAAGGTTCGATTTCGAGATAGTGGTGAGCCACAACTGGCCACCAAATCTCCCATGCCAGCTAGTCCAGCGGCGCTGAGTGGATCTGCGCCATGAGCGGCACATAATCTGGCTACCTCATGTAAGCCACGAGTGATGAGCATTGCTTGCGTGTTTTCACCCAGATTCATTCCGATCGCGATTCCAACGGCAAGAGCGATCACACTCTTAATCGCACCTGCAAGTTCGCACCCTAGTACGTCGACAGATGTGTAGACCCGGTAATAGGGGGTATCAAATAACTGCTGTACCTTTTCCGCCAATGCCAGTGATGGCGCTGCGGCAACTGCACCGGCCGGTTGTCGCAAAATCAGTTCATTAGCAAGATTTGGACCGGTAATAATTGCAATATTTTCGGTCTCCATCACTATTTGAATGATTTGCGTCATTCGAGACAAGGTGCTTACTTCAATTCCTTTTAAGGTGCTGACAAATGTTGCATTTGGTTGAACCAAGGGTTTCCAGGTGATCAGATTTTCCCGTAAACTTTGTGCCGGAATTGCTAAGACATAGATGTTTGAATAAGCAAAAGCTTCTTTGATATTCGATGTGGCCTTCAACCCAACTGGTAATAAATTCTCTTCTAAATACTTGGTGTTTGTGTGATGCTCGTTAATTTCAGCTACAACGTTCTGATTGCGACCCCAGATAAGAACATGATTGCCAGCATCGCACAAGACTTGAGCCATGGTACTTCCCCATTGGCCGGCACCTAAAACAACTACCTTGCTCATTTCTTTTTAATCTTCTTGAAGTTTCCAGTGCGGGGTAAATCAGAGTCATGGGGATCAAAGATCGCTACTGGCCGCTTTTCACCACGCAGCTCCTCCAATAAATCCGTTATTGCCCGCATTGCGAATGCGGTCGCTTCTACCAGGGCAACCGGATCATCTTCTCTGCCGTACCACTGTGAAAAATCTAACGGTTTGCCAGCTAGAATTTTGATCGGGGTGCGAGGAAATACCTTAATTCTTTTCTCATACGTTGGCATCACCACTTGCGAGCCCCATTGGGCAACTGGGAGAACTGGCGTTTTTGTAATTATCGCAAGCCGCGCTAAACCAGTCTTTCCAACCATTGGCCAACCTTGCCCATCGCGGGTCAATGTTCCTTCTGGATAAACACCAAGGCAGTGACCAGCATCCAATAATTTGACTGCATGCCCCAATGCCTTTGAAGCGTCCTTGCTCTCGCGGATAACTGGAACCTGACCAGCAGCTAAAAGCAACTTACCAATCACCGGGACTCGAAAAACGCCTTCTTTCCCGATGAAACGAGGAGCTCGACCATTTCTATAGAGAAAGTGGGCAAAAAAGAAAACATCAAGGTAGGAGACATGATTGCTTGCAATAATGATTTTGCCACTTTTGGGGATATTTTCTCCCCCGCGCCAGACCTTCTTTCCCACTAAATTCAAAATAGGAATTAAAGTTTTGGTTATAACATTGATGGCCAGGTTGGTGCCAAGTGGCTTTCCGGTAGGCGGTGCATATGAAACTTTGTAATCCGCCATGCTCGCAATTGTAGTCAATTACAATAGAAAACGGGGCTAGCAAATGCTAGCCCCGCCTAAAAAGTTAGAAGAATTATTTCTTCTTGGCCGTCTTTACTACCTTCTTTGGTGCAGCCTTCTTTGCTACTGGCTTTGCCTTGGCTGCAACTTTCTTCGCCACCTTCTTTGCTACTGGCTTAGCAACAACCTTCTTTGCTACTGGCTTAGCAACAACCTTCTTTGCTACTGGCTTAGCAACAACCTTCTTAGCTACTGGCTTAGCAACAACCTTCTTTGCTACTGGCTTAGCAACAACCTTTGGTACTGGCTTTGGAGCTGGGGCTAGTTTGCGATCTCCAGCGATAATTTCCTTAAGTGCCTTTGCGGGTAGGAAGCGAACCTTCTTTGTTGCCTTGATTTTGATGGTTTCCCCAGTAAATGGGTTGCGTCCCATACGTGCCTTGCGATCAACCTTCTTAAATTTACCGAAATCGTTGATCATTACATCTTCACCCTTTGAAAGGTTGCGAATGATTGTGTCAAAAACAATATCTACAGCGTGAGCTGCTTCCTTCTTGCTGTCGTTGAAGTGTGGAGCCAACGCCGCAATGAATTGGGCCTTATTCATTGAAATCCCCTTATTACGCGTAAGAGTTGAGCAATTGCTTAACTTAATCAGTAACTTACGCGCATTACATGGGTGATACCGCTATTGAAATGCGCGTGTCGCAGTAATTATTTTGCCAAAAAAAGCAAAAAATAGCATTTTTTACGCGTAGAAAACCCTTAATCTTTGATTGAGGGTTTTCGGTTGCACTTCTCACCCAGGGCTAAAACCCGCGATTTACGCTTGTTTTAATGGTTACGAGCGGATCGGAAGTGTTAAAGGTTTAAATGGTGGGCGATTTTTTTCAAAAGTGTCAATGGAATCAGTTTGTTTTATGGTCAAACCGATGTCATCTAAGCCCTCCATTAAACGCCAGCGAGTGTAGTCATCAATGGCAAATGGCAGGCTTTTACCCGAGTAGCTAACTGTTCGAGTTTCAAGATTCACCGTGATTAAATTGGTGGGTTCAGATTCGACACTGGCCCAAAGTGCTTCCACTTCCGTTGGTTCAAGAATGACTGTGAGCAAGCCACCCTTTAGCGAGTTGCCACGAAAGATATCTGCAAAACGAGTAGAGATGACAACTTTGAAACCATAGTTTTGCAACGCCCACACCGCATGTTCGCGGGAAGATCCGGTACCAAAATCTGCACCTGCAACAAGTATCGTTCCATTCTTAAACTCTGCTTTATTCAAGACAAACTCGGGATCGTTACGCCAAGCCGCAAAGAGGCCATCTTCAAATCCGCTTCGAGTTATTCGTTTTAGATAAACCGCGGGAATGATTTGATCAGTATCTACATTACTTCGTCGCAATGGAACACCAGTGCCAGTGTGTTTAACAAATTTTTCCATTTTTATTCAGTAGCTCCTTTACAAATCTGCAGGTGATGACAATGTTCCACGCAAAGCAGTTGCCGCAGCAACAAGCGGGCCTACTAAGTGGGTCCGACCACCTTTACCTTGGCGACCCTCAAAATTGCGATTTGAAGTTGATGCCGAACGCTCACCAACGCCAAGTTGATCTGGGTTCATGCCAAGACACATAGAACAACCAGCATTTCGCCATTCGGCGCCAGCATCGATAAAGATTTTAGCTAAACCTTCTGCTTCTGCTTCCAAACGGACACGAGCAGATCCTGGAACTACCAACATCCGAAGTGTTGCGGCAATTTTTTTACCCTGCAAGATTTCAGCTGCCGCACGAAGATCTTCAATCCGACCATTTGTACAAGAGCCCAAGAAAACAGTGTCAATGGCTATCTTTTTCAGTGGCGTTCCGGCTACAAGACCCATGTAAACAAGTGCACGTTCTGCTGCGGCTCGTGTCTCTGAATCCGCGAAATCTGCCGGATTGGGTACAACCGCGCTAAGTGGTACTCCTTGTCCTGGGTTAGTTCCCCAAGTAACAAATGGTTCTAACCCATCGGCATCAATTTCGACTTCAACATCAAATATTGCATCGGAATCGGTAAACAATGTTTTCCAGTAGGCCAAGGCGGCATCGAAATCTTCGGGTGCATGTGGCTTACCTTGGATGTAGGCAAAGGTAGTTTGGTCAGGGGCAATTAAGCCAGCACGAGCTCCAGCTTCAATTGACATATTGCAGACCGTCATCCGAGACTCCATAGACAATTCGCGAATTGCACTTCCGCGATACTCGATCACATAACCTTGGCCACCACTGGTACCAATCTTTGCAATAATCGCAAGAATGATGTCTTTAGAGGTTACCCCTGGCTTTAATGATCCTTCGACATTTATTGCCATGGTTTTCGGGCGCTGCAACGGTAAAGTTTGTGTTGCTAAAACATGTTCAACCTCGGATGTACCAATTCCAAATGCAAGTGCGCCAAATGCACCATGGGTAGATGTGTGCGAATCTCCGCACACAATTGTCATACCAGGTTGAGTTAGCCCAAGCTGTGGACCAACAACATGTACTATGCCTTGCTCCTTATCGCCCAATGAATGGACTCGAACTCCAAATTCGGCGCAGTTTGCCCGCAAAGTGTCTACCTGCAACTTTGAAACTGGATCAGCAATCGGCTTATCGATGTTAAGGGTCGGGACATTGTGGTCCTCGGTTGCAATTGTCAGATCTGCCCGACGCACCTTTCGATGAGCAAGACGTAAGCCATCAAATGCTTGTGGGCTAGTTACTTCATGAATTAAATGCAGATCGATATAGATCAGATCGGGTTCACCATTAACTTGGCGAACCACGTGCTCTGCCCATATTTTCTCGGCTAGCGTTTTACCCACGGTCTACGCCTCCTTTAACTACGCTCCCGCTTGCTGTATCACATAATGGGATGCTAATATCAACCTATGAACAAGAAGAGTAGCGGAGTTGGCGTCTTAGATAAAGCGGTGGCAATTTTAACCACCTTGGAGTCCGGTCCACACTCATTGGCCGAATTAGTTGCGGTAACCGGAATTGCCCGCCCCACCGCCCACCGACTTGCGGTAGCCCTTGAATTTCATCGTTTAGTTGCCCGTGACCTAGCCGGCCGCTTCATTCTGGGGCCGCGCCCTGGTGAATTAGCTGCCGCCGCGGGTGAAGATCGCTTACTGGCCGCCGCCGCCCCAGCATTGGCGGCGTTGCGGGATGCAACTGGTGAGAGTGCGCAGCTTTATCGTCGCCAGGGAGATTTGAGAATCTGTGTTGCCGTTGCCGAACGTCTAACCGGTCTTCGCGACTCGGTTCCAGTTGGAGCAGCGCTGACTATGCAGGCCGGCTCTGCTGCGCAAATTCTTTTAGCTTGGGAGGAGTCCGAGAAAATTCATCGTGGCGTCACAAATGCGCGTTTTAGCGCCGCTCAACTTTCGGCCGATCGCCGCCGAGGTTGGGCACAATCAGTAGGAGAACGAGAAGCCGGAGTCGCATCTGTTTCTGCTCCAGTTCGAGCACCCAATGGCAAGGTAATTGCCGCGGTCAGCATTAGCGGCCCAATCGAACGGTTAGGCCGACAACCGGGGCGCATTCACGCCGCCGCCGTTGTTGCTACTGCAGTTCGTCTAACTGAACATCTAGCTCGCGAATAACTCGTGAGATTGTAGAAAAAGGAAAACCTTTTCGTTGAAGGAGTGATTGAATTCTACGCACCTGAACCTCTGGCGCTAATCGACTCATCGTGCTGAACTTTCGCATAGCAAGTGAAAATGCAGTGCGGTACTCGGATTCATCATCTATTTCATCGAGTGCTTCATCAATACTTTGTTGAGCAACTCCCCTGGTGCGAAGTTCGCTCGCAATAATTCGCTTCGACAACTTCTTGGAGGTATGGCGAGATTGCGTCCAAGCTTTTGCAAACTCAGCGTCATCAATCAACCCTTTTTCTTGAAGGCCAAAGATAGTGGCTTGCGCAACATCATCTTCAATGCCACGTTTTTTTAAGTGCGACAGTAGCTCACCCTTACTCTTGGCCCGCGCCACCAAAGCATTTAATGCGATGGTATGTGCGATTGAATAAGGGTCAGCATCCTGATCGACCTTTTCATACTCAAGCATGAGTTATTAGAAATCCACCTCTGCCGCAGCTTCCTCAATTGCAGCAACGAGCGCTGGATCGACCTCAACTGGAACAAAGTGTGCGCGGATCTTATTTTCAATCTCATTGGCTAGATCTGGGTTGTCTAGCAGGAATGCGCGCGCATTCTCCTTACCTTGTCCTAGTTGATCGGCCTCGTAGGTATACCAAGCACCTGCCTTCTTCACCACGCCGATTTCAACACCCATATCGATAAGTGAGCCTTCCCGGGAAATTCCGGTGCCGTAGATGATGTCAAACTCTGCTTGCTTAAATGGTGGCGCCATTTTGTTCTTAACAACCTTAACCCGGGTACGGTTTCCAACTGCTTCTTGGCCATCTTTCAGGGTTTCAATACGACGAATATCCAGACGAACCGAGGCGTAGAACTTAAGCGCCTTGCCGCCGGTAGTTGTTTCAGGTGAGCCGAAGAAGACACCAATCTTCTCGCGCAACTGGTTAATAAAGATCGCAGTCGTCTTTGATTGGTGAAGTGCACCAGTAATTTTTCGAAGTGCTTGCGACATCAAACGGGCTTGTAGACCCATGTGCGAGTCACCCATCTCGCCCTCAATTTCGGCGCGCGGAACAAGTGCGGCAACCGAGTCAACAACAACTAGGTCAAGTGCCCCAGAACGAATAAGCATGTCCATGATTTCAAGTGCCTGCTCACCCGTGTCAGGTTGTGAAACCAAAAGTGCATCGATATCGACGCCCAACTTCTTTGCATACTCGGCATCAAATGCATGTTCGGCATCGATGAAGGCGCAAATTCCGCCACCTTTTTGCGCATTAGCGATTGCGTGCAAAGTAAGTGTTGTCTTACCGGAAGATTCCGGTCCATAAATTTCTACTATCCGACCACGTGGAAGTCCACCAATACCGAGCGCGATGTCGAGTGCGATGGAACCAGTTGGAATTACTTCAATAGGAGCAACAGAGCGGTCGCTCATCTTCATTACTGCGCCTTTACCAAATTGACGTTCGATCTGGGCTAGGGCTGTGTCCAACGCTTTTTGGCGTTCGCTGTTGGCTTTGTCTTGTGCTGTTTCATTTGCTTTATTGCTTTTTTCAGTAGCCACTTACATTCCTTTCGATAGAACGCCCTGCATTATGCAGTTCGTTTGGTCTCGGCCCAGAAGGTACGGAGACCCAACGACGGACCGCTGCCATCACCACAATGAGTGTGGAAAAGCGGGCGGAGGTTGGAACCGCTCTGGTTGAATGTCGAAATTGCTTTCAACTAGTGGAAGTTTATCCGAACATCTGTTCGAAAGGTAACACCAGGCACTGACAAATTTGAGCGTGTCGTATCAGAATAAAGATCGCGCTCAAATTAATTTGTTATCAAATTGATACCAACAAATCTAGGTAAACCTCTTGCAATTCAAAATCCTACCCTTTACTCTCCCCTTACTTACTTAATTAGGTAAGAAAAGAAAGTAAGTGGGTAGAGCCTTAAGGGGGCACGCGATGCGCGACAGTGTGAATGAAGTACTGCGCGCTATCGCCACCTCGGGACCGGTTTCTAGGGCGCAATTGGCGAGAGAGCTGGGCTTGAGCGGACCCACACTTACCCAAGCCACTAAGCAGCTAATTGAACGAGGCTTAATCGCTGAATTGGAGCAATCCCCCTCAACGGGTGGGCGTCGGGCCACTCTCCTGGGTTTAGTTGCCGCTGCTGGGCAAGTCATTGGCATCAAACTAGCGGCCGACCACCTAGTCGGCGTCTGCGTGGATCTGGAATCAGAAATTCTTTGGAAGTTCGATGAACCTTTTAACTCCCGCGGCCAAGATGCGATTGTTACGTTAGAAAAGATCTTAAAAAAATACAGCAAACGAGTTACTGGGCAATTACTTGGAATTGGAATCGGTATACCTGGTGTTGTGGAACCGAAAGATTCGGCAACTGTTAATTCGGCAATGCTGGGTTGGAATAATTTTGATGTTGGAGGATATCTTTCAAAGGCGCTGTTGACTCCGGTGCTTTTAGAAAACGATGTTAATACTTTGGCTGTTACTGAAAGTCTCTACGGCCGTGGTCGAGATGTAAGCAATTTCTTGACCATAACTGTTGGGCGCGGAATTGGCTTGGGGATAGTAATAAACGGCGAACTTTATGCAGGCTCTCATGGTGCAGGCGAAATTGGTCATGTAACAACCGCTAAAAGTAAACTTGCTTGCGAGTGTGGAAAGTTTGGCTGCCTAGAAACCATCGCATCTGACCCAGCGATTCAACGAGCGGCAGTTGCTGCCGGAACTATTTCGGCTAACTCCAACATCTCAAAACTGTGGGCGATCGCACGCAAAGATCCAAAAGTGGCAGCAAAGTTCTTTAAGGTTCCTGCCGAGGAGATTGGAATCGCACTTGCAAATGTGATCAATGTTTTTGGCCCAGAACTAATTCTGGTATCAGGTGAAGGTTCGGAGGCTTGGGATATTTGGGGAAAGTGGTTAATCAACTCCCTCAATAAAAATGTAGTGGCCACAATGCGTAGTTATGAAATTGAAATTGATCCTTGGGATGATGCAAAGTGGGCATTAGGTGCAACGGCGATTGTTTTACAAGCTTCGCTTAGTCGAAGTCACGATCAGAGCCCAGCATTTTTGGAAGTAAAAAATCGGCTACGCGTTGTTTCTTCGATAGCTGCGCAATGAAAAGAGTAAGACCAGGCTTAACTGCCACCCTCTTTTTAGCGCCTAGTTTCATTCCCTTGGTGGCTTTTTTGATTCTGCCAATGATTGCCGCGGTATTACTGTCATTTACCCAATGGGATCTGTTAACTCCAGCAACCTGGATTGGTTTTGCAAATTATTCAGAACTCTTTCAATCGTCGGTATTTTGGCGGACTCTCAAAAACTCCATCATATTTATTCTTGGGTACCTACCGTTGGTATATGTTTTGGGACTCAGCGCAGCATTAGGATTAAATCATAAATTTAGAGGCTCAACTTTTCTCCGCGCGGCTTATTTCTTACCAGTAATCACAAGTTGGGTAATCGTTTCTTTGCTTTGGAAGTGGATTCTCAACCCAAATGGTGGAATTGTAAATTCACTTCTGTCCGAAGTAGGAATTACTGGTCCAGGTTGGTGGGCTAGCACTACTTGGGCGATGCCCACTGTAATTCTTGCCTCTGCTTGGAAAGATCTCGGATATGTGATGTTGATCTTGCTTGCTGGGTTGCAATCAATTCCACCGGAGTATCAAGAGGCAGCCGCGATTGATGGTGCAAGTGGCGGTCAAATTCTTAGGCGCATCACACTCCCCCTGTTGACTCCGGCAACTTTTTTTGTAATTGTAATTAGCTTGATCAATAATTTTCAGGCTTTCGATCAAATTTATTTGATGACTAATGGTGGTCCAGAAGGATCAACTTCAGTTCTCGTGCAACAAATTGTAAATAATTCATTTAACTATGGTCGCATGGGATATGCCTCAGCTATGAGTATGGTCTTATTTGCAATAATTTTGGTAGTGACTTTACTGCAATTAAAGATGCAAAAGCGGTGGGTTAACTATGAGTAAATCAACTCGGGTAAATTTCTCATCTCGAATTATTCTTTTTGTTGGCGGAATAATCATGTTATTTCCGTTTTTTTGGATGATCAGCTCCTCCTTAAAAAATGATGTTGAGGCATTTGCAACTCCTCCTACTCTATTTCCGTCAGATCCTAACTTGGACAATTATAGAAAAGTCGCTGAAATATTGGATCTCAAGCGACTCTTTCTAAATAGTGTTGGAGTATCTTTTTCAGTCACTTTTTTGCAACTTTTAACCTCTGCCATGGCCGGTTACGCCTTTGCGCGAATTCCGTTTCGGGGCAAGTCAGTACTATTCCTAACTTATTTGATCACAATGATGATTCCAATGCAGGTCATAATCGTCCCACTTTTTATTGAAATGCGGCAATTGAACTTAATTGATTCATACCTCGGCCTTGGACTTCCGATGATTGTCTCGGCATTCGGCACATTTTTCATGCGACAAGCGATGATGAGTATTCCCAAAGAGATTGAAGAGGCCGCCGTCTTAGATGGTGCCGGCCATTTCCGAATTTTTTATAAAATTGCAATCCCGATGACATTGCCGGCGCTCTCGGCACTATGCATATTGGCATTCATGTCAGTTTGGAATGCATTTCTTTGGCCACTCATTATTTTATTTTCGCCAGAAAAAATGACTATCCCTTTGGGATTAGCCAACCTACATGGGGAATACAACATCCAGTGGCCAATGGTTATGGCAGGAACGTCACTTGCTGTGATTCCAATAGCGGTTCTGTATGTGTCACTACAAAGGCAAATAACTCAAAGTTTTCTCACGGCTGGACTTAAAGGATGAACTCTCCCGCATCTTTTAGGTCTTGCCTGGAGAAATGCCGTCAAGGGCTAATTTCAAATCAACTAAGGAGAAATAATGCAAAGAAAAGCTAGAACTATCCTCGCTGCCGCTCTCAGCGGTATTTTAGTGGCGGGTCTAGGAATAACTGCATCACCTGCACAAGCAGCAAAGACAACTATCACTTACTTCACTTTCTCAGCCGCGCCAGATCACCTAGATACCTTAAATGGAATGGTTGCAGCATTTGAAAAGGTAAACCCTACAATTAAAGTAAAAATTCAAACCGCAAGCTACGGTGACTACTTTACAAAGTTAAAGACTCAAGTAGCAGCTAATAAAGCACCAGATGCCTTCGAGCTAAATTATGAGAACTTCGTAACCTACGCCGAAGCGGGATCATTACTTAATCTCAATTCAGTCGCTAAAGCTGATAAGAGCTTTAAGAAGTCGGTCTACTACGGTAAGGCATACGATGTTTTCGCAAGTAAAGGAAAGCAGTACGGATTGCCTGCCTCTTATTCAACCGTTGTTTTGTTCTACAACAAGGATCTCTTTGATGCTGCCGGTGTCGGTTACCCACAGAGCTCATGGGACTGGTCAGATGAAGCAACAGCTGCAAAGTCGCTAAAGGCTAAGTTGCCTGCTGGCACTTTTGCGCAGTTCCAACCAACTCAGTTTTGGGAGTTTTATAAAGTCCTTGGACAAGCTGGAGGTCATTTCCTAAGTGCAGATAAGAAAAAAGCAATGTTCAATAAGCAACCAGGTGTAAATGCACTAACTTGGCTGACCAGCAAGGTTGCTAATGGGTACATGCCAACAAAAGTGCAAATGGGAACTCTAGATGATGGCACAATGTTTAAGGCTGGCAAGCTGGCAACTATTGCAACTGGAATTTGGATGTTTGATTCATTCAAAGATGCGCCATTTAAATGGGATATCGTTGTACAGCCTGGAGGAAATACACCAGGCAACCACTTCTTTGCAAACGCAACAGTAGTTTCTGCAAAGACTAAAAACGCTACCGCAGCTTGGAAGTGGGCGAAGTTTATGACTAGTGATAACGCCGCAGTGAAGCTACGTGTTGATGCAGCTTGGGAAGTCCCTGCCATATCAGCAAAGGCACCACTTGCTTTCTACCTAGCCAAGAACCCTCCTGCAAACCGTCAAGCTGTGTTTGAGGCATTAAAGAATCCGATCGTTCCACCAGTTATTAAGCAGCAGGCTGCAATGCAAGATGTAGTCAATGCCTGGTTGGAAAAGGCTCAAAACGGCACGGTTTCTGTACAAGATGCACTTAACTCTGCTGCGGCAGAAGTAAATGCGATTCTAGCTAAGGAGTAAATGGTAGGTGGCGTTGCGATTAACTAATTGCAACGCCACTTTTCACTTAACATTATGAATTCACAACATATGACTGAAATAAATACAAAATTCGAAGCGTTGCGCGCTGCCAGCATTAAAGTCATTTTGGAAAATCAAGCAGCAACTGGCGCGTATATCGCTAGTCCGAACTTTGAAGTTTATAATTACAGCTGGTTTCGAGATGGCGCCTTTATCGCTGATGCATTATTAGATCAGGGTGAAGTAGAAAGCGCATCACGTTTTCATCAATGGGTAGCGCAGATTGTATTACAACGAAGCGGCAAAATTGAATTGCTCATTGCGAAGAAGTTAGACGGAATCGAGATTCCACCAGATGAGCACCTGCACTGTCGATACACAGTCGATGGCGAAGAAGCTTCCGAAACATGGACAAATTTTCAGTTAGATGGTTATGGAACTTGGATTTGGGCATTGAAGCGCTTCAAAGATGCGGGTCAAATTGTGACAAAAGATCAAGTTGCGGCGGTCGAACTACTGATTCCTTATCTCGCAAATTTTTGGAGTGAGCCTTCATTTGACTGGTGGGAGGAGAGTTTTGGTTATCAGCATGTTTCAACCTTGGGAAGTATTGCCGCCGGATTAAAGTCTTGTTCAACTTGGAGCTCGATTTCCAGTTCAAATGCTCACACCGCACAAAAAATTTCAGATGAGATAACCCAATACATTTCAAACTTTGGCCAAGTTGAAGGAAGATTAGCTAAGTGGATCGGAGGCGATGGGTTAGATGGAAGCCTGGCCTCACTTGTCGCTCCTTTTAAAATCCTGGAAAGTAGCAGCGAAGTAGTCAATCGCACAATTTTAACTATCGAAGAACAATTGGGGCGTCTCGGCACCTACCGCCACAAGGAAGATGTCTACTTCGGCGGCGGTCGTTGGATTATTTTATCCGCGTTCCTCGGCTTGGCTCATGTTGAATTAGGGCACTTAGAGATTGCAGAAGAAATACTCGAATGGATTTCTACGACGGTCGATGAAAATTTGAATCTCCCAGAGCAACTAGCATCTCCCCCTCTTCATCCTCAATTCCAACAAGAATGGATAAATAGATGGGGCGTACCTGCAAATCCGCTTCTGTGGAGTCATGCGATGTTCTTAAAACTTTTAGCCGCAATCACTACTATGGATAGGAATTAGTTGAAATGTTAAAGCACATTCCATTCGGTTTGGGTCACCCATATCGCACTGAACCATTTGAACGCTCTCCACATTATCCAATTAAATTTAACCCTGTCAAGCTCCGAGCATGCACTGAAAAAGATATCCAAGCTGTTTTTGCAATATTTCTGATCAACGGCTCATCATATGAATTTCAAATGACTGCAATTGGAAATGCGATCTCGGTTGATGAATCATTATTTGGTGCTACAGCAAAAGAATTGACAAATGATAGTCATCTAGCTGATGCAGCGTCCCGTTCTGGTGAGTATTCCGAATGGATGCAATGGGAGGTTGAAATTCCCGGAAACCTTATCGCTGGTGATTTTGAATACTATTTTTCGAGTATTGAAACATCAGTTGTCTATTCGGTAAAGATTTCAGAATGGGTGAAGTCCGTTGATTTTGAAATTCTAACAACGGGTAAGGAGCAGAGTATTAAAGAATTGCTTTGGTTGGTAGATAGCGATAATTTGCCACACGGGGTCAAGTTTGCGCTCGAACTGGGAGAAGGTGACCACGTAATTGGGCTAGGAGAAAGATTTCACTCAGTAGATCAACGAGGCGAACTAGTTGATGCGGTTGTCTATGAAGAATACAAGGGTCAAGGACATCGCACCTACCTGCCGGTTCCGTTTATAAATGTAGTCGGCGCTGGTTATGGATTTCATTTAAACACCGCAAATCCCACCCGTTACAACATTGGCGTTCGCAAAGCGAATTTACTTGAAATTGAAGTAGATTTAGATGAATCGCAGGTGAGTTTGGAAATTAATTTTTTTGATGGGCACCCAGCACAAATTCTAAAGCAATACCTTGACCGAATTGGAGTCCCAGTTTCGCCGCCCGACTGGATTTACTCCTTGTGGATTAGTAGCAACGAATGGAATACGCAAGAACGGGTAGAGCGGGAAGTGAACGAATGTCTTGCTGCCGGAATAAAGCCAGGAGTTGTAGTAATTGAAGCATGGTCAGATGAATCTACATTTACCGTATTTAGAGATGCCCAATATGCGCCTACAGACGGGAAGACGGGACTATCCGCTTCAGATATTTCATATCCGGCAGCTGGGGCATGGCCAGATCCTGCAAGAATGATTTCCGAATTACATGACAAAGATATCAAGTTAATTTTGTGGCAAATTCCAATCATTAAAGAGCCAGGAAATCCGGGATCTCAGGCGGAAATTAATTGGAATTATGCCCTTGACAATAATTTGGTAATCAAGGACGAACAAGGTGATCCTTACAGAGTTAGAGGATTCTGGTTTCGGGATGGCTTGCTTCCCGATCTAACTGACCTAGAAGTACGAGAATGGTGGGCAGAACAAAGGAGATATCTTGTCGCAGATCTCGGAGTGGATGGTTTCAAAACTGATGGTGGAGAACACGCCTGGGGTCAGAAACTGCGCTATCTAGATGGAAAATTCGGGTTACAGAAAAATAACTTATTCCCAGTTCACTATGCCCAAACTTTTCATGATTTACTTTTAAAGAATCATAAAGATGCGGTCACATTCTCGAGAGCAGGCTTTACCGGCAGTCAGAAGTATCCAACCTTTTGGGCTGGAGATGAAAACTCCACCTGGAAGGCATTCAAAGCTTCGATTAATGCCGGCATTACTGCGTCTGCAAGTGGTTTCTTTCATTGGGGCTGGGATATTGGAGGCTTCAGTGGCGACATTCCTACGCCTGAGCTCTTCTTGCGAGGAACTGCAATGGCAACATTTTCTCCAATCATGCAAATCCATTCTGAATTTAACCACCACAAACTCCCATCGAATGACCGGACACCTTGGAATTTGGCGCGTCGTTTTTCAGATCAATCTATCGTCACCATATTCGGGAAATTTTCCCGAATCCGAGAGAAATTGATTCCATATCTCTCTTTAGAGGGTAAAAGTGCACTAGAAACTGGTCGACCATTAATGGCTGGTTTATTCTTTGATTTCCCAAATGATGATCAAATTTGGAATGTTAGCCATCAATACATGCTTGGGAGAGATTTACTAGTGGCCCCAGTGACTACTGAAGGGGCGAAATCCTGGCGAGTGTATCTACCTGCGGGAGACTGGATATCACTATGGACCGGAGAAATTTTCAGAGGGTCAAACTGGGTCGAAGTAGCTAGTCCAATAGCGGAAATCCCAGTCTTTTTGCGGGCCGATAGCAACTTGGATCGTGCAGGGCTCATATCTTAATTCTGCGAGCCTCATACTTACCCGGTGTTGATACTGCGACCGCCAAATGAGAAGAAACCGACCGTACTAGGGCCGGCGGCTTCGGTTTACGCCGGAGTGCTCTACGCCGCCCTAGGTTGGGATCTATTAACCAAGGCCCAGCAGAAACTTGGCAGTAAGAGCATCCTCTAGTGGAGTGAAAAAGGTAATTACCCATATGTCTTAGAAAACTCGGGCTGAGGTAGCACGATCATTGCTATTGTCGCCAACTACCCGATCGAGGCCACATCAGTTAAAAAATCATTGAAAAAACTTAAGTATGGGTTAATTGCGGCAACCGATATAAATCCTTAGGTGTTAGAAGTTTATTGCTAAATTACTCGAGTAGTTCGTTTAAGAAAATCAACTGTCATTTTTAATATCTATAGTTTTCAGTTTCAGTTGGGTGCGCCTTGCATACCGCTTTCCAAATAACATCGGGTTCAAAACCAGCGGCCAGTGCTTCATTTACGCTTTTGCTGCCAATATCAGAAAGCGCGATATCTGCCGAAAAAGATGGCGCCCAAACATCACCAAAAGACAAAGTGATGCGCTCGCGCAGGTCAGAGATTCGCAAAACCGGTGAGCACTTCTGCTTGTTCGCGCGATTGCACAGTTGTAAGTGGGTGCATCACTTGTCCAATTAACCAGCGAATCGAAAGTTGGCAGATCACCGGATCAGTGACTATGTGTGCCATTGCGATAGCGAAACCTCGCCACAAAATATCTTCTTGGCTGGTAAGTGCATTGGACAAACTTTCGGGATCTTGCACGCGCATTGCCGCTAGCGCAGCATCTTGGGAAATTTGTAGCGAGAGCTGCTCCAACGCATCGGTTGAATTAAGTGCACTTTGCGCAATTGTAACGATGCGTGCCATTTCAGATTCACAGAGCGCCCGAATAACACTCTTCTTATCACGATAGTGGTTGTACAAGGTCGCTCGAGATACTTCCGAGAAATCTGCAACTTCAATCATCGACATCTTCTTTAAGCCCACTGTTGAAATTAAATTTTTAGCACCTACAAGAATTGCGATTTGGGTACGGCGATGAGTTGCTACTTGTGGTGCATACTTACTAGGCGGCATCGACAACAGTGAGAGTTAGGCCCTCACGGCTCTTGAGTTCTACCGATACCTCGTTAAACACGCCAGATAATGACAAACCAAGCGCCGAGCAAATTGCATTTAGGAGTTCAGATGATGCCTCTTTTTGTCCACGTT
The DNA here is from genome assembly GCA_043776875.1 of Actinomycetes bacterium. Taxonomy (GTDB): domain Bacteria; phylum Actinomycetota; class Actinomycetes; order Nanopelagicales; family Nanopelagicaceae; genus Planktophila. Next base: position 19,732 of record JAYVQU010000009.1, read on the forward strand.
CGACTTCCGATAAATAACCAAGTGAAACCCGTGCTTGGCGAGCTACATCGCGCAAAGTGCGACCTTGAGATGTGCGGGATGCCCGAAGGGTCTGACCGACAGCTTCACGTAATAAAATCATGGACATACTCCCCTCGTTGTGGCGAAATCTAAGCACGATGTCTAAGGATACGCGCAAAGGTAGTAATCGCGCTTGATGTAGCTGCGTTTCGCACAGATTCACGCTCACCTGAAAGGGCTAGCTCAATTGTTTGGCTGATCGGACCTGCAATAGCTACCCATACGACTCCAACTGGATGGCCATCCAATGGATTCGGTCCGGCAACTCCCGTTGTTCCAATCGCCCAAGTAGTACCAAAAGATTTGATCGCACCTTTTGCCATTGCTACGGCAACCTCTTCGCTAATGACCGAGTACTTTTCAATTAACTCTGGATCGACATTTAGATGTGAAACTTTTATTTCATCTCGATAGGCGGTAACTCCGCCAACAAAAACATCGGAAGCACCAGAAATTGCGACAATTGCTGAACTTACGGCACCAGCGGTCAATGACTCTGCCGTGCTAATCGTTTCACCCTTTTGGCGCAGGTGATCAACGATCTCGGCTGCGAAGCCAAGAATTTCATTTGACAGCACCATGGAATTCTCTTTCCTAAATCACGACTTATATGTAAACGCTGATTTTACATAATACATACCAGTAACGATAGTGAGCAATACCGCAACATACATAAATCCATCTCGAAACCAATACAGTGATGAACTTAGTGGCAAGACATAGAAACCGACCCCAAAGCCCTGCATCATGGCTTTAATCTTGCCACCTTTATTTGCTGGAATTACGCCACGTTTAATTACTGACAAACGTAAAATTGTTATTGCGATTTCACGACTCAAAATCACAATTGTGATCCACCACGGCAATCTGTCCAGAATAGATAGTGAAACCATTGCAGTTCCGATCATAAACTTATCAGCTACTGGATCCAAAAATTTTCCAAACTCGGTAACTGTTCCGCGGCTGCGAGCTAAATTGCCATCCAAGACATCGGACAAACCTAGTAAAAAAAAGACACACCAAGAGATGTACTGCCAGGTTGGATCATCCCCACCATTTTTGAAAAGGGTATACGCGCCTACCGGAACAAAAAGCAATCGCATTATCGTTATAAAATTTGGTGTGATGAATGCTGGAACTTTCATAATGGCCGAGACACCAAATCTGCGCCGATGGAATCGATAATCACAGCATCCACATACTGGCCAACTATGTATTTAGTGCCAATAAATGATGTGGTGCCATCTACTTCGGGGCCTTGATGAGCCGCACGTCCCTCTTGCAGCTCTTCGTCCTCAATGAGAACTCGAACGGTTTCACCAATCCGTGCTTGCGCTCGCAAGGAAACCATCTCATCAGCCAATGAGGACAAGGTCTCTACCCGCTGCGCGATTACATCGGCATTGATTTTGTTTGAATGATCTAATGCTTCGGTCTTGTCCTCATCTGAGTAACCAAAAATACCAACTGCATCTAGTTTGGCTTGGGCAATAAAGTTTGCCAGATCATCAAAATCTTCTTGGGTTTCTCCCGGGAAGCCCACAATGAAGTTAGATCGAATTCCAGCTGCGGGGGACAAAACCCGGATTTGATGTATTAAGTGCAAAAACTTTTCGCTATCACCAAATCTACGCATTCGACGTAAAACCGTTGGACTTGTGTGTTGAAAAGAAAGATCAAAGTATGGCGCACTCTTGTCAGTTGCTATCATCACTTGTAGCAAAGTAGGGCGCATCTCGGCTGGTTGCAGATACGACAGTCGAACTCTTTCGACACCTGGCAAAGCAGCAATCTGTGGCAAAATCTTTTCCATCAATTGTAGATCACCTAGATCCTTGCCATAAGAAGTGGTATTTTCACTGACCAGAAATAACTCGGAAACGCCATTTTCAGCAAGCCATCGTGCCTCTTCGATGATTTCAACGGGCTTGCGTGAGATAAAAGAACCACGAAAGTATGGAATTGCGCAGAAAGAGCAACGGCGATCGCAACCAGATGCAATCTTAAGGGGTGCCCAAGGTGCTTTACTTAATCGCTTACGAGAAAAATCTTCAGCTTCGCGCACAGTTGCACGGTCCGCGGGCGCAATTGGCAGCAATGCCCGACGATCGCGCGGCACATGTGCCTTGTGAGGTTCCCCCGCCACAATTGATTGCAACCTTGCTGAGATGTCTTTGTAATCATCAAAACCCAAAATAGCATCTGCTTCAGGTAGAGCTTGGGCTAACTCATTGCCATACCGCTCTGCCATACACCCCACGGCCACTACTGCTCGAGTTACTCCATGTCCCTTTAGTGAATTAGCTTCAAGTAATGCATCTACCGAATCCTTTTTAGCTGATTCAATAAATCCGCAGGTATTTACCAGCGCGACTTCAGCGCACTCAACATCAGCAACTAATGTCCAACCATCTGCGGCTAATCGACCGGCAAGCTCTTCTGAATCAACCTCATTACGTGCGCACCCCAAAGTGATAACTGCAACAGTGCGCTTCATTTGCGGGATCTTACCTTGTTTGAGGCGTTTAGGAATCGACTCCGTAGGACACGCTAACCACTTGACCATTAGCTCCGATTGAGTCCACTACTTTGCCGTTGACTTTTAGATCAACTCCGCCAGCATTTCCTATTTTGAGATTTAATGAGATATCAGTTGTAAAGGTCTTGCTCGTTCCCTGAGGAATTACTCCACTAAAGAGAGTTCGGCCGGCAGCATCAGAAACAAAAAGCCAACTCTTTGCTCGAGTTGCCGAAACTGCGACCTCAACACCAATTCCAGTTGGAACTGCTGGCTGCTCCTGGGGATTCGCCTCGGTACTTACCATAGGAGTTGGGGAACTCTGAGTTGATTGGCTAGCGATAGGTGAAGGAATATCAGTTGTAGGTGTATTGGAAATAATTATTTGAGCTACTCCTAATACAAATAAAGTTGCCACAGAAATTATCGCTAGTACTTTCCAAGAAACTTTGCGCGGCTCACCTGGTTGCTTCATGATGGAATTTTCAACTAATAGGTCTTGCATAGAGCGCGTGGATTGTATCTGCTCAGTTTCAAAGGCGTGGATGAAAATCTGAGGATCTACTCCTAATTTGGTTGCAATATTTCTGATGTGACCACGTGAATAGGTTTCACCGCCGCAATGCGTGAAATTATCTGCTTCGATTTCTCTTAATAATTTGGCTCGTATATTTGTGGCACCAGAAAGATCATCGATGCTAAAGCCAGCATCCATACGCGCCTTAGTAATCAGTGACCCAAGCGGCATTTACTCATCCTCAAAACGCAAACCAGTGAGTGCACAGTGTAAGTCGCTCTGGGGTGCAGTGGATAGTAAATAATGTGAGAACTTAAGGCGAGGTTGACGAAAATTAGGTTACCGAGGCTAGATCAAAGCGCTTTTAATAACTTCGCAGGGTCTGGAGCACCGAATCAAGCTCATCGGATTTGACTAGGACCGACCTGGCTTTAGATCCTTCAGATGGTCCAACGATTCCGCGCGACTCCATTAAATCCATTAAGCGACCAGCCTTCGCAAATCCAAGTCGCAGTTTACGTTGCAACATTGAAGTTGAACCAAATTGAGTACCGACAACTAACTCAACTGCTTGGCACAAAATATCAAGATCATCACCAATCTCTCTATCAACTAACTTTGGATGTGATTGCGGCACAGTTACATCATCTCGATAACGAGGTTTTAACTGTTTCTTAACATGCGCGGTAACCGCTTCAATTTCGCGTTCTGAAACATAAGCACCTTGGATACGAATTGCGCGACTTGCTCCCATTGGAATAAATAAGGCATCACCTTGGCCAACCAGTTTTTCCGCCCCTGCACTGTCTAAGATCACTCGACTATCTGTCAATGAACTTGTTGCAAAGGAAAGCCGCGACGGTACATTGGCTTTAATCAAACCGGTAACAACATCAACTGATGGGCGTTGGGTTGCAAGCACTAAGTGAATGCCAGCAGAGCGCGCTAGTTGGGTAATTCGCACAACCGACTCTTCCACCTCCTTAGCTGCGACAATCATCAAATCTGCAAGCTCATCAATGATGACAAGTAAGTAAGGATACGGCTCCACTGTGCGATCACTTCCTGGAGGCACAATAACTTTCCCAGCGCGAACCGCCTTATTGAAATCATCAATATGCCTAAAGCCAAAAGTCGAAAGATCCTCATATCGCAAATCCATCTCGCGTACCACCCAAGTAAGGGCATCTGCAGCTTTCTTTGGATTTGTAATTATTGGGGTAATTAAATGTGGGATCCCTTCATAAGCGGTGAGTTCGACCCGCTTTGGATCAATCAACACCAGTCGAACATCATCTGGTGTCGCCCGCATCAAAATCGAGGTGATCATGGCGTTGATCATCGATGACTTCCCCGAACCCGTTGCACCTGCAACCAATAGGTGTGGCATCTTTGCTAAATTTGCACATACAAAATTGCCTTCGACATCCTTACCTAACGCGACCAACATCGGATGTAAATCTTGTCCCGCGACACTTGAGCGTAAAACGTCGCCTAATGCAACAATTTCGCGATCTGCGTTTGGAATCTCTATTCCTACTGCAGATTTGCCAGGAATAGGAGAGAGAATTCGAACATCGCCACTTGCAACCGCATATGAAATATTTCTAGCTAGAGCTGTAATGCGTTCTACTTTGACCGCATTTCCAAGTTCGACTTCATAGCGCGTAACCGTTGGTCCACGCATAAAGCCTGTTACTTGCGCATCAATTTCAAATTGCAAAAAAACCTCGGTCAAGGCAGCTACCACCACCTCATTTGCCTTGCTCTTTGCCCTTGCTTCCGGGCCTTGGCGCAAAATATCTGGTGCCGGCAGTTCATACTTCACACCCGCTGTGAGCAAAAGCTGCTCGGAGCGTCTATTGCTCATTGTGCTTTCGGCTGCGCGGAAAACTGGATTTAAAGGAACTGGAATAGTGAACTCTTCATCAAAGCTCTCTTCGTCTAGCTCCTCCTCTTCTTGATGATTCCAGGCGGCCACCACCGGAGTTTCAAAGGGTGGAGTATCTGTAACCTTAAAATCATCCTTTACTCGAGGTGCACGTTCAGGCCGTTTTTCCCAAAGCCATTTAACAGTTTTTGTCAGTCGTGCTAGCACCTGTGAAACCGGAGTTGCGGTAATGACTAAAACCCCAAAAATAAAAACTATTATTAAAATTGGATATGTAAGAACTGATGTCATGAGTTCGATAAGTGGAGTAGTGAGGCCATAACCTAGCCAACCACCACCTTGGCGCATAGCTGTTGCACCGGTTCCGATCGAGCCATTAAATAAATGTGCTAAGCCAGTAGTTGATAGCAAGAGCGCGAAGGTTCCAACAATAATTCGCCCAGTTGCTTTTGCATCTTGTGGGACACGAAATAATCTAATTGCAAAGTAAATGAGTACTAGCGGAGTTAAGAAACCTAAACGACCAATGCCACCATAGATTATTGCGTAGACGTTGCGTCCTAACAAGTTATCAGAGTTGAACCAGGTTCCGGCAGTAGCAATTAATGCAAAAATTAAGATCAGAAAAGCTAAGCCATCGCGCTGATGAGCTGGGTCTAAATCCCTAGCGCCGCGAGCCAGGAATCGAACAGTACCTCCTAAGGATTTAGCTAGGAATCGCCAGATTGCGCCAACTCCACGACCTACCACGCCACCTATCGCACGGATCTTGGTTTTGGACTTTTTTCTTTTGGCCACACGAGCGATGGTAAAGGTTGGCTAAATTGTTACCTACTAGGCGCGCCGTTGCCTCAAACTTCAATAACCACGGGGACAATCATGGGCTTGCGCCGATGCTCTCCCCCGACCCAACCACCAATTGTCTTTCGCACTATCTGTGCCAGCTGATTAGTTCCATTAATACCATCGGTTACTGCGATCGCCAGGGCCTTTTCAATTCGAAGTTTGACCTCATCAAACATGGCGGAATCTTCATTAAAACCTCGGGCATGAATATCGGGTCCAGCTACGATCTTTCCGCTTTGGGAATCAATGACAATAATACATGAAATAAATCCTTCTTCTCCCAAAATTCGACGATCCTTCAATGAACTTTCGGTTATGTCCCCAATGCTCTGACCATCGACAAAAACAAATCCGCAGGGGACGGCGCCAACTACTTCAATTTCATGATCAATTAGGTCAAGGACTACTCCGTTATCAACAATTAAAGCATTGCTTCGTGGTACTCCAGATTGAATTGCCAGCTCTGCATTTGCTTTTAAGTGACGCCATTCGCCATGGATCGGCATTACATATTTTGGTTTAACAATGTTGTAGCAGTACAAAAGTTCACCAGCGGCGGCATGGCCTGATACGTGAACCATTGCATTTGCCTTATGCACAACTTTTGCACCAAATCGAGTTAGTTCATTAATTATCCGAAATACCGAGTTTTCATTTCCGGGAATAAGTGATGATGCTAAAATTACAGTGTCGCCCTCACCTACTCGAATCTGGTGATCGCCATTTGCCATTCGCGAAAGTGCTGCCATTGGTTCTCCTTGCGAACCTGTACAAATTAAAACCACATTGTCATCAAATTGATCAAGCTCTTTAACATCAATGACTATATCTGTCGGCACCTTGAGATAACCCATCTCTTCTGCAATTTTCATATTACGAACCATAGAACGACCAATAAAGACAACTTTGCGCCCATGAATGGCAGCAATATCAATTACCTGTTGAACGCGGTGCACGTGCGATGAAAACGAGGCAACAATAACTCGGCGCTTTGTCGATGAAATAACGCGATTGAGCTCGGGCATAATTTCACGTTCGGATGGGGTGAATCCTGGAATATCTGCGTTAGTTGAATCAACCATGAAAAGGTCAACACCTTGCTCGCCGAGCCGGGCAAAGGTGCGTAAATCTGTAATGCGACCATCTAGTGGAAGTTGATCCATTTTGAAGTCGCCCGTTGCTAGAACTCGACCAGCACCGGTATTGATCACGACTGCCAGGGCGTCCGGTATTGAGTGATTAACGGCGACAAACTCTAAATTAAATGGCCCGATATCCGCTATTCCACCCTCTTTAACTACATGAGTAATCGGTGAAATACGATGTTCCTTTAACTTGGCGGTAATAAGGGCAAGGGTTAACGCCGAGCCATAAAGGGCGATGTCGCCCCGTTCCCGAAGTAAATAAGGAACAGCTCCAATGTGATCTTCATGTCCATGTGTTAAAAAGATTGCTACCACATCCTGTAAGCGATCACGAATGTAGGAAAAGTCCGGCAAAATTAAGTCGATTCCTGGTTGATTATCTTCCGGAAATAACACACCACAGTCCACAATTAGTAACTTGGAGTTATATTCAAAAACAGTCATGTTGCGACCGATTTCGGTTAAACCGCCAAGGGCAACGATGCGCAAACCACCATCAACTAACTTTGGCGGTACACCTAAATCGGGATGTGGATGATTCATTAGTTAACGGTTACGCCACCGGCGCGAAGATCATCACGCAACTGCGCAATTTGTGCCTGCGTCGCATCGACAAGTGGCAGGCGAGTATGGCCACCAGGTAAACCCAGCAAATTCAGCGCAGCCTTTGTCAGAATTGCGCCTTGGGTACGGAAGGTACCTGTATATACAGGTAAAAGTTTTTGATGAATCTCTAATGCGCGGCTGGTATTGCCGGCAAACCAGGAATCAAGAAGTTCACGCAGATCCTTACCTACCGTATGCCCACACACCGAGACAAAACCAACCGCACCAACTGATAGCAATGGCAAGTTGAGAATGTCATCACCTGAATAAACCGGAATTCCACAACGCTTAATTACCCATGAAGTTGAAGCCACATCACCTTTGGCATCTTTGAGCGCAACAATTCGCGGATGCTCAAATAACCGAACAATTGTGTCTGGCTCAATTGGAACACCTGTACGGCTGGGTATGTCATACATCATCATTGGCAGATCAGTTGCATTTGCTACTGCCAGAAAGTGGGCTTCGATTCCAGTCTGTGGCGGTTTGTTGTAATAAGGAGTGACTACGAGCAAGGCATCTGCGCCAGCTTTTTCGGTTCGTTTGGCTTGATTGATTGAATACTCAGTTTCATTATCGCCAGCACCTGAAAGAACTTTCACTTTTGCGCCAACGGTATTGCGAACTACCCGAATAATCTCCTCTTTTTCAGAGGACTTAGTCGTTGGTGCTTCACCGGTTGTTCCATTAACAACAATGCCATCATGGCCACTTTGAACAAGGTGATCGGCAATTTTTTCAACACCGGCCCAATCGATCGCGCCATCTTTTTTAAAGGGCGTGACCATTGCGGTTAGAAGCCGTCCAAATGGAGCTGCGGTTGTCATGCGGGCAACTCTACCCGTATTAAGGGGCGATTCGGCCCGACTTATCAAAGGCTCGGTATGTAAGTGGCATCAATTTAGCAAATTCGGCTTCCATTTTCTCGGCAACCATCTCAATTTCACGCTGCGGGTAGCTAGGAAAGTGAGAGCCTTCGCGGGCGGTGCGTAAAGATAGAAAGTTCATCAAGGCACGTGCATTCATGGTCACATACATAGATGAATAGGTTGCTACCGGCAAGACCGCACGTGCAACTTCGCGCGCGACTCCAGCTTCCAACATCTTCTGATAACTTTCATAAGCAATTACATAGGCAGCCTTCATTGCCTTGACGGTGATGTCAAATTGTTCCGGAGTTCCATCGATAAATGTGTAGGTGCCAGTTTTTCCTACTTGCACCAATTTTCGCTCCTTTGCCGGAATATAGAAGACTGGATTTAATTCACGATAGCGACCGCTCTCTTCGTTGTAGGAAGCAATCCGATGTCGCATAAATTCACGAAACACAAAAATAGGTGCGGAAATGAAAAAGGTCATTGAGGTATGTTCAAAAGGTGAACCATGACGCTCTCTGGCAAGGTAGCTGATTAGACCAGCAGAACGAGCTGGATCTTCACCAATTTCCTCCAGTGATTTTTCGCCTGCGGTAGATACTCGTGCAGCCCAAATGACATCGGCATCACTTGCACTTGCTTTAACTAACTCAACGGTGACATCGTCGCGGTATATAATTTCTGCACTCATGGTCGCACCCTATCCATGCGCCGCTATCGGCTGCTAGATTTATACGGCAGAATAGGAGCGTGTCCAAAGTTATATCCGCCACTCTGCAAGATTCGCTCAGTGTCTCGCTCACCGTTGGCGCATATGGGGTGGCATTTGGCGCCGCCTCTGTCGCTAATGGATTTTCCGTTGCGCAAACCTGCCTACTGTCCCTGCTAACATTTTCTGGTGCATCCCAATTTGCAGTAGTCGGTGTCTTGGGAGCTGGTGGAAGTGCAATCAGTGCAATTGCAACCGCTTCCCTACTTGGAGTTCGAAATACTTTATACGGAGTCATCATGGCTCCTCGGTTACAGGTTCATGGTTTAAAGCGAATAGCTGCAGCGCAGCTAACTATTGATGAATCAACTGGCGTTGCCCTTAGCCAAGAAGAACGCGGCCATGCGGCCATGCGAAAAGGATTTTGGTTCACAGGTATCGGTGTCTTTGCATTTTGGAATCTCTTTACCCTGGCCGGCGCACTCGGTGCCCAGGCAATGGGAGATATTCGGAGCTTTGGCTTGGATTCGGCGGTGCCGGCCGCATTCTTAGGATTAGTTTGGCCACGATTAACCGGCAACTTTGAGCGTCTTTTAGCGGTTGGCTCGGCGCTATTTGCAATCGCTATGACACCAATTCTTCCGCCAGGTTTACCAATCATCGCAACCGCATTTATTGCAATCGCGGTTGGTTTACGACGATGAGTTCATTCTGGATTGCCACTATTGGAACAGGTGTGCTTGCATTCTTGCTTAAATTCGCTGGCCATTCAATCCCAGAACGTTGGCTTTCGCACCCAAAAATTCAACGCACTAATATCTTGATCCCAATTGCGTTACTGAGCGCCCTAGTTGCAGTTCAAAGTTTTACGACAAAAACCACACTTGTACTGGACCAACGATTAGTTGGATTGGTTGTAGCGACTATTGCACTTTTGCTAAAGGCGCCCTTCCCGGTCGTCGTAGTATCAGCCGGCCTTTCATCTGCCGCTGTTTACAACTGGTTTTAAATCAGGTTTAAAGCTTGAAGCTTGGCTTTGAGATCAATATCTGATGGCTCGGTTAAGTGAGTTCCATCTAAAAAAACAATGACAGGAATCGATTGTAAGCCACCATTAATTTCAACCACCTTGTCGGCTGCGCCTTGCGTTTTTTCAGTATCGATCAAAGTGTATTCAACATTGAGTTCTTCAAGTAGGCGCTTAGAACGACGGCAATCGCCACACCAATCAGCACCGTAGAAAATAATTTGCTCTTTTGACATCAATTCACTCCTTACATGAACTTATCTAGGCCATGAGTTAAGCCAGGATGGTTGACAATCTTTCGCACACCAAGAATAACTCCTGGCATAAATCCCGCCCGATCAATTGAGTCATGGCGAATAGTTAGGGTTTCACCTAATCCGCCGAAAATTACCTCTTGGTGTGCAACTAAACCACGTGCCCGCACTGAGTGAATCGGGACATCGCCCACGATTGCCCCACGTGCACCAGCCAGCGCAGAGGTAGTTGCATCCGGCATTTGACCTAAACCGGCATCTTTGCGGGCTTTGCTCATTAATTCAGCGGTACGGGCGGCAGTTCCGGAAGGCGCATCCACCTTTGCCGGATGGTGTAATTCGATAATTTCAGCGGATTCAAAGTAGCGCGCCGCTTTTTGGGCAAACTCCATCATCAATACCGCGCCAACAGCAAAATTTGGCGCAATCAAAACACCAACACTTGGATTACCTTTTAGCCAACCGCTTACTGTCGCAAGCTTGGCTTCATCAAAACCAGTTGTACCAACCACCACATTGATGCCAGCGCTAATTAAAAACTCTAGGTTCCCCATAACGCTATCAGGAGTCGTAAAATCAACAACAACTCTGGCGGCCGAAGATATTACTTGATCAATTGAATCGCCTAAATCAAGTGCGGCCACCAAGGTTAGGTCATCAGCGGCTTCAATAGCTTTAACTACCTCTGATCCCATCCGGCCACTTGCACCAAGGACTGCGACATTAATCATTTACGCAACACCTTCTCAAACTTTGATTCGCTCTTGAATGGACCTACAAGTGCAAGCGTAGGCGTTTTAGTAAGGAAGTCGCTCGCAATTTCCTTGATTTCGGTCTCGCTTACGCTTGAGACCGCCTGCAAAATCTCATCAAAACCCATCACATGACCGTAAACAATCTCGTTTTTCCCAATTCGGCTCATGCGAGACCCGGAATCTTCTTGACTCAAAACCAAAGCGCCACGTACCGCTCCCTTTGCTCGTTCAATCTCCTCGTGCGACATTCCATTATCTGCTACATCGGCCAAAACTTCACGAATTATTTCAATTACTTCTACCGCTTTCTTTGGGTTACACCCGGCATAAAACCCAATCTGTCCACTTCCAGCAAATTGTTGCGCGAAGGCGTACACCGAATAGGCAAGCCCGCGCTTTTCTCGAATCTCTTGGAAAAGACGGGATGACATACCGCCACCTAACGCTGATGCCAAAATTCCCATGGCAAACCGTCGATCATCATGACGGGCAACACCCTCCATGCCATAGAACATATGCGCTTGTTCAGTTGGGCGTGAGATTAATCCAACTGATTTCTGAACGCTCTTTCGTATCGGTGCATTTGGGCGAATAACTGGGGCACTGAATCCACCTTCCTTTGCATCTAGAAAGCCATCCTGAGAAAGAGCGGCTTCAACCATCGCAACAACTTTTTTATGCTTGATATTTCCAGCAACTGCAACCACCAAATCCTGTGGCAGGTATTTTTTCTTGTAATAATTAAAGACTGAGTTACGGGACATATTATTGATCGAAGCTATTGTTCCTAGAATTGGTCGACCTAATTGGGTATCTCCATAATAAGTTTCAGCGTATAAATCATGTACCAGATCGCTCGGGTCATCATCGCGCATCGCGATTTCCTCTAGTACAACCTTACGTTCGGCATCCACATCAAGTGCAGTAACAACTGATGATGTTATTAAATCTGAAACAACATCAATGGCCATTGGTAAATCGGTATCGATCACGCGAGCATAAAAACAGGTGTACTCCTTGCTGGTAAAAGCGTTCATTTCACCACCAACAGATTCAACTGCCGCTGAAATCTCAAGTGCACTACGTCGATTTGTACCTTTAAACAGTAAATGCTCTAGAAAGTGAGAAGCCCCAGCAACCGCTGGGGTCTCATCACGTGAACCTACATTTACCCAGATACCAATCGCGGCGCTGCGTACCGAAGGAACCTCTTCAGTAACGATACGCAGACCGCTTGGTAAAACACAACGACGAACGCTCATTTATTGCGCAGCACCAGTTGTTCCATCTTCGAAGACTGGAACCAAAGAGAGCTTGCCCTTTGGATCAATCTCGCCGATTTCGACTTGAATCTTGTCGCCAACCTTCATCACCTCTTCTAGGTTTTCAATTCGCTTTCCGCCATGCATCTTGCGAATCTGCGATACATGCAGCAAGCCATCTTTGCCTGGCATAAGTGAGATGAAAGCACCAAATGCGGCCAGTTTCACGACGGTACCAAGGTAGCGCTCGCCAACTTCTGGCATCTGTGGGTTTGCGATGGCATTGATCTGTGCGCGTGCTGCCTCAGCCGAGGCACCATCAGTGGCACCGATGTAAATCGTTCCATCATCTTCAATAGAAATATCTGCGCCAGTTTCATCTTGGATCTGGTTGATGATCTTGCCCTTAGGCCCGATAACCGCACCAATCTGATCGACCGGGATCTTCACCGAAATAATGCGAGGAGCAAATGGGCTCATCTCATCAGGTGCATCGATCGCTTCCGCCATCACATCAAGAATCGCAATTCGCGCTTCCTTTGCTTGCAAGAGTGCGCCCGCAAGAACTGAGGCCGGGATTCCATCAAGTTTTGTATCTAACTGCAACGCGGTCACAAAATCCCTGGTACCGGCAACTTTAAAGTCCATATCGCCAAATGCATCTTCAGCACCCAAGATATCGGTGAGGGCAACGTACTCCACCTTGCCATCAACTTCATCTGAGATTAGACCCATGGCAATTCCGGCGACTGGCGCACGTAGCGGTACACCAGCGTTAAGAAGTGCCAGCGTGGATGCACAAACTGAACCCATTGATGTTGAACCATTTGAGCTAAGGGCTTCGGAAACCTGACGAATTGCGTATGGAAACTCTTCCCGCGTTGGTAGAACTGGAATCAAAGCACGTTCGGCAAGTGCACCGTGGCCGATTTCGCGACGCTTAGGAGTACCAACTCGACCAGTTTCACCAGTTGAATATGGTGGGAAGTTGTAGTTGTGCATGTAACGCTTGTGATTTTCTGGGTTTAAAGTATCGAGCTGTTGCTCCATCTTTAACATGTTAAGGGTTGTGATTCCAAGAATTTGGGTCTCGCCCCGTTCAAAAATTGCTGAACCATGTACACGCGGAACTACTTCAACCTCAGCTGAAAGTTCACGGATGTCACGTAATCCGCGACCATCGATCCGAATCTTGTCCCGCAACACACGTTGGCGTACCAGTTGCTTAGTTAAGGAACGAAATGCGGCTGAAACTTCCTTTTCCCGTCCTTCAAATTGAGCGCTAACAGCTGCCTTAACAGCGGCACTGACTTCATTAATCTTGCTTTCGCGCTCTTGTTTTCCAGATGTTGAAAGTGCTTTAGCCAGATCATCTTTTCCGGCTTTTTCAACCGCTGCAAATACATCATCCTGGTAATCCAAGAATACTGGGAATTCGGCGGTTGGCTTAGCGGCAACCTTGGCCAGCTCTGATTGTGCCTTGCAAAGAATTTTGATGAATGGCTTTGCCGCATCAAGTCCTTGTGCAACAACCTCTTCGGTTGGCGTTGGTGCCCCACCCTTGATTAGTTCAATGGTGCGCGCGGTAGCTTCTGCTTCAACCATCATGATTGCAACATCATCTTTACTTACGCGACCTGCTACAACCATGTCAAAGACTGCGTTCGCAACTTGTGAATGGTTAGGGAAAGCCACCCACTGACCATCAATCAAAGCAACGCGAACGCCACCGATTGGGCCAGAAAATGGAAGACCGGCAAGTTGGGTAGACATTGATGCAGCATTAATTGCGATCACGTCGTACATGTGATCAGGATCAAGTGCCATGACTGTCACAACGATTTGAATCTCATTGCGAAGTCCCTTAACAAATGATGGACGCAACGGGCGGTCGATCAAACGACAAGTAAGAATTGCATCCTCTGATGGACGACCCTCACGCCGGAAGAATGATCCTGGGATACGACCAACTGCATACATCTTTTCTTCCACATCAACTGTCAAGGGAAAGAAATCAAATTGATCCTTCGGTGTCTTTGATGCGGTAGTAGCTGAGAAGATCATTGTCTGATCATCTAGAAATACTGCTACAGCTCCTGCTGCCTGGCGCGCTAGGCGTCCAGTTTCAAAACGAATCTCTCGTTTGCCAAATTTTCCGTTGTCTATAACTGCAACGGCTGACTGAACCTCTTGACCCTCCATGGGTCCTCCTTTGTTATTTTCATTCAATAAAGAATGGTGATCGAATGAAGCATGACAAGATTATCTGCTTCTTTGGCTACCGAGAGAATGAATCTTCGATCGAAGTTCACGCACAACTTATTTGAGTGCGGGAACCACTACCGAGGACCATTGCTCTGCGGCAGATTGTTTTACTTAATTAGCGGCGAATACCGAGTTTCTCGATAATTGCACGGTAACGGCTGATATCTGTTTTAGCTAGGTACTGAAGAATGCGACGACGACGACCAACTAACAACAAAAGGCCACGACGGTTGTGGTGATCATGTGGGTTAACCTTCAAGTGCTCGGTGATCTGTTCAATCCGCTTCGAAAGCAGTGCCACCTGAGCCTCAGGTGATCCGGTGTCAGTTACCGAAGAACCATACTGAGCAATGATTTCCTTCTTTACTTCTGGTGTTAGTGCCATTGTTGTTTCTCCTTGTTAACTGAGCACGAGGGTCTTTCGGTTTGAATCACGAAAGAATCGCCAGCTCGATTGGAAGGCTAGATTACCAGCCGGCCGCTGGATAGGTGAAATTGAGCAGAATTGTCACCCCGATAGCCAGGGCTAAGTCATGAAATTCAAGAATAAGATGCTCGAAATCAGTGACCCCTGCTCAGGGCGTCAAACTCCTCGGGCCACTGATACTCGAGACTGCTGGAGGAAACGGGAATCGAACCCGTGCAAAATGACTGACAATCACTTGTGCTGCCACTACACCATTCCCCCAGCTGCCAATACTTCTGGCACTTGGCGGGTAATAATCCATCGTTTAAAGAAGTGTGGATAAAGGCTCCCAAAACAAAATGGACCCGAAAAATCGAGTCCATTTTTGCTGTCAGTCACTTTGCCTTTCTAGGATAACACACGGCAAGAAACATTAGGTTAGCAAAGAAAAGTTAATCTGGATCGCGAAGTGGAAGAGCCGCCTTATAGCCGGATCCTGTCCTTCGATTCCCTTTTTCTATCCACCTAAAGCTAGGTTAATCGCACCGCTTCGGCGCAATCGCATTGACCTGCTCACATAATTGAAAGAAAACCAAAATTGAAAGAAAATATTGAGGCATTAGGTCGCCGGTGGGAACAAGAACTAAAGGTTTAATGAGTTGAAGTCCTGTACGTCACCGGCGATATTTTTAGAATACTCCTGCTGGGGCTAAAAAGCGCGCCATTGCCCCAAATATTTTTCCCGGCGAGCGAAAAGACGGAATAGTCGCCCTAATAGCCGGAGCTAAGGCATGAAATTCAAGAATTGGGTGCTCGAAATCAGTGGCCCATGCTGAGGGCGTCAAACTCCTCGGGCCACTGATCCTCGAGACTGCTGGAGGTGGATCAAACCCATGCCAACTGACTGACAATCAGATGCGCTGCCACTACACCACTGCCCCGGCTGCGAATATTGGTGAAGTCACAGATTTTGATTGCGAGAAACTCAGTTTTCTGTGGATAGCGTTGAGTTGCCAGAATTAAAAATTTCATAGAATCTTGATCCAGTGCTGAAAGTTCCTTAGATTAACTGAAGTAAAAGAGTCGCTCTGTAAGCCGGATATATTCAGACTTAACTTGGTTTATCAATCACATCTTTTTTTGTCAAAGTGAGAAAGATGACTGCTAACAGGATTACTGATAAGAAAACCAAACTTGTCGTGGTCGTACCCCAACTGAGTCCTCCGGCTTTCTTATCCTGAGAAAGAAAATCACCAATAGATGCACCAAGTGGGCGAGTAAGAACGTAAACAGCCCAGAAGGCAAGGACTGTGCCAATGATCTTGTAATGCATCACAAGTGCTACCAGTGAAATAATTACTACGAACAACCAAAACGACCAGCCATAACCTAATGCAAGCCGCTCGGCAACTAAATCTCCAGTTGCCGTTCCGAGTGCAAATGTTAAAAGGATTGTTGCCCAATAGAAACCTTCGCGACGGGGGGTGTCAATTGAGTGGATGCTAAGTGTCTTTTCACTGCGTTGCCACAATACAAATGCAATCGTGAGGAAGATTGAGAAGACGATGCTTGATGCGATCAAGGAGATTCCAAGGTTATCGGTTAGATTGTCCGTGATCAACGTTCCGGTGATAGATGTTAGAACGACAGTGAACCAATAGGCAGCGGGAGTATATTTCTTGGTTTTAAACTGCACTACAAGGGCGATCATGAGTACGATAAACATTACAACTGAGGTTCCATTGAGCCCAAATCCAAGGGTTGTGCTGAGAAAATCGGCAAATGTCTCGCCCACGGTGGTTGAAAGGACCTTAATGATCCAGAAGTACGCTGTTATCTCCGGGACTTTGATTAATAGAGATCGAGTGGCCGATGAAAAATTTGTCTGCTCTGATGATGTCATGAGTTGAAATATAGTGGGTTAGTTAGCTGTATTTCATACTTTTCGACACCCTGTATAGATTCTCAGCACATCATGGTGCAACATTCATCAATCAATTGATTTGGCCGAAGCTGCTCATGAAACTGCCCTACTTGCCCATGGATTCCCCTAAAAGCTTCTTAATCTGCGACAGGTTATGCAAAAACTTGTAAAAAGAAAATCCAGAAAGGTGCGAACAATTTTAACCTGCACCGGGCATCTAACACCCAAACCAAGACAAGACAGAATAGGAATCAATAATGCCGAAACAAGTTAGAGCGGCATTTAATTAAGGAGTTTTGAGGATTTCCAATTTTGCCGCTGGCAGTCCTACTAGTTCACTACTACGAAGGGCCTGCTTTTGCTCTGGAGAGAAAACCTTTAGCTGTGCAACCGACATAGAATTCAACTGTTTGGCATCCATCCCCGCCATTGCAGCAGGTGCCATCGCGCCAATATCTTTAGCATCAAGGGTCTTCATCGCTGTTGGTGCTAATTGACCCATCTGCTGTGCGGTCATCCCTGCAAAAGCCTGTGATGGAAGATTCTTTAACTGATCCGTTCCCATCCCTTTGAAGGCTTCAGGTGAAAGTTGGTTTAACTGTTGCGCCCCCATGCCCGCCATTGCAGCAGGTGCCATGGCTTGAATCTGTTTGGCATCCATCCCCGCCATTGCAGCAGGTGAAAGGGCTGCTATTTGGTTTGATTTCAATTCGGCCAGAGAGCTCGGAGGTAATTGTTTCATCTGATTAGGGTCAAAAGAGGCCAACTGGTTCAGCGTAAAAGCCGCAACTTGATTCGCCTTAAGGTCCCCTAAGGGTCCTGTCGGCAGTGCTGCCACACCACCTACGGGTGGCTTGTAATCATTAGTGCCACCTACGGGTGGCTTGTAATCATTAGTGCCACCTATGGGTGGCTTGTAATCATTAGAAACTTGAATTCCGCCTTGTGATCTAGGGATCGTTGTGCCGCCAGGATTATTTGTGCCGCCAGGATTATTTGTTGTGGGTGCAGGGGCGGGTGGAGGGTTTTGAGCTACCGCGCTCACAGGCCAGAGGCACATCGCCAAAGGTGGTAACATCAATAACCAATGTCTAACCTTAAGTCTCATAGTGGATGCCTATCAGGGTGTCAATCTTTAGTCAAGGATCTAAAAGGAAGTAACTCACAATATTTTCTTTTAGCGTCGATACTTTCGTTGATTACATTCTTCTCCTTCAGCAGCGCACCCCTGGGATCAGCCAGCGAGAACGAAGTGGTAAAACTCAGCGTAGGGAATGCAAAAATTCATGCAGAAGTAGCTGCTAACCAGACTGACCGTGAGCGTGGTCTTTCTGGTCGCAATCCCAATTCCTCACACTATTTTATGCTCTTCGTGCTGGATAACCCCCAGCGCGCCGAGTTCTGGATGAAGGACACCTATCAGAGTCTGTCGATTGCTTTTATAAGCAGATCTGGTCGCATTCTTGAGATTCGAAGCCTCGCGGCTGAGTCACTCAAGATCGTTCGAAGCAAAAGCGATAAGGTCAAATTCGCCCTTGAAGTTCCAAAAGGTTACTTCAAGAATAAAAAGATCAAAGAAGGAGACCGCTTGGAAATTCCTGCCAGTATCTCAAATATGTTGGAACAAAATTAGTTATTGCACCGAAATTTACTCCACCACTTTTCCAGAAAATATTTAGTTCGTGGCGAGCTCAGTGATATCGCAGTCCTTGGCGAAGGTGATGAAGTAACAATTCTTGTTGAAGTCTTTAGCGCAATTACTCGCAGATTTGCCGTGGAGAAGAGTCGCCCTATAAGCCCGTTTAGTTTGCACTTTGGATATAAATTAGCCTTTTTCGATCTCAAATGACCACAAATCCAGATCATCAAGGTTTAAGGACAAGAATCCTTTCGCTTCCAGTGCAGCTGCGATTTGAGCCCGGTGTTCAGTTGCATGATGCAATGCCTGTGACAAGATGGTAGACCGCCAGCGCTTCACCACTTTATTTTCATTGTTCGTGAACTCTACTTGCATATCATCAAGTGCTGCGCACTCAAACAAAGCAGCATCAACTACTGCGGCTTGTTCCTTTAATCTAGCCAGAGCTGCAAGCCGCTCAATCTCTGCAATGCAAGGTTGACCTGGCTGACTCAATGCTGGCTCACCGCTCATTCGGTTTACATAGTGATCAGCTGCGTCAACAATGTGGTGCAGAATCTCAGCAACGAACCAATCGGGGTTGCTTGCATAAGCTTTTAAGGATGCCTCAGGGAGCGTTTCAACATGAGAAATGGTTCTCTGGTTTGCCCAAGCCATATGCCACAATAATCGCTCGATACCAATGGCGCTGCTGTCGGTTTAGTTGACTTCTTGACCTGCCCCACAGTTTGGTTACCAACTTATACTTCAAGATTAGGCCTTTCATGAAAGGCTTTGATTATGCCAAAAATGTATCCCGCCGAGTTCGCCCCTGCATGCTGTCG
>JAYVQU010000010.1:0-11183 GCA_043776875.1 Actinomycetes bacterium
ATCCAAGAACCCGACAGGTTAACCTGATGGCAATACCATCATCGGCCAATTCACGAAAGCGCGGGTAGATCATTTTGGGGAGTGATCTTTAGCGAAGTAGGCGGTTGCTCTTCGCGGAATCTCCACTTCTTGTTCTAAGACTCGATTGCGACGACGAAGTTCGCGATTTTCACTCAATTGAGCTGGGCTCGGACTCGCGACCTCTCTGAGGCCCTCCTCTATCTCGGCCTTTGCAAGCCACTTATAAAGCGTGGCAGCCGAGATGGGCGAAATCAATGGCTACTTGACGCATGGAGGTTTGGCGCAATCGAGCAACTCTAACTACGTCATCTCGAAACTCCTTGGGGTAGTGCTTTGTCATAAGTTGATCCTTTCCTGGAAACTCTGTCCAGATTATAGAAGTCAACTAAAGCGACAGCAGCGCCAACCTTAGTTCGTCAAAAATTATTCTTTTTCCAAACAATAATTATTTTTCGAATGATTATTGGTCCGAGTGTATTAAGTACTACGTCGATATAGTCACTAGTTCTTCCGGGAATTATCAATTGAAGCAATTCAATTATTATGCTACCAAGGAAACAAAGCACTATTACTTTCCGAGACGATAATTTAAAAAGCCAACTAATAGAAAAATACATAGGGATAAAGAGAATTAGATTTAAAAATCTCTCATTGAGGCCTTTAACTTGAATCCACCCAAAAAGTGCTGATGAATCAGGATAAATGGGCGTAAAAACGAGGTAAGAAAGAGCTAATAAATAAAATCCAAAGAGGAAAAAGCGCGCCTTTGATTGCAGGTCACATCGCACCTTTACCACCAATTATTGTGAAAACTGTCCGTACTACTAACACCATATCTTTAATGAAAGACCAATTCTCTACATAAATTCGATCTTGCCTCATCCGCTCTTCCCACAAAACCATTTTTCGCCCACTGACTTGCCACAGACCCGTAAGCCCTGGTTTGGCATTAAATCGAATTTTGTCTTCGAATCTGACATTGACCAACTCTTCCGACAAAATTGGTCTTGGACCTACGACTGACATATCGCCCTTCAGTACCGACCAGAATTGCGGGAGTTCATCAATTGACCAACGGCGAATAAATTTTCCGTATTTAGTAATTCGTGGATCGTGGCGATATCGCTGTGGCATTTTCTCGTCAGGTGAACCAAGAAACTCTTGTCTAGTCTTATCAGCGCCCATATACATTGAACGAAATTTTGGGAATGTGAAAATTTTATTATATTGTCCAATTCGATTATCTAAATAAAAAATTGAACCTTTGGATGTAGTTTTTACCAGAAATGCCGCCACTAGGAGTAGAGGCGTCAGAGCTGCTAATGCGGCTAGTGAAAAAAGCACATCGAAGCCCCTTTTAGCATAATTTTTATCAGTGAAAATACTAGTTTCGTAACGTAAGAGATAAGAATTGTCAATGTTCTTCAAATGATTGTGCAATGCAGTATTTTGGCTTAGCACAAATATCTCTAAAGAAGAAGAAGAAGAAGAAGAAGAAGAAGAAGAAAAGATTAGTGGAATATAGAGAGATAAATCTTTCGTCTCGATAACGGATTCACCCATGACCAGAACTGCTATATCTTTGCTTTGTATTATTTTACATATAGATTCGATTAGTTCACTCGGTCCAATTTGCGATATATTTGATACATTAAATTGATAAAATTTGATTTCAAAAGGTGACTCAAATTGGGATTTGATAGTTTCTACCTCTAGATTGTTGCCCAGTATCAGAACATTTAATTGCTTTCCCTTTGTTAATTTTGATATATAAGATTTTTCCAGGGCAAACCGAGTGCAAAGAATAAGCAACGTTGATAAAAAGTAGATTGAGAGGAATGTCAATCTAGAAAATGGTTCTTTAACAATGTAGGCGAAACTAGAAACAAATACGCCTGATTTAAAGGTCGCAAGTAGTGGTGCCTGAAAATACCTAATATTGGAAGCAACAATTTCCACCCTCCAACTCCTTGAAGATTGAAGAAAATAAATCCAAGTCACCGGGATTAAGAGTGTTAGCGTCATTCCAGTAGGGCCTTCGAAACCGCTTGGTCTCAGAGCAAGAACAGTCAATATCCCGAGTAATATGGAAATCACATCACCTTTGATAATTTGACGAAGTCTAATGGGGGCTACTTTGGAGAATGATCTATGTGGCACAAAATTCCTTCTCTGAAAAGGTAACTAAATCCCGAATTTACTCTTAGACCTCATTATTGTATCGATTTTAAACTTAAAGGTCATACATAACCATAGTTGATTCCTAGACAGTCGGTAAAAGATAGATTGAAATAGCGCAAAAGCCCTTAATTTGCTCTTCAGGAAGATTTGGTGTTTTGCAGTTGCCTTTCCCGGAAATTAGCTATGAACCAAAGCAATGACTGACTCAAAATCTCTGGCGCCGACCAAATCTGATTTGATGCCGGCAAATAAATGTATCTCATATTTTTTTGAGAGATCCTGAAGCCATTTTTGGTAATTAGTTGAAAGACAAATCTTGCTGACTCGGTCACTTTCAAAGCGATTTACTAATATCAATTTATTCTCTGGTATCTCTAAATCTAGATTCCTTAAATCAAACTCACAAACTAGTTCAGAGTATGGCGCCCATTTTTTAGAATCTGGAATTGAGTACATTGTATCAATTATTAAAATTGGTTTATTTGCTTTTAAAATATTAGATTTATTTAACAATGACTTCAGGACATTTAAGTCACTTTGATAATTTAAATTTAAATCTGATAATCCAAAATGTTGCGAAACTGCCCTAGTTGCAAGCAGGACGGCTCGAGCAAGTTGAAGCTTTGTAGCATCTTGCGACATGTCGACGGGGTCACTCGGAATTTCCTTTGGATCAAAGGCAAAATCTTTTAGTACTGAAACTCGGGTCTCAACTGCAATTTTCAAAAAATGTTTTCGAAAGTAATCTGCTACTTCTTGATCAGCACAAAGGACAAAGTCTTTTGCACTCATTGGTGGTAAATCTGTAATATTTCTAGATGCATGGTCAATCTCTGGAAGATCCCACTCCTCTATTATGCCCAGTATAGACATCGGGATTGCCGACCCTGTTTTTGCAAAAATGCCACCAGAGATAACTTGACACTCAGGGAAGAATCTTCTTATTGCTGCGGCGGCTATTATTGATCTTGCTTGATTATATTTACAAATCACAAAAATCTTAGGTGTTTCTAACGTTAGCGACATTTGTCGAAGATCCTTGTTTCTTGTTCAATCACTAGCGGTTGAATGTGCGTTTCAAGTCTTCCGACTCCCCCACCAAATACAATTTGAAAACTTTTTGTTTCTTTCGCCCTTAAATCCAGATCTACCGCTATTCCTGGGTGTTTGCGTTCTCGAACTAAATAGCCGAATTTAGCGCTGGTAGCGAGATCTCGCATTGAGATAATGTGAGAGCCGATAGGTGCAAGAATAATTACCCTTACGCCATGGCTATTTGAATCACCTTGTGGCATTTTAAGGTCTAACCGTCCGGCGACGTAGGAGGGTAATCGCAAATCAGGTTGGACATCATTTGTCACAGAAAAAGTTACCTCAGTCTCAGATTTTTTTCCACATTCAAGGGAGCGCAAAGTCAAATTTCGTCTTAAGTAATAGTCCATCTTATTGCCAGCAATATTTTGGATAACCATTCGATACATATTATCCGCTTTAATTTGAATTGAACCAGAAATCTTTGATGTTTCAATTTGCTTTTGCTCAACCTCGTTTGCACTAAAAAAAAGAATCCTGTTTTCATTTATAGCAGGAATTAATGCTTTGGCAATGGCAACTTTGGAGAGATTAGGATTTAGTAACTGTACGGTCATTTCACGAATTAGCTCTTTTAAGAATTCTTTTCTTGCATAGTTATCATTTTTATATATTTCATATAAATCTGACAAGGTAATTTTAACGACATTCAAATCATTGATTGCAATCCCTTGCACTCTTACGGGACCCGTAATCTTTAGAAGATCACTTAATGCAATAGGATCGAAGGTAAATACACCATCTAATTTTTGGTTGTACTGCAGTTTCCAGAGTTCGAGCCAGATTTTTGCGCCATATGGAAAGTGGGGGGATAGATTTGAGTTTACCCACATTCCGGGATCATCATTGTAGAATTTAGTATATTCGGGAGGCAATTTAATTGGGACATCATCTAAACTTTTTAAATCGGTGTTGGCGCCAAATTTTGAAAATGTAATCTTGCCTTTATCTACTTTCATCACCGCATAAGCACCAATTAATCCTCCCGTGCCGCGCGCTTCGGCCGAGTTTTGAAAAGCAATCAAGTAGTTACGTTCTTTGCTATCTCCAGCCATTTCTGGAATTACAGCTAAAAGTGGATAAGCCGAGCTAACAGCTGTTGCAGTTTCAGTAGATTTTTCGCGCAAAGCCGCATACTTTGAATCTAACGGCTTTAGGAAGCCAGTAAATCGCACTTTTGAAAGGGCGAAGAGAGTCGATGTTGCAGCCTTGGCGGGTTGTATGAAAAATTGGGCATCTTGGGTGAATGTATTTTTGGTCGCTTTGTGTTTTTCCAATGCAACCACGGTTTTAGCGAGAGTGTCGGTAGTTTTATTGAGTGCAGTTTTAACCTGGAAATAGGTTTTGGGAGATCCAGCTATCGTAAATGGGATCAAAACTAGTGGGTTGTTAATTGAAGTGTTGAGTAATTTTACCCTTGACTCTAAATTGGATAGATCTACATCTTGAATTTGTTGAGGTTTCTCTTGTATTGATTTAAGGTCATTAAAGGTAGCAATCGCTAACAAAATTGTGGTGGAGATAGAAATGAGAGTTAGAAAAAAAACAATAAATAGCGAATTTCTAATCCTACGTAGAATTAAATTCTGCATTCATGGCTCCCAAAACTACAAATTAATTTTGTTTTGAGTTTTCTATTTTATTTGCGATATCTTGCGGTGCATATGAGTGCTCTGGGTCGTATCCAGGCTCGGATGCATACTTTCCATAACGCCCGTAGCTACCGTACTTCCTGTAACCGTACTTCCTGTAACCGTAACCGTAACCGTAACCGTATTTGCGGCCGTACTCTTCGGTACGAGACTTTGGAACCATATTCAAAATCGAACCCAGTACAACTGCGCCAACTGAATTAAGGTTTTCACGCGCCCCTAGGAATTGATTTATTCGAGTTTTTGCAACTTTTGTAACAATGACCGCACCATCTGAATTGACGGCGATGACCGAAGCATCCGCCACGAGCAATGTAGGCGGGCAGTCAATAATTACGAAATCAAAATTTTCGCGAGCAAAATTTAGTAATTCTTTAAAGGTCCCTGAATCAAGTAACTCAGTTGGGTTTGGAGGTGTGGCACCGCTGGTAAGAACGGTAAGGGTAGTTTCGCCCCAGGCAAAAGAGTTTTGGGCAACCCTTGTAGCTAAATCACCTTGAGTTTTTCCGCTCAAAATCTCACTTAGGCCTGGCCGTTTTTCAGCGATTTTTAGATACTCTTGAAATTTTGGTCGCCGCATATCTGCCTCAATTAAGAAGGTTTTTACGCCAGAGGATGCCATTGAAAGCGCTAAGTTGATGGAGGTTGAAGTTTTACCTTCACCCGGAACCGCGGATGAAATGGCGATAACTTTTGGCGGACTTTCGGGCCTAACATATTGAAGATTAGTTCTCAGTTGGCGAAAGGATTCGGTTCTAGGCGCATAACGACTAATATTTGAAATCAATGGATTGACAAGTGCCGATTCATCAAATTGGATTGCTACTAATACGGCGGTGCCATCTAAGTTATCTTCATTCTTGATCGTGTTATCAAAAATAATCTTGAGGGTACTGAGGCTGATTCCTAGGCCAAAACCTAGTAACAAGCCGAGTAAAAGATTTAGCGCGGTATTTGGGGAGGATGGGGCTCCTGGAAGCGAAGCGGTCTTAACCAAGGAAACCTTGATCGCTGCTGCGCTTTCGCTTTGTGAGGCTTCAAGACCGTTTGCTGTTATGGAGAACTGTTGCCCAATTGCATTTGCTATTCGAGCTGCCAGATACGGGTTTTTATCTGTCACCGTTATTGATATCAAAACCGTGTCCAACGGGGCGGTGGCCGAAACTCGCTTTGAAAGTTGTTCGTAAGAATCTTTTAATTTTAGAGCCAAAATTACTGGCTTGAGAGTTTCGGGGCCGTTGACGATTTGAGCGTAGGACTTGACCCGCTGTTGGGAAAAGCTGGAGCCTTGAACAAGAGCTGACACATCTAGCGCTGATGAGGGGGTTGATACAAATAGTTGAACTTTTGCTTGGTACATGGGAGTCATGGAATAGGTGATCGCTGCTGAGGCGATCAATCCTAGTAAGGTAGATGAAAGTACAAGCGGGAGGTTGCGAAGTATCAGCCGATAAAAATCCCGTAAATCCATAAACTCACAACCCCAGTTCCAGTTAGTGCACCAGTATTGCCTAAACCACCCGAAATGAAGAAATTGAAGGCATTCTGTAACTTTCCTGAGAGTAGTTTTTTAGGCCATAAAACCAATAGCGGGGAGGTTTTTAGGCGTGGCTAACTTCCTTGATACTTTAGTTCTTAATTGTGTCATACTTAGGAGGAGTTCAGAATATTTCGATGAGATAGGGTTCGATAATGAGAAATTTGTTTTTAAAAGTGGCAATAATCAGTTTTGTGATCCCTAATTTGTTTATTCCATCCTCGACTGCGGCCGAATACCCACCGTCGGTTGAAGTTTTAGAAGTAGGCAAGCCATTAGCGAAGCCACTTCCTCCAAAAGATCCAGAACTGACGGTAGTTGTCCCTAAAGCAACTTCGGACACTTTGCCAATTATAGTTGGTGATCCAATTAGTGCAGGTCAAGCTCGCCTGAGTACTAGAACTCTTTCCAATAAATCGGTGGAGTCAACGCCGATTAAACTGACCAGCTCCTTAACCCTTGGCGGTATTGGTGCCGATGAAAAGGCGCCGGTGGCTTCGGTTAGTAGTTCTAAAAAGAATGAAATTCAAATTCCTGCCGATGTGCCAACACGTATTCTCGTCTCTGGATTAAAATCTGGCGCTAGCGGAACAGTTTCCTTTGTTGATTCACAAGGCAAGTCGATCAATTTAGGAAGAGTTGTTGTCTCTGCCTCAGGCCGTGTAAATATTCCTGCGCTTACTTTTGGAAAAGGTGGAATTAGTTATACCATCAAGATCTTAATTAATGGAAAAACAACTATTTTGACGATTCGATCCACTGGTTAATTTAAAAATTCACAAAAAACCCCGAGGTGCTAACTAGCTTGCAAGCTCTGTTGCATTTCTGGCGCAGTTAAACGGATGACATCAAGCAGGGTTAGGATATCTGCTAGTGCGATAAATCCTTTTTCTGCCATACTTTTTCAGTTTCCAAATGAAGCTATGAGATAGGGTTCGATAATGAGAAATTTATTTTTAAAAGTCGCGATAATCGGCTTTGCGATCCCTAATTTGTTTATTCCATCTTCGACAGCGGCCGATTACCCACCTTCGGTTGAAGTCTTGGTAGTAGGTAAGCCCTTAGCGAAGCCACTTCCTCCAAAAGATCCTGCAAAGACGGTAGTTGTCCCTAAAGCAACTTCGGACAAGATACCAATTATAATTGGAACCCCAAAGTGGGCCGTTAACGTACTATTGGATGACAGAAAAACAACAGTTCTCTCCGATGCAAGTGTGCAAAGTCCAGTTAGGCTGAGAGCTAATTTGATTATTGGCGGTATTGGTGCCGATGAAAAGGCTCCAGTTGCGACAGTGAGTAGATCAAAAAACAGTGAAATTCAAATTCCTACCGATGTGCCAACACGTATTTCCGTCACTGGATTCAGATCTGGTGATCGTGGATCGATTTCTATTATTAGTAAATCGGGCGCTGTGGTTTTACTAGGTGCAGCTCTTGTGAATTCCGGGGGTCGTTTAGTTATTCCGGCATTTACTTTTGACAAAGCCGGCCTTAGTTTTGTCATTAGGGTCATAGTCAATGGACGTATTACTGACTTGACGATTCGATCCACTGGCTAATTTAAAAATTCACAAAAACCCGAGGTGCTAACTAGCGTTAGTACCTCGGGTTTTTTGCTGAACGAATTAAGCGATCGCGGATTGCGATAGATATTCCATTTCCAGATGGTTGAGCGACAACAACTGTGGTTAAACCTTTTTCATCAGCAGCTCGAAGTGCTGCATATAACTCGCGGGCAAACTCTGTTGCATTTTTTGGCGCAGCTAGACGGATGACATCGGGTGGGGTTGGGATCTCGGCTAGTGCGATAAATCCTTGGCCGGGCATTGGGGATTGATCGAGAATAACTTGTGCATTTGGCGAATAGTGGCGTTCGAGTGAACCACTGACACGAATTGTCGTGCCAATGGCATCTAATACTTCAAGGCCAGTACTTTCGGTGATCATTTCGGCTGTAATCGCTCCGGGTCGCAAAATCTTTGGCAGATCACCAGTGCAATCAATGATGGTTGACTCAACTCCAACTACACATGGGCCGCCATCAAGGATTTGATCTTCGGGATTTAGGTACTGGCCTAACTCAGCGCACACCGCTTGCGCCGTTGTTGGCGAAACATGTCCGAAGCGATTTGCACTTGGGGCTGCAATCCCCCGGCCACCGGCTTCGTGGAACGCCGCTAAAAGTGCCAATGCGACAACATGATTTGGTACACGAATTCCAACTGTGTCTTGGCCACCCGTGATGAAATCCTTTGCAAGTTGCGAGCGCTGCAAAATTAAAGTCATTGGCCCTGGCCAAAATTCACGCGCCAATAAGATTGCATAAGTAGGAGTATCAGCGACCCAATCACCCATCGCCTGCATCGAATGAAGGTGCACTATTAATGGATGATCTGCGGGGCGACCTTTTGCTTGATAAATTCTTGCTACCGCTGCTTTACTTGTTGCATCTGCGCCGAGTCCATAAACAGTTTCAGTTGGAAAGGCCACTAAATTGCCGGCTTTTAGAGTATTCGCGGCCGTTGCAAGAGCGTCAACAGTGCACTTGGAAACAAATTGCGACTGACTCATAGGGATAATTCTCGCATTATTCTCAGGATTAATTAACGGCTAACCCAGATAATAGGAGATAATTAGTGCATGAAACCTACATCAATTCGAAGAATCACAGTTGGATCACTCTTAATCGCCCTCCTAGGTGGAGTCGGTCTATCAATGCCAGCAAACGCAGCCCAAGTCACCCGTTACATCACAGTCAGTGCTACCGGTACCGCAACTGTGGTACCAGATGCGGTTCGAGTAACTGCAACGGTTTCGGTTCTTGGAAGTTCAAGCAAGTCAGCTTTAGCAACCGCCGGCACAACTTCAACCGGGATTCGCAAAGCGTTAACCGCTAACAAGGTTGCGACAAGAGATGTCGCAACACAATCAATTTCGGTATATCCAGAGTATTCATATCCAACAAATGGAACACCAGTACTCAGTGGATATCGCGCAACACAATCATTTTCAATCACAGTCCGAACAGCTACAACAGCTGGTGCGGTAGTTGATGCAATCGTTAGCGCCGGTGGCGATAATGTTCAGATCAATGGAGCTTCACCATTCATCCTTGATAATGACAAGGCAATTGATATTGCTCGCGAATACGCAGTCAAGCGTGCGAAGGTAAAAGCGCTTTCCTATGCAAGGTTACTTGGTGTAAAACTTGGCAAAGTTGTGTACTTGAATGAAGATTCATCTCCTTCAATTTATCCAATCTTTGGCGTTACTTCCAAGGCGGAGGATTCAGCAACCCAGATCGACTTAGGCGAGCAAAAGGTCACCGTTTCAGTCACCGTTCGCTGGAGCCTGTAAGTTCTTTAAGTTATTCATAAATTAAGCAATTTGAAGCGGGTTACTGGTCCGGCTAGTAACCCGCTTCTTTTTGCGGTTTTATTGCGCTCATTATGCGGGTTTGGTGGCACACATATTCGCGGGTACGATTGCCCAGCCTCGTACGTCCCCATCGTCTAGGGGCCTAGGACATCGCCCTTTCACGGCGGTAACACGGGTTCGAATCCCGTTGGGGGCACGCAGTACCGCAGTGCTAGATTTAAAAGAAGGAGTAGTTGTAAAAGTTTCACCAGTAGTAAAGGCACGTAGTTGAAAAGCCTTAGCGGTGACATAAGAGCCACTTATGTTGAAGTATCAATTCTTAAGGCCCGGTAGCGCAGTTGGTTAGCGCGCCGCCCTGTCACGGCGGAGGTCGCGGGTTCAAGTCCCGTCCGGGTCGCAAAGGTTTTGGTGTTGTATGCAAATTTATTTGTGTGCCGTGCGTACTAGCGGGCAACTGCTAGCGAAATCTTTGTTGGCTTGGTAGCTCAGTTGGTACGAGCGAACGACTGAAAATCGTTAGGTCGCCGGTTCGATCCCGGCCCAAGCCACAGTAGAAATTATGGAATTTCAGACTATTCCTATTACTTAAAAGGAGATTTCGCACTCACCTTTGATCTTTGCAATTTTGTTATCCAGCAAATTTGGAACTCTGGACAAGTTCCGAAGTAATTTCTCTACTTCGTGATTCAAATATCCTAAGATTTCACAAATTGATTCCTGATCTTTATATAAATTCCGTCTATAAATTGGTTCATTGAACATAAGGTGAATTCAATCGGTCGTTGCAACACCTCCAACTAGGAGGCGTTTATGGGAAGGCCATCGGAATGGGTCAAGGGATTTTCTGGACGCGCGGCGTTGAAGTCACCGGGAGCGCCGTCGCATAGAAGAGAAATTCAAAAGCTCTTCTGGCTCGAGATTGCTAAGGGGCTTACCGGCGAAGCGGCGGCGGTCGCCGTTGGGGCAGGTCCGGTGCTCGGATCACGTTGGTTCCGACAAAGTGGTGGCATGCCAGCACTTGACTTGACGCCGATCTCGGGACGCTACCTCTCCTTTCATGAACGAGAGGAGATAGCCCTTTTGCGAGTTCAGGGCAAAGGCGTGCGCGATATCGCCCGTCATCTGGATCGCAGCCCTTCGACCATCTCGCGCGAGCTGCGTCGCAACGCCGCCACTCGAGGTGGTGGAATTGACTATCGGGCGTCGGTGGCTCAGTGGAAAGCCGAACTCTTCGCCCAGCGTCCAAAAGTCGCCAAGATGGTGACTAATGAATCACTGCAGCATTACGTTCAAGAGCGACTCGCGGGACAGATCCGCCACCC
>JAYVQU010000011.1:0-2801 GCA_043776875.1 Actinomycetes bacterium
GTGATGAATTTTAAGAAGTGCTCATCGCTACTCATTTTTTATTTTGTATTAGCGCTGTTTTCGCTGCCAGCTTGGTCTTTTGGTATTGATAGCGTTAAAGAAATTGTAAATCTTGAGGCTCCGCGCTCGGTTGACGATTTTTTATCGTCAAAAAAAATACCAGAAATTTATTTTAAAAATTTTGTTGCCCTAAAAAATGCCATTAAAATTCAACCGGCATCAATTCAAAGGCCAAGAATTATTTCTTATGACGGCAATAAAAACCTAATCATGAGTTTTAATGGAGGCTTATCTGGCCTTGAAGATGAAGGACTTCCAAACGAGGCCGTGGAAATGATGGAAAGAGACACGACTGATCCCCAAGAATATAATTTTTATTCGCTGCGCTTAAATCGGGCTTCGGGGTTTATGGCCATTTCAGAAGCTAACCCGGAGCTTTGCATTCATTGTCATTTAAATAACAAGCCCATGCTGCTGCGTCACAGCGATGATGTTTTTTCAAATGCAGATCTTGTCGCCTTTCGCGATTTGTTAAGTCGCCAGGTTCTTGATCCTTTATCCCAACGTCGGTATGAGCACCTCAATTGGACATTGGGGGGATCGGGAAATGAAATTCATTAAATGCTTGCTGCTAAGTGCTATCGTTTTTACCACGCCAGGTTTTTTGTGTTTCGCACGCAATAGGAATTAACCTCATTAAGTTCTCGTTAAGTTTTAAGATTTCACTTAATTATCGGCGTCAAAATTCCGACACGAAGCTTGATGAATCGTGTTATTTTTTGCTTCATGCCCGCGTGTGCCTGGCTGCTGTCAGCGGCAAGCCATGCGCACAGCTACGTGGTGCAACCACACGACACGCTTTCTCAAATCGCTGAACGCGAAATTCCTCATGCTCCCTATACCCTCTATGGAAACGATGGAGCACTTTCCCAACTTTTGCTGATCAATCCGCAAATCAAAGACCCACACTCCCTTGTTCCAGGTCAAAAAATTACTCTTGCGCCGCATCCCTCGCCAACCTCTCAACTGCTAGGCTCACTCGACATGGGCGAGCGTCGTGCTCCGGCCTCGCTTGCTGATTACTACAGCGATCGCTACTCGTATCTCACTGTTTCGCCTCGCGGCTTTTACACCAAACTTGATGGCACTGATATTTCAAGCAACTCACATGCTCTAATCTTTAGTGATCTAAGCTATGGCATAGCTGCTCGTTGGTTCTTTGTTTGGAATGAGCACCTTAAATCTTTTCTTCACTTTGATCTTGATCATATCTCTATGCTTTCGGGCTCTGATCGAACTCTAAGTGGCGCTACTCAAAATTACTCAAGCCTTGGCGCTGGACTTGAATGGTCCATGAAAAACCTCTCTACCGGGGTTGGAATCTTCTCCAAACAAGAAATCTTCTCACTCTCAAAATCAGCTTCAATTCTTAGTTTTGAAAAACGATCAATCCCCGAATTTGAGCTATCAAGTAAATACGCCATTATGCCCACCAATCCACTCGGGTTGGGACTAAGGGCCCACACCAGGGCACTACTCCCAACTACCGGGAACGACTTCAACACCAAATTTGGTTATGCCTACCAAGGGGCTCTTTATACCGAACACGAATTTAAAAGCACAATCTTTGGTATGGATCTTTTCTACGGGCAAAGCTCCTATGCCTCAAACTACGTAAAACAAGAACGCTCTGATCTGGGAGCCTCACTAAACTTCTCATTTGCTTTTGGAAAGCCAGCAAAATGAAATTTCTTAACCAAAGCTTAACCCTAAAGACCAACACCACTTGCTACCTTGGTATTGTGGATCGTTTATTCAAATACCTAGCCCTAGGGTTTGTGCTTAGCTCTTGCACAAACCCCCTTGTTGGCAAACGCACTAGCTCTGAAATTGATGAAAACTATCGCCCAGGCTTTTTTGAATTTCAAGCCAACGAAATACCGCAGGCCATTGATGGCACCCTTAGCACCACTAAAAACATCGCCGCTAGTGCCACTTTAAATGCCGGTGATCCAAACCCAAAAGATACACTCGTTTATTCAATCGTAGCTCAAGGAACTTTGGGAACGGCTGTCGTAACAAATTCAGCCACGGGCGCATTCACCTACACCCCAAATGCTGGCGTTACTGGCACCGATACTTTCACCTTTAAAGCAAACGATGGAAAAGTCGATTCAAACTCCGCAACCATCACGGTTACTATTGCAAATAACTCCCCCACACTTACAACAATTTCAACGCTGGCTACGGCAACCGAGGACACGACTTTTAGCATCACCTACGCCACTCTTTTTGCTGCCTCGAATGCGGCAGATTTTGATGGCGACACCATTTCATTTCGAGTTGAGGCCGTTTCAACCGGAACACTTACAAAGGCTGCAGTTGCTGTAACTGCTGGCACCACGCTAATTTCTGCTGGCGATACCGTTGTGTGGACCCCAGCTGCCAATGCCAATGGAACGCTAAATGCCTTTACCGTTAAGGCTTACGATGGCTCAACGGCATCAACAAGCGCAGTGCAAGTTCAAGTAACGACAACGGCAGTTAACGATGCTCCAACCATTGGAGTCATCGGCGCGCAATCCACCAACGAGGATGTAGCAAAGGCTGTGGCCATTACCATTAACGATGTCGATTCAACTCTAACTTGTGCCGCCTCACTTTCGATGAGTTCAAGTAACACCACGCTTATTCCCAATGCCAACGTTGCGTGGAGTGGAACGGCACCTAGCTGCACGGCCACCATCACACCGGCAGCCAATCAATTTGGAACATCTACAATCACAATTACTGTTTCGGAT
>JAYVQU010000012.1:0-2735 GCA_043776875.1 Actinomycetes bacterium
TTTTTTACCATCGGAAAATATCGCCCGCCGATGATAGGATTTCGCAATGGGGTAATTTGCAAATGGAGTTTTAAATGACACAAGGCGCAGTAATTGCAAGAATAATCTCCCAGTATTCAGACAAAGGCTCTAAAGCAGCCCAAAAGGACATCAAAAAACTTGGTGCCGACTTTGACAAAATGGGAGCCAAAGTCTCCAAAGCCTTCACAGTTGCAGCCGCCGCATCGGCGGCCTTTGCCATAAAGATCGGCACTGACGCCGTTAAAGCCGCGATCAATGACCAGAAATCTCAAGCCCTTCTTGCCAACTCGCTCTACAACACCGTCGGTGCAAATAAAGCGGTGCTTGCAAGCGTCGAGGCATACATCCTCAAAACACAGTTAGCAACCGGCGTCACCGATGAGCAACTTCGTCCAAGCCTTGCGGCCTTGGCAATGGCCACTGGCGATGTGGCAAAGGCCCAAGGTCTGCAATCACTTGCCCTAGATATTGCAGCTAGCAAATCTAAGGATTTAGGCGCGGTTTCACTTGCCCTGGCAAAGGCATATGGCGGTAACTTCACCGCCCTGCGCCGATTAGGTGTTCCGCTATCGGAGAATTTAGTCAAGTCAAAAGATTTCATTGGCATTACTAAAGAGTTGGCCGCTGCCACCGCCGGGGCTGCTGCCACTGCCGCTGACACACTCGCTGGTCGCCTAAATCGTATGAAGGTTGCCTACGATGAAATTCTTGAATCGTTAGGTTATGCACTCTTGCCAGTTGTGCAAAAGTTTGCAGAGTACCTCGTCAATAATGTTTTGCCAGCGATTCAAAAGTGGGTTGATATAAACAAAGATCAACTTGCAAAAGGTCTACAAAATACCGTTAATGTTTTAATCAAAGTCGGTAAGGCTGGCGTGGCATTTACTAAGTGGATGACTTCTAACAAAGCAAATTTAATAATTACCGCCGGTATTTTGTCAACAATGTTTGTGGCACCTAAAGTTGCAGCATTTATTATTGCCCTTACAGCTATCGGTAAGGCGCTAGTTGCCCTTCGCGCCTTTGCCATGACCACCGCCATCGCCACCGCCTTTGCTACAGGTGGTGTAAGCATCGCTACAGCGGCTACGGCATTGGCGGTTATTGGCGTTACTGCATTGGCAACGAAGCGTGCATTTAGTGGAGTAGATACGGTTGCCAAGAAGACTTCTTACACAATGCTTGATATATCTACAATTATGGCAGATTACATAAAGAAGCAAAAGGCAAGTTCCAAAGTTGTTACAGAAACAATTACTGGTGTTACAAATCTGACCGCCGCTGAAGCAAAGTTAGCCGAAATGCGTGCGACAATTAAAAAAGCCGGACTAGATAATTTCGGGATCAAGAATCTTTCAAACACTGATCCAATCGAGTTAGAGGCTGTGCGCTTGAACCTGATCAAGCAACAACAGCTCGGAATCTCATTGGTGGCGCAATCAATCCTTGACGCGCTAGAGGCGCAAATGCGTGGCAATGTAGCCGCACAACGATATGTAGACATCATGGCAGTGATGAAAGATAACAAGATCACTTCCACTGAGATCGACATGCTGGCACAAAAGTGGGGTGTCTCTGCCTACTTTGTTAAGAATTACATTACCGAGGTGATGGGTCTTGATTCACTGACTCTTAATAAAGATTTCGGCGCTGCCTTTGCAGCTTCATGGGATCTTGCTACAGCTGCGTACAGAAAATACCTTGAGGCATTAAAGGCTGGCTCCGGTGCAGTTGTCGGTGGCACTGGCACTGGAACTGGCACTGGAACTGGTTCTGGAATTCCTAAAGTTGTAATCCCACCAAGTCTTGTGATGCCACCCAAAGTTGTAATCCCACCAGTCGTAATCCCGCCAGTGGTAATTCCACCATCCGCAATCCCAGGAGTGACATTTAACCCTAACCAAAATCACCGCGACCGTAATTATGATGACTATTTGGCATCAATATCAGCGGCCGCTACTGGTAACTCAAACCAAAACCGCGATCGTAATTATGATGATCGCACTCGCCCTCAAACTGTCATAGTCAAGGTCGAAGTGGATGAAAACAAATTTGGGCTAGGCGTG
This sequence comes from Actinomycetes bacterium, assembly GCA_043776875.1. Lineage (GTDB taxonomy): Bacteria > Actinomycetota > Actinomycetes > Nanopelagicales > Nanopelagicaceae > Planktophila. Next base: position 2,088 of record JAYVQU010000012.1, read on the forward strand.
CAAGATACGTTGGTTCGACTCAATAGGGGTGGCGATTACATCACTACTGCTGGTAGCTTGTAATGGCGCAAATTGCTTAGTTTAAATGGCCACTTATCGAACCCCATCGATAAGTGGCCATTTTTTCTAATTTACAGGGGTTAACAAGTTGTTGGTTGCCAGGTATCGGTCTATTTCTTTCGCTTCAAAAGGATTTTCGAGAATTCCAGCTTTGTCGCACTCTAAAACTATTTCGCCGTAATTCAATTTTGAACCAATGAATATAGCTGTAAAAGTTGGGAATCTTAAAACCTGAAAGAAATTGGGAATTTCTACGGTACAGGCAACTGCAATGAAGTTAGCAGGATCGCAATCGAAGCAATAGTTTTCGCAAAACTCACAATAGTTAGGGTCAGTTTTTTCAAGCATTTTTTAGCCTCTCAGTTAATGCGAGGTGAGTAAATCTCATCCCGCCCATATCCCGCCCGAGGTGTTTTTCTAAGTGTTTGAAAAAGCCTTAAAATCGTCTAAAACCATTGATTTATACTGGCTTTAGAGTCATCTCATTAAAGTGGACCGTACTGGGATCGAACCAGTGACCCCCACAATGTCAATGTGGTGCTCTACCGCTGAGCCAACGATCCGTGCTGTGAAATTATACCTTACGAT
>JAYVQU010000013.1:0-35566 GCA_043776875.1 Actinomycetes bacterium
GAAGAGTTGCGACCCGATGTCGTACTTATGGATGTGCGGATGGCGGGAATCGACGGAATCCAAGCGACTCGGCGCATCACCAACAGTGGCAGTGCATCAAGGGTTGTCATATTGACCACCTTTGATCAAGATGAAAATGTTTTCGAGGCGTTGCGCGCCGGGGCCAGCGGCTTCCTGCTCAAGTCGGCACCCCCATCGACAATCATTGAAGGTGTCCGTCTGGCCGCTGCAGGAGAGAGTCTCTTCGCCCCTTCCGTCACCAAGCGCCTAGTTGAGCACTATGTTCACCAGCCACCGACCGCCCAAGGAACGCCAGCACTCCTATCGGCTCTCACAGAACGCGAGCTCGATGTCCTTCGACTATTGGCGACTGGATTTTCCAACGCTGAGATCGCCATCACGCTGTTCTTGTCCGAGGCAACTGTGAAGACCCACGTCTCCCACATCCTCGCCAAACTGGATCTACGCGATCGTGTTCAGGCGGTAATTGCTGCATACGAGTGCGGCTTCGTGTCGCCGAATCGCCACCTCCCATAACCCGCACTGAGACCAACAGCCTGGCCTCTTCGTTATACGCCAAATCCACCACCGGCGTCCTGGAGTCAGCCCCCGCAACCTGCGACACTAATACTCAGATGGTGGATTTGGGTTAAGTTATCAAGGCGACTGCGTTGGTATTCAATTTGCTGATGAAGTTTGTCAATTTGGCGCCGGCTCATTCCAAAGCGGCGCGCTGCCTGCGTAGGAGTAAGGCCATCAAGTAAAACACTTAAGACTATAACTTGGGAGTTGGAATTAGGACGGGGGTTCTCAGAGATCCCAGATTAAACAAGTAGGAGAGACATATGTCGTGGAACCGAACACCCTCAGCTCCTCACTGTGAAGTGTTGACATGTTAAGTGCACATTTGTACATTTGCACTCGCGAACACCAACCACTATCCGCAAAAGATAAGCTTTCAAATCCACTATTCGAAATTTCTGAGTCGCTGTATATTTTGTCCCAAGAATTTGAGCCTTAAGTGCAACGCACTCTGAAAAAAGGAGACCGCCATGAACGAATTTCGGGTTCCGAAGTTGATGTGGGGGATTGCTATCTGGCAGGTAGCGATGACACTGGTGGCTTCGGTCGCAGATTGGCCAGCGCAGTTTGATACGGACGGTTCGTCGCCTCAGGGCATCGCTCAATGGTTCCAGAAAGGAACGGCCCTTTCTGCGCCAATACTTTTCATCTTCGCTATAGTCGTGGTGGGTGTGCTCGCAACTCGCAAAAACTTTGTCGGTGTCGCGGGCGTTGCTTTGGCCCTTGTCATTGCGTTGCTCACCACTGTCGCGGGGCTCGGGGAGACTTTCGCGGCAAACCCAGTGACATCTCCTCGCGGTGTCCTGATCGTTTCTGGCGTTATGGGTGTGTTCTTTGCGGCCATGATCATCTGGGCAGCCATGCATGATCTTCGAGTCCGTCGCACGCTAAGGAATAGTCTGTCGTAGTCTCTTATCGATCGGGATAGAGGTGCAGCACTCGAAGCCGGGTGCAATTATCAATGGCGCTTAACTGGAAGAACTTCTTGCGCAGGTTTGGAATCTTGTTGAGTCCGTTGTTGTAAGGCTGCATAGCAATAGTGGCGCTACTGAGTTTAGCTACGCAGCTATCGGGCCTGCACTCGAATTCGTTCGGTCGCAGGGCCAGTTAAACTTTCTGGGTCGGTTTCACAAGCTTTTGCAAGTGAGTGTCTCGCACTACACCTTTGAAGGCGACGCATCTAAAGGCGCTGCTGTCGGTTTAGTTGACAGGTCAGTCCCTCTTTTCACTTTGGTTTTCTTGACATTTTCGTTTCTTCATCAATCAAGTAATTTGTCCAATAAGTTCTTGATGGAGCAATTTCATGTTGCGAAAGAATCTCGCCAATATCTTCCCAAAGGCACTGAGCTATGAATTCCATACTGCTGAAGAATTTGACGCCATTGCCGAAGAACTCAACAACCGCCCTAGACAAACACTGAGTTGGATGACACCCTTAGAAAGATTTGCTCAGGTGTTGCAATGACCGGTTGAAACCAAGACCGAAGACAATGTGTCAACGGTCAGGCGAAGTCCTACAGGCCCATTCAGTTACCTTTTTTCTTCGGATAATCCTGAGCTATGCTTGCGTATCAGGTTTGTATCCATCGTTCAATTCAGAGCATTTATCTTCACATAGAGCAAATGCATTACGTGACTAAGGATGTATACGAAAAGTACAACCTTCAATTCTATTGGAGAGGCTCGAATTGAGCGGTGAAATGTCGCAACGAAGCAGGCTCTTTTACAATCTTATACCCTCGAAAACTCGTTGCTCGGTTTGCTACTTCGGCGCAAACTTCGATGACATAGTCAATATGACTTTGCGTGTAGGTGCGGCGAGGAATGGCAAGGCGAACCAGCTCCATCGCGGCCGGAACTTCGCTGCCATCGGGCTTTCGCCCAAACATGACGCTACCTATCTCGCAGCCACGCACTCCTCCAACTTTGTATAACTCAATCGCTAGCGACTGACCCGGATATTCCAGCGCTGGAATATGGGGCAAAAACGCCATTGCATCGATATACACCGCGTGCCCGCCAATCGGTTGGACCACGGGAATTCCCATCTCTGCGAGGGCATTTCCAAGATAAGCGGTAGATCGGATTCGATACTTAAGGTACTCATGCGACACAACTTCAGTGAGCCCAACGGCGAGCGCTTCCAAATCACGTCCAGCCAAACCACCATAAGTGGGAAAGCCTTCGGTTAAGATCAAAAGGTTTCTACATTCAGATGCTAAAACTTCATCGTTGAGAGCTAACCAACCTCCGATGTTTCCTAATGGGTCTTTCTTGGCGCTCATTGTCATACCATCTGCCAAAGATCCAATTTCACGAACAATGTCGATGACATCTCTCTCCGACTGACCTGCTTCACGCTCTCTTATAAACCATGCGTTCTCTGCGAATCGGCAGGCATCTAAATAGAATGGAATTCCAAATTTCTTGCAAATGGTGCTCACTTCTTTCATATTTTCAAGTGAGACGGGCTGGCCGCCGCTGGAGTTATTTGTAATAGTCATCATGACAGCCGGAATTCTTCCAACACCCGTCTCAATGATAAATTTCTCGAGTGCCTTCACATCCATATTTCCCTTAAAAGGGTGCAGACTCGAAGGATCCCGACTCTCGGGTATGGCGAGATCTACAGCCTCCGCCTTTGAATACTCAATGTTGGCTCGAGTCGTATCAAAGTGAGTGTTACTCGGTATGACCTTGCCAGGGCCACCGATTGCGGTAAATAAAATCTTTTCCGCTGCGCGCCCTTGATGAGTTGGAATCACATGCTCATAAGGAAAGAGGCTCTTGACAGCTGCTTCAAAAATAATCCATGAAGGAGAGCCAGCATAAGATTCGTCCCCATGCTGGATTGCAGCCCATTGATTGCGACTCATCGCCCCAGTCCCTGAATCAGTCAACAAGTCGACCAGAACATCATCTGAACGTAAAGAGAAAAGATTAAAACCGGCGGCCTTTATGTATTGCTCTCTTTGAACTTCTGTAGTCATGGTAAGTGGCGCAACTGAATGAATTTTGAAGGGCTCAATAATTGTCTTGAATTCCATGCTTACAGACTCTCTTTCACTACTAGTTTACGAATTTCGAAATTAGGCGCTGCTCTCGGTTTAGTTGACAGGTGTATGCAGTTTCACGCAACAAGTAGTTCCTTGTCAACGACTTCATGTGCCATTTCATTTTCAACTGGTGTCATCTTCCCGAGCATCGCCCAGACCTCTTGCTGACGCTTTCCAATACCCATCGCTAACCACCTTTATCTCAAGGTGTTGCGACGACCGATTGAACTCGGGCAGTCCCGCTCAAATGCTTTTGTTCGTATGCTAAAGAACAATGGTCTTCGTGGCTCTATGGGAAGAGTTGGCGCACCGGGTGATAACGCTCGAATGGAGTCATTTCATTCGCTTGAAGCAAAATAATGTACTAGATTCTAAAAAATGGGAGTCTAAGGATGAACTGCAAATCGCAATAGTGCATTGGATTGAAGGGATATACCACCGACGAAGACGCAAGTGCAGTTTAGGCAAGATGACACTTGTTGAATATGAAATGGCACGCGAAGTCGTTGACAAAGAATTACTTGTTGCATGAAACTACATAAACCTATCAACTAAACCGACAGCAGCGCCGATCAAAGTTTGTGAATAGTCTGTGATTATAATTAGGAGACACCGTCAATTTAATTGATTTCCTTGCATATTCCCGGGGTGCCAGATTTCCTTGAACAGATTGTGACATCGGGCGGGCATCTGTGGGGCTCTCGGCAGATATGAACAAAATAACCAAAGAAGATTTGTATGATGATGTGTGTTGTTGGGTTAGTTTTTTAGCTCTTGGCTACAGGGCACGAGTAGGCACGCAATTGTTTTAGTTAGAGAGCACTCCTTTGCGTATTAAGTGCGACAAAATGAAAATATTTAGTAACAAGGTCATGAGGAGAAGAGCAGAACCGGAAATAAATAGAACTTTGTAGTGCGAGAATCCAATCATAAGTGTGCCAAGATTTAGCGTGAATAAACGTGTATTAGTAAATTTACTGCCTATCAGGATCAGCTCACGCACATTATTTGGACCGCCACCGAACATGGTGGGCACAAGATAATGAAGGGCGGCCAGACCCATTTGTAAAGCAAATCCGATCCCTAGAAAAAATGAGAAGTGTTCTATATTTTCCATAAATGTTGACCATGATGAGCTTTGAATCAGTTGGTAAATTGAAGCCAAAAGTGAGGCAAATAACCAGAAAAATACTGCAATTGCAGACTTCACTGAAAACGACTTTGCCTTATTACTTCGCAGGGAACTGACATGCGGTGTAATCAAAAATATCCATCCTAAGCAATAGGTCAATAAACCCACGGCAACAATCACTTTACTGGAAAAAGTTAGTGCTATAACAACTACCAAAATTCCTGACAAGAGTAGATAGAAGGCTTTGTATGCATATTTTTCTGCGTTCTGCGGCAGCCTTGCTCGTTGCATAGTAGGCAGAAATGTGACCAAAGTGCCGGCGATTGTGACTCCGACCCAACCGAGAATATTCAGAGTGTAATGAATCAGCAGCAAGCGAGATTTGAATTCCGAATCATCGATCTGAGACATCTTAAACCCAATTCCAACTCCAATACTGAGACAAAAAAGGGCCGCCACATAGAAGCGTGGAATTTTCTTAAATCTTGCCGGGAGTGCAATTCTTATTTCGGCAATGATTAGTAATCCATGCGTAAGGGCACTAGCAATAATAATTACTGTCCCAGCCAATAGCAGCGAGCGAAGCTCTATGCTCTTCCCCACTAATGTAAATAAAATTCCAACATTGAGGACGGTAAGTCGCAGCCAGAAATTAAGCCCCTCTTCCTTGCTGGGCCGACGCAGCAACACTTGCGTAAAGTGAGAACTCCAAAAAAAGATGAGATTGGTAATGGCACCCAGCAACAGTATGTGGGTGAAGATCCACATCGGATCATTTGAATATGCCAGAATCGGAAAGCCGAGTGCAAGTAAGTAGACAGAGAAAGGTATATGTGCCCAAAGCATGCGAGTTGAGCGCTTCATATATGGAGCATAGTGCCAAATAAATTAATGCCGAAAATATTTAATAGTATTACCGTAAGATAATGAGAGTTACTTAACAGCAATCGCTTTTTTTATTTAATTATTCTTGTTTTAGGACTCACTTTCGGATCATTTAATACCGTTCTAGTTGCACGAATCCCTAAAAACGAAACCCTTGCTGTCTATGTCGCGGCCATGACCAGCTTTACCCTGGGCAGCCTCGTCGGTATCACGATTATGATTCTTGGAATTTGCAAATATATTACGCGCATAACTTAAAAAGAGCCAGTATCAATAGCTGACTGCTTTCATCCAGATTTCATAAAGTGGCTTCGCTGCCGCTTTGGTAGCACAGAGAATTCCACCAGTCTCTGGAAAGAGGTTGACCTCTCCGCTAGCATCCAGAACTGCACCGCCTGCTTCATGAACGATCAGACAGGCAGCTAAGTGATCAATGGGGCTGAAATGGCCAATAACGGCACCAACAGATTGATTTGCCGCCACGCCAGCAAGGGTCAGCGTTCCGGAACCCATGATTCGCATGGTGCAGAAATTATCTGCCAGTTGATCAAGGAGCGAGAGCATGCCAGGCCATGGTTGATAGGAGGCTAATTCGGTGGCAACAATTCGACTACTTAATGGATTTTCCGCACTTTGAACTTCGATTACTAACGGTTGGCCATTGCACATTGCACCTTTACCAGCTTGTGCTTCAAATATTTTTTCCCGCCAAGGATCAGTGACAACGCCAATCAATGGCATGCGATTGTGAGCCAGGGCCAATGAGAATGAGCTCCACGGCATTCCATTTGCAAAGTTAGTGGTGCCATCAACCGGATCCAGATACCACGATGGCGTATCCGCGGCGTAACTGCCACCATACTCCTCACCTACAAAATTGTGTCCTGGGAAATTAGCACTGATAACTTCGCGCACATGTCTTTCAATCATCAGGTCAACGACAGTCACAATATCTGCCGCATTCTGTTTCAGCGCCATCTCACCTGGTGCCATGAAACGGCAGACCACCGCAGACCAACGCCCAAGTTCACGCGCAACCTCTAGCGCATGCTCAACATCAATATCTTCGATGGTGCAACTTTGCGGCAGGCCGGAATCTAATTTCGGATTTGTCGCGAGCACATCCTGCAACTTGGAAAGGTAATCGGTGGTAATTGAGTCCACCCCGATTGCAGCTGCCCAGCGCATCGTGGCTTCATCTTGAATAGTCCAGACCGAAACTTTGTAGCCAAGCTCATGAATTGCCTTAACCCGCTCTTGGTCGACAAAGGAGTAATGAAGATTGATAAATTCTGGATTGAGCCCAGAAATATCTGCGCGCGTAGGCATTGTGACTTCATCCCACGGCATCCAGATCCGAGCCGATGATGAGAGCGAACGGATCGTACGCATTCCCGCTAAGTGGCCACACCAAGTAATTTGATCCTGGGAAAGGGGGCCATTCTGCACGATCGCAAAAGCACCAGCGGCAGGATCTGCCTGTTCCATATCAATCATCAGGGTTGAGGAAGTACCAACGAAAAGTTTGAGCACATCGGAAAGCAGCGGGATTCGAAGATCGCCCGCTCCTAGTCTGGCGATCTCATTCCAGTCTCGATTGCTAACATCATCGGAGAGCCCCCACATGCGTTCCAGTGTTGCGTCGTGGGAAACTATTACTTCGCCATCGCGCGAAATACGTACATCGATTTCCACGATTTCGGCACCCGCGCTGATCGCCGATTGAATTCCGGCAATCGTGTTCTCGCGAAAGTTACTGGAATCCCCGCGATGAGCGCAAGCAAAAGTCATTACAATTACGCCGTTCTTGCGAGCTTGCCATCCTGGTAGATCAGCGCCTTCGAAATTGTAGCGAAACCGATATCGCCCTGCCTTGGAATATCAGTTGACATAAAGGCACGAATTTTTACATCATCACGGGAGAGATAGACCTCGTAAAAGTGACCACGAGGCACTACTAAATCTACGGTTGCCGAATAACTGCCGGCGGATTGATTGGAATGGAAGAAGACATCCTCTGGTCGAATCCCAACTACATTCCTTCCTGAAATCAATCGACCATCCATAAACTCACCATCAAAGCGATTCAAACTACCGATGAAGTTAGCCACATATTCGGTAGCTGGTTGATCGTAGAGTTCTTGTGGAGTACTGAACTGCTCGATCCGACCATCGTTCATAACTGCAATACGATCGGAAATAGAGAGAGCTTCATCTTGATCATGGGTAACGATGATTGTGGTAATACCTAGCCGCTTATGGAGGTCGCGGATATCTTCACGAACCTTTATCCGCAACTTTGCATCGAGATTTGAAAGTGGCTCGTCCAGCAAAAGAAGTTCAGGCTCCTGCACCAGCGCCCGCGCCAATGCAACGCGTTGTTGCTCGCCGCCAGAGATCTGACTTGGGCGAGAATCTTTGTGGTGCATTAAGTTGACCAGTTCGAGCACACCGAAAACACGTTTCTCAATTTCTTCTTTGCCCATCTTGCGAATTTTTAGCGGATAGGCAACATTCTTAAATACCGTCATATGCGGCCAGAGCGCATAGTTCTGGAAAACCATGGCACTTGGTCGTTTCTCGGGTCCAATCCTGGTGAGATCTTTGCCAGCCAATAGCACCTGGCCGGCTTCTGGGATTAAAAACCCAGCAATCATGCGCAGCGTGGTGGTCTTACCGCAACCAGAAGGTCCGAGAAGTGAGACAAGTTCGCCTTTTTTCACGGTGAGGTTCAGATTATCGATAATGACGCGGCCCCCCAATATCTTTTGGAGACCAACGAGCTCGAGCCCAGCGCCCTGTTTGTTATCTGACATCGATTAACCTCTCATAGTTCTTGAAAAATCGACCACTGTTCTTGAAAAATCGATCACTTAATTTGAAATCCTTCTGCTAGGTGACCACCGATAATGTGCTTGCGAGCAAAGGTGATAAGAATGACCGATGGAATCGCTAGCAAAATTGAGAAAACGGCGGCAATCTGAACTGGATAATTAAGCACCAAGGCATACATCTTTGTCGGCATAGTGTAGATCGTGGGGGCGCCGACTAAATAGGTACCCGTTGCTTCATCGAAAGATGCCAAGAAAGACATGACGAAAGCGACAAGGATGCCAGGCATCGCTAAACGAAGTGTGATGTCCCTAAATACGCGCAACTTCGAAGCACCAGCATCGCGTGCTACATCTTCAAGATTACGCGGGACCGAAGAGAAAGCCGCGGCTGGGATCCAGGTCATAAAGATGACGGTTCCCAGTAACTGAATAATAATTATTCCAAGAACGGTTCCCATCAGATTCAAGGTGTAATACAAGGTTGCAATAGCTGCATAAAGACCGATTGTAGGAAATGCATTTGCTGCAAATATTCCAATCAAGAATGTTTTGCGACCAAAGAAGTTATAGCGCGAAAATGCATATGCAGCAGGAATACAGATGATCGCTGAAATCACTACAACGATCGGGCTGATCATTAAGGAGTTTCGAATCGCGTCAAGCAGCGACTTATCTCCAACAATTGTGCCCCACCATCTTAATGTGACTCCATCTGGCAACAGGCTTGGGAAAGTCCAACTGGTTGCGAATGCGCGTGCGGCTAGCCAGAAAAGCGGGCCAAGAATGAATATCGCCATAAAAAGAATAAATGCGCCAACAAATAAACGCATGATCCAGGAACCCGAAGTAAGATTAAGTTTCGTTTTTTCGCGAGCCATCAGATTTTTCCGCTCGCTTTCGCACTACGAACATTTGCCCACACGTAGAAGAAGCCAATAACGGATGCGGCAGCGAAAATGATAAAGGCCATCACGACTGATTGCTGGGGCCGGTTATATGGGCCAAAGAAGTTGACAATTTCTACGCCAAGCATGGTTGGTTGATTTGCACCCAAGAAATATGGAATTGTAAACGAGCCCATGACTCCAATCGCGGTGAAGGTCGCCGCAATCACAATTGGAACAAATGCCAGTGGAATCATAACGGTGCGTACAATACGCAAGAAAGTAGCCCCAGCATCTTGCGCGGTTTCGATCAAAGCGTCAGGAATAGATTGCATGCCAGAAGAGATCATCAAAATTGAGAAAGGCAAAGAGGTCCAAATAGTTCCGATTGCTACCGCATAACTTGTCATTGTTAAGGTAGGGAAAGTCATACCAAAAATCTCGAATAGTGATTTAAAGAAACCAGTACCATCGTAGAAGGTGCGCATAGCGAAGGCGGCTATAACCACGGGGACGAACAGCGGAACCAGTGATAGCGCTACCAGAACCGCAGCAACTCGTCCGCCCCGGATACGCTGATAGATAGCAAGGCCTAGGGACATGGTTAAGACAACAATGGTTGTGACGAATGAAACCAACAGCGTTGTTTTTAGATTTCCGGGGAATCGAGAGTCATTGAATACGCTTTTATAAGCGTCAAAAGTTCCCCACCAATGGTTCTTTGGATAAATCTCTTGGCCCAAGAGCGCAATGATCCGGTTTGGCCCACTTATAAATCCAAAACTAAATAGGAAGGCAAGGACAATTGGCAGACCAATAAAGCAGAGAATAAGAAGTACCGGCGGCACCGAAAGAAAAAATCCGAATAAAGAGAGCCTTGCGGTTTTTTGGACCGCAAGGTTCTCTTTAGCGAGCGCTTCGTTAGAAGTTGTCATCTAATAACTTAGTTCTCATTCGGATTCAATGATTTCCCTTTTACTTTCCAGGAACTGCAGCTGCCCAAGCAGAATTCATATCTGAAAGATTTGAGGAAATGTAAGGAGGTCGTAGCGTTCTGATATCTATGTCGGAAATATTTTCCGCAGCAACTGGATCCAAGAGCGAGACTGGGATTACTGGTAGTCCGTTCATTGAGCCAGCAACGATTAGGTTCTGGGCTGTTGGTGAAAGCAGCCAGTTCATCAAGAATCGTGCGCCATCGCGGTTGGTAGACATTGAAGGGATACCAAGAAATGCTGGTCCACCAGTAAATGCTGGTCCAGTTATAGATATTGTTCTTATATCCTTAGGCATCGTTCCAGCCTTGAGTGCTGAAGCAATCATGTCAGACCATACCGGAGCAACATCTACCAATCCTTTTGAAAGGAGATCAAGTGTTCCTTGGTTATTTGTTGGATAGGTGCCGTTCTGACCATATGTGTATTTATTAAGTTCACGGAGAATACCAAAGCCCTTACTCCATTTAGCTTGAATACTCTTATCAACTCGCTGAACTAGAGTTTTATAATCTGATTCGGAAAGAGTGCTATCCAGAACTGACTGTACGAAGGCACGTCCGGAACCACCACCTGATGGTGCGTTATATGTGAACTTTCCTGGATTCGCCTTGATCCATACAAGGAGCGCGGCAAGATCCTTTGGCGGACTCTTTACATTCTTTGAGTTGTAAGCCAATAAAACTGTTGATGCACGGTATGGGATTCCACCTTTGCCATTTTTAATCAATACCTTAGGAATATTTGCGACGTTTGGCAGCAGACCAGCATTGGCACGATAGAGCATGCCAGCAGCGCCAAGCTGAAGAACAATTCCACCATCAATTAGGTCGATGCCTGGATCACGCTTTGTCAACTTTGCAGCGATGATTTTTGCCAATGTCTGCGCATCATTGATGCCATTTCGATCAAAGGTTAATACCACTGGATAATCAGGGTAGACCTTGTTAAATTCTGGGATGAGACTCTTTTCCCAAAGATCCTTAACATTTACATCTCCTGCTAGGTGGAAGCGGATGGTAGTTGAACCAGCAGTAGCAGGCTGTACTGATCCTCCGAGAACTAGCCCAGCAGTTGCAAGGATTGCAACCACTTTCGAAGCATGAAACTTCATCACTTTTTCTCCAATCAAATTATGTGCGGCACATCCGGATATGGACATCGTGAGTTAGAGTAGATTAAAAAAACTGTGTAGCGCAACACAATCGGCTAATTAAAAGTAAATACTTAAAAAAATTTCAGAGTTCGAAATCTAGGTAACGAAAGTTTATCTGCCGCAACTATCCCCCGGTCGTAGTTGAACCCTTCAGCCAAAAGATAAACAAATGACTGCGGCCGAAAAACAGTTACACGCATTCATAATCAACTGCCGCCTGGTATCTCAGTAGTTCGGTTCCATTTACTTCCGAGCCATCGTCGGGTGCCACGTGGAGAAATAAGCCGCCGGGTGCTGCAGTTAGCGCAAACGGATTACGCGTTACGACGTGGCCGGCGGTGCTAAAAAGCTGGATCGGGGTTTCGTGAATAATTCGATGCTTTAGTAGGTCGATCACCGCCACGCCTCCGAGCTCGTACCCGCCATCGCCATCTGGCAGCGGCAAGATCGAGATCCCGCTGCAGATCACTTGACCAGCCCCGGCGTATTGACAGTCTTGATAATCGATGAAGCCACTTGGGTTATCCCAGTGGTCTAGTTCCTGGCCATCGGTGCTCCAGGTGTAGAACTGACGGGAACCCCAGCTACCGCCATGAACTACTCCGCTGCCCAGATCGCTGACCACCCAACCGATATGGTCTGGCACCCGAAATCTTTCCCTTACCTGCAAACTCACGGGGTCAATTGTCAGAACCATGCTGTTGCTGTCAGCGCGATACTCCGCCACTGAGACCCATATTTTGTCGCCGTCGAAATCGATTCCGCCCGGATGATACATATCCTTTTCGCCCAAGATAATGTCTCGCACCAATTTTCCATGGCGATCTAACACAAAGATGTGACCGACGCCGCGACCCGATGTTCGCCGATCCGGATCCAGCATGAACTGGGGTTGTGCTAGCACCTGCACCGAGGATAGAAAAATATGTTCCCCAGCAAAGGCCAGTCCCTGTGGGTGGTGGGTGGAGAAAGTAAGTGGCACCCGCGCCACTAGTTCCCAATGTGTCTGGCGGTCCACGCCAGCAACTACCAGTGCCGCCAGGCCGGCACCGCTTTCAATTCTAGGAAGCGTCGGCATGTGCCAGCTTCAACAACTTCACTTTCTGGTGCTTCAATTTAATTTTCACAAATTGAGAATACTCTTAGCAACAGAAAATGGAAGGGTTTGATAAGCCAAGAAAGCCACTTACCAAAAACCGATCCATACCTGCAAGCCATTTATAAAGCGTGGAAGCTGAAATGGGCGAAATCAATGGCTATCTGATGCATGCAGGTTTGGCGCAAACGAGCGACTATAACTACATCAGTTCGAAACTCCTGAGGGTAGTTCTTTTTCATAAGTTGATCCTTGCCTGGGAACTCTGTCCAGATTATAAGAGTCAACTAAACCGACAGCACCGCCACTTGACTCGTTAAATAAGAGGAAGGTTGTCTAGGGTGAATAAGTCTCTGACTTTCGCAGTCATTGGCCGCAACGACTCCTAACTTTTTCTTGTTGCTTCCAGGCAATTGTGGGTTTTGTTTGAAAATTTAGTCTCGTTCTCAACTAAGTGAACCTCTGAGCGTTCCAACTCTAGAATTAGATCGAAAGATCGTATAGGATTTCGGTAGGCATCGTAGAAGTTAAATGGAGAGCTAATGAAAAATGTGAAGCGCCAATTTCCAAAGCTGGGTGAACTTGCTCCCCTGCTGCGCTTTGGGCTTCCACAATTGCCTACAAGAAAGAATCGCCTTGCTAAAGCATTAACCATCTGGGATTTGCGCATAATGGCTAAACGCCGCACGCCAAAAGGCCCATTTGATTACACAGATGGCAGCGCGGAATCGGAGGTAACTCTTGCGCGTGCCCGTCGTTCATATCTTGATCTGGAATTCAGGCCAAACATTTTGCATGATGTTATGAATGTTGATACCTCATGCGAGATCTTAGGCGAAAAATTTGCAATGCCTTTTGGAATTGCACCTACTGGCTTTACTCGCATGATGCATACAGAAGGCGAAATTGCAGGTGCTCGCGCCGCCGAAAAATTTGGCATCCCGTTCTGTCTTTCAACCCTTGGTACAAGCACAGTGGAAGATGTTGTTAAGGCAGCACCAAATGGCGTGAATTGGTTCCAGTTGTACATGTGGAAGGACCGGGAAGCGAGCATGAAACTGGTGCAACGTGCCCAAGATGCCGGTGTAAAACATCTAGTGCTTACGGTAGATGTACCAGCCGCAGGTGCCAGACTTCGCGATGCACGCAATGGTCTTACCGTTCCACCTCGACTCTCAATCAAGACGCTGCTAGACGCAGCCCCGCGCCCAGAGTGGTGGATCAATTTTCTAACCACTCCAGCAATTACCTTTGCTTCAATCTCTAATTGGGAAGGCACTGTGGCTGAACTGCTCGACTTTATGTTCGATCCCACCATGACATTTGAAGATCTTGTGTGGATTCGTGAGCAATGGAATGGCAAACTTTCAATAAAAGGAATCCAGACCGTTGCGGATGCAAAGATCGCTGCAAAGTATGGTGCAGATGCAATTATTTTATCTAATCACGGTGGCCGTCAGTTGGATCGTGCACCGGTGCCTTTACACATGCTTGCCGAAGTAAAAAAAGAACTCAAAGACGATTTAGAAATTCATATCGATACCGGAATTATGCACGGGGCCGATGTCTTAGCCGCTCTAGCCCTTGGTGCCGACTTTGCTTACATCGGCCGCGCCTATCTTTATGGCTTAATGGCAGGTGGCCAAGAGGGCGTGGAACGCGCACTCACGATTATGCAGTCAGAGATGGTTCGCACGATGAAACTGCTTGGAGTTAATTCACTCAAGGAGTTAGAACCAAAACATGTTCGTTTACTTGAAACCAATGCTGGCCTAGGTCACTTACCGGAAGGGAAATAGCTCCATGAGAATTGCAAGAGTTGGAGAGATCGGATTTGAAAAACCCGCCGTTGTAGAAGGTGATCAATATATTCTGGTTGACTCATTAATCTCAGATTGGTCGCGGGCATCTCTTGAAGATGGTGCAATTGCAAAGGTGGCTGCAGCAGATCTATCCTCTCTTCCGCGTGTTGCAAAAGGGTCAATTCGAATTGGCGCTCCAATTCATCGTCCTACTAAAGTTATTTGCGTGGGTCTTAACTATCTAGGCCACATAAAAGAGAGCAATGCCCAAACTCCACCTGAGCCAGTGATTTTTATGAAGGCACCCGATAGTGTCGTTGGTCCTAACGATGAAATTGTTATCCCCCCCAAGAGCACCGCAACCGATTATGAAGTTGAACTTGCAATCATCCTAGGAAAGCGAGCTCTCTACCTCGATTCTCCGGCACAGTCACAATCACACATATTGGGTTACACCATCTCTCAGGATGTTTCAGAGCGGCACTGGCAGATCGAACGTTCAGGACAATGGGTGAAGGGAAAGTCTTTCCCAACTTTTAATCCAATCGGTCCAGAAATTGTTACTGGCGATGAGCTCAATGCAAATAGTCTGCGGCTATGGTGCAGTGTTAATGAGGTAATGAAACAAGATTCAAATACTAACGATCTTCTTTTTGGTATAGATCATATTGTTTGGTACATCAGTCAGTTTATGGAGTTATTTCCAGGCGATGTCATCAATACCGGAACACCATTTGGCGTAGGTCTTGGTTTTAAACCCCCCGTATATCTCAAAAGTGGGGATTTGATTAAGACTGGTATCGAAGGTATCGGTATAATTTCAAATCGATGTGTGGATTACCACGCGTAATTCTTTAACTCTTTAGCGTTAAAGGTCAACCGATTTTCCAGTATCCATAGATTCATAGAGGGCTTCAATCATACGAAGAGTTCCTATGTTTTCCGCAACCGACGATCGAAGTGGCACGCCTGTAGATATCGCCCCAAGAACAGAGCCCATAGTGCCGATGAATGCATCAGGAAACCATCGAGTTGTAACTGGATACGGCAACCAACCGTCGGTAGGTATTACTTGGGAATTGACTTCAATCGTATCGACTCGGCCATCTGGATAGTCATACAAAAGTCCGAGCGTTCCACGGATAGCACCCTTATCCCCATCGATTCGATATTCGGCGTAGTTATCGCCGCCACGGTTGACATGGTTTGCATGCACAATTGATGTAACTCCGCTTGCATAGAGAGCTGTAGAAATAGTTCGCGTCTCGCCTTTCGGGAACTGTCCTTCCGTACGCCCTGCTGCACAAAAAACTGTCTTTGCATCACCTAAAAACCAACGAATAAGATCGTGATAGTGAATTGAATGAAACATAACTTCGAGCCGATCAAGTTCTTTCGCCCATGGCCAAAGTTCCCATGGGGTCATTAGATTTACCGTAATTGAGAAATTATTCACTGAACCGATCCATCCAAGCTCGACCATTTTATGTGCTGCCGCAACACCTTCCTCAAAGCGAAGCTGTTGGTTTACGCCGGCAATAATCCCTGCTTGCTTTGCTTGCGCAACCATTTCGATACCGGCAGCTACCGTGGGCGCAAGTGGCTTCTGTGCCAAAATGTGCTTTTTTGCGATGGCAACTTGAGCAAAAATTGCTGGTTGCGCTTCTGCTGGTACGGCAATGTCTATTACTTCAACTGAATCATCTAGTAACAATTCAGCTAGAGTTTTATAGACAGTAGGGATGCCATGGCGAGTTGCTACATCTTTAGCTTTTTCATAATCAACATCAAAAATTGCAACTACTTCCAGCCCTGCCTTCTTATAAGCAGGCAGGTGAGCGCCATCTACGATCCCCCCAGCACCACATACGCCAATTTTTCTTCGGTGTTGGGGTTTTATCTCAAGGCGAACAGCATCGGCGATAATTTGAAACTGCTCAATCACGGTAACTCCTCACCTTGGTGTTCAAGATTCTCTGCCTGGGAAGTGCGATAAAGCACAGTCTGTAAGTGTTCGGTATACAGAACTAATTCTTCGCTATCTGCGCGAAAAATTTCGTAGCTAACTCTAAACAGTCCCATCGTTTCGTACTTGGGGATCTTCTCCAAAAGCGTTCGCATGCCATAGATAGTGTCACCTATAAATGTTGGCTTAATAAATCGCAATTTATCGTAACCATAACTGAATGTGTTGACGTTGTTGTGAGCAAACAGACCAAGCCCATAACTAAAGACCATTGCTCCTGGAACTAGTCGCCGCTTAAATAAACCGTGCTCACGCGCCCAAATGTCATCTCCGACATAGGGGTGCATATCTAAAACCAATGAATTAAAAAGCATTACTTCACCTTCCGAGATTGTGCGTCGAAGGGAGCGATCAACTTCGCCAACTTCATAATCCTCATAAAGTTTTACATCTTGGTTCCACACTGGAACCGCGTATCTCTTTCCTTCATCTGGATTCGGATTTTTCATAGTCTCAGCTTTCTGTTTACTTAGAAATTAAATTCTTTGCGGATCTTTTCGGTATCTTCACCAACATGTGGGGCGCCTTTAGCATGCTTAATCGTCTTTCCGTCAATTCGAATTGGAGAACGAGTTGTTGGAATCAAAATTGTTGTACCATCTTTTCCAGTACGCTGCGTGTGTTGGGTCATATCAATAGCAGCAAAACCTTCATGCGCCACAAGTTCAGGAAGAGTCAATACTGGAGCACACCAAATATCTGCTGAGTCGAGAATCGCTAGCCAATACTCATTGCTATTGGTAGATAAACGTGCACTGAGTTTTTTCATGATCACTTCTTGATGACTCCACCATGATTTTGGATCTTCATACTCATGCAGGTCTAGGCCTAAAAGATCACCAAGGGCGGGGATGGGAGTCATTGCAATTGCAAGATACCCATTTTTTGTTTCGTAGAGACCGTATGGAGCCGGCAAAAATGCATGTGCCGAATTACCTGCACCGCGATTTACTATGACGCTCGGGTCAAAGAGATTTGCTGAGATCAACTCAAATTGTAGATCGAGCATCGATTCAAGGAGGCTTGATTCAACTATTCCCCCTTCGCCGGTGCGCTCACGTCGTAAGAGAAGTGCCAATACCCCCGTTGCAAGATGAGCCGAAGTGAAGATATCTGCAACAGCAAGACCAACAGGTATTGGCGGATCACCCGCACGACCGTTGAGCCAAGGAAGACCTGAAATTGACTGGGCCAGAAGATCTTGACCTGGGCGATCTTTAAAAGGGCCATCAGCGCCATACCCAGTTGCACTCGCATAAACGATGCGCGGATTAATCTTCTTCACCTCCTCATATCCAAGTCCCAGCCGTTCAATAACACCCGGTCTAAAGTTTTGAATGATGACATCAGCCCGCTTGACTAATTCCCAGACCTCTTTGAGTGACTCTGAATTCTTTAAATCTGCAGTAAAACTCTCCTTATTTCGATTCATGATGTGAAAAGAAAGCGTGTCACCATCTTGTTCGAGGCCAGCAAATGCAAGCGTGCGACCAATGTCCCCAGTGCCTGGTCGCTCTAGCTTAATTACTCGAGCACCTAAATCTGCAAGCCGCAATGCAGCCACCGGGCCAGCTAAGAATTGCGAGAAATCAAGAACTAAAATTCCATGAAGTGGAAGGTTGGATTTAGCAACCGAGCTAGTCGACATGGAAAATCTCTGGAACACTTGCCCACCATTCACCCTCGACCCGATCAATAACTGGGCGCTGTAGTGGCTTGCACACATCCCACCACTCTTGTGTCTTCGGATCTGATGCCATCTTTGCCATATCAGCATCGAAATCATCTCCAACGTACTCAAAGTAGGAGAATAGCAATTCGCCGTATCGGTAAATTGAGTAATTTTGAATATTTACTTCCGCAATTTTTGCTAGAACATCAGGCCAAACCGCGGCATGGAGACGCCCGTATTCCTCACGATTCTCAAATGGCATTCCAATCACTGAGGCGTATCGTTTCATTGAGTTATCTCCAGTTTCGTAGTTAGTGATTAAAGATTATAAAATGCTTTAGCGGTTCTGTAACGTAGGTATTCTTGATCTATACCGCTATAACTACTTATAACCTCGATCTGCGCCTTCCATACCTCTACATAAGAATTTCCCAAAGTAATAACTGGCCAATCACCACCCATCATTATTCGATCAGCACCGTAAGTCTTGAGCATAAAATCAACATACGGCTGCCAATCTTTAATGCTCCAGTTAGCAAGATCAGATGCCGTATTGAGTCCAGAAAGTTTTGCGTAAACATTGGAAAATTTAGCTATTTCAGCCATTGACGATGCCCATGGCTCCATGATTTTTTGCGCGATGGGTGGCTTTGCAAAGTGATCAACTACAATTTTAAGGTTTGGAAATTTCTTCGCGATAGAAACTATATTTATTGTGTGCTCAGGCTTGACTGAAACGTAATCCAGGGTAAGTCCTGCTCTTTCAATGTGTCTAATTGTTTCGAGAACTGCCGGTCGAAGAATCCAGGCATCATCAGATTGGTAACGAGAATTTGAATAATCGTGGGTTAAATTTCTGACACCTTTAAAGTACTTATTACTGGCAAACATCTCTAGGGCTGCGCGCGCCTCATTTGGACGATCAAATGGAACCCAGCCAACAACAGCTTGCACAAAATCAGAGTGTGCTGCAACATCTAGCATGTAAAAAGTGTCTTCGTATGTGTCTGCAGATTGCACTAAGACAGATCCCGTAACTCCAGATTCTGCAATCTCAGGGGCTAAACGCTCTGGCGTGAAATCATCATAGAGCACTCCGTAGGCTGGCAAAATCCAACTGTATTCACGTTCACTCATCACCCAAAGATGTTGATGTGTATCAATTAGCTCTTTCGACATTGCTCGCTCCATCTCCCTATAGAACGCCGTACGCGTTCCACACCTCTCGAACACTTTTTCCATCAAGTAAATCTTTGAGAACACGCTTCTCTGTTGTCGCACGAGCATTTGCCAGTTCGGTCACTTTTTCAATGTGCTGACGTGGAACAACAACAACCCCGTCAGCATCAGCGATAATTCCATCACCTGGATGTACTTCCACCGCACCGCAGACCACAGGGACTCGTGATGCGATGAGTTTCATACGACCTTTGTAATCAAGTGGCAGATTGCCAAATCCAAATGCAGGAAAATCAAGCTCCACAACCTTTTCTGTATCGCGCAGCGGTCCATCTGCCACTACACCTGTTGCTCCACGACCTTTTGCCGCTGCTGAAAAAAGCTCGCCCCAAAATGCTGAAAGACTTTTACCACCTGTGGAAACGACTACAACTTCTCCAGGCATTAGAGAATCGAGAAAATTTATTGCATCTCCGTACGGATCAGCTAGATCATATTCACTATCTGGCAGAAACTGCATCGTCGCTGCAAAACCGACAGCCCGCATTCCTGGACGAAGCGCCTTCACATTGATACTCATTGCTTGATTGCGTATTCCGACAGCATCCAAGGAATCGGAAATCATCGCACTTCGTACGTGCAAGTCCAAGTTCCAGGACATTACTTTTTCCTCACCAAATAGACATGGACAAAGGCGATGACCGTCTCGCCACGTTGATTGGTAACAATAACCTGCTCATCAACAATTCCGTACTCGTCAGGCTTCTTAACATAATCTCTCTTAGCCGCGATGGTGGCTTTCGAAGTTATCGTGTCACCGATAAATACCGGTGCTATAAAGCGGACCCGGTCATACCCATAACTGAAAGCTGCTTCGTTAATCTCACCTGCAAGCATCCCGACCGACACCGAGAGAATTAAGGTGCCGTGCGCCACCCGCTGTCCAAACTCTTGAGTCTTACACCACTCTGCATCCATGTGATGAGGATAGAAATCTCCCGTCTGGCCCGCGTGCAGGACAATATCGGCCTCAGTAATCGTTCGACCCATACTCAAACGGCCCGACTCCAAAACATAGTCATTAAAATATTGATTCATTCTTTACCCCTTCGCGTATTTTTCATACATCGATGCAATCTCTTTGATATCTTCCTTAAAAACTTTTTTCTCCACAAGGCATCTGTGAATTACTAATGAACTGTGGTACTGAACATCAGGCCAACCTAGTATGCGCGGTCGAACCCATGCCCCCTCTAAGGTTCGTAAGGTATTTCTAAAAAAATTATGGCTCACATCATTAAGCGCGTTGTCCTTCCATGCCAAGAGATTTCCAGGTTGGCCACCGTTATGCCCATAAGTCGTCGCTTGAATCTCGGGTGAAGACAGGAAGATTGCTGCCTTAGTTGCTGCCTCTTGGTTTTTACTCCGCGACGAGATGGAAATCCCCGCACCCCCCAGTTGTGAACCAGTTGCACGTCCATCAAAAGATGGGACATCGTCATAGACCAACACGTTCTCTCTAAATCCATTGCGGGCATAATTGCTGTAGCCATACATGCAGACTCCGTAGCTAAATTCATGGCCGCCACTCAGTATTTCTGCAACATCAATAGGATTACTTTGTGCACAAAATTCTGGTACCAACGCAGCAAGCTCGACCATTAACTCGAGAACTTCACCTGCGGTTTCCTGGTTGATGTAGTGCGCACTTGCAACAATTGAGGATCCCTTTTGTGCCATCAGAGTGGCAAAAGTGCTGAAAGCATCCACCGGTTTATACGGCCACAGTAGCTCCTTTTTCTTGGCTAACTCAAAGACTTCGGACCAAAAAACCGGTGAACGATCAGTCTTATCTGGTCGAAAGGCGCTGACCTGGGCGGCGGCATCGATTGCAAGTGACCAATGTTTATCCTGATAAAGGTAGGAGTTGTGTGACTGCCCAACACTTGTAACTTTGAGACGTTCTAGTTGCGCTGCACTGGCCAAATCTTCATAAGCAATGACTGCCATTGCATGTACAGCATCGGGAACATGAGGGTGGTCGATGATCATAAGATCGTAATCGATATAGAACTCAGATATATGTTGATTACCGAAATCTAAAAGCGATCGCGCATTCCAATGGACCGAAATCCCGTATTGCTCAATGAGTAAGTCATTTGATTTCACTAAACAATCAAGGCCTCGTTCATGATCCCAAGTAATGCCTTTGAGATCTATCAGCGACATGACTATCCTACAATGCGCAAGATATTTTCAGCAAACCAGTCACGCACTGCAATACCTTCATCTATATACTTACCGTAACTAAAGAACCCATGAATCATGCCAGAGCAATCTTTGTAAGCTACTTCGTTTCCAGCCTCTCTTAATTTTTTGCAATAAGAAATACCGTCAGCTCGGAGTACGTCGTACTCTGCCGTGATCAAAATTGTTGGCGGTAAACCTGCAAATGAATTAGCTGAATGCGGGACCGCGTACGGATTACTGTTGTCTTTCTCTCCGTTGAGGTACATCTGCCAGAGCCACTTCATCCCAGATTGTGTTAGACCAAAATCTTGAGCATTTGGTACATCCGGGGAATCAACAAACTCTGGTCCATTGCAAGGATAAATAAGCCACTGATACGCAAGCTTAATTTTTCCGCGATCGCGAGCAGCGAGAGCGACCGCAGATGCTAAATTTCCGCCGGCGCTATCCCCGCCTACACCTAGTCGATTTACATCAATTCCTAAGCGTTCCGCATTTTCAACGGTCCATTCAAGCCCCTCATAGCAATCATTAAATGGGATCGGAAATTTATGTTCGGGTGCCTTCTGGTAGTTAACTGAAACAATTACTGAATTCGTTTTAATTGCCATAGAAGCAAGCTGTGAGTGATATTTGCCGATGTAATTAATTACCCACCCTCCGCCGTGAAAGTAGACCAGACCTGCTCGTTTAGCAGTCGATGTAGCGGGCGGTGTGTAAATTGCTACGGCGATATCTGCAGTGGTGCTTGTGAAAAACTCAAATCCAATGTCAACTCTTGGATCTAGAAAGCCCCCAAGATCGGGCTCAGCATGCGAATATTTACGAGCATTAGTCGGCCCCATAACACTTATATCCGGAAGATTGGCAGCCTTTGCTCGCTCCAGAAATGCCGATGCTTGAATGTCTAGCGTCATAAAAATACTATAGGATAATTAGAGTAAATTGGCAAGGTCTTGCCAGACATCAATTGGAATTGTTTTTTCGAACTCTGCGATATTTTTTTCAACTTCAGATGCGCTACGACAGCCAACTAATACAGATTTAACCGCAGGATGCTGAAGCGGGAATTGCATCGCTGCCGCAGTCAATGAAACTCCATGACCTTCAAGCACTTCACGAATCTGTATCGCACGAGACAACAACTCATCCGTTGCCGGAAGGTAATCAAAGGTTGCGCCCCTAACCGGATTTGCCAGAATTCCTGAGTTAAACACACCTGCTGCGATGACGTCGACATTGCGTTCAAGAGCCATCGGCAATAACTCTTCATCTGCACCGCGATCAAGAAGCGAGTAGCGACCAGCAATGAGGACAAGATCTACATCTGTCTCTTTAATGACCCGAGTAGGCGTCTCACTCTGATTCATGCCGATACCAATTGTCTTAATGATTCCCTCGCTACGCATTTTGTGGAGCTCTGGGTATGCCTCAAAAATGGCAGCATCTGGATTCTCATCTGGGTCATGAATAATTAAGATTTCGACACTATCTAAACCAAGCCGCTCAAGTGACCCTTCAAGTGATGCACGAACGCCATGTGGGCTGTAATCAAATTTGCGCTCCACCGTATTGTCTGCGTCCATAAAAAAATTATCAATATCAGTAACTGATGGGATAAGTAAGCGCCCAATTTTAGTCGAGATTACAAATGATGAACGTTGACGTCCTACTAAAGCTCTCCCAATGCGGCGTTCTGAAGTTCCTTTTCCATAATGAGGCGCTGTATCAATAAAGTTTATTCCGCCATCGAGTGCTGCATGAATAGTTGCTGTGCTCTCTTCTTCACTCACCGATGAGTAAAGGCCGCCAAGTGCAGCCGTACCTAATGAAAGGCGCGAAATTTGCACGCCTGTACGAAGAGTAACTAGGTCCTTACTTTTCATTAAGCACCCCCTGTTGTCGCATGCACGCTCGGAATTCCAAGCGCTGCCATTTCAGCAAGGTTGGCACCCTTCCCACCCAAGAGGTCGGACATGGTGCGATCACCTGCGCTAAATGGATAGACCCTTTGGTCCATCAGTATTTACCTACTCTTTGATTGAACCAGCGAGCATTCCTCGAACAAGGCGCTTCTGGGATATGAGAAATACGATCATAATAGGTAGCGCAATCAATACGCCTGCAAGAGCGATTTCAGGTTTGTAGATCGGTACAGAAGTAGCGCCAACGCCAGGGTTGATTGCTGGAGTTGAGTAGAACAAAAAGCCAAGACCGATTGGCAATGTGTAATTCTCACTTGATGGGAGCAAAATGTATGGAAGGAAGTAATTTGCCCAGTTACCAATAAAAGCAAAGAAGGCAAGGAGTGAAACCAGTGGCCAAGACAGTGGGAGTGCGATCTTGGTAAATAGGCGGAAATCATTACACCCATCAAGGCGAGCAGATTCATAGAGTTCACGAGGGATTGTCGTTGAGTAATAAATATATGAGAGAAATACACCGAATGGATACAGCGACGATACGAGAATAACTGCGATTGGGTTATCCATCAGCGATATAGCATCCATTAAAACGAAGATTGGAACAACGAGTGCCATTGGGGGCACAAGCATTGTTATCAATGTGGAAACTAGAAGAGATCGCTTAAATCGAATATCGGAGGCTGAGAGCACAAAACCAGCCATCGAAGCCGTCACTGTAGCAATGATTACAATTGCACTTGTGTACATGAGTGAGTTCATCACCCACTTGAGAATAACGCCATCATCAAAGAACTGGAGATTTTTCCAGGCCTTTAGATAATTGCCAAAATTACCAAATGCGAGTGGATTTCGAGTCGTGAGTTCGGCATCTTCCTTGCTTGGTGCAAGAACCAACCAGAGCATCGGAATAATACTGATAATGGCAAATACCGTGAGCCAAATGTTTACAAGCCATGAACCAATGCGATTTTCCTGACTAAGTCTGCTTCTGCGGGCTGCAATAGATAGATTTTTAAACATTAAATTAAACCTCATTTTTCTTATTGCGATTTACTTCAACATCTTCGAACATATCTGTTTTAAAAATAACCACCAATGCGCCAATTAAACTCGGCACTAAGAGCATGAGTGAGAGTGCAGATGCGCCACCAAAATCGCCAGATGTGAACGCCAATTCAAAGGCGAGCTGATCGAGTGACCACGCTTCTGCGATTCCGGCATAAATTCCGCCATTAAGGAGTTGCGGTTCGACAAAGAGCTGGAGTCCACCGGCGAAGATAAGAACACCCATGTAAACGATATACTTCTTAATCAGAGGCAACTTAATCTTTATCGCGATTTGGAAGGCTGAACATCCATCTACTCGAGCTGCATCAATTACTTCTCCGGAAATTGATTGAAGTGACCCAAATTGGATTAAAATCCAGTTACCGGCGATGGCGAAAAAGGCCATGATCGCGAAAATATAGACAAGATTTTGGGTCTGCCAAATTTGACCGCTCTGCGTGAGGCCGACCCAAGAAAGTGGAGCTTTAATCGGGGAGATGGTTGGTTGCAAGATTGCATACCAAACCAAAACTGACACCGCGCCTGAAATTGATGCGGGAACTATATAAGCCATCCGAAGCCACTTTTTCCAGGCGGTCGGATTGACATCTAGCATGAGAGCCATTGCGATCACGAAGACAATTGTTAATGGTACAAAGATCACGATAAAACCAAGAATATTTCCAACCGCTGGGAGGAAACGGAAATCCTGTAATACAATTTTAAATGCATCCCAACCACCATCTGGGTTGGTGCGTGACTCGTGAGGCACTTCAAGGAGTGCCATGAATACCGGAATTAACCCAAAAGAAATGAGAAGAAAAAGATATGGGGAAAACATGACCCACATCGCAAAATTACTTTTATTTTTTATTTTTTTTTGCTTAGCCATCTAAGACTGACTCCCCGATTGATTCTCGTATTTCACCGAATAAACTTGGATTCAAAACGTTTTTTACTTTTTGTAAGTGAGAGCGCGTTGACTGAATTTCCCAGCCAACGCGCTCTCATGGCACTTACTCTTTAATTCGTAGTTACCTTGTAACCAAGCTGTTTAGCTAGGTTTGTTGCATATGTTGCAAATACTTCAAGGGCAGTCTGAGCGTTCTTAGATTTCTTAAGTTCGTTCGAGAATGTTCCATCCATCGCACTACTTGAATCATATGAAACAGGCTTCTCACCAGAGAAGATTTTAGTTGATTGAGCTAACATCGCAGGATAGGGGTCTGCGGAGTAGTACTTATCAGCAGAAACCTTTGCCTTCCAGAATGCATTTCCTGCCTTTGAGGCTGGGAATGTTGGAGCACCCTTTGATCCATCTGGGTTAGCGACTGTCACAATATTGCGCTTGTCGCTTACCATAAAGATTGCAAATGCTAGAGCTTCTTTCGGGAACTTTGAGTGAGGGGAGACAGTGTAAATTCCGCCGCCCCATTCACCTGAGTAGTTAATCTTTTCGCCATCCCACATTGGCATTGGAGCCGCAGTGATTTGACCCGCTGGCACATTCCAAGATCCTGCTGGGCGAATTACGAACTCACCAAACCATGACGGTCCGATTGTCATAACAACCTTGTTCGCAGATCCGAAATCCTTGAGAAAGTCAGCATCCCAAGGTGCAGAAGTTGACATTACCCCAGCAGTGATTAACTTGTTGAGCATTGTTGTTGCACGTGTGCACTTAGGTGAATTTGGAGCAATCTTCACTGCAGTTGCAGTAGTTGCTGCATTCACTGGGCACTGTGACGGCCACAAGAATGATGAATATGCACCTTGCGCACCTAGTGCGCCAAGTGAATATCCTGCGTGATTCTTTGCAATATCAAGTCCGATTGCTTCGAACTCGGACATTGTCTTAGGCACTGTGTACCCAAAGTCCTTCATCAACTTCGTGTTCACCCAAAGGACTGTTTGTGCAAGATCGTTTTTGACGCAGTAGTACTTACCGTCTGATCCCTTACACCATTGATTGCCAGCTTCCATGTCTTTCCAGAACGAAGCTGGTGCAAACTTATCAAGTGCTAACGCGTTATTTGCATCCTTAAGAACCGATACATCATTTGGTGGGCCGAAAACTACATCTGGCCAACCCTTTTTGACGCGGTTAAACAACGCGACCTTTTGTACAAGATCTGATTGAGCGTGGAGTTCAACCTTTACATTTACTTTGCCCTTCATAACTTGTGCGTACAACTTTGCACCTGGAAGACGCGGTGCATCTACCCAAATAGTGATAGAAGGCGTAGCAGCCTGCACTGGCGCTGTCATCAGTGTTGTACCTGAAATTGCAACCGCAGCAGCAATTGCAACTAGTGGGTATTTCTTATTCAAAGTACTCCTCCTTTGTTGGTCTGGCGACGACGCTTTGTAGCCGTCCGTACCAGTTGCGCAAATACTATGGGTAGGAATACTATTTCGTATAGTATTTTAAAGATTTTCTTTTCGGGGTTTCCCTTAATATAAGCGCAAAACGCGGTCGTAATTGAAAGATGTTATCAAGAAGTTATAAAGAAAAGGAGTAGCCAGAGTGAAAATCACTAATGTAGAGGTTGTCTTGGAAGAAAGAGCGGGGTTCTCCCCTGCATTTGTTTGGCGCAAAAATCTCCCTGGATCTGATGGCGCTAGCACAGGCGCGTGGCTGGTAATTGAAACCGATTCTGGAATAACCGGGTTTGCGTCGGCTCCTCGCGGAATTATTTTTAAAGATTATGTAGATCGTAGATTTCGCGCAGAGTTGATCGGACAAGATCCATTGCAACGAGAATACCTTTGGGAACGTGCATGGGAGTTAGACCGCATCGAACGTTTTGCACCAAATATGGCACACATAGTCGATGTCGCACTATGGGATATCGGTGGAAAACAGGCAAATTTACCAATCTATAAATTAATGGGTGGGTTTCGTGAATCGCTTCCGGCCTACGCGTCTACAGTTACGTATTCATCCATTGAAGAATTTTTAGATATCGCAGACCAAGCGCTAGCACTTGGTTATCCGGCAATAAAATTACACGCCTTTGGCGATGCTAAGCAGGATGCACTTCTTGGTGCGCGCCTACGCGCTCATGTCGGTGACGATATTCCCCTTATGTATGACGGCTCTGCAGGCTTTGATTTAGTGGACGCCATGTATCTTGGAAATGCTTTGTACGATTCAGGGTTTGCTTGGTATGAAGAACCTATGCGCGAATTTAGCATCACTGCCTACAGGTGGCTTGGAGAACGGGTGAAGATTCCTTTGCTTCTTGGTGAGGTAACCGATGGCGCACACATGAGTGCAGGTGATTTCGCCGCCATTGGGGTTGCAACATCTCTTCGCACTAGTACCTTTTTACGCGGTGGATTTACTGGGGCAATGCGCATAGCTCATCTAGCTGATGCCTATCATTTGCGCGCTGAAGTTCACGGTATGGGACTCGAGAGCGCCCACCTTTGCATGGCAATTAAAAACACTACCTATTATGAATCACTCGTGTGGGGTAATCCTATTAAGCGGGAAGCCCTAGTTGATGCCCAAGGTTTAGTCCATGGCCCAAAGGGTCCTGGGGTTGGTTTTGAATCCCTCTGGGCACAAGCTGGAATTCCGCTTGGATTAGAAAGACATGTGAAGTAATGGCAAAAATAATTTCAGTTGAGTCATTTGATGTCCGTTTCCCGACATCAAAGATGCTCGATGGTTCTGACGCGATGAATCAGGATCCTGATTACTCCGCAGCATATCTACGAATAAATACTGATAAAAGCGGACTTCACGGAGACTCTTTGGTCTTCACTATCGGTCGCGGCAATGATGTTCAGATCTCTGCTATCGATATGTTATCGCCAAAAATAATTGGCTTAACGATCGATGATGCTTTTGCTGGCATCGGAGATATTGCCCGTGATCTCAGTGCAGATAGTCAGATTCGCTGGCTTGGCCCTGATTACGGTGTCTTTCATATGGCAGCTGGAGCAGTACTTAATGCGCTGTGGGATCTATTTGCGAAAGCAAAAGGCGTACCTTTGTGGAAATTGCTATCAGATATGTCTCCTGAGCAAATCGTTGATGCCATTGATTTCAGATACATCACAGATGCCCTCAATCGTGAAGAAGCCCTCGCCATTCTCCTTCGTGCTAACGATGCCAAAGTTTCTAATGAACAAATCTTGCTTGAAAAAGGTGTCCCTGCCTACACAACATCTCCTGGCTGGCTAGGGTACTCCGATGAGAAAATGCTAGAACTTACAAAAAAAGCAATTGCTGATGGTTTTGCGCTCATCAAATATAAATGTGGCAGATCAATCTCAGATGACCAGCGTCGCCTAACTAAGGTTCGCGAACTTGTCGGCCCAACATTTTCTATAGCTATCGATGCCAATCAAGTCTGGGAAGTCGATGTTGCTATCTCGTGGATTAATACGCTTAAGGAGTTTAATTTGCGATGGGTAGAAGAACCAACGAGTCCAAATGATGTATTGGGACATTCAAAAATTGCAGTTGCTGTGGCACCGACCCCTATCGCCACAGGCGAGATGGCCAGTTCTCGAATTATCTTTAAGCAACTATTGCAATCAAAAGGTTTGTCGGTAATGCAGATCGACGCCACTCGAGTCGCCGGTGTCAATGAAAATATTGCGAACATACTGATGGCTGCCAAGTTTGGCGTCCCAGTATGTCCGCATGCAGGAGGGGTTGGGCTGTGTGAGATGGTCCAACATTTAGCAATGTGGGATGCTGTCGCAGTCTCGGGACATCACAGTTCGCGCGTTGTTGAATTCGTGGACCATCTCCACCAACACTTTATCGAGCCCGTTTCCATCAAAGCCGGGCATTATGAAGCGCCACTACTACCTGGCGCAAGTGCGCAGATGTATCAATCAAGTATTGATGAGTACTCATTTCCGAGTGGCTCTTACTGGAAGAAAGAGGCGTATTCATGACCAAGGAATTCAATGGACTACACGCAGTTGTTACTGGAGCCGGTTCTGGAATTGGACTTGCGGTAGCACAACACTTCTATGAACACGGGGCTACCGTCTATGGGCTAGACATTGCTGAAGGTTCAATGAGCCCATACGCCAAATTCATTCAATGCGATATTGGTGATCTTGCCAGCGTAGAGAGCGCTTTTGATTCTCTTGCTGCACTGACTCAAGTGATCGACATCCTTGCAAATAATGCAGGCATTGGTGCTATCGGCACTATTGAAGATGCAACCGAGGAAGAGTGGCAGCGAGTTTTAAATACTAACGTTGTTGGGACATCGCGAGTCAGTGTTGCGGCGATGCCATTTCTCAGAAAGAGTAAATCTGCAGCAATCGTAAATACTTGTTCAATCGCAGCAACGGCTGGACTACCAAAGCGCGCCGTTTACAGTGCGAGCAAAGGTGCCATTATGTCGCTGACCCTTGCCATGGCAGCCGATCTTGTAAAGGAAGGAATTCGCGTCAACTGTGTCAATCCAGGTACGGCCGATACACCATGGGTTAATCGCCTACTTTCACAGGCGGGTGATCCCGTTGCAGAACGAGAAGCCCTGCAAGCACGGCAACCACTGGGGCGGTTGGTTTCAGCTCCAGAGGTGGCGAGCGCAATTGCTTACCTCGCAAGTCCCCGACAGAGTTCAACTACTGGCACAATTCTCGCTATAGATGGCGGGATGCAAGGACTGCGCCTTCCGAAGTAGGATCATTTCTACAAGGAATTCATTCAAGAGGGGGGTTAGTTGCGATGGTAACCAAGAAATTTGTTAGCCCACCGGCTAAAAGAACTCCTCGCCGGTCGGTGCTCTCTGATGAAATCTACGACATGATCAAGACGATGATCTTCGATCATGAAATTGCACCGGGAGCACGAGTCAACATTGATGCGCTCGCTCTAAGATTGGACGTATCTCAAACCCCTGTGCGCGAGGCCCTAGCACGTTTAGAGGCAGATGGCCTGATCGCGAAAGTGCCGCTAAAAGGTTACAAGGCAACTGAACTCCTATCCATTAAAGAATTTAATGATCTCTTCCAATTTAGATTACTGATTGAACCATGGGCTGCTGAGACTGCAGCTAAACTCATTGATAACACCGGAAAGACAGCATTAAAAGCTGAGATGCAAAGCGCCAAAACCGCAATCAAATTTGCTGGTGATAATCAATTTGAAATGTTGGCCGAACATGATTCACGATTCCACATGCTCATTTCAAGTATCTCTGGCAATCAGACGGTTGCGGATTCTTACGAGCGTACACACTGTCATCTGCATCTTTTTCGTCTGTACATGGCTAATAAGTTAGATCGCCTCGGTGGCCAAACGAGTGCTGCCTTTGTGCAAGAACTTTTCGAGCAGTATTACCAAGGTAGCTCCGGTCAACTGGCTATCAAGGAGCATGACGTAATTGCTAAAGCGATACTAAATCGAGATCCAAAAGCTGCCAAGGCGGCCATGCACTCTCATATTGAATGTTCGCTCAAGCGATTTTCACCTTCGGCAGAAGCGGTAAACAAATAGTCCCGCCAGAGCCTTGCAATTAGTTTCTTGACCCTTTAAATTATCCTATAGGATTATCGAGCAGAGGATTTGTGATGCTGTCTAAGATCAAAAGTATTGAAATACGTGCCTGCCGTGGTGGAGCGCAACTCGAAGAACTCAATGCAGTAGCCGCAGTCAAACTTCCTGGCGGTTCTCGCCCAGATTTCACAGTTGTGACAGTGACTACCGAAGATGGTGTTACCGGAACATCATTTGGTTTCGGTGCCCAAGATGCAAAGGCAGCTGCAGCTACCATGTCGCAAGTTAAGCCATTTTTTATTGGACGTAGCGCACACGATTCTGCAAAAAATATAAAGGAGTTTGAACTCTTTGATCGCCGCTGGAACCACGTCCCAATCTATTCATATGCGCCTTTTGATAATGCTTGTTGGGATATTGTCGGAAAGATGGCACACCTTCCCGTTTACAAAGTTCTAGGTGCTGCACGCGAGCAGGTTCCGCTTTACGTATCCTCCATGTTTTTAGATGGTCCTGAAGATTATGCACGACAAGCCCTTGAGGTAAAGGCAAAGGGGTATAAGGGCTACAAGTTGCATCCACCTGGGGGTCTTGATATTGACATCGCTTGTTACCGCGCCGTCCGTGCCGCCGTTGGTGATGACTTCGTACTTATGGCAGATCCGGTAATCATGGCGTCGTACGAGGAGGCCCTCAAAGCCGGACGCGAACTAGAGCGACTTGGGTACAAATGGCTTGAGGAACCGCTGCTTGATGTCAATCTGAGTGGATTGAAAAAACTACGTGAAAAACTTGATATCCCAATTTGCGGAACTGAGGTAATTGCCGGCAATCAATATGCCGTAGCTCAATGCATTAAAGAAGGGATCGTCGATATCGTCCGCACCGATGTTTCATGGCGTGCGGGAATTACGGCCGTGATGAAAACGGCGCACCTTGCTGAAGCATTCGGCGTGCAGTGCGAACTTCACACAACTATTTATCATGGCCTTGAGCAAGTGCAGTTGCATGCTTCGCTTGCAATAAGTAACTGTGAATACTTTGAAACCCTCTATCCATTCGATGACTTTGAATTTGGCACCAAGAGCAAACTCAATATCGTTGATGGGTATGTCATGGCTCCAGAAGGCGAAGGACTTTGCATTGAATATGATTGGGAGTTCATTGATAAGCACACTGTCGCTGTACTTTAGGCAACGATAACGTTGCTGAGTGGCTCCCCCGCGGCATAACGCGCAATCTGCTGCTCAACTAGTCTGCGACCTCTTCGGGTAAAAGCTGTGCTATCTCCGCCAACGTGCGGAGTAAGAATTAGGTTTTCAGCACTCCACAATGCATGCCCTGCGGGCAACGGTTCAGGGTCGGTAACATCTAGTGCTGCACTAATTCGCCCACTATTAAGTTCGGTAATCAGCGCATCTGTATCAACAACTGGGCCACGTGCGACATTTACCAGCGAGCTGCCATCTTTCATTGCAGCAAGGCGTGCTGCGTTCATCAAGTGGTGGCTTTGTTTAGTCAAAGGGAGAATCAAGATAATTACATCAAAGGTTGAAATCAACTTGTCAAAGTGGTCAAAGGTAAGAGAGCCGTCTCTGCCTGACCTAGAAAAAGCAGTGATTTCTACTTCAAAGCAGGACAACATTTTGGCAATCATCTTTCCAATATTCCCATATCCGACAATCGCAACTTTAGAATCAGTAAGTGATGCCATTCGCTTATGGCTCCAGCGTTGAGCAGCTTGCTCCTTTGCAAAGGTAGCAAATCCGCGTCGCGATGCAATGGCAAGTGCAATAGCTAATTCGGAAGTAGATGCATCGTGCACACCGGCTGCATTGCAGAGCGTTACTCCAGTAGGCAAAATCGCGAGCAGATCATCAACACCTGCATTTGGCGATTGAATTACTTTTAAGACAGGCATCTGGTCGATCATTGAGATTGCTTGAAGACCACCCATATAGCGCGGAACAAAGAATTCAATTGAGTCTAGATCATGGACAAATGGTGCAAACCCATCAGTATTTGCATGGGTTACATCTGCCGGCAAATTCAGATCACCCCACTCTGTCCAAATTATCGTCATAGGTTTCGTCCAGTATTGATCGGATCCCAATCTTGACGAGACGAGAATGGGGTTTCATATGTAGGTGCATTCACATAGCGTGTATATCTAAATGCAAGAGATGCACCTGAACCAGGAGCTAGATCAAGTGAGAGCCACTTTGAGTCAACGGTATAAGTTTCTGATTTCGCATCCTCGGTCGTAATCACCACCGAATCAAATGTATGTTCACCAAATGATCCTGCCTGAATGATTAGATTTCGAGATTTTGTCTGGCTCAGGTTTGCAACCTGAAGCGAAAGGGTCTCCCCAGTCAGGGCGTCAACCATCGCGCTCACATCAGTTGGTAGTCCT
Source organism: Actinomycetes bacterium (assembly GCA_043776875.1). GTDB lineage: Bacteria > Actinomycetota > Actinomycetes > Nanopelagicales > Nanopelagicaceae > Planktophila. Next base: position 33,419 of record JAYVQU010000013.1, read on the forward strand.
GAGCGTTTATACTCTCCATCAAAGTATCGGACCTTTGCATGCTGCAACCCACCATGTGAAATATGCATTGGCGCGCCAAAGAGAAGTTGACCCAAACCTTCAAAGTAAACAGGATTGAATTCTTGCCATGCGTGGATGTTATAGCCAGGTACTCGCAGATCCAGACCAACAACAACATCTGCAGTTGTTGGATCATAATTATCCCAGTTGCGTGGATTTCCTGTGTGTGAACGCAATTTATGTAACTGCATCGCAATAAGTTCAAGATTTGCCTTAAGGATATCTTTTGGATAATTTGGTAAATCACCTTGAATGAATTGGAACCAGGGCAAAGTGTTAGCGATGTAATGCTTAGTGTCTCGCCCAGTTAGTGAATCTTTTCCTGAAACCCCAGGAATCGCAATTGCATCCCAATTATTGTCGCGAGGAAGTACCAAAATACGATCAAGATCTTCCTGGGCCATTGAAATTGTCCAGATATAGATCATGAGTTTTGCAGATGGAACTCGATAATCGCCCCATCCAGTATCAAAGTGGCGGTGTGGAACTTTAATAAGACCATCTTCTTCTATTCGAAGTGACCAAATAAGATCGAACTGAGAACGTGGTAAATCGAGATAACTGCAATCCCCGGTCATCAGTACTGCATTCATCGCAGCATTTGTGATGGGTTCCATAATAGTCATAAAGCCATGAGGCCAACGCCATCCGTAATAGCCGCCCCACCATTTACCATCATTAAATTCGCCGATGGCACCAGAAGTACCAATGTTGTCAGGGATGATTCCGTCATTTTCGTCACGGCGCTTTATCCACGCTTTAATGTAGTCGAGTGCAATATTTTTTGTTCGCTCATCGTGTGAATACATGTATGCATGCGTAAGCAAAGATGTTGAATTGAGATTTAGTGGTACATCCCCACGATTCATTCGATCATTCATCTTTTTGATTAAATCGTCATACACCTCTGAATCAGACCAATGGCAAAGCATGGAAGAGAAGTCAGTCTTCACAATATCTTCATACGGCGCCAAGTAATCATCGAGGACTGAGCGATGAGTCTCCCAGTCTTCATGAGTTACAACTTGTCGCGGCCCTCGACTACCAGTTAAAGGTGAAAGCATCTGCTTTTTTGCAACATCATAATTCTTTGCTTGGCTATCATCGCCTGTATAAAAGCTAGCAAAACGCGCTGCTCGCTGACGATCAATTAGTGAGTCGGGTTTTGTGAGTCCGAAGAAGTAGTGAAAGAGATATCCCTCGCCATGGTGCATCCAGTCGTAGTAGCCATCAAATTCGCGATAGATCTGTCCATATTCAGTCCATTGGATGGTGATCGAATCCCACATTTTTCGTGCGAGCTCGTAAACTTCTTCACTACCGCCGATTGAGTAGAAAAGTGCAAGATTCATAAACCCTTCATAAGGATCATCAGATCCATCCATGCCGGGCCATTCGTTGCGCCAAATCAGCGATCCGTCACTTCGCGTATAGCGCGCGACAAATTCAGGGGCCGCAGCATTGAGAGTTTCGATGATCTCGCGTTGAAGTGATGCCCATTCACCAGGTTGAGACAGGGCAGATATTGACACTAAAGGGAGCTGTAACCGACTCATTTCAAAATCGTATAGGATTACTTTGATGCAATCAATGGTCGAAGCTCACCGCTAAGTCGATCTCGCTCTTCCAACAACCGGCAGTTGCATACTCAGTAGCCGCTCTCCTTGCGAGAATTTTTTCATCTCTCAACGGTGCCTTTCCATTAGAACTCATCGCAATTTTGGCTGGTCTTGCACTGTTGCCAATGATCACAGGTTCGCTAGTTGATGCTCTTGAGAATCAGGATTTTAGAGATTCAGCAGTTGTAACATTTCTTGTAACAATTTCTGGTGTATCGGAATGGGGCGTTGGTGCCCCATTTTGGGATTAATCGCAGGAATTGCAGTGCACAGATTTAGTGAGATTCGCGCGTCACGTCAGAGCCGCTAGATCCAATCAGGAAATCTAAATCAGCTCCTGTGTCTGCTTGCATCACATGATCGATGTACATGCGCTGCCACCCGCGATCAGGATCTGCGTATGCATTCTGTGTGGTCGCAGAGACGGTTCGTGCACTCAGCTCTGCATCAGAAATTTTTACATTTAAGG
>JAYVQU010000014.1:0-10145 GCA_043776875.1 Actinomycetes bacterium
AAGCGGTAGCCAAGAAAGCGGTAGCCAAGAAAGCGGTAGCCAAGAAAGCGGTAGCCAAGAAAGCGGTAGCCAAGAAAGCGGTAGCCAAGAAAGCCGCTAAGCCGGCTCCTGCTAAGCGCGTTGTGAAAAAGTCAGCTGTAAAGAACTCCATTGCAAAGATTTCTATTCCACCAGTACCAGTTAATTCTGCACGAGTAGTGACAAAGGTTGAAATACCTGCGGTGCCAATTGCCGTAAAGCCAATTGCCGTAAAGCCAATTGCCGCACCTAAACAATCAACATCAAGCCGCACAATGTGGATCGTCGTAATTGGAATCCTCGCGCTGGCTGCAATTGTTTGGTCTAACTCATCAAAATCAGATGGAGATAAGGCGGCAGCACCTGAACCAACAATTTCTGAATCTGCTGAGCCAACACCATCGGAGTCAGCTTCAGAAACGCCAGCCATTACTGCAGTTGAAGCGCCAACAAAGTTTGTTGCGATCAAGAGTGCAGATGGATTGAAACTCCGCTGGGTTGCACCAACTGCGATCGAAGGTTTAACTGGATATAACGTAGAAATCCGGGCAAATGGAATCGGCGAGTGGACTGTTATTGCAACTGTTCCGGCTGACCAATTAACTCAAGATGTAACCAAGACAAGTGGTTCCGAGTGGACCCAGTTCCGTGTTTCATCGGTTTACGCAGATGGACAAACTGCATCAGCAACAGCATTTGGAATTCCAGGAGAGTTTAAGTAGCCACTGCAAATCCAGATCAATTAAAATTGCGCAGTAATGGCATCAACATATGCTCGAACACCTGCTGGAACCAAGTGAACACCGTCGGGACCAAAGTATTCGGGGTGGCCATCAGATATGGCTGCCCAATCAACCAGTCGCGCGCCATACCTATCTGCATAGAATGCGATAAGAGCATTATTGTGATCACGCCAACCACGTGGAACTGCGGTATTTACCACGATGATTTTAGGCTGTTGCGACAACGCCTGAAAGATTATTGAAACCTGATCTTCCGTCAGTTTGTTGTTATTTCCAAGATTGAAAATGACAGTCGAGTCCGCCATTTTTGTCTGGTCGCGAGTTATAACCGCTAGCAGTTCTGCAGCTTGGCGACCTACTCGCGCATTTATTAATCCGATATTTTGCCTCGAATCGAGTTCAGATCTGATTCCAAGAATTACTGAATCACCAGTAACCCAAAGCCCACCTTCTTTAATCTCAGGTGTTGCAATTGGCGCTGCAAGTTGATCCTTGAGTTCAACTAACTGCTGATCACCAATTGCAATTGCTTTAACCGCAATTGATGATGTAGTTGCAAGCGTGCCAACCACAATTAAAGTTACTGCAATTTTCTGTCGAATTTGAACGCGCTTGGTACGGTATTTCATACCTTTGAACCAATAATCAATTAAACCTGTTCGGACTGGAAGTTCAACTAAACGTAGCGAAATATCAGCAAGTGCGAAGACAATTAACACACGCATTGCATAGAGCGCCCAAGTTGATCCATCTAAATCATATTCCGGACGGGTTATTTGAAATACTACCCAATGCCATAAGTAAATCGCATATGAACGCTCGCCGATCCAGACAAATGGTTTACTACTTAAAATCGGTGCAAAGCGTGAAGCTGGATGAACAATAGATGTAATTATTGCGCAACCAAGTACACCAACAAGTGGGAAAGCTAATTTGTAGAGAGTTGGATCGCTTTCATCAACAAACAAAAAGGCGGCAATGATTCCAAGGAACCCCACAACTCCAATCCCATCAATAAAGTCTTGCGCTTTTCGGGACACCGCTTCCTGCAAGTTTTGTGGAATCCAACTAACCGCGAGGGCTGCTCCCAGAAATAAACCAATACTGTGGGTATCAGTTCCAAAGTACACATGGCTAACTTGTGATGAGCTTGCGGCATCAACTTGAAGGGAGACAACTAGCAAAGTGATACCTGAAATAGCTGCAATCAAAAGTGCTGCATTAGGGATTTTGTTCTTTCCGAAATAACGCAAAACCAAAAGCAATATCAGTGGCCACACTAAGTAAAACTGGGCTTCAACACCTAATGACCAGGTGTGTTGAAGTAATGGAGGTCGGCCAATTGCTTCAAAGTAATCAGTATGGCGAAAGACTAGCCACCAATTCATGCCACCAAAAAGTGCGAAGGGGGCATCTCCCAAAAATCGACGCATCGTGTCTGGCGCCCAAAAACCTACAATTATTGTGCTCACAATTATCATGAAAACAAGGGGTGGGAGTAGCCGTCGAATTCGGGCCGCATAAAATGCACGTAGATCTAAACCACCGCTACGTTGAATTGAATCGAGCAAAAGTCGAGTGATTACATAACCCGAGATCACGAAAAAAAGATCAACCCCTAAAAAACCCCCGGGAATCCAATTAAATCCTAGGTGGTAGAGCATGACTGCAATGACTGCAACCGCCCGCAAACCATCTATGGCAGGTATGTATCTGACGCCTCGGGGAGTAGCCATAATCTTTATCTGCTAATGCTTAATTAGCGCTTTGGTGTTTTCTTCGCAGCGCTCTTCTTTGCGGCTTTCTTAACTGGCTTGGTAGGTGATACTAAAGCAGGTTGGGTACGTTGGCTGGAAACTATAAGTGGTTCCGAGTTAATTAAAGTGTCATCCGCATTTAAATTATCTTGAACACTCTTTTGCAACTCTTCCAGTCTTTGGAAGGCACCATCTAGTCGGTTACGAGATTGCTGAATTGCCGACTCAGCTGCATCAAGTGATTGCTTTTGAATGCGATACAACCGCTCGGCCTCAGAAATTACACCAGTCAACCATTGGCGGTAGCCAGAAACCTGAACTGTTGCTTCCGAAATGATTCGTTCACCTTCACGTCGTGCTGCAGTAGCCAGCGTAGAAATTTCACGCTTCTTACTTTCTATTAAACTTATCGCTTCAGCTTCTGCATGCGCAACTTTTTCTTCTGCTTCAGCTTCTGCGCTCTGAATGTACTTTCGCCCACGTGATTCAGCGCCACTAAGAATAGACCGTACCTTCACATCGGCGGCTTCAAGCTCTTCTTTGGTAGCACGGGATGTTTCTGAAATTAATCGTGAAGCCACTGCCTGCGCTTTGCTTTCTCGAGCTTGGGCAGATTTAATCATTGACATGGCAGTTTCAGTTGCGAGGATTTCAAACTCTTCTTTAGTTAAGCCGGTGATATCGCGGCGAGATTTCAAATCTGCTAACTGTGCCTCGAGTTCGCGGATGCGCTCAACTGAGGATGGCACATTTGTGGTTTCATCCTCACCAGTAAAGCCAATCCAGTTAAGGAAGCTCTTCTTTTTGGCCATCTTTTACACCCCATTGCTCAACGAAATAAGAACCTTAGGTTAGAGCAACCGGCTATTTCCTGTAAATCGCCACTGAAATGGCTATGTATTGCGAAATCCATGCGGCCAGCACAAAAATGTGAAAGAGCTCGTGAAAGCCAAAGTATTTTGCCTCCCGCCCGGGACGCTTGAGCGCGTAGAAAATGGCTCCGATCGAATAGAAGAGGCCGCCGATCACAATAGGCAGCAAAACCCATAATCCACCGGCGCGATACAACGCTGGTGTGTAGGCAACAGCTACCCAGCCAAGCAGTAAATAATTTCCAACATAAAGCCAGCGCGGTGCACCAATCCAAAAGACCCGCAACCCCACACCTATTGCCGCACCAATCCATACCACTAATAACAAAATATTTCTTTCGCGCCCTTCTAGCAATGCAACCGCGAATGGGGTGTAAGAACCGGCAATTAACAAATTAATATTGGCATGATCCCATCGGCGCCAAAATTTCTTCTTTTTCGGAACCCAAGGAACACGATGATAGATGGCAGAAACGCTAAAGAGCATAATCGCGGTAACTGAGTACACCGCAACCGCAAACTTTAAAGACTCTTTACTCAAGATAAACAAAACTAAAGAGGCGATGATCACCGCTGGCGTGGCGCCTAAGTGGAACCAACCACGAAGCTTTGGCGGGCTAACTTGAGTCATGTCTGAAGCCTACGCCCTCAATCGCTATTGGGACGTGGACAAAGCGGATTTACGCTGACAAACTTGGGCCATGACACATAGATCTCCCATATTTGAAATCAGCGATCTTTATATTGATCAGGCTGCCGCACTAAGTCCGATGGACTGTACCTACCTGGGTAATGGCTTGAACCAAGATAAGTTGGATGATTTTTCATTGGCAAGTGCCGAGAAAAGTGCGAATTTAACCCGCGAAACTTTAAAGAAGTTGGCCGAAATGGAACCGATTGATGAAATTGATCGGATTGCAAAAGCGGTTATGACCGAGAGGTTAGAGTCAGGGTTGGCTTTACATGAGAGCCAAGAATCTTTTGTCTTGTGGAATGTCTTAACTTCACCACCATCAAATATTCGTTCCATCTTTGAATTAATGCCAAAGAGTAATGCGCAAGATTATGACAATATCGCTAAGCGCTTAGCTGCCGTTGCTGGCGCCTACAAATCGTGGTGTGAAACCATCATGAGCGTTGCCAAAAATGGAAAAACCACTGCGCAACGTCAGGTTAAGGGTGTAATCGAGCAACTAGATGGTTATGCAAATGGCGGATTTAGCGCCATGTGCAAGAACTTCGATGCAGCTGGCGATTATCCAGCAATTTATGAAGCGGCAAAGTTAGCGGAAGCGGCCGCGGCTGAAACCGCAGCTTTTCTTCGTACAAACTACCTGCCAATCGCTAATCCACATGATGCGGTCGGCGCCGATCGCTATGCGGTCTGGTCCCGTTATTTCACCGGAGCAAAGCTGGATCTTCCAGCAACTTACGAGTGGGGAAAAACCGAGCTAAAAGCAATTAATGATCGCATGTGGGAGCTGGCCAAAGTAATAAATCCAACCGCGAAAACCTTGCGAGAAGTTGCCGATACTTTAGACAATGACCCCAAGTACAAAATTGTTGGAAAAGAGAATGTAGTTAAGTATCTGCAAGATTTCACCGATGCGGCAATGAAGCGACTAAATGGCGAGTTCTTTGAAATAGATCCAAGAATTGCAATCTGTGAAGCCCGCCTTGCACCCGAAGGCAGTGCATCGGCTCCTTACTACAACCCACCTTCAGAGGATTTATCGCGCCCTGGTACTACCTGGATTCCAATGTTAGGTAAAGAAGAGGTTAGCAACTGGCATCTGGTTTCAACTTGGTATCACGAAGCGGTTCCGGGGCATCATCTGCAATTTGGAACTGCGGTAATTGAAAAAGATCGCTTGACCCGTTTCCAACGCCAGGCTGCGTGGATCAGTGGTTATGGCGAAGGTTGGGCCCTGTATGCAGAGCGTTTTATGAATGAACTTGGCGCATTTGATGAACCAGGAATTGAGATGGGATACCTTTCTGCGCAAGCATTGCGCTCTGCGCGAATAGTTGTAGATATTGGAATGCACCTTGGTTACAAAGATGAAAACGGCATAGTGTGGAACGCAGAAAGTTCACGCAAACTTCTTAATGAGCAGGCGTTACTTGATGAAGATCATTCACGTAGCGAAACCGATCGTTACCTGGGATGGCCGGGTCAGGCAATTTCTTACAAGGTGGGTGAGCGGGTATGGATGAAAGCCCGGGAGGATGCAAAGGCACGCCTTGGGGATAAATTCAGTATGAAGAAATTTCATGACTACTCGCTAAAGCTAGGGCCAATGGGGCTTGATCCTTTTGCCGCCGAAATGGCTATGTGGCAGGGAGAGTAAAGATTCATTAAAAAAGGGGGACCGGCCGGGTAAAATTTCCCAGCCGCCCCCCTTTTTCATACTAAATTTAACCCACGGAACACTCAGTTACGTTCTTTGTATCTATCTAGTTGCCGCAAATCCAATTTCCAGATCGGCTTTAAGGTCTTCAATATTTTCTAGTCCTAGGCTTAGTCGAACTAGGCCCGGAGTTACTCCTGCGGCTAACTGCTCCTCACCAGATAGTTGTGAGTGAGTAGTTGTTGCCGGATGAATAACGAGTGAGCGAACATCGCCGATATTTGCCACGTGGCTAAAGAGTTTGAGTGATTCCACAAACTTCTTGCCAGCTTCGACGCCTCCCTTTAATTCAAAGGAAAGAACCGCACCGGGACCCTTTGGTGAGTATTGCTTGGCTAAGGCGTTCCATGGAGATGAAGCAAGGGCTGCGTAATTAACTTTTTCAACGCTTGGATGGGCTTCCAGCCAGAGCGCTACTGCTTTTGCATTTTCAACATGGCGTTCGATTCGAAGACTTAAAGTTTCTAAACCTTGCGCAAGTAGCCAAGCGTTAAATGGAGCTACCGCAGCTCCGATATCGCGCAGTAGCTGCAAACGAATTTTGAAGATATAAGAAAGATTAGCCCCGAAAGCAGAACCAACTCCTAGTGCTTGTGCGTACACCAGGCCGTGATAGCTAGGGTCTGGCTGATTAAATCCCTTAAATTTTTCTGGGTATTGTGCGTAATCAAACTTACCGGCATCAACAATTGCTCCAACAACGGCATTGCCATGACCGGATAAGAACTTAGTCGCAGAGTGAATAACCACATCTGCCCCAAAATCTATTGGCTTAATCAAATAAGGCGTCGCGACGGTGTTGTCCACGATTAGCGGCACGCCAACTTCATGGGCGATATCAGCTATGGTTTTGATATCCAAGATCTCATTCTTTGGGTTAGCGATTGTTTCACCGAAGAGTGCTTTTGTATTTGGCTTTATAGCGTCGCGCCATGATTGTGGATCACCTGGATCTTCAACGAAAGTTACCTCAATGCCAAACTTTGGCAGCGTGTAGTGGAACAAGTTGTAAGTACCACCATAAAGACTTGGGCTAGACACAATATGGTCGCCAGCTTCTGCCACATTCATAATTGCAAATGCAGTTGCCGCAGAACCAGATGCAAGTAGCAAAGCCGCTACTCCACCCTCAAGGGCGGCAATCCGCTGCTCAACCGCATCTTGCGTTGGATTCATAATCCGGGTGTAGATATTTCCAAGTTCTGCCAATGAAAATAGATCTGCGGCATGTTTGGTATCGCGGAATTGATAAGCAGTTGTTTGATACAACGGTAGTGCGCGTGCACCCGTTGTTGGATCTGCACTCTGCCCGGCATGAATTTGTAGTGTTTCAAAAGACCAATTATTTGACATATTTTCGCTCCATCGCAGTAGGTGTCATTGATCTGCAAACGAAGGTAGGCAATTACCAAGTAATTAATACCGCGCTTGTCAGTTTTCTGACCAGTTCGTCACCCGGAGCACCCCACCGCGTTGGAGGGTTGCCGCCTACTAAGCCGGGGCTAAAAGGTAGGACTCGTGAACAGCGCAATCCTAACCCTAAGAATCGAAAAATTGAAATTGAAATCTCATCCTTTTCCCAACAAGTGCAAACCACTTGCATCTAGTAGAGTTGCGGGTAATCAAAGGAGCATCATGCAAATAAATGTTAATAAGAAAATCGGCATTCTTTCAGGCGTAATTCTTGCCTTAATCGCTGCCGTTATTTCAATGGCTTTGTTAACGACAGGTGACGATGGGTACTTTGGTATGGATCATTCATCGATGAATGACTCCAGCAATTCAACCTCGATGGGTCAATTATCCGGCAATGACGTAGTATTTTTGCAGGGGATGATTCCACATCATCAGCAAGCTGTTGATATGTCAAACTTAGCTCTAACAAAATCAAAAGATGCCGAACTCATTGCACTTGCCACTGCAATTCGCGATGGCCAAGCTGATGAAATTATGAAAATGAAGGAGTGGTTAAGTCAGGCTGGTCAAAGTGTTGAGATGGGTCATTCCATGGGTGATTTCATGGGGGGCATGATGACTGAGACCGAACTATCGACACTACAGAACGCATCAGGGGCGCAATTTGATTTGCTGTGGCTCAAAGGAATGAGCGCTCATCATGATGGCGCAATAGTTATGTCCCAAATGATAGATGATGCGAAGAACCCGGAAATTAAAAAGTTTGGCGAAGCAATCGTAATTTCGCAAACTGCTCAGAATAAGCAGATAGCGTTAATGTTAAAACGAATTGGCTAAGCTTACATTCTCCAATTACTTTCTGAATGAAAGATCGGCTTTCTTTAATTCACTCACCAGAATTCGAACTGCGTTTGGCCCCATTCCAGCAAGCTCCTTCACTGCAGCCAGCGAAACTTTACGCAAGTCGGATAGTTCAAACAGTCCATCACCTACTAGCGCACGGCGAGCAGTTGCGTCCAGGCCTATTTCTCGCCAAGCTCCAGCAAGGGATTCATATCGGGCTAAATCAATATCGCTATTGCTAATGGAAAGTTGATTTTTTTCTTGCTTGGCTTCGCGCTTGGCCGCCGCCGCCCGTTTTGCTTCAGCGGCGAGTTTCTTTATTTTGGCGGGTGAGCTCTTTGCCATGGTGCAAATCTACCGGGTGCGGGAGGCGGGACTTGAACCCGATTCCCGTTATGCTTATCAGCATAATTTACGCTCAAAATGGCTTCTGATGGTGTCCGATTAGTCTAGATTCTAGCCCTATTTTCTCCAATTTGTTCCCTCAGGGAACATTATTGAGAACTAACTAAGTTCTCCAACATCGAGGACAAATTAAGCGTGGAACTTAGGGGCAGTACGAACTATTGAGAAGAAAATTTTGCGCCAAGTTTTTCAGCGGCGCGATTGCGCCGTCGGAATCCCCTTGCGAAAGTTTGACTCGAATTAGATTGGCATCGTCGCTGAGGGAGTTGAGCCACTTAGTCGCACTTGCATTTGCGACTGTCAAGGCTTGATCACTCCAGGTTGTTCTCGCCTTGTCGAAAACATCAATCGTCTCAGCAAAAGTGAAAGTAGAGCCGACACCTTGAATCGCCTGTTGCGTGTTATATATTTCTTGATCGATCAGAATGCAGGTCGTCTCGTCGAGGGCGCCAGCTGGCCTAGCGTCGACCTCCACTGAGGAATTTCCTGACACCATCATCCAGGCTTGTTTGGGGCGATAGGTGAACTCAGCTGAATTCAAAACCATCGGCGAATCGTTGGGCTTGACCGCCCAATGGCTTGCTGATTATTTTGATGTGAATTTAAGAACGATTCAGTATTGGCAAAGCGGGGAACGAGCAAATCCGCCCGAAGAAGTATGCCTTGAATTGCTGGATTTAGATCGTCGAATAGATAAGGCGGCCGAAAAAGCATTTCAGATTGTACTTGACATGAAAGTCGAAAAGGGTTTGCCCGAGGAAGTGGTGATGTATCGCTTCAAAGAAGAAGAAAAATTATGGAAACACCATCCAGAAATGCAAAATCTACCTGTCACTTGCCACGCCGCTTTGCTGGCAAGACTTCGTAAAAAACTAATTGAAAGAAAGTTCAATGCCGTAATTGACTATTTCGCATAGTCAATCAAACACAAAAATCACCCCTCGCGCCGTGAGGCAACGAGGGGTGATTTTCGTCAGGATTGAAAAGTTATGCTTTGCGATTCTTGCCAATCGAATGATCGTTCGGATCGATGGCCTTAATCAGTGGCGCTGTGATAATTGCAATTGCACCGGCCATTTCCACACTGCCACCTAGTTTCAAGGTGAGCCAACCATTGAAGGCCATGATCGCGCCTTTAACCATTGACTTGAGAACTACTTTTGCAGCTGCGATTTGCTCTTTTGTTGGAATTAACCACTTTGGAATTGTCATTTGTGCTCCTTTGGCATCTTCAATTTCATCGAAACGATTCTCGCTTTGACTTGTTCAGGCGATTGCGTAATTTCGTAATGCATCTCATCTTTGCGAGATTTGTAATCTCCACCCCAGCGCAATCCATACTTGATGACTAAGTTGTGTAGGATTGGAATCTTGTTCTTTGGGAAGTTCGTTGTACCTAATGGGTATTTGCTCGCATTGAGATCAATGGCAGTGCCGGAGGAATGATTCGACAAAGTCCCTGCTTTGGCTCGTACATCACGGTAGGCATAACCCCAATCATCAAAAATACCTTCGTCTATTGGCTCAATAAGAGAGTCAAACTCACTAGCAAAAGCGCAGAGAATTGGTGCGACCTTTGATGAGCAAGCAAGATGGCGATCTGTTCCCGCTACTTCGTAATTCTTGATGTCAATTTCCGTGCGATTTTCACTTGCTACCCACCCATTTTGAGAAAATAGC
>JAYVQU010000015.1:0-2582 GCA_043776875.1 Actinomycetes bacterium
AAATGACCAAGAGCCACAAATTCTTATTTCTACTTCCATTAGTTGGGCTCCTATTAACAGCGTGCGGCGCTACCACCCCCACCTCTCCCACTGTGAAAATTTCAACTACCCCGAAGCCCTCTGCTTCGCCTTCCAATCCCTATGGCGCCGCACCAGTTGATCCGCCGGCGCCAACAGACCCGATTCTCACCTTATCCAAGGGTGCAAAATCTGTGACATTAACCATGGCTAATCTTCTTAGCCTGGGTACCCGCGAAATTTCTATCGCCGAACCATTTGTGAAGCTACGCCAAAGTTTTTCCGTAATCCCGCTCGCAACACTCTTTGGGAAGGTCGGAATTTCTACCACTGATAAAGTGGTGACAAAAGCACTCAACGATTATGTGTACACAAATACCGCGGCAAAATTTATTTCGGCCAATGGGTACTTGGCAATCAAACGTAATGGAACTGATATTCCCTATGACCAGGGCGGACCCATCAGAATCATCTTCCCAGACAGCAGCTCTTGGTCGCATTTTCTCGATCCGTGGAATTGGTCTTTGAGCTCCATCTCAGTGAAGTAGAACATGCGCTCGAAACCACAAAAAGTGACCAGAGTTAATAGTGGATTTTCTCCGACATTGGGGCAATTTATTCTGGCGAGTTGTTCTGCATTTCTATTGATTGCGCTCACAATTTCGACTTTTGACTCCTCTCGTACGGCTTTCAAAGTAGCAAGCGTGCTAGGTGAAGCGGAATCCCCTGCCGCTTCATTGATCATTACCCAGCGCGAATCCTTGGTATTTGCGGTACGCATTGGCGAATGGATCGGTGGGAGTATTCCACGCCGTGAAGTCCAAATTTCGCGCGCTTTGCTCGCCCAGCGATTGAACGTTGTTGATTACACCGGCAGCTCAACTGGAAAGCGTGCAAACCCAAGGTTTATACGTTCTCTTAGATCTCTAGACCAGATTGTTGATAACGCACCTATTGGACTTCTCTCTGAGGGCAATCAGCGCAAAATATTTCTCGTAGCTCAGCCATTCTTAAACGCGTTTATTTCCGATGCCCGAGATCTGGTGGTGCAGTATCAGCAAGCGATCGATATTCAATTGAATCAAATTGCTAAAAACCGGTCTCAATCATCTCAGCGGAATCTGATTTTGGTCTTCAGCTTGATGGTCTCCACTGGAATACTATTGAGTTGGTTCGCAGTAACTTCGCTTCGCCAAAATCGCCGCACCCGCAAACAAATTATTCTTGACACTCAGACTCTAAAAGACGCAGAACGCAAATTAAAGGAACTAACTCTTGCCTTGGAGCGAAAGCGGTTAGCTGATCAAGCTGATTTAGACTCACGCGAGACCATGCGGCACGCAGGGCGGGCAATCTCAATCTCAATTCGTGAATACTCTGACCACCAGGAAATGGCCGAAAACTTTGTCAGGAGAGTCGGGGAAGTATTTGGTTGCGACTATGTTGTGGTTTCTACTTTTCCTGATGACCGGGTTTCCCAGATCACTGGGCTATGGATTACCCCAGAACTGCGCGGCAAAATAGCTGCGATTCAAATAGATCCCATTTTCTTATCTAAAACTGTTGAATCCCTATGGCATAAATCTTCATTATTGTTGCTCAACGAAAGCGTTGCTACCGAAGTACAGAATGTGGATGACCTTGCCATCAGAAATAATTTTAGAAAAGTAATAGAGAAAAATAATTTCAAGAGTTTACTACTGCTTCCAATTGGCGAAGGCACAAGAGCTTTCGGTTACATCCTGGTGGCCTCCTCAAAACCTACAACTGAATGGGATGAGTACTCCTTACAAACGTTGCAGTTCCTGGGTGCACACCTGGCTTATAGCATCATCGAAAGTGAACTTTTGGCTACCCAGCGCGTGGTCCAGGAACTTGAAGCATTAAATGATGCGAAAAATGATTTTATTTCCAATGTTAATCACGAGTTGCGAACTCCGTTGACATCTATCATCGGCTACATCGACCTCCTGAAGGATCACCCCGAAAATGCGCTAGGACCACAGGCCGCGAAGTTCTTGGCTACTTTGGATCAAAACGCTTTAGTCTTACTGGGCATTGTTGAAAGCATGCTTTCCATTTCTAAATTGGACTCCACTCAAAACATCCCAGCCTTCCATGAAGTTGATCTCCTTAAAGTTATTCACAACAGTATCTTTGTTCTTGAGCCAACTGCCACTGCAAGAAATGTTCGCCTAATTCTGACCGCAAATGAGGACTTGGCCTACCTAGTCTCAGGCGATGCCGGACAACTTTCCCAGGTCCTCATTAACCTGATTTCGAATGCCATAAAATTTAGCCACCCAAACTCTGAGGTCGGAATTTCGATGGCGCGAATTCATGATTTAGGAACGCCCGAATCGATTCGGATAAGTATCAGCGATCGCGGAATTGGAATCCCCGCAGAGGATATCGCCAAACTGTTCACTCGATTTTTCCGAGGTCAAAATGCCGTCGCCGGCCAGTTACCCGGCACCGGTTTAGGGTTGGCTATCGTTAAAAGCATTGTTGAATTTCACCAAGGAGATGTTAAAGTCGAATCATCTCTCGGGAAAGGAACCACG
>JAYVQU010000016.1:0-10042 GCA_043776875.1 Actinomycetes bacterium
CGATCACCCTTTGATCGATGGTAGTAATAGGTACTAGGAGCCACTTTAAGATGTTTGCAGAGGGCTGAAACTGGATAGAGATGCTCTAACGATGCAATCACTTGCGCCTTGCTGTGAGCGCTTGCTCTTGCTCCATTAGAGCGTGGTATTTTTTTAGGATGGCATTCTCCATCTCCAACCGATAGACCTTCTCTTCTAAAGTTTCATTTTCAGGAGAATGTGTTTTGACTGGCCTGCCCTTGGGTTTGTGGGCAAGTCCTTGCCGACCTTGCACTCGATAGATCGCAATCCACTTGTTGAGCAAAGCCCGACGTGTGATTTCATATTCCTGCAAGACATCTGTTTTGAGAGCGCCACTAAGGAATTTCTCCACCGCAGCAACCTTTAATTCGGTTGGGTATGTCTTATTACTTGTCGCCATACTTAAGCCTACGAGGCGACCTTGCTTGTTGCTATGAAGCCAATCCCGGGCAGTGTCTACTTGAATACCAAGTAATTTTGCTACTGTTGAATAGCCGAAGCCCACATCGAAGAGATGTGCTGCCTCGATGCGGGCTTCAGTTCTATGCTTAATCCGCCGATCCATTGAAGTGAGCCTTTCAGTTAGGACTCCCTATTGGGTGTCCAACTTTTGGGGTTCAGTTCATACCCGGGGGCTTTAACTTATCTATTTAGCCAACCCAAGTATTGATTGGTGAGGAAAGAAAATAAACCATGAACAGTGCGGCGATTAACCATAAAAGTGCATGAATTTCTTTGCCGCGTCCCTGTACTAAACGAATTACAACGTAGGAAACGAAACCAGCTCCAATTCCAACTGTTATGTTGTATGTAAAAGGCATCAAAATAATGGTTAAGAAAGCTGGAATAGCAATTCCGTAATCTTCCCAATCAATATTCTTGATTTGTGTCATCATTAAGAAACCAACGATTATCAAAGCCGGCGTTGCTGCTTCATAAGGGATGACCTTCACTATTGGTGATATCACGGTTGTTAAAAGGAAGAGAATTCCCGTTACCACCGATGCCAGGCCAGTTCGCGCGCCTTCACCTACTCCCGATGCTGACTCAATGTAGGAGGTGTTGGAGGAAACACCTGCGGCACCTCCAGCAGCGGCAGCAATCGAGTCAACTAGCAAAATTCTATCTGCGTTAGGAACATTTCCATCTTTGTCAATCAAACCACTCTCGTGACCGATGGCAGTCATAGTTCCCATGGTGTCGAAGAAATCGGCAAGAAGTAGGGTAAACACAATCAGCGCAGCCGATATAAAACCAATCTTAGAAAATGAACCAAAGAGATTAAAATGCCCTAGTAAATCGAAATTAGGTGTTGCGACAATATCTGAAGGAATTGCTGGAACATTTAGTCCCCAACCCTTTGGATTGATAAAATCTTTGCCATCTGCGGTGAAGGCGCCAGGGATATAATTCGTTCCAACTTTAAATGCTTTCTCCAAAATAATAGAGAGTAGCGTGGCTACCGCGATACCGATTAGCAATGCGCCTTTTACCTTTTTGATCATGAGCAGAACCATTAAGAAGAATCCAACAATAAATACAATTATTGGCCAACCGATGAGTGAATTTCCATCGCCTAAGGTAACTGGAACCGGACCGACACCAGTACGACGAACGAAGCCGGCATCGACTAATCCGATTAGTGCGATGAATAGACCGATACCAACTGAGATCGCAACCTTGAGTTGGGTTGGAACTGCTTTAAAAACCGCAGTTCGAAAACCTGTTAATACAAGTACCAGGATAATTAGGCCTTCAAGTACAACCAGACCCATCGCATCAGCCCAGGTCATACGCGAGGCAATTCCATATGCCACGAAAGTATTCAAGCCAAGACCGGTAGCAATCGCCAGTGGGAAATTACCTATTAGCCCCATTAGCAATGTCATTACGCCAGCAACTAAAGCGGTGGCAGCAGCGATCTTGGCCATGTTATTGGTTGGATCTCCGCCTAAAAATGCACCTGTACTATCTTTGGCGCCACCAAGAATTATTGGATTTAGTACAACGATATAAGCCATTGTGAAGAAGGTGACGAATCCGCCACGAACTTCCTGACCTACGGTAGAGCCACGTTCTGAGATTTTAAAAAATGAATCCAGCATCAGTTCGGCCTTTCTGTTTTGGTATCGGGGGTGTTTGCGACCCCGTGAGCGAAAAGGGCGCACAACCCTGGGAAGTTGTGATGATCCTATGGGCTACTGTGAGGTAATTCGGGAAAGGACACCAAGGGCGACCGCAATTGATTGACCTATCAGCAGCGCAAAAAGTAGGGTTCCAAGACCAACTGTTCCGCCCAGCACCCACCCCAGCGCCAGCACCGCACCCTCAATCACTAATCTGACCCGACCAATTCGAACTCCAGTTCGGTAGTGAAGTGCGGTCATTAAGCCATCTCGCGGACCAGCGCCTAAGCCACAAGTAATGTAAAAAGCTGAACCGATGCCGACCAAGCCTATTCCAACAAAAACGTACCCGATGCTCGCTAGATAACTGTTTGCTTGCGGGAAAATTGTCACTCCTATTTGAATTCCGATTGCAATCAGAACAATATTGCTTAAAGTTCCAAAGCCAGGTTTTTCTCGTAAAGGTATCCATAAAAGCAGCACCAAGGTGCTGATGCCAAAGGTTGACCAACCCATAGTGATACTTAGTCGGTTAGCAACACCTTGAGCTAATACCGACCATGGTGCATTCCCTATCCCGCTTTGGATCAGCAGCGCATCGCCAAAGCCAAAAATAAAGAGAGCTACTAGCAGCACAAATAAACGCAACGGCGCAATATCCCAGCGAGATTGTGCGGTCCAAGATGTTCGTGGAACGGTTTTATGAGGGCGTAGAAAATTTAAAAAGGAATTGGACATTGCCTGAGTATACTCGTCAAATGTTTCCGGGCTTTGGTACCTTAATCAATATTGCAAGTATTATCGCAGGTGCATCCTTAGGTGTGCTAGTTGGCCACCGAATGAAAATACTTACCCGTACTTTATTAACTGACATTTTAGGTTTAGTGACATTGCTCGGTGCGGCATCGGCACTAATGCCGTTATGGTCATCGCGATACATCGATGCATTACCGCAAGGTTGGACACTTTTAGTAGTTCTGGGTTCACTTCTAATCGGTGGTTTGATCGGGTCGGCTCTTGGGCTAGAAAATGCGCTCAATACTTTGGGGGAACATTTGCGAATACGATTTAAGGCCGCAAGTGATTCATCTTTTGTAGCAGGGTTTGTCTCGGCTTCCTTACTTTTTGCGATTGGACCACTAGCAATTCTGGGAAGTATCAGCGATGGCATGGGTACCGGAATCGATCAATTAATTTTGAAGAGCACGCTCGACTTTTTTGCCGCCATGGCCTTTGCAACCTCCCTCGGTTGGGGAGTAGCGGTGTCAGCATTACCTGTTGGGATTTACCAAGGGATCTGGACTGCGATCGGGCTTGGCTTGGGACAGATCCTCTCGGGTTATCAGGTCGATGCCATGACCGTCGTTGGCGGAATTATGTTGATTTGCATCGCGTTGCGATTGCTTAATATTAAAACGGTAGCAGTAGCAAATCTCTTACCGGCTTTGGCGATCGCGCCGATTTTTGCACTACTGGTGAATTCGCTTTAAAAAGAGGAACCGTCAATCACAAATCGATACTTGACATCACTGGCAACTGTTCGCTTATAGGCTTCATTTATGTAACTTGCCTCGATCACTTCCACATCACTAACAATCGAGTGCTGCCCACAAAATTCAAGCATTTCTTGGATCTCCGGAATGCCACCGATCATCGACCCAGCTATGCTGCGACGACCATTAAGCAAAGTTCCAACCTGTACTTGATACGGTTTTCCAGGAAGTCCTATCACAACAAGCGTGCCATCTAACTTCAGCAGTTTAAGATAATCATCAATCACAAGATCTGCGCTAACAGTATTCAAAATTAAATCAAATTTCTTTTCCAGCGGTGCTAAGTTAGCTGGATCTTTAGTTGAGACAAAGTGGTGGGCGCCCATAGAAATTGCATCGTTCTCTTTATTTGGGGAGTGCGAAAGCACCGTTACTTCGCCTCCCATGGCAACCGCAAATTTAACGCCCATGTGCCCAAGTCCACCCAAGCCTATTATTGCAACCTGCATTCCGGGGGCTACCTGCCAATGTTTGATCGGGGAGTAAAGGGTTATGCCGGCACATAACAAAGGCGCTACACCTGCCAGCGGCAGCGAGCTAGGAATTTTCAGCGCATAATCTTCGTTGATCACAAAAACATTGGAGTAACCACCCATTGCCACAGTTTTTCCATCACGCTCGTAACCATTGTAAGTTCCGGTCATTCCTTTCAGGCAATATTGTTGTAAACCGGCAATACAGTTAGCACAGGTACGACATGAGTCGATGAAAACTCCAACTCCTATCGGATCACCTACTTTGAACTTGGTCACCGCATTACCAATTTCTGTGACATACCCGGCGATTTCATGTCCGGGAACCATCGGAAAAATTGCTGGACCCCATTCTTCGGCTACTTGATGGATATCGGTGTGGCAAATTCCGGAGTACGCGATTTCTAAAGCAACATCATGTGCACCTAAATCTCGGCGCTCAAATTCAAAAGGTTGTAAAGCTGACCCGGCTGCTAAAGCTGCATAACCTTTAGTTTTCATTCTTGCTCCTTAAATGGTAGGGGTTGCGAAGAGGTATGTGCGGCCCGTGCGTTTCGAGCAGTAACTTGGCGCATATGATGCCGTCGGCAAAGTACCTCGTAGGCAACTTGCGCATCTGGTGCGACATCTCCAACTACAACTTGTTCACCCTCTACCACCATAACGCCACCAATTGTTCGTGCGTTATGGGTGGCACGAGCGCCACACCAGCACAGCGCCTCTACCTGAAGGGTATTAACGCGATCGGCAAGTTCAACCAGTCGGGCAGAACCGGGAAACAGCGCGGTCCGAAAATCGGTCAAAATCCCAAAAGCAAAGACATCTATTCCCAAACCATCAACTATTTGCGCTAATTGATCGATTTGAACCCGCTCATAAAATTGCGCTTCATCACAAATGATGTAATCAACTCGCTCGCCAGCTGACAAATGATCGACAACATACTTATGCAAATCCATACCAAGCCTTACTTCGATGGCTGGACTAGAAAGTCCTAATCTGGAAGAAATAACACCCGATCCGGCTCGGTCTTTATTTGTGAAAATAAAGCCGGTGCGGCCCCGGGAATGATGATTATGCGCGGTTTGCAGGGCCAAGGTAGATTTACCACTATCCATGGTGCCGCAGTAATAAATCAGTTCCGCCATGGAGCCCATCTTGCCATAGCTCTATGAAAATAGCCCAATAGCAATTAATTCGGCGGTTAATTTTGGCAACAGGGCGCGCGCGGCCGCCACTGAAATATGGGATCCATCACGATAAACAACGTAGCCATCTTGAATCGCCGGACAAATTGAAGTGCACAACCAAGGATTCGGATCAATCTTGTGAAACCCATCGATGATCTTAAGTGGTGTCCGCTGTGTTGAGTCGCAACTTTTTGAATCTCTGATTGCTAAACAACTTGGGATATCGCGCAGCGGACGAGGGGTGTCACCAATATAGATAAGGTATTTCGAACTTCCTCGAAGATCTGAAAGCAGTTTCTGCTGTCCATCTTTCCACCATTTATTTCGATCTGGGGCGGATTTAGGTGGAGTGAAGTATTGAAAGTTGCTGAGTATTACCGCCGCAGGCTTGATCTCTTTGATACGTTTGATTGAGTTGCTACGCCATTTTTCGCACTCAGAATTTTTATATGCGCCTTGATCCGCTCGTGACGCAGCTACCGAAGAGCAGGCAGATTTTGTGAAAGAAATTAATTTAAAACCACGTTGTTCGACTAGTTCCTTTATGGCCGGGAACCACTGTGCCGCATGCGAATCACCATAGAGCACTACTGTTGTTTTGGAGTCGAGCTTGCCATAAGTGCAAGCTCCAGTTTCATTTTCACCATAATTTACATGGCAGCCATCGCCATACACTGCCGGTTTTTCCATTACTTGCCTAAGATCAAAGCTGTATTTACTTGCTTTCACCTTGATTTCCGATGAAGAGGTCGAAGAAATTGCCAAACCAGTTACAAGTGAGACCGCAGTAGTTACTGCTAAAGCCTTGTAAATAAGGGCGCCGGAAAATTTTTTGAGTCGCAAGGGTTGTTCAATAAATTTGCTGGTAAAATGCGCCAAGATCACCGTTAAAAGAATGCAAAAGATTCGCTCCCGAATTCGAAGCGGTCGTCCTAAAGCGCTGCTGGGCAGAGTTAAGGCCGGCCAGTGCCACAAGTACAACGGATAGGAAATAGCTCCAAGCCACTGGGAAAACTTGTTATTGCTTAAGTCATTGAAGAATCTAGGCCAGACATTTATAGAGCCGATCAAAAGCGCAGTTGCTGCAACCGGCACAATGGCATTAAAACCTGGGAAGGCGGTGCTTTCATCAAATCGAAGTGAGGCAAATATTATCCCAATAGCACCGAACCAAGGTAAAAATCTATTACGTAAGAAATTTTCCGGTATGAAAAGTAGCAGCGCTCCGAAACCCAACTCCCAAGCCCTAGTGGGAAGAGCGTAGAAGGCCCAGATCGGAGAAGTTTCAGTCAAATAGATTGAGTAGGCTAGTGAAAAAACTGTGATGATTGATATGCCGTAAAAGATTGCCCGCTTGCCATAGCGGGAAAGAAATAGAATTAAAATTGGCCAAACCAGATAAAACTGCTCTTCAACTGCGAGTGACCAATAATGAATAAATGGCGATGGGGTTGCGTCTAAATTTTGATAATCATTTTCCCACCAAGCAAAGAGGTAATTTGAGATGTAGGTTGCGGCCGCAAATAGATCGCGTCCTAAGGCATCGCGCGTAATCGCAGGCAGCACAAACATGCCTACTAGGGCGGTAATAAAGAGCACAAATACTGAAGTTGGCAGCAAACGCTTAATTCGTCGCTGATAAAACTGATTAAGATTTAATTTTCCAGTCTTTTCGATTTCCCGAAGAATTAAGCCGGTTATCAAGTACCCCGAAATGACATAAAAAATATCCACACCAATAAAACCGCCAGGCATGAGCCGAGCATGAAATATTGTTACAAGGAGAACGGCTAGCGCTCGAAGCCCTTGAATCTGAAGGATGCGCACCGCTAAGAAACTACCAACGAAGTGATAGGAATCTGCGGATATTTGCGATTGAGTGTTTCACGTCCAGCTAACCCTTCGATTTCCAGCAGCGTGACAACTTGAATGACCTTGCCACCACAACCTTGTATTAATGCGATAGCAGCTCCAATTGTTCCGCCACTAGCTAACACATCGTCAATGAGCAGCACCTTGGATCCGAGAGTAATCGCATCGGTATGTATCTCCAACGTGTCGGTACCGTATTCAAGACCGTAACTTTCCGAAATTGTTGTATATGGCAGTTTGCCAGCTTTGCGAATCGGCACAAACCCGCTTTTCAATTGATTTGCTACTGCCGAAGCAAGGATAAAACCTCGTGCTTCGATCCCGGCCACGACCGTGGAAGCAACTGCCAAGGAAGCGAACTTTTCGGTGACTGCTAGAAATGCGTCTCCATCGGCCAAAAGCGGGGTGATATCTTGAAATCGAACCCCAGGTTTTGGATAGTCAGGTATCTCACGAATGAGTAAAAGGGCCTGAGCGATCTCCATGTGTCCGAGAGGGGAGTTGAACCCCTAATCCCTTGCGGGAACTAACACCTCAAGCTAGCGCGTCTGCCAATTCCGCCACCCGGACTGAGTGTTGGGAAAGGATAGCAATCGGGTGAGATAATAGCGAAATGACTACTCCACAGCACTCAGAACTTGAACTCGAAACCATCCGTATCTGCCGGAAGTTAATTCAAATCCCTAGCGTAAATTTCGGAGACGGCAAGGGCGATGAAAAGGAGATTGCAGATTATGTAGTAAAGCTACTTTCGGAAGTTGGCATCGATTCTAAGATTTATGAAGCCGCTCCCGGTCGTTGCAATGTGATTGCCCGAATTAAAGGCACAAATCCAGAACGTCCGGGTTTAGTTGTCCATGGGCATTTAGATGTAGTACCAGCAAATGCGCCTGATTGGTCGGTAGATCCATTTTCGGCAGAGGTGAAAGATGGTTACATCTGGGGACGTGGCGCAGTTGATATGAAAAATATGGATGCGATGATCCTGGCAATTGTTCGTGATTGGGCGCGCACCGGTTTTGTACCGGAGCGAGATATTGTTTTGGCGTTTTTCGCAGATGAAGAAGCGGGAAGTATTTTTGGTTCTCATTACATGGTTAAAAATTTTCCGGAAGTTTTTGCAGGTTGCACCGAAGCCATCTCAGAAGTTGGCGGTTTTTCAGTAACTCTTTCCGGTGGCAAACGTCTTTACCTGATCGAAACCGCGGAAAAGGGAATTCATTGGATGCGATTAACTGCCAAAGGTCTGGCAGGTCATGGTTCGGTAATGAATAATGAAAATGCTTTAACGCGATTGACCGAAGCTGTTGCCCGGATCGGCAATTATCAATGGCCGCAACGTTACAGCACAACCGTGAAAGCCTTTTTTAAAAGGATTGCCGAAGAAACCGGTAAGCCATACAACGAAAAGGATCTTCGGCCACTATTGGCAGAGGTTGGCTTTGCTGCGCGAATGATTGGAGCTACCTTACAAAACACCGCCAATCCAACAATGTTGGAGGCTGGCTACAAAGCAAATGTGATTCCAGGTTCGGCAAGTGCGGTTATTGATGGCCGCTTTATTCCAGGATATGAAGATGAGTTGAATGAGAGTATCAAAACTCTGATTGGCGAGCACATAAGCATTGAAACTATTACTCGTGACAAAGCGTTAGAAGTCCCATTTGAAGGAGATTTGGTGGAAGCAATGTGTAATGCGCTTTTGCAGGAGGATGCTGAGGCAATTCCAGTCCCTTATGTAATGAGCGGTGGAACTGATAATAAGGCTTTGGCTGATTTAGGGATTATTGGTTATGGATTCTCGCCGCTAAAACTTAATGCTGACTTTGATTTTGCGGCGATGTTCCACGGAGTTGATGAGCGGGTTCCAATTGCGGGCCTTACCTTTGGCGCCAGAGTTCTAAAAGATTTCCTCGAGAAAGCTTAGAAACTAACATCATCTAGCGCGGTTCTAACTATTTGTGGAAGTGCAATCTCTTCACTTTTTAGGATGCCGCGAAGTTGGGCTCCGGTACGAGCACCAATGATGGCTGTTGTGACACCAGGTGCATCTCTAACCCAGGCAAGTGCGACTTCAAGGGGGGAGTAGCCCAGACCTTCAGCCGCAACTGCGACCGCTTCGACAATAAGAGCAGAACTTTTAGTTAAGTATGGTTCTACCTGTTTTGCAAAATGTGGCGCCGCCGCCCGTGAATCACTTGGTATGCCTTTGCGATACTTTCCAGTTAGCACCCCTCGGGCAAGTGGTGCCCATGCCAGAAAGCCAAGACCACAATCTTCGGCGGCAGCTAAAATTTCAAGTTCGGCCGAGCGATTGAGAAGTGAGTACTCACTTTGTACCGTAGCCAGGGGTGCCTTCATGGAATTGGCTTGCTGTTTAGTAGCAGCCCGAGCAATTTGCCATCCGGAATAATTACTAATACCAACATATCTTGCCCGGCCGGTTGTGTAGGCATAATCTAGCGCTGACAATGTTTCATCTAAGGCAGTTGCATCATCCCAACTGTGAACCTGCCAAATATCGATGAAATCACTGCCCAATCGGGCCAGCGAGCGATCGAGTTCGGCAATCAAGAAATGTCGCGTTGCATCGATCCGACGGACACCTTCGACAAAAGCTATCCCGGCTTTAGTAGCAATAATGATCTCGTCCCGATTAAACAAAGTTCCAATTAATCCGCCAATGACACGTTCGCTATCGCCATCACCATAGGTTGCGGCGGTATCCAGGAAGTTTCCGCCAGCATCTAAAAAAGCACGGCACTGATCAGCAGCTTCAATCTCGTCGGTATCTCGTCCCCAGGTCA
>JAYVQU010000017.1:0-2571 GCA_043776875.1 Actinomycetes bacterium
ATTTTAGCTTCAGCCCTGGCTCTAGCCCTTTTCACATCATCATCAGCAATTGCTTCTTCCGCCTCGCCCAAGCCAGTTATAACGGGATCAAAGGCTAAAAATGGAAGTGCAAAACACGAAATGTCTGAAACATCATTAAAGCAAGGCAAGGAAGCAAAAGCGATGAAGAAGAGCGCAGTTGTTAAGAAGGCTGCTGTAACCAAGAAAGCTGCTGTAACCAAGAAAGCTGCCAAGAAAACCAAGTAAGTAATAATCACCTTGTTTAGTGTGCGGCATGCAGGGAAATTGGTACGTCTCAAACCGTTTTTCACTCTGCATGCCGCTGATCTATTCGATTATAAAAAATGAATGGCCAGGAGTTAAGGCAAAACTGGAGTCACTCCTTAACAGTTACGCGTGAACCAATCGACAGGGTTATAGCCAGAACGGCAGGAATAAGCATCGCCCACCGCAAGGTAATTTGATCCGCGATATACCCCATCATGGGTGGTCCGAAAACAAATCCAAAGTAAGAGATGCCGGAAACCATTGCAACGGCTTCAGCGGGCGAGATGATCCCCGGGAATTTATTGATAGCTATTGATCCTGCAGCACTGAACATCAAAGGAATCACTACAGATACTCCAGCACCTAACAATAGCCAACCGAAAATTTCGCCATAGATATTTCCTATAAATAATCCAATTGCCATTCCGGCGCCACCAATAATCCCACTGTAGGAAAGAATAGTCATCGCACCAAATCGATGTGCTAAGTAATCGCCAGAAAATCTACCGAGCACCATCGTCGTTGCAAATAAAATAAATGGCAGCGTCGCCAAGAATGGGGAAGCATAAAAAGTATCGCGGGCAAGAACTCCACCCCAATCCCCGGCAGCACCTTCACCAATAGCACCGCAAAGACCGAGTAAACCGAGAATCCAAAATAGGCGGGGCCGGCGAGATTTCTTTCCTGAACTCCATACGTGTTGATCTGCGCTAGCTGGAAGAAAAAGCGACTTAATTAAGAAAGCCGTGATCAGAATCAGGAGTGAGACGCCTAATGTGTGCCACATAAATTTGATCCCAAGTTGAGCTAAAAAGCCACCAATCCCGGAACCGACCAGAGCTCCGATTGACCACATCCCATGGAAGCCACTCATCATTCGGCGTTCAGATTTTTGTTCTAAAGTCACCGCATGGGCGTTCATAGAGACATCTTGAGCGGCGGTGCAAAAGCCAAATAAGAAAAGAGCTAGCCAAAGAAAGTGAAGATTGAGAAGTAAGCCAACAATTGATACCGCGAAGGACAATGCGATCGTGGAATAAAAGATGATGGGTGCGCTACCACGTTTGGCAGCATTTCGACCAACTGGCCCTAGGGCGGTCAAGACTCCAATGGAACTGAAGAAGAGTGAGTTACCCAATACCGAGTTTGACAGATGCAATGTTGTCTTAATGTCGGGGATACGGGAGACAAAAGAGCCCACTGCAAAACCATTGAGAATAAAGGTGATAGTGACAGCTAATCTCGCTCGCTTTTGGTCATTAGAATCGGTTAAAGGCACCGCGTAATAGTAGCCTTGGCATCTATGGCAAAAACAAAATTAGAACTAAACGGCATCAACTTCATCGCCGAACAAGAGCGAGTGGGAACCCCAAAATCTCTCTTCTGGCCCTGGGCTGCGGGAAATGTTTCTTTTCTCGCCCTATCTTATGGTGCCTTCTTTTTGGGCTTTGGGATTTCATTCTGGCAGGCTACTTTTTCCGCCATCATTGGAACCGTCGCATCCTTTTTACTAGTCGGCGTTAGCTCACTTGCGGGTAAACGCGCTAGCGCACCAACCATGACGCTATCTCGTGCAGCATTTGGGGTAAAAGGAAATGTTCTTCCGGGCTTGCTCTCTTATTTAATCTTTGTTGGTTGGGAAACGGTTTTAGTTTCACTTGCTACATTGGCAACAGAAACGGTATTCACTCGATTAGGTCATTTGGACCATAATCTTTCCCGGGTACTTGGTTTTATTGCCGCCGCTGGGTTGGTGATCTTTGGCGGCGTCTTGGGTTATCAGGTGATTATGAAACTTCAACGATGGTTAACTATTGCCACCATCATTCTTACGATCGGCTATATCGCATTGACTTTTCATAAAATAAATTGGCACGCTGTGCATTCCCTTCATTCTGGGTCTATCCAAGGTTTCGTTGGGGCACTTATTTTTGGCGTGACCGGAATTGGTTTGGGTTGGGTAAATTCAGCTGCGGATTATTCCAGATACCTTCCAAGAAGCTCTTCCAGTCGGGCAGTGATTGGTTGGACGGTCTTCGGTGCCTCAATCGTTCCCATCATTTTAGTTATGTACGGTTCATTGCTGGCTGGCAGCAGCAAATCTTTGAGCGATCAAATCGCAAATGATCCCATTGGCGCGTTAACCACATTGTTACCAACTTGGTATTTGGTTCCGTTTGCGATTGTCGCAGTTTTAGGGTTGGTAGGCGGTGCGATCTTGGACTTATATTCATCTGGCATTACCTTGGTCTCAATTGGTTTACCAGTGCGTAGACATGTGGCGGCCGGTATCGATTCAGTAAT
>JAYVQU010000018.1:0-9667 GCA_043776875.1 Actinomycetes bacterium
CAATCGCTTCCACCCGAGCGCCAAAGTTGTGCTCTATCTCGCGCAACCTAATTTCACCACCGCAGTCCTCTGCGATGTCATGCAGTAGCCCACCAATGGATTGCTCCTCATCTCCCCCACCCTCTATTACAAGAGATGCAACCCCGATCGGATGGCTGATATAGGCAATATTGGTGGATTTGCGGACCTGGCCACCATGTAGGTGAGTTGCATAGCGCAAGGCAGAAAAGAACTTGTCACCCAAGATAATTGGTTCATTCATTTATTACTCCCTTCATTTTCATTGTTAATCTTTTTAATAATTTGCATTTACTAGTGCTACTACCCAGTTAGATTGCGACTTTTTTGCAACCAACTCTTTGAATGCATCAACTCCAGTTCCATGACTTAAGGCCCATTCAGATTTCGGATCTTCCCACTGCCAATTCACTTCGATTTCCTTTGTTAATTTCACAACATTCACAAAAGAAATCTTAATTACGTGCTCGGCGGGATCGCCCCCCAATACCAGCGGCTCCTTTTCACACTCCTTGCACCACCATTTGAAACATTTCAGCTTGCCTTCGGCAGACTTCTTATTTAGAAACTCCTGCACGCCTTTCCAAATTTCGACCCCATCGATTACACCTACGATGGAACCTCCTTCAAATATAACTCGGAACTTGCCGCCAGCAGCTTCTGCCTTTACAGGATTAGACAGCCGATCAAAAATCCTTCCAGCAAAAGCTTCCAGTTCCTCGCCCGATTCCCAGGCGCCCTCCGGAACCTTTGCAAAAATGCGAGTAGGGCTCCCATCAACAGTCGGCACTTTTTCAGTGTGACCTCCCACAAATGGGCCAAAGGCCAGTGGAAACATTTCCTGTGCTTTCGCCTCTGAAATCTCGTCAAAATCGCCCTCTCTCACGACGAGATAGCCGACTAATTCCGCTGCGTCATCACGTTTCCACCCAGTTGGCGACCAATACTGTTCAACTATCGCCTTACCACCGGTTTCGAATCGATAAAGGTCACCCGGAGTGTCGAAGCCAAGAATTTTCACAAAGTATCGCATTTTGCCTCCTATGTAGTTTGCGGTTGGAAACCTCCCCATCTACTTTTGAATATATAGGAGACCACTGACAAATTGGTGGGCTAAGGCGTTGTTCTTCATCAACAAACAAACTGGATCTAGGGACTCAGGAAATGAGGAGTGAGCCTTTATGTCCATTAACTTAGGTGCGATCAAAGGTCCAAAGTTGAGCATTGACTCGACTAGCAGTTGGACAGATAAGCGCATATGGCAGTTCAATTTTTTCTCCGCCCTTTTTTGTGCGGCTAACGTTGCCATCTCCTCATTAATTTCGAAGATCTGATTCATAGATCTTCTGATCATGAGTCGGAAATCCTGAACAACGTTTGCTCCAACTCTAAATAGCGCAATCAAGGCTTTGCTCAAAGTAACCGCCGAGATCGAATACAAATGTTCGGCTGATACTGCTGTTCTTGCCAAACCATGGTGAGAGTCATCTTTTGACATCAGAGTTATTAGAACTTCTGAGTCATGAATTACTTTGGCCACATCAAGCCTCGGTCCTTTGCCAAATCACAACCCTTATAAACCTCATTATCTGCGCCAATGATCGCTTCAAGTGGATAATCCCCTTGCTCTTGCACTTTGGTAATAATTACCCTCGCTATGACTTCAAAGTTCACGAAATCCCATGCCACCAATCCTGCTTCGCGCAAAACAGTTACCGGAACTGTCACTTGGTTCTTGGAACTAAACCTGCTTGTGGATGTTCGACTACGCCTGGCCGCCTTAATTATCTTCGCCTTTTCTGTAATAATCATAAGCAAGTAATAACAGTCCGACGCCAATTTTCTGGCGACCCAATTACATGCTCAGCAGTTTGTTCAGCTTCCAGGATCCTGTCGAGATCTTTACGGGCCATTGCTTTTTGCCAGCCAATTGATAGGAAATAGCTCGTTCAAAAAGCCTGCGATACCGAACATCTATAGACCGCTTCTTGAAAGCGAGTCCATTTGTCTGCACGCTCGGGTAATCTTTCTTGGTGCCCATGGATCTAGAACTAGATGAACTGTTACTGATGTTTGCAAGTTCACCTCAGGATGCGGGGGCAATTCTTGAAGAGATTGTGTGTATTCCAGAACTGATTGCAGCTCAGGACATAATTGAGAATTCAACGAGGCAGCGTGAACAAGGGATCTATTACACGAGCTTTGAATTGGCGCAGATCATGATTGCCGAGGCGTTGGAGGATTGCGTTGATGGTGGAGGGACGTTTTTGGAACCGTGTGTAGGCGGTGGAGCTTTTTATTTTTCATTTATTGAACAGGCCATGGCCAAAAACTCAGGCAGCCAAGCTGATCTACAGAAAGTTTTGGATAGGTCTTTTATTGCCGATAACGATGGGGTGGCACTTGAAAATCTTAAGAAAATTGCACCGGCCTATTTTCAGGCACGCTATGGTTACGGATTGCAGATTCCGCAGGCAAATATCTTTCATGGTGACAGCCTGTGGGATCAAACGCGCGGGATGGTTACTGATTTTCGGACGATATTCAATCAACCCAATGGGTTTGACTTTGTTATAACTAATCCTCCATACAAACTAATTAAACGCGATAAGCGTCGTGGCCATAGCCGGGCGGATGCACTTTTTGGTGTTGTCAATCAGATTAGTGCGTCAAAGCAGTTGCAGTTTGTGCAAGGGGTTCCTAATCTATACAAACTTTTTGTAGAACTCATCATCTGCAAATGGGTATCACACCAGGGAACTGTTGGGTTACTCATTCCGCGAAGTTTGTTAAGTGATATTCAGTCCAGTGATCTCCGTAAACATCTACTGGAAAATTTTATGGTGGGGTCAATTTTTAATATCCCAGAGGGATCTGGGCACTTTAAAGGAGTTGGCCAAGCATTTTCGATGTTTGTTGCGCACAAGGGTAAATCCACTAAGCAGGTGGTTTTTGCGGATGTACCGCCAATGGGCTCTACGGTGATTGAACGATCGGAACCGTTATCACTTGATAAGATTCGTAAGTACTCCTCAAAGTTGGCTCTACATCACGTTAATGCCCAGCAGCAGGGGCTTTTGGCGCACTTGGCAAATTTTACAGATATTGGCTCCTCCCCTGAGCTGGTAAATCTTCGCGGCGAATTCGATTTATCACTTGACACTGAATTTCTTTCTGCGACCCAAACGCCGTTAAAACTCATTCAGGGAGTTAATTTGGGTCACTATGTTTTCGAGCCGTCATCAAAGTTTGTGAGGCAGGATTTTCTTAACCGACCAAAAGGCATATGGACTAATCGTGCACGTATTTCGTGTCAGCAGATAAGCAACATGAATCAGAAGCGGCGTATGAAGTGGTCACTTATACCTGCTGGTCACGTTTTAGGTAACTCATGCAATTTCATTGGATTAGAACCAGAGGCGCTTTGGTCGTTGACCCCCGATAGCATCTATTACTTTTTAGGGATATTGAACTCTTCCATGATGAATGAGCGCTTTAAGTTATTGAGTCCTAACAATCA
This sequence comes from Actinomycetes bacterium, assembly GCA_043776875.1. Taxonomy (GTDB): domain Bacteria; phylum Actinomycetota; class Actinomycetes; order Nanopelagicales; family Nanopelagicaceae; genus Planktophila. The sequence goes on from JAYVQU010000018.1 coordinate 3,539, forward strand.
TGTTTCCAACGGTGAGATTAACACGCTGCCAGTTGGTGATTTAAATTCGCCCGAAGTGGTGAAGATAATTGAACTGAGTAAGAAATTAACTGACAACTTTGAAGAATTGATGTTTCTACAACTTGAAGCGATAGTCTTGGAACACTTCAAAATCGATGCAGCCGATTCCTACTGGGAGCACAACTAATGAGCGCCACTGGACATTCTTCGTATTCATTGAGCGAACTGGATATGCGAATGGTTCAGGCTGTGCCGCCCGGCGGAAATTGGAAATCTATTCCGACCAGTATTCCATCAAAGCGGTTAGATCAGATCCGAATCTCTGGTGGACGAACAACTTTATATGGTCGGCTAAAATGGGATGCACCCGGTTATACGATCACAACCTATTTCAATCGCCCAGGAAATGGCTGTTACATCCACCCTGGACAAGATCGGGTGCTGACCTCTCTTGAAGCGGCTCGTATTCAAAGTTTTCCAGACAGTTTTAGGTTTCAAGGATCTAAGACTTCGCGCACCAAACAGATTGGAAATGCGGTTCCACCGCTTTTGGCATTTTCGATTGCGGCCCAGATTAAAAAAATACATCCAGAATTAAAAACAACCGTAGATTTATTTTGCGGCTCCGGTGGATTGACGCTGGGTTTTAAGTGGGCCGGTTTTAAAGCTCTTGTTGCAAATGATTTTTTTAAAGAAGCGGGCATGACTTTTAGCGCTAACTTTCCAGAGATTAAATTTATCGGCGGCGATATTACCCAGCCGGCAGTAGTGCGCCAGATTATTGATCAGGTCACAGTAAATGGCGGAGTCGATATTGTTATCGGTGGTCCGCCTTGTCAAGGTTTTTCAAATGCCGGCAAGCGCATGATTGATGATCCCAGAAATGCTTTATATAAAGAGTTCGTAAATATCGTGGTAATGACTAATCCAAAGATTTTCATAATGGAAAACGTAGAGGGAATTATCTCTATTAATAAAGGGCAAACTTTTTCTGAGATTAAAGAGGATTTTCGAGATCTTGGCTATGAAGTCACTGGTCGCAAACTAATCGCCACCGAATTTGGCGTGCCACAAAAGCGCAAGCGGGTATTTATTATTGGAACAAAAATTGGTAGTGCTGCAGATCTTTTTCCGGTTACGATTTTAGATGCTGAACAAGCCATCACAATAAGAGAAGCTATCGGAGATATAACGGCCAAACCGATATCTGATATTGACCAAGAGATAAAGACCAATAAAGCTAAATCGGCCTATCAAGAGCTGATGCAGGGATTAATTTCCCCACGGCAATATTTTGAAAAAGTTAAGAAACAGAGCCCAAAGTAGTTGAAAGGTGTGCAAAAAGTCGATCAATGTCGACGCGAACTATTATGGCAGATTTAACAGGCAGATCATTTAAGATTTTAGCCAACATTTCATCTGCCTTTTTATTAGACCAACGCGCAGATTTGCGATTTTCTTTTTCCCTGTAATCTGACAGTGCTTCAAAAGAAATTCGAACATATCTTTCGGCCTGCCTCTGCGTATTCAGGCTATCAATTGGAACTCGGGTGGCATCAAAATCTCCAGTTGCTACATCAAAAGCGTTAAAGACATAGTCAAAAGCGGCTAGTTCTGGGTGTAGATATGCCTTTAAGAAATCTTCATGGCCAGCTTTTTGAATATCAGAGAGCACGCACATGACATAGTGCATATTTTTTCTAAGAATCTTGCTAGCCGCTAGCGCACTGTCATCATCGGAGATGTCATTTTTAATCCGATCCCAGATTGCACGTGAATGCCAGGAGATCACCGTTTCTCCGGCCAATTCGGCAGCTTTAAGCGCCGTAACATCGGCAAAGCTCATCCGGTTATTTTTCTTGCCATTACACTTTATGCAAAGTGAATGAAAAGCCATTCGGTGCATAAAACCTAGAGAGATTGGGCCGATGTGATCTGCCGACATCTTTTCAACTTTTCCACATGATGGACATGGAACCATTTCTAGTGAGGAATGATACTTTCCCATCAACCTATCGGCGCCACGCCAATTTCCGTCGGCCCAGTTTTCATAAGCGCGACGATCAGTTGAATATCTGGATAAATTTGATGCATGGCGACCAGTATCTTTTTCACTTCGACAACAAGCGTTGTAGGTATGAAAGCCATCAAGTCGGTCTGGGGCGTTGCTCATGACACCCGGGCTTAAGTATTTTCCCTTTTTAATGAGCTGGGTTGCCAGTTGGGCAGCGTTAGTTATTTTTTCGGAGTATTTAAAAATAGTGCCAACGAGGGCAAGCCCTTTTGCACCGTGGGCAATCTCGATCTCGCTGCAGATCTGGGATATCTCCTCGCCGAAATGCTTTATCTGCACATCAGGAAAAGCGTGCTGAAGATTTTTAACTGTCCGAGCATCTGGATAGACCGCATGAATATTCATTGTGCGCCCACAGATCTGACATGGCTTAAACCCACCTAATTCAGGGGGGTGAATTGTGCGGGCAACTGATGCACGATCTTTTAGATTCAACTTCTCTTTAAGGTCATCCCACCATTTTGCTCGCTTCTGATCTTTGACTTTGACCCAGGTAATCTCGCCTTGGGAATTAGTTTTGCTCGGAAGCGTTTTAAAGTTTTCATGCTCAACAATGAACTTTTGGTACAGCGAAAAATCCTGATTATTAGAATTCTCGCCAGCAGCCATATTTTAAGTCTACATGTAGGGTGCGGTTCTTTGTATGGCCATCACAACACAATTCTAATTGTCCAAAATGGAGCGTATGATCTCGCGCTTCATCCAAACTGCTTTCTCGTCATTTTTTCTCGCGACTAGTGATTATTACCCTGCCATGCGATTCCAACTCATCAAAGGCATCGGACTAAGTCCTTTGGCCAAGATCCATGTCTGCTCACATTTATTATTACCGATGGCTGCGGATTGATTAGAGTTTCTAAAGGAAATTCCTGTTGATCTCTTGTCAAACATGTCGGGTGCGGATTCCCAATGAGAGAGTTCTGCTATGAGACCACCCGAAAAAGCAATAAATCGAATGCTTATCCATATTCAGTATGTCTTACAACGTGGCAACTCAGAATTTCATATAACTCAAAGACTCTTCACTACCCCGGTAGTCAGACGAGCCAATCTTTGTAAAAATAGTTTGTTGTGGTCCTTCTAATGCCTCCAAAGATATTCCCACCTAACCCAATCTTCAAGAATCATGGTGAACGGAAAGTTTTTGAGACTTTAGTTCCGCTCTTGACCGAAGATGATGCAATTCTGGCTAATCTGCAGATGTCCGATCCTGAAGCCGGTGACATCGAGATTGATTTTGTTTTACTACTCAAAAACTATGGCTGTATGGTGATCGAAGTTAAGGGTGCGCACATAACTTTTGACCACGGATCATGGATCCAAAGCGATCCTTCGGGATCACATGCGATTGATCCGGCATGGCAAGCCAAGCGAAATATGTATTCGCTTCGTGACTATCTGACTTCCCGTTGGTCACTTGGAGCTCTTAGGTGCGACTGGCTCGTGGCGTTCCCGCATTCAAATGTGGTGGACGTGAAAGACCCGATACTGCCAATAGCAAAGATAATTCAAAAGGATGGACTTCCTTACAGCCTAAGACAAATTCAGACAGTTCTAAATATCCTGCGAAGCCATTCTCTACCGACATACGATGGTTGGGTGGATGTTGCACTCAATATTCTGACGCCACTTGCCGCGCAAAAAGTGGATAAAGAAGCGGTCTTAGGAAATAACTACGAGTTTATACGCGGTCTAACTCATGAACGAGAACTGATACTCGATCAATTAGAAGATAATGCTCGCTATTACGTTAAGGGGCCGGCGGGATCTGGAAAAACCTGGCTTGCTTTTGAACAAGCCAGGCGATGGTCCAAAGCTGGATTAAAGGTTGGGATCCTGGCTTACAACCGTGGCTTAGTCTCTTACATGGTCAACAAGAATTTAGAGGCCCCTACTGATGAGAGAGCCGCATGGGTGGGCACATTTCACGACTTTGCGATTTCAATTGGCACTACGGCAGGCGCGCCGAAGTACTACGGTGAAGAAGTTGATCGCTACCATGCTGATTTAATCGCAAAAGCTTTAGCTCTAAATGAGAATCAAAAATTCGATGCATGGGTGATAGATGAAGCGCAAGACTTCTTGCCGTCATGGTGGGAAACCTTGAAACTTTCCTTGAAGGATTCACATGCTGGCAAAATGGCGCTGTTCGGCGATGATCAACAGGTGGTCTTTGGTCATAGACCAGGACCAGAAGGGTTTTTAGCCTCGCTGCGACTGACTGAGAATCTAAGAAATTCGCAGCAAATCGCGGCTGCTGTGAGTAAATTTGTGGAGCGACCAACGGTAGCGCGAGGTCCATATGCCTTTGAGATAGAATTCGTTGAGGCTAACGAGGAGGAAGTATTTGAGATCGCTGATGATGTTGTCGCAAATCTGACCGATAAAGAGTTTTGGCATCCGGGGGAAATTGCTCTACTAACAACTAAACACCGACATCCAGAACATGAAAGTCAATCTAATCAGGATCGTATTGCACATTGGGCTTCTTTGTGGACAAATGAAGATGTTTTCTATTGCACGGTAGGTGGGTTTAAAGGCTTAGAGCGTCCAGTCGTCGTGCTTGCAATTGATGGATTTCATAATGACTCCGAGCGTAATGATGTGCTTTATGTAGGAATGTCGCGCGCACGAGATAAATTAGTTGTTGTGGCCACCCGTGAAATTATCCGCCATCTAAAGGATATGCCTAGTGAATCAAAGTGAATTTAAAATCCTGTCGCAGGGGCGCGAGAAGAGTTTCTTTCGTCAGTGTTGGGCGGTAATTTGAAACAATGAAAGAAGAGTCAAATAAGTTTGTCGCCTACTTAGCGATAGTCGCTGCGCCCTTTGCATTGGGGGCTTTCTTGTTGGCTTGGGCACCTTCTGTTCAATATGCGAGCGAAGATCCTGCCGGTGATGGATATGTGTCGCCAAGAAGTATCCAAAGTTTGGTTGACAGAACTCAGGAATCTACGGTTACTGTCTGGTGTGACCCGTCTGAAAAAAGAGGCTCTCAGGGCACCGGGTGGGCAATCGAGTTAAAAACAAGCCAGTCAAAAATTTATCCAACTACCTTAATTACCAATCACCATGTGATCGACGAATGTATCGGTATCGAAGGATCGGTCACAATCGCATTGCCAGGCGAGGATCCATCTGCAGCGGTGATTGTGAAGTGGGATAAGAAAAATGATTTAGCTGTATTGGCAACTGGTAGAAAGTTGCCGGTTTTAGAGCTGTCGGAAAATCCACCGTGGCCTGGCTATTGGGTCATGGCGTTGGGTAGTGCCGATGGATACGAGGGTTCAATCTCTTTTGGAAATGTGATCAACACTAATTCAGCAGAAGTTTTGATTGCAAACAACCTCTCTCATGGAAGCAGCGGAGGACCGCTCATTGATAACGAGGGCTATGTCGTTGGCGTGACTTCATGGGGCTCTAATAAGGAGCAGTACAACGGCGCAAAGTCATTGGATGCATTTTGTGCAAAGATTTTAAAGTGTGAACACACCTTTAAGGGCGAGATGACTTGGTGGGATTACAGCTAATCCCCTAGGCCTTCATAATTTGCGAACTCCCAAAGATCGATTGCATCTAGATCTACAACTTTCATTCCGTGGTTAGCGAAGATTCCAGCAATTTGTGCGCGGTGTTCTGTTGCGTGGTGAAGTTTTTGTTGCCCAACAAGCTGGGGATAAAGATTGTGTGTTAATCTTTAGTCGCGTTAGAGGGATGTTCGAAGCCCCCGTAGATATTGCGGGGGCTTTCCGCTTTCTCATGCAAAATGTCAGTAGGTCGTGATAACTTGTGATTACAACTTAATACAAACGTCCACGCGGATTTCCCGTGAAGAGGATGGTAAATCAAATGGGCTTTCAGCCTGATTTACGCCAACCGGCACCCGCAGGGTGGAACTGAAAGATGACGAGCAGGAATTTGGGGCCTCACTCTACGTAACTGCCTGTTTAGTAAACTAAACGAACAAGGAATGGACCAGCAGACCACAGGTCAAAATAGATTCGAACTTGAATAGAGCATCAGAAGTGGGTCTGCCAGATTATGAGTGCCTGCGA
>JAYVQU010000019.1:0-153379 GCA_043776875.1 Actinomycetes bacterium
GAGTTTTAGCAGAGGAACAAGGCATTGATTGGTATACCGCAAAAAATTTGCCGGAAAGCATGCATGCAATTCATGGTGGCGGCTTGCCCTTAAATGTAAAAGGTTTTGGTTGCATGGGAGTTCTATTAATCAGCGGTTTACCGCAGGTACAGGACCATTTATTAGGAGTTGAAGTATTGACTGAATTCTTAGCGCGAAAAGGTGAGCTAATTTGAGTATCTGGGTTTGCGGGGAGGTTTTAATTGATATCTTGCCAACTGGTCCAGTCATTGGTGGCGGGCCAGCCAATACCGCAAAAGCCCTGGCACGACTAGGCCATGAAGTTGATTTCATTGGTGGCATTTCAACCGACGTTTTTGGAATTAGTGCGCGAAAAGAGTTAGCACGGGACGGTGTTGGCCTTGCTTTATCGTTAAGTAGCGAGAAACCAACCTGCACCGCAACAGTTACTTTGGATTCAGATGAAAGCGCACGGTATGAATTCTTAATCGATGGCACCGCAACATTTGATTTTGAAGTTTCTTGGTTGCCAGATCCAGAACGATTAAAGCCATCGGTGCTATATGTTGGAACGTTGGCAACAATTATTGAGCCGGGCGCATCAACTTTATTTGACTGGGCGGTTAAGTGTGCCGAGTTTGCACCCATTGTTTTTGATCCAAATGTGCGCCAGTCAGTTCTCAATGACCGTGAAGAATACTGTTCCGCCGTTGAAAAATGGGTGGGAATTTCATCAGTTGTGAAGTTATCTGAAGATGACATTTCCTGGTTATATCCCGATGAATCCATGGATGAGGTGGCTAAACGATGGATTGTGGGTGGAACTTCACTTGTCGTAGTTACGCGTGGTGCGCATGGAATCATTGGGTTTACTGAAAGCGGGATGGAAGAAGTTGATAGCGCAAAAGTAAAGGTTGTCGATACCGTGGGTGCCGGAGACACCGTCGGTGCGATCTTAGTTGAAGCAATTATTAAACACTCTGTAAATGATTTACGTTCGCAGGTGTTAAATGCAGTGCTACACCGGGCAGCTATTGCTGCTGGAATTACCGTCTCACGTGCTGGCGCTGCGCCTCCACGATTGCACGAATTAGCGGAAGCGTTGGAAAGATAATGCAGTTTATTGATGATGCTGAATTTCAAATTGCAATTGATGATGACAGCGGTGCGCGAATAACATCGTTGAAATGGCGCGAAATGGAGTTCGCGCTTCCATTTCGGGGACAGGTACACACCTCGGGTTGGTATGCCATGGCACCTTGGGCTGGGCGAATTAGAGAAGGATTAATTACAAATACTGCCGGGCAAAGGATTCAATTACCGGCAACTATTGATCCCCCACATGCCTTGCATGGATTTGGTTTGATCTCTTCTTGGCAAGAAATTGGCCCAGGTCGCTCGCTATTACACCTTCCATCCCCATATGACAATGCCACGGTTGAGCAAAAAATTGAAGTTTTGGATGATGCAATTCGTTGGTCACTTGAATACGATGCAAATGGTTGTGAACTTCCTGCTTGGTTAGGTTTTCATCCGTGGTTTGCTCGCGATCTTGACCGCGGCGGCAGTGCCGAGATCGAATTTGAAGCGGCGCAGATGTTAGTTCGTGGCAGTGATGGAATCCCAACTGGTGAATTGGTTGCGCCAACTCCGCCGCCTTGGGATGATGCTTTTACTGGCATAAAAGGCACCCCGGCCGTCGTTTGGGAAGATGTTGCGCGGATTTCAATTGAATGTGATGCACCTTGGTGGGTGGTTTATAGTGAAGACTCAGATGGCGTTTGCTTGGAGCCACAAACGGCGCCACCTGATGCGCAAAATTTAGGAATCAGTGGTGAGAACTACATCGAAGCTTTATTTGTTTTTGAATCACTTGAATAGCTAAATTTTTGAAACAGATACAATGTCCCAATGATTAACCGGCAAACTATAAAACGGCTAACCGAGGTCGAGCGGGTACGTTTCCTAGCAAATCACCCAAAGAGTGGTGAGCTGTTTAATGTGGGCCAAGTTAATATGCCAGGCGGAGTTCCAATGTCTTGGATGGCTAAGTGGCCAGGTGCCTATCCAATTTTTATTGCTGAGGCTAAAGGTGCGCACTTTACCGATGTTGATGGCAATACCTATATTGATTTTTGTTTAGGCGATACCGGTTCAATGACCGGCCACTCACCCGATGCAACTGTTGCGGCAATTCGCGAACAAGCAGGCAAGGGAATTACCGCAATGTTGCCGACCGCCGATGCCGCAATTGTTTCGGCAGAATTAGCCAGGCGTTTTGGTTTACCACTTTGGCAGTTCACGGTTTCGGCAACTGATGCTAACCGGCACGTTATTCGCTACTCACGTTTGCTTACTGGGCGATCAAAGATTGTGGTAATCGATCGTTGCTATCACGGATCAGTTGATGAGACTTTTGCAACTTTAGACTCGGCTGGAAATACCGTGGCTCGCGAAGGAAATATCGGAAAGCCGGTAGCCCTTGATCAAACTACTCGCGTTGTTGAATTTAACGATATCACCGGCATGGAAAAGGCACTTGCCCAAGGAGATGTCGCGGCAATATTAATGGAACCGGCGATGACCAATGTGGGAATTGTGTTGCCACAAGCTGGTTATCTGGAAGCGGTAGCCGAGTTAGCCAAGAAGTACGGGGTTATTTTGATCATCGATGAGACCCACACAATCTCAGTTGGTCCGGGTGGGATGAGCGCAGTTCGAAACTTAAAGCCTGACTTTTTAACCATTGGAAAAGCAATCGGTGGCGGAATTCCGGCTGGCACATTTGGCATGACCCAAGTGATCGCGAATAAAATCAAGGCGATGGTAGAGCTAGAAATTATTGATACCGGTGGCATTGGTGGAACTTTGGCGGGGAATGCCCTGTCGCTTGCTGCAATGCGTGCGACCTTGACCCAAGTATTAACGCAACCAAACTTTGATCACATGATTAATTTAGGAACGCGTTGGTCAGATGGCGTCGATGCTGCGATCAAAGAGTTCGATCTGCCATGGAGCTGTAATCGCTTAGGTGCACGCGCCGAATATATCTTCAGCAAAGTGGCTCCGGTAACGGGTGCTGATGCCAACAACGCCGGAGATTTTGAACTTGAGCAGTACATCCATCTGCGGATGCTAAATGATGGATTTCTAATCACACCATTTCATAATATGGCGTTGATGTGTCCAGATACAACTGCAACCGATGTTGACGCCCACACCAAAGCTTTTTACGCAATGTGCAGAGAGCTAGTTTCATAAAAGAAGGCCCAAGCGATTTAGCTTTCGCTAGGGATCTCTCTTGGGCTTTGGCTTCACCTTATCGCAATCTCTTGTGAAATTCAATTGTGCATTTCAATTGTGTACAAATTAATTAAATCCCAGCGACCCATAAAGCTTTAAACCTTTTTCATTGTCGGCATCAACATACAAGATTGCATGCTTCAACCCTTTATTTACTAGGTAATTGATGGCCGCTACCGATAATGCTCGTGCGATTCCGCGGCCGGCATGATCTGGATGTGTACCAACTACGTAAAGCTCTCCCACCGGGTCCTGGTTTATTAGATCTTGGTGGATCTTGGTCCAGACAAAGCCTTGAATCTGAGCATTTTCGGTCGCTAGAAAAAAGCCTTGCGAATCAAACCAAGGTTCTGTCATGCGGTTTTCTAGATCCTGTATTGCCCAATCTCCTTGATCGGCATGTTGAGTAAAGATTAAATTGTTGAGTTCCAGCCACTGCTGTTTATGAAGCGCCGGGTTAAAACTCTCGATTATGTAATCGTGATCGGCTTGGGGTAGCGAGTTAGTGTCTAGGTCGCGGTGCAACTTCAATATGTGGCGCATTATTAAGCGTCAACGGTAAAACGATAACCAACATTTCGAACGGTTCCGATGATCGCTTCAAACTCTGGGCCAAGTTTTGAGCGAAGGCGCCGAATATGAACATCAACGGTACGAGTTCCACCGAAGTAGTCGTAGCCCCAAATTTCTTGTAGTAATTGCGCACGGGTAAAAACTCGACCTGGATGTTGGGCAAGATGTTTCAAAAGTTCAAACTCTTTAAAAGTTAAATCTAAAACATCGCCTTTAAGTCGAGCTGTGTATGTGGTTTCATTAATAGAGACATCACCACATCGAATTTCGCCACTATGTGGATCTGAAGCCACTAATTTAATCGCATGTTTTCCAAGTGCCACTCGAATACGGGTATCAACTTCGGCTGGACCTGCGGTATCTAGAATGACATCATCGATACCCCAATCAGCGTTGATTGCGGCAAGTCCCCCTTCGGTAGTGATTGCAATAATTGGGCAACCAACGCCGGTAGAGTTCAAAAGTTTTGTCAGAGATTTTGCCGCGGGTAGTTCGCGCCGGGCATCGAGCAGCAAAATATCGATATCTGGAACATCAACTAAAACGCTAGCTTCAGCAGGCAAAATGCGAACTTGGTGCTGCAACAAACCAAGTGCCGGAAGCACCTCAGCGCTGGCACCAAGTGTGTTCGTAAGTAGCAGAACTCTGGCCATTGGGACAGACTACTCCCGTGAAATCTTTGCTTCCAATCGTGATCGTGCTGATCTTGAGTAGTGGATACGGTCTCTGGTATCAGCGCTCTCGTGGCAAGGTGGTGGTGAAGTCGGACAAGGGCTTGCTTACCGAAGCGATGATTGGGGCAGCCTTGGGGTCGCGGGTGACGCTGGTCCAGTTCTCTTCAGCTTTCTGTACGCCCTGCCGAGCAACGCGAGTTTTGTTGGCAGATGTCACCGCCGGTCTGAGCGATGTGGCCCATGTCGAGATTGATGCAGAGGAACATCTTGAACTTGTGCGCCAACTAGATATTCGTAGCACCCCAACTACCTTGTTTATAGACGGAAATGGTCATGAAGTAGGTCGTGCCATGGGTGCGCCTAAGCGGGCACAGGTCTTAAGCGCGATCGAGGCGATCCGATAGTTGCGAATTAGTCGCAACTCGCATTAATTGGGTAACCTCTTTACTCTTAAGCCATGTTGTTAGCAGCTACTAAGCGCCGGGTAATTGATTACGGTCGTGTGTCTGCATCTTTGTGTCTTGCTTAATTGTTTCTTCATTTAACAATTAACCCAACAACCAAAGGATAAGAAATGACACAAGTATTACTTTCTCAGAAAGCTTCAACAATTATTGACGCACGCGGCCCACGATTTGGCGCAGTTATTACGAGCGTAGTTTTAGCAACTGCGTTAGCGACAAATAATGTGTGGGTGATTGTGGCACAAGCCATTGTTTTTGCAGTCGGTGCATTTAAAGGTCCACAGTTCACGCCATATGCTTTTGTATTTAAGAAGTTTGTCAAGCCAAAACTTAAAGGTGAAATACCGACTGAAGATATTCGACCACCGCAGTTTGCCCAAACCGTGGGTTTGCTATTTGCACTCACTGCGATTGCAGCCGCCATTAGTGGGTTCGATCTTGCCTTTACCGTAGCTGTTGCCTTTGCCCTAGGCGCAGCATTTTTGAATGCAGCCTTTAACTTCTGCTTAGGGTGCGAAATCTATCTTCTCTTACTTCGTGCCCGTTCCAAGTAAGAGGGTAGAGTTCGCTTATGGCTGGCAAACATGAATTACATGAAAAAGGATTGCGCCTTACCCCGCAGCGCGAACTAGTTTTAGCTGCGGTTCGCTTGCTGGGACATGCAACACCGGAAGAGGTCGCGGAACAGGTTCGGCAAACTCATCTTGGAATTAACCTTTCAACTGTCTATCGCAACCTGGAAACCCTGGAAAATGTTGGTCTAGTTCAACACACCCACTTGGGACATGGTGGTGCGACCTATCACGCAGCAGAGGAGTTAACACATCTGCACCTGGTGTGTGGTGCTTGTGGCTCAGTAGGTGATGCACCGATTGAAGTTGCAGCCAACTTTGTTAATGCTTTGGCCGATGAGTATGGCTTTAAGACAGATGTCACGCACTTTGCAATTTACGGCACCTGCGCTGCTTGCCCTAAACCATAAGAGTAGATTAAGTGCATGAGCGCCGTGCTAGTGGAAGCAGGTCCTGATAAAGGGGCGGTTTGGCACTTTGGCGAACCAGTTAAAGAAGCGCGGGCGTTAGCAGCAGGAACAGCTTGGGCAGATTTATCTCATCACAATGTTGTTGCGATTAGTGGTGTCGATCGATTGCAATGGTTGCATGATCTGACAACCCAGTTTGTAAGTAATCTGCAACCAGGTGTGTGGATGCCAGGAATGATCTTGGATGCCCGGGGGCATGTTGAATTTCAATTTAATCTAGTTGATGATGCAACGACAACTTTTATCGTATTAGATCCAGGGTATGTCGAAATGCTAGTTGAGTACTTAACCAAGATGAAGTTTATGTTGCGCGTCGAAGTTAGCAATGCAAGCAACGAGTATGCAGTTCTACGCGCGCCAGGTATGCCAACAGAAATAGGCGGACCATTTGCATTAATTCCACGAAGTGAAGTTGCCCAGTTGAAAGAAAGTTTTGGTGGCGTTGCAACCCAAGCTGGTACCTGGGCGCTAGATGCTGAACGGGTAGCTGCCGGTCGCCCACGAATCGGTTTTGAGACTGACCATAAATCAATACCTAACGAACTTGGCGTACTTAACGGGGCGGTACATATGAAAAAGGGTTGTTACCGCGGACAAGAAACTGTGGCCAAGATTTTTAACTTAGGCAACCCACCTCGCAGATTGGTAATGCTGCACCTTGATGGCAGCGATGTTGGTTTTCCGGCAACCGGTACTAAAGTCGAAAATGATGGCGTGGCTGTTGGCTTTGTCGGCACCGTTGCCAGGCATTATGAGTTAGGAACAATTGCATTAGCTATTGTTAAAAGAAATACACCACTTGATTCAACCCTGAGCGTCGATGGGATTCCTGCATCACAACAGGCAATTGTTTAACCGCTATTCTTAAGCCATGGAGTTGTTCACCTCAGTAATCCTTGGCCTTGTTGCCATTGTGCTGGGTGTAGCGCTCATTATTTATGCATTTAAAGGTCGCCAATCTAAAGCACGAAGTACCGCCAACTGGAGGCAACGTAGATAATGGTCTTTACAATTCCTGAGGGTTTGCATCCAGATCTCAACCCATTGGCTTGGTTAGTTGGCACCTGGCGCGGGAAAGGCCGCGGTGAGTATCCGACAATTGAGCCCTTTGAATTCGCACATGAAGTTGTCTTTAACCACGATGGTCGCAACTTCTTGAATTATTACTCACGTTCCTGGATCATCGATGCCGAAGGTGAAATCGTCAGCCCCGCAGCTTCTGAAGTTGGTTTTTGGCGGGTAAGGCCAAACAATGTTTTAGAGGTTCTGATTTCGCACAGTACCGGAATTACTGAAGGTTGGGTCGGAACCTTCGATGGCCCAAAGATCCAACTTGTTTTAGATCAAGGATATTCAGCACCGTCAGCAAAGATCGTTACAGCTGGTGCGCGTCTTTATGGTCTGGTAGCTGGTGAATTGTTCTATGCCTATGACATGGCCACAGAAGGACAAGCGCTACAAGCTCACGTTTGGTCCTCGCTTCCTCGGTCAACCGAGTAATTAATGCTAGGTCAAGTACTTGCTGAAGTAACTAGAAGCGAGGTAGTTGAATCTGTGCACGCAGGTCATTTAGTTTTGCTCAATAGCGATGGATCAATTCTGCTACAAAGAGGTGATCCAACTTTAAATATTTATCCGCGTTCATCACTTAAATCAATTCAGGCATCGGCGATGGTGCGAGCAGGTTTAGCTCTTGAACCTCGATTGTTAGCACTCGTCTGCGCATCACATGCCGGCACACCGATGCACCAACAAGGGGTGCAAGCGATTCTGGAAACAGCTGGTCTGGATGAGCACTTATTGCAATGTATTTTGGATCGCCCACTAGATGAAGAACTTCGTAGTATCTCAGTGCCAACCCGGCTTGCCATGAACTGCAGTGGAAAACATGCTGGAATGCTGGCTACAAGTCTCATTAATGGTTGGCCGATTGATTCCTATCTTGACCCCGACCATCCATTGCAAGCTGTAATTAAAACCGAAGTTGAAGCTATGAGTGGTGAAAGCGTAGTTCTAACAAGTGTTGATGGATGTGGGGCGCCACTTTTCCTAATCTCATTATTAGGTTTAGCTCGCGCTGTTCGTAACTTAACAATTAGCACCGATCCGGTGCATCAAAGTGTCATCGCTGCTTGCCGAAGTTTTCCGGTAATGGTTTCCGGACATGGTCGATTAGCAACTCGCATGATGCAAGAAGTTGAAGGCTTGTTTATGAAAGATGGCGCCGAAGCGGTCAATGTTGCCTCTTTGCCCGATGGTCGAACATTTGCGGTGAAGATCAGCGATGGAAACCAACGTGCCATGTCGGCAATTTCTACCGCCGCCTTGAAGTATTTTGGTGTTGATGCCCTGGAAAAGGTTGAAAATACCTATGGTGGCGGAGCGCCAATTGGCATCATTCGCGCAACCTGCTAACTGCGCGTACCCTAAAGGTCTATGAATGGCCACATTGCAATTTTAATGGTGCACACATCGCCCCTTGATCAACCGGGAATTGGCGATGCCGGTGGCATGAACATTTATGTTGTTGAATCTGCCCAACGCATGGCGGCAATGGGCGTCAAAGTTGATATCTTCACGCGCCGCACAAATCATGCGGTGCCAGATATCGTAGAAGTTTCACCAGGAGTTCGAGTGCGCTACTTTGACTGTGGGCACGGCCATTTGACCAAGGAACAATTGCCAATTCATATTGCCGGTCTGTCGAAAGAGTTTTTGCGCATTATAAAAAGTGAAACTTACGATGCGATCCATTCCCATTATTGGATTTCTGGAAAAGTTGCGATGGCAGCAGCTAAGGAAATAGGAATTCCATTAATTCACACCATGCATACCATGGCCAGAGTAAAGAATCTGAATTTAGCCGAAGGTGAAACTCCGGAACCGATGATTCGCGTTCAAGGTGAAACCCAAATTGCAGCAGCAGCCGACGCGCTGATTGCAAATACCGATGCAGAAGCGGCGAGTCTGGTTTCACTTTATGATGCTTGCCCAGACACCGTTCATGTGGTTGCCCCTGGAGTAGATCTTTATACATTCACACCAGGTGCAGGTCGCAGCGCAGCACGTAAGTATGTTGGCCAGCCGCAAGATGCCTTAGTAGTTTCATTTGTCGGTCGAATTCAGCCACATAAAGGTCCGGAAATTTTGATTCAAGCAACTAGTGAATTAGTAAAACATTCACCACTTTTGCGCCACAAGTTGATTGTCAACATTATTGGCGGTGCATCAGGTGTAAATATGCAAGAGGTAGAGCGCCTAAAAGAGCTAGCATCCTGGCTTGGTATTGAAGATGTAGTGAAATTTTCACCTCCGGTGACACGTGCCGATCTGCCGCAGTGGTATCGCGCAGCAGATTTAATCTGTGTTCCTAGCTACAGCGAAAGTTTTGGTTTAGTTGCACTAGAGGCACAAGCTTGCGGAACTCCAGTTATTGCAACCGCAGTTGGTGGTTTACGTACCGCAGTTGCCGATGGAATTTCCGGTGTGTTAGTCGATGGCCATGATGCAAAGGCCTGGGCATCGGTTATTGCACGTTTATTACAAGAACCTCAGCGTCGGGTGCTGCTCTCAATGGGGGCGATTGAGCATGCATCCCACTTTGGTTGGGATGCAACTGCCCGCGGAACGCTAGACGTTTATGATCAAGTTATTGGATTAGCAAGTAAATCCTTGGAAGCTTAAATGGCTGCGATTGACCCGCGCATCACAGTTGAAGAGTTTTTAGCATCACATGATTTGGAATTTGAACGTAAAGGTACCAGTACATTTTTATTGACCTTGCCGGGTGAAAAGAAGTTACAAACCCATTGCGCACTTGTTGTTGGCGATCATTCATTAAGCATCAACGCCTTCGTAATTCGCAAACCCGATGAGAATGAAGCCGGAGTCCATGCTTGGTGTATGTCAAAGAACGCTTCAATGTATGGCATTGCTTTTGCTACTAATGAGCTCGGGGATATTTTTTTAGTTGGACGGTTGCCATTGTTTGCAGTGACTGATCGGGAACTAGACCGCTTAATTGGATCGGTATTGCAATACAGCGATAGCTCCTTTAACCCACTCCTTGAACTTGGCTTTGCCAATGCAATTCGCCGCGAGTGGGCCTGGCGACTTTCGCGCGGAGAGTCATTAGCCAATTTAGCTGCTTTCAATCATTTGGTTTAGAGTGCGGGTATGACTAACTCCGAACTCATACTTTTGCGCCATGGTGAATCTGAATGGAACGCTAAGAACCTATTCACTGGTTGGGTCGATGTTCGACTTTCCGCCAAGGGCGAAGCTGAGGCCGGTCGCGGTGGCGAGATGCTGGCCGAACGAGGATTGCTGCCAGATTTGGTGCACACCTCGCTATTGCGCCGTGCAATTTATACAGCCTCGTTAGCACTTGATGCATGTGATCGCCATTGGATACCTGTGAAGCGTTCATGGCGGCTAAACGAGCGCCACTATGGCGCATTGCAGGGTAAGGATAAGGCGCAAACTTTGGCGCAGTATGGCCAAGCGCAGTTTCAATTGTGGCGTCGCAGCTTTGATGTGGCACCTCCACCAATTGCTGACAATGATGAATTTAGTCAGGCCGGCGATCTGCGTTATGCCGATCTTGGCGCAGCCGCCCCAAAGAGTGAGTGCCTAAAAGATGTCATTATCCGCATGCTTCCATATTGGGAGGAAGCGATAGTTCCAGATCTTAAGGCTGGGAAGCGAGTACTAGTTACCGCTCATGGTAATTCACTTCGAGCATTGGTAAAACATCTGGATGGAATAACAGATGCTGATATTGCAGGATTGAATATTCCAACCGGAATTCCTTTGTACTACAAACTGGATGCAAACTTGAAGCCAGTTGTTAAAGGTGGCGAATATTTAGATCCAGTAGCTGCAAGGCAAGCAATAACTGCGGTAGCAAATCAAGGCAAGAAATAATTACTTACTTGCAGTAGCCGCAGGTGTTCCAGCAGTAATGTCGGCATACTCATCGCTGGCTTGACGAACAATTGCATTAAGTGTGATTTCCCCAGCGCGGGCAAAGAAGAGTGTTACTTGTACTCGCGTTCCGGCAGCTGCACCAAATCCCGCAAGGACCGCCTTCGCATTTGCGCGTTCACCTTCAAAGATAATCGGAGTGTTTTTGGGCAAAGCATTTGTTCCGGTAACTGTTGCAGCACTTCCACTAATTGCTACACCTAGCAGTACATCCGATTTATCAGCAGCGTTAACAATTGTGCCGACCAATACAGCGTTTCCACCGGGGGCTGCAACTACAAGCAGGTTTACAACTTTTATATTGTTGTCATCACTCTTAATCCAAGCTTCAACACCATCAGTAACCTGTGTGATTTGTCGAGTAGCGGCATTTAGCCCGGCACCGCACCCAGTAAGCGACACAGCGAGTGATGCAATTACTAATGCAGAAAATATGCGGCGCATGCCCACAATTATCTCACATCAAATAAGCATTGTATTACGCTGCTTATTCGAGGTTTTCTCTTCTTAATAATGCTGGTAGAATTGACCCTCTAGCGAAGGGCAACACATGACATTTAAGGTCGGCGAAACCGTTGTTTATCCCCATCACGGAGCAGCACTAATCGAAGCAATTGAAAACCGTGTGATCAAGGGTGAAGAAAAGACCTACCTAGTGTTAAAAATCGCGCAAGGTGACCTAACTGTTCGAGTTCCAGCAGAGAATGTGGATCTAGTCGGAGTTCGTGATGTTGTTGATTCTGCAGGTTTAGACCGCGTGTTTGGTGTTTTACGTCAACCGTACACAGAAGAGCCAACAAACTGGTCACGTCGCTACAAGGCAAATCTAGAAAAATTAGCTTCCGGTGATGTTATTAAGGTTGCCGAAGTCGTGCGTGATCTTTACCGGCGCGATCTAGATCGGGGCCTCTCAGCCGGCGAAAAACGAATGCTTGCCAAGGCGAAGCAGATCCTAGTTTCAGAGCTTGCACTCGCTGAGCGCACAGATGAAGAAAAGGCTGCCGTAATCCTTGACGAGGTTCTTGCTTCCTAAGTTGTGAGCACACCTTCGATGAAGGTGGTTGTGGCGATAACTTCGCCGATCGCTTTCGAACCCTTAATTAAAGATTCAATATTGCAGGCCGCTTTCAATGTGGCACGCGCATTCACAATCGAAACCGGAATCTCAACACATCTTGCGATTGCCGTTGCTGATGCAAGCAGCGTGAATGATTTTGATTGCGAAATTCTTGTATGCGATCCCAATAATCCAACATCACTTGCTGCGGCGATTAGGCACTCTGCGCCATGTGATCTAGTTGCTATCCATGATTCACAGCGCCCGTTAACGCGTACAACGCAGTTTCACCGGGTACTGGAGGCCTTGATCGGGGATGTTGATGCAGTTCGTCCGGCGTCAGCTTTTACGGAAACGCTAAAAGCTGTCAGCAGCGATGCAACTATTGAACGCACAATTGATCGAAGGTCAATGCTGCGTATCGCTACCCCTGAAGTAATTCGCTTTTCCGCAATTGATTTTGAAGGAAGTGGCGCTACCTGGTTTGTTCCGCTTAAAGCTGATGCGAAGTGGTCAACCGTTGATGCAGATCCTGAGAGTCTTCGAGTTAATTCAAAGGCAGAGATACTTCTAGTGCAGACTCTTGCCCAACTAAATTAATCTTGATTCTCAATTAAGGTAAGTACGTGTTCGGCAAGTGCTAAATCCTGCGGGTAGGTAATTTTAATATTAAATACATCAGCTGGTACTGAAACCTTCCTAAGCTCAGGAAAGTATCGCTCCATACAAGCTGCAGTATCTGTTCCAACAAAATGGTCAGCCGAAGCTCTTCGGTATGCTTCGAGTAATTGAGGCGCTATAAATCCTTGCGGCGTTTGCACTCGCACAACGGTATCGTTGCAAACTGTGTCCATCTCGCGCGGATCAACTGCGATTGTCGGAATCGCACCTCCATGACGCTGCGCGGCATTTGCAATCTCAACAAATAAAGCTGGGGTTGCTAGTGGGCGGGCACCGTCGTGAATTAACACAACCTCAATTTCGCTTGACTCAATTTGTGGGGCGAGGTAAACAAGTGCGTTGTACTCACTTTCATGCCGGGTAGCACCACCGTGGACAACTTCAACTTTTAGACCAGAAAGTTCCAGCGCAAGAGTTGCATGTGCCAGCTCTTCATCATCAGGGTTAATCACCAAGATTGTGCGCCCATACTTAAAGTTTTTTGCGGCATTAGCCAAAGAGTGCGAAATAATTCTGCGTCCACTTAGTGGCAACCAGACCTTGTTTATTGTGTGGCCAAAGCGAGTTCCAGAACCTGCCGCCAATATCACAAGCGCGGCCTTGATTTCTGATTTCATGTGCGCAATTGTGTCACGAATCAAGAAGCGTAGGTCAGGCCTAACTCATCTTGCTGCCTTCTAAGCTGCACAATGAATGATTCTTCAGCTAACTCAACATGATCATATGTAAGTAACTCACCGACACCGATCGGCTTGACTATCCTTGCCCCAGCTACTAAACCAATCGGAACTAAGTTGTCACGCTTTGCATCGAGTGCATTATCGGCAAAACCACGAACGGTGTAGCCACCAATTCCATCAATGACATCACCAGCAATAAGATCTTTTTTGGTCATGCAAACCACTTCGGCGTTTAGATGTGGTGCAAACAATGATGATTCGCGATCCAAGATTGCCCGGTAGACGGTGATTGGTGCTTCAATTGAAGCTAAGTGGAATGGGCGATATAGCGCAAAGTACGGTCCAGGACCCATTGCAAGATAACTCATCTCATGCGCGATGTATGGATCGTTGTGACGAACTACAACGAACACACCTGGTGCAACATCGCCGGTGCAGTAGTCAACAACCCCTGGGCGATCCAACACTCCACCATCTGCTTGCAGGGCAAAAGTATCTTGCAAAGTTTTAACTGAAGATGGCGGCCCATACATGCCACGTTTTGAAAGTTGCAATCCAGTTGTGTTTGCCAGGGCAACCATCTCAGTCATGGTCTTAGATCCATCTGTAAAGGAACACAGCATTTTTGGATTCATTTTTTTATTGGTGGCGGTTTCCCGGACAGTGTCTGGGGTACTCAAAGGTTCAAATGGATTGTTCTTGCCCTTTCCGGCACAGATGATTTCAAAGTTTAGGTCACGTGCATAATCGACCAGTACTTTGGCCTCAATCGGCTCATCGCCATGACATACGGCGTATATAACGCCATTATCAGTTGCGATCTTGTGAAGAAGTGGGCCAATTGTTACATCCATTTCAACATTTAATACCGCCACATCTTTCTTGGCCAATAATGAGGAATGCGTGACATGTGCACCAATATCTGGAATTCCGGTGCCCTCAATTACAACATCAACTGGAAGCTCCGAGACAATCTTCCAATTTGAAGTTCCAGTGTGTTTTCCGGCAAGAATTGCCTGAGAAAGTACATCTTTATCATCACTAAATACAATATCGGTGATACCAAGGTCTGCATAAACAACTTTAATGCGCTCCGGTTCGATATCAATAACGACTGAGAGTGAAATTCCGACCATATGTCCCAATTGATTGCCAAAGCCACGACCCATCTGGCCAGCTCCCACTAAGGCGATACGTGTGCTGCGACCAATCTTCCTCGCATGCTCTTCCAAACGAGCTGAGTATGTCATTTTGCGCTCTTTTCTACGGCCTAGAGTTAGCGAAGTTGTGTTTGACCGACATGGTCATTTGCCGGGAATTGCATCTCTTCAACGGCAGAACACCATTCAACAATGTCGCGCGAAATTTTCTGAACCGTTATTCCAAGATCTTCTAGGATCTCGCTGCGCTTTGAGTGTTCAATAAATTCTAGCGGAACTCCAATGCTATGAATTGCTATTAGTACTCCTGCATCCCGGAACATCTCAGAGAGGGAACTTGCAATTCCGCCGTGAGAAATTCCATCTTCAAGAACAACCACACTCTTGTACCGTTGCGCCATAGTGATTAATGATTTAGGAAGCGGCTTGACCCAGCGGGGATCAATCACAGTTACGCCGACGCCTTCCCGATAGGCCTGTGAGGCAGCTTCAACAGCGATTTCTGCCATGGCACCGACACTAATTAGCAATACATCAGCACTTTCGCCGCGATAGAGCACATCAATGCCATCGCGACGTTCAAAAGCCGCAATATCTGCTGGCACCGCTCCCTTTGGAAAACGAACCATCGACGGTGCATCGCTGATCGATAAAGCCTCGCGGAAAGTTTCTCGAAGCCGAGCACCATCACGAGGCGCCGCGACATGCAATGTTGGGACTAGACCTGTTAGCGCTAAATCCCAGATTCCATGGTGGGAAGGCCCATCATCGCCAGTAATTCCGGCACGATCTAAAACAAAGGTAATCCCGGCGTGGTGTAGCGCAACATCAAGCAACAGTTGATCAAATGCACGATTGAGAAATGTTGCGTACATGGCAACAACTGGATGCAGACCAGCAAAGGCAAGGCCCGCTGCGCTTGTGACCGCATGCTGCTCCGCAATTCCAACATCGATAGTGCGTTCTGGGAACTGCTTTTCAAATTCAGTTAGCCCGGTCGGGCCTAGCATCGCAGCTGTTATTGCAACAATATCCTTGCGCTCAGTGCCAGCCTTTACTAGTTCTTCAGCGAAGACCGATGTCCAGGAAGTCCCTGACTTAGCTAATGGGGTGCCCGTTTCCGGGTCTACTACCCCAACAGTATGAAACTTTTCCGCCTCATCTGCGATTGCTGGTTTATGTCCTCGACCTTTTTCCGTGATTACATGAATTAAAACTGGTTGGCCAAACTCTTTTGCTATCGATAGCGCCTTTTCCATCGCTGCAATGTCATGGCCATCTATCGGGCCCATGTATTTCAAACCAAGATCTTCAAACATTCCTTGAGGTGCGACGATATCTTTGATTCCCTTTTTCATACCATGGAGTGTCTCAAAAATGGGAGTTCCTACCACTGGAGTCCTAGCCAGGACTGACTTCCCCCACTGCAAGAAATTCTCATACCCACGGGTTACCCGAAGGGTAGCTAGATAGGTTGCGACGCCACCAATAGTTGGTGAGTAAGAACGCTCATTGTCATTAACAACAATGATTAGGTTTCTGCTATCTGCCGCCGCAATATTGTTAAGTGCCTCCCACGACATGCCACCGGTTAAGGCACCGTCGCCTACGACAACAACGACATGTCGATCTGATTGTCCAGTGAGGGAAAACCCACGAGATATGCCATCTCCCCAAGAAAGTGCAGTTGAAGCATGCGAATTTTCAATAACATCATGTTCGCTCTCGCGCCGGCTTGGATACCCCGAGGTTCCACCACGTTGGCGAAGCCCATCGAAACTTTCAGCGCGTCCGGTCAAAATTTTGTGTACATAAGTTTGATGGCCGGTATCAAACAGGATCACATCTTTTGGAGAATCAAAGGTGCGATGAATAGCAATGGTTAATTCCACAACACCAAGGTTGGGTCCAAGGTGCCCACCACTTTTAGAGACCTTTTCTATCAGAAATTGCCGAATCTCACTAGAAAGCAGATTGAGTTGAGCAACTGATAAGCCCGCTAAATCGGCAGGAGTTTTAATCTTCGCAAACATAGGGATAAGTCTAGTTAAGCAAGCAATCAACGCAACACTAACCATCCTTAACTGCCGTTACGCTAGGGGCATGAATGAGTTCGGTGCCTCGGCTGCCTTATTACGCACCGGCGTTGGCGTGGATGCCCATCAATTTGGCGATAGCGGACCATGTGCACTCGCTGGATTGCAGTGGATTGATACTCCACGGTTATTGGGCCATTCCGATGGTGATGCGGCGGTACATGCATTGTGCGATGCAGTGCTATCTGCCTGCCAGTTAGGTGATGTTGGAAGTTTTTTTGGGGTCGATAAACCAGAAATGGCTAGCGCTTCAGGTGTTGTAATGATTCACGCATTGCGTGAATTTGTTACTGGGAAAGGTTTTATTATAAACAATGTTGCACTACAAATTGTTGGAAATAAACCAAAGATCACATTTCGTCGGGAAGAGGCGCAAAAGGTTTTAAGTGATGCGCTAGGTGCGCCAGTTTCAGTTGCCGCAACAACATCAGATCAAATGGGATTTACCGGTCGCGGTGAAGGCATTTATGTAATTGCAAATGCCTTGGTACAGATTCCGTGACCTTGCATTTGTACGACACAGCAACCCGCGAGGTCAGTGAATTTAAGTCGCTGATTGCTGGTGAAGTTTCTATCTACCTGTGTGGTGCAACAGTTCAGGCAGCCCCGCACATTGGTCATGTTCGAAGTGGGGTTAACTTCGATATCTTGCGACGTTGGCTGTTAAAAAACGGCTATGCAGTCACATTTATTCGTAATGTTACCGATATTGATGACAAGATTTTGCACAAAGCTATTCTCGAGAAAATGCCATGGTGGGCGGTTGCCATGAAATACGAACGCGCTTTTACCACAGCTTATGCATCACTAAATGTTTTGCCACCAACTTATGAACCGCGTGCAACTGGTCACATCACTCAAATGATTGAATTGATGCAGAAGTTAATTACAAGTGGTTTTGCATATGCACCGGGTAATGGCGATGTTTACTTAGAGGTTCGCAAACTTAAACGGTACCTAACATTGTCAGGTCAAAATATTGATGATTTACAACCCGCCACAGATGTCGATGAAACCCACAAAAAAGATGTACGCGACTTTGCCTTATGGAAGGCAGCAAAGCCAGGAGAACCTTCCTGGCCAACGCCTTGGGGAGCAGGAAGACCGGGCTGGCACTTGGAGTGTTCTGCGATGGCGCATGCCTATCTTGGCGAAAGTTTTGATATTCATGCAGGCGGGTTGGATTTAATTTTCCCGCACCATGAAAATGAAATTGCACAATCTGAAGCCGCAGGTTTCGGATTTGCCAATCGCTGGTTGCACAATGCTTGGGTAACACAATCTGGGGAAAAAATGTCCAAATCTCTCGGAAACACATTGCAAGTTTGTGAAATCTTGAAAAATGTTCGTGGTATCGAGCTGCGATGGTATTTAGGCAGCGCGCATTACCGTTCGATGTTGGAGTATTCACCGGCGGCACTAGAAGAAGCTGCGAAAAATTTTCGTCGCATTGAAAATTTCTTAAATCGTTCCACCGAAATACTTGGCGCCCAACCATCACCAAGCCTTAGTGAACCGTTCATCGCCGCCATGAATACTGATTTAGCGGTTCCAACCGCCCTAGCAACGATCAATGAAAATCTTCGGCTTGGAAATCAAGCAATTACTGATAATGACCAGGTTGCTATTTCAAAGAACGCTAATGAAATTCGTGGTGGGCTAGAAGTTTTGGGCTGCGATCCATTTGATCCAGTTTTTGCAGAAGCCACCGGCTCGGAATTCGCCCAAGCCCTCGATGGTGTAATTAAATTAGCCCTAACGCAGCGGGTAGCTGCCCGGGATCGTAAGGATTTTGCCGCTTCAGATGCCATCCGTGATGGGCTTACTACTTTAGGAATTACAATTGAGGACACCGCTCAAGGACCCCGCTGGTCTATCAATTAAGCACTGAAACGAGAGTTCACAATGGCTGGCAATTCATCCCGCAAAGGCGCTATTCGCCAATCAAAAAAAGGCCCATCGGCCGGTACTGGCGGAAAAAACAAGCGACGCCTTGCTGGTAAAGGTCCAACTCCAAAGGCGGAAGATCGTCCATATCACGCAGCTGCAAAACGCAAGAAAATTGCCGAACAGAAGGAAACCCGATCTCCTCGTATACCAAAAGGTGATCGACCACGTGGTGAAATCGTTGCCGGACGTAACGCAGTCCTGGAAGCACTTCGGGAGAGCGTTCCAGCAACCGAGTTATTAGTTGCCCGTAGCATTGATGTTGATGATCGGGTTGCCGAAAGCCTAAAGCTAGCGCTTCACCAAGGCTTGCAGATTCGGGAAGCGCACCGGGCAGAAGTAGAAGGGATTTCACCAAATAGCCAAGGAATCATTCTTGCGATCAAGCCTTTCCAATACTCAAGTTTTGAAGAGATCATGGAACGCGCCAAGCACCCATCATTAATCGTTGCCTTAGATGGCGTGACAGATCCACGCAACCTTGGTGCAATTATTCGAAGCGCGGCAGCTTTTGGCGCAGCTGGTGTCATCATGACCGAACGTCGCGCTGCAACGATGACAGCTTCTGCATGGAAATCATCAGCCGGTGCCGCGGCGCGGCTACCGATTGCACAAATCACAAATCTTGCCCGCACAATCGATGCCGCTAAAAAAGCTGGCATGTTTGTAGTTGGCCTCGATGGTGAATCTGAAGAAATTATTAGCAACATGAAGGTTGCAACTGAGCCGCTTATGGTGATTGTTGGATCAGAAGGTAAAGGTCTCGCGCGTTTGACTAAGGAAAAGTGTGATCTTGTTATTTCAATCCCAATTAGCGCAACTACTGAGTCTCTCAATGCCAGCGTTGCAACATCCATTGCGCTATTTCACATAGATCAGCAACGTCGCGCTAAATAAGGAAAAGTTAGTGAAATACCATCGTTTTATTGCACTTGGTGACTCATTTACCGAAGGCATGTGTGATGAAAAAAAGTATGGCCAATATCGAGGATGGGCAGATCGTATAGCTGATGTGATGGCGGCCAATCAACCAGGTTTTCAATATGCAAACCTGGCAATCCGCGGAAAATTGCTTCGCCAAGTAATTGATGAGCAACTAGAACAAGCGCTGGCTCAAGTTGTTGATAAATCAACACTGGTTTCATTTCATGCAGGTGCAAATGATGTGATTCGCCCTAAGTACAACCCCAACCTGGTTCTGCCTTTGTATGCCCAAGCTGCGCGAAAAATTGCAGCATCCGGTGCCACGGTTATGTTATTCACAGTTTTAGAAGACAGCGGTAAAGAGGGTCGTTTGGCTGAATCTTGGAAAGCACGCTTCCGAGATTTCAATGAAAATGTTAGAGCAGTCGCTGTTGAAATCGGAGCAATCTTGTGTGATGGAAATGAGGAAGCGGCATTTAAAGATCCACGGTTCTTAGCTTTCGACCGCTTGCATTTGAATCCAGCGGGGCATGATCGGGTTGCGCAAGCGGTATTAGAAAGTATTGAGCTGCCATTTGATCCATCGTGGCGCAGACCATTGGCTCCAATTGAACCCACAACTAAATTTATCCAAAGTGGGGTCACGATTCTTTGGTTCATTTCCTTTGCGCTACCTTGGATGTATCGGCGTGCACGGGGCAAATCTTCTGGTGATGGACGTACCTGTAAGTATCCACACGCAATCAACTGGCCGTTGATTCACTTAGATTAAGCATAGGTAAATTAGATTCGAGTAACAGTCCATTCCCATGTGTGGATTCCGGTTGCAATGATGTACTTATCTAAAGTATCCGGTCCACATGATGCAGTTCCAACTCCGCGATGAGCGGTATCGATATGAACCACAGTATTTCCGGAAGGCTTAACTTCGACATCATGTGTGGAATCAGCTAATTCTGCATCTCGGTTAGGGGTTACCGACACCTGCGCCGGCTTTGACATCTGAAAGCGCAAACCATTTCCAGCACCATTGGTAACTTCGAACCAACGAACCCCAGCGTGTCCACCATTTTCTTGCGGCCGCACATATGGAATGTATTGCGCTGCAACAGTTGAAAGGTAGCGACCAACGCGACCAATTTTTCGATCGGGATAGGTTTCGTGTGCACCTGTGCCAAAGTAGACAAGTTCATTGAGAGTTCCAGTTAGTTCGAATAATGTTCCCACACGTGCAAGATCAGTGAATATTTTTGGCAATATTACTGATTCTTTAACGGTAAAACCACCAACAACAGGTGTGATTAGTTGCGTATGCTTGAAGGAAATGTCGGTACTTGTCTCCCAAGTATTTGAAATTTTGATTGATGTAGGCATCTGCTTTACCACACAGTCAGTGCGAGAAATTTCACGCACACCATAACGCTCCCATTTGGCAGCAATATGCCCGATTCGATCATTATCAGTTGGTGCGCGCCACAATGAAACTGAAGGCGCAACAACTCCGTACGGCAAGATTATCTGTCCATGCTCATCGACAACATCACCAAGGGCAGAACTCTTTTTTGGAGTTGCTAATGCTTGTGATGGTAAAGCAATTTGGCTCCAAGCAACTTCATTCATAGGAAGCGCCCAAGGCGTGCTCGAAATTTGCAATAGTGAGAAGTTAATAAATCGCTCACCGCGAGAACTGCCCCTTGCCAACTTTTTAGAAGTGAGTTTAAAGTTTATAGTTTTGCGTGGTGAAACTTTTGGAAGTTTTACTATTCCGCTATCCTCAATAATTCCATCGCAAGTAATGGACCATTGCAATTGATATTGACCGAGATCCTTAAAGAAATTCTTATTAAATACTTTAAACTGGCCAGTTGCGGCCTTAATTGCTGTTACTACAACAGGTGCAGCAAGGGCCTTAAACTCCTGCATTGCAGGCTTAGCGGTCCGATCTGGGAAGACCATGCCATCACAACAGAAGTTTCCGTCATGCTTACTTTCACCGTAATCGCCCCCATAGGCGTTGCGCTTTGAACCATCAGGCAGAGTCTGTACTGGACCGTGATCCCACATCTCCCAAATGAATCCACCCTGCAATCCAGGTGTTGATTCAATCACCTCCCAATACTCTGCCAGGGTTCCATTGCTATTTCCCATTGCGTGCGAGTACTCACACATAATTAATGGTCGGTCAGCTTTTGCAGATTTGGCATACTCCTTGATTGCGCTAATGGATGGATACATTGGTGCGATCACATCAGTTAAGGAGTGACTTCCCATCCAGTTACCACGAATGCCACCTTCGTAATGCAAAGGTCGGGATGGATCAAAACTTCGGGCATAAGCAGCAGCTGCTTCATGATTTGATCCGGCACCAGATTCATTTCCTAGGGACCACATGACTACTGATGGATGGTGAATATCGCGCTGCACCATCCGACCTACGCGATCGACAAATGCAGTTAAGTATCGAGTGTCATTACAGATAGATGAGATAAAGGCATGCGACTCGATATTTGCTTCACCGATTACATAGAAACCAAGCTCATCGCAAAGGTCTAGAAAAGCCGCATCATTTGGATAGTGCGAAGTTCGAACCGCATTAAAATTCCAACGTTTAAGTTCGAGCAAGTCCTGTCGCATGTCATCGCGAGTTAGGGCACGACCGGTAAAACGATTGAAATCATGACGATTGATTCCATAAAAGGTAATTGGCTGACCGTTAACTAAAAAATCTTGATCCTTGATTAGAATCGACCTAAACCCAATTCGCTGTTGGGAAAGTTCAATGACAGCACCTTCGGGATTGCGCAGCTCAATATCTAGGGTATAGAGATTTGGCACCTCGGCCGACCAGGCTTTGATTTTTGCCACTTTTGTAGCCAGTACAATCTCGCCTTCTGGTGGCGGCTCCATGATTGAAATCGCAGTTTTTGCAGATTGTGGCAGGCTGCCATTCCAGAACTTTGAATGGAAGTAATCCCTCGCTGCGATCGCAACCGCTTCCGGAGTCTGCGTCCAGATTGGTGCCACAAAAGTTTTCAGCGTTTTTGAAACCGCCGCACTCTTTAGCTTTGGAAGTTCGCGCACAGATACATGAAGTGAATATCCATCTGTCGGTTCATTCTCAATTGCTGAAATCTTCGCTCGAACATCGATTGTTCCAGTAGTTAAGTCCTTTTCTAAGCCAGCAATAGTTGCAAATTTTTCGATAAAAACTTTATTGGTGGCATACAACTTTACTGAACGAGTTATTCCACCATGCCACCATTGGTCTTGGTCTTCGATGAAAGTTGCATCTGACCACTTTGTAACGTCGATCCGCAGTACATTGTTACCACTTTTCACAAACTGAGTGACATCAAATTCAGCGGCAAGACGTGAATCCTTGGTAAGACCAACCTCTTCGCCATTAATGTAAATTAATGCAACCGATTCATACCCACCAAGTTGCAAAACTATCCGTTTGCTATTCCAACTTTTTGGAATTTCAAACTCTCGTTCATAAATACCGGTTGGATTTTCAGCTGGCACAAATGGCGGTTGCTCTTCAAAGGGCATTTGTACATTTGTATAAATTGGTTTGTCAAAGAAAACTACTGATGGCTCCTGCATAGTCCACAAACCAGGAACTGGGATTGAACTCCACTGCTTGCCTAACTTTTCAGTTGGTTTGTGCAACAACTGAAAGCGCCAGATCCCATCTAGGGATATCTGCTCAAAATGCTCAATGTTGAGCATTGGTAAACGGTTGATCGATGTTGTCTCCGGGCTCATCCAATAGTTGTTCATCACCAGGGCAGTCTCGCAGGAAAATTGGAGTTACACACACGCATTAGGCGTGGGTAGAGCGGTCGATTTAACTAAAATCTTTACTCCGATTACCTGCTGTTCATGTAAAAGGGAGAGAATTCCCTCATGAACATGGCGCACTTAACCGACCGAGAGGTAAGTTGGCTCTCCTTCAATCAACGCGTGATCGAGTTAGCCGAGGATGCCGCGACACCTTTGCTGGAGCGAGTTCGTTTCTTAGCGATCTCATCCTCAAATCTTGATGAATTTTTCATGGTTCGAGTCGCAACTTTGATGAGCAAGATTGAAAATGGTGCGGTTGCTGCGAATGTTGCCGGGTTTAAACCTAAGGAACTTTTACACAATATTTCAATCAAAACCAACGAGCTAGTCGCTCGTCAGTCACGAGTCCTGCATGAAGAGATAATGCCAGAGCTCAAAAAGCATGGAATTGAATTTGTTACCTGGGATTCATTGAATGATTTAGAGAGAACCTATGTAACAAAACTCTTCCAAGATCGAATCTTTCCGGTACTAACTCCACTAGCGGTAGATCCGACTCACCCATTTCCTTATGTTTCAGGTCTTTCACTTAATCTGGCAGTTGTTGTTAAAAACCCATCTACTCATGAAGAGTTCTTTGCACGTGTAAAAGTTCCGGAAATATTGCCACGATATATCGCAACTTCAAAGGTTGGATCAACCCGTTTTTTGCCCCTTGAAGATCTAATATCTATTCATCTACAAGAATTGTTTCCCGGAATGATTATTGAAGATCATTACACCTTCCGAGTTACCCGAAATCAAGACATTGAATTAGAAGAAGAAGAAACCGAAGATTTGTTAGTTTCTTTGGAACAAGAGTTATTGCGCCGCAGATTTGGGCCTCCAGTTCGGCTTGAAATTGAATCTGGTGTAGATCAAAGACTAGTAACTAAGCTCGCTTTAGAACTTAGTATTGGTGAAGAAAATATCTTTCATGTAGCTGCCCCTTTAGATTTCACTTCACTCAATAAGATCGCGGATTTAGATTTTCCAGATTTGCGATTTCCACCATTTAGATCACGCACCGCTAAAGCCCTAGCGGAAGTGGATCCTGAAGATGCTGACTTATTTTTTGCAGCAATTCGTCAAGGTGAAATTTTGCTGCATCATCCATACGAGTCCTTTACCTCATCGGTTGTACACTTCTTAGAAAATGCCGCTCACGATCCAAGTGTTCTGGCAATTAAGCAAACTTTATATCGAACATCTGGCGATTCACCCATTGTTGAAGCTTTAATTGAAGCCGCCGAAGCTGGTAAACAGGTAGTTGCAGTTATTGAGATTCGGGCGCGTTTTGATGAACAAGCAAATGTACGATGGGCTCGAAAGCTGGAAGCGGCGGGTGTACACGTGGTGTACGGATTGATGGGATTAAAAACTCATGCCAAACTTTCACTAGTTGTTCGGGATGAACCTCAAGGAATTCGATGCTACTGTCATATTGGCACTGGAAATTACAACCCAAAGACCGCGCGAATCTATGAAGATCTGGGAATACTGAGTGCAGATATTGAACTTACGGATGACTTAGCTCGTTTGTTTAACCAATTGTCCGGCTTTGCGCCACAAACAACTTATTCCAGATTGTTAGTTGCGCCCCGAACCTTACGTCCAGGGTTGATCGAAAGAATCAATCGTGAAATTAGGCATGCGCAAAGTGGTCGCCCGAGTGGAATCCAATTTAAGTTGAACTCCATTTTGGATGAAGGTTTTGTCGCAAAACTTTACGAAGCTTCGCAAGCAGGAGTTAAAATAGAATTATTGATTCGTGGAATTTGTGCCGTGCAACCAGGCATACCGGGTGTTTCAGAGAACATAATTGTAAAGTCAGTCATTGGTCAATTTCTTGAGCATTCACGCATTTATCACTTTGTAAATGGTGGCGAAGATGAATATTGGCTTGGAAGTGCAGACTTGATGGGTCGTAATTTGGATCGACGTGTTGAAAGTTTGGTCTTAATCCAGCGAAAGGACCATAACCAACGCCTGCAAGGTTTACTTGATTTGGGGCTCTCGGAGTCAA
Source organism: Actinomycetes bacterium (assembly GCA_043776875.1). Lineage (GTDB taxonomy): Bacteria > Actinomycetota > Actinomycetes > Nanopelagicales > Nanopelagicaceae > Planktophila. The sequence continues at coordinate 25,439 of JAYVQU010000019.1, forward strand.
CCTCATCGTGGGAGTTGAAAGAGACAACCTGGTATCGATCAAGGAAAAAGGGATTAATAAATCTTCATGTGGAGCTAATAAAAAAGTACTCGAGGGAGAACTAGTTGAACGGGTACGAGCAGGAGAAGGTGATAGCCGCTGCAGGTGTTGTTCTTTGGCGTCGTTTATCTGAAGATTTGCTCCAGGTGGCATTGATACATCGGCCGCGCTATGACGATTGGTCTTTCCCAAAAGGAAAGGTTGAAGCAGGTGAATCTGAAATTAGTACCGCCTTCCGAGAGGCATTGGAAGAGACTGGTTACAACGCCACCTTTGGTCCAGAACTCTGCACGGTTGAGTATCTAGTTGATGACATTAGGAAGAGGGTGCGTTATTGGTCTGCTCAAGCAAATGGTGAACCAGCACCATTAATGGATGTGAATGAAGTTGATCAATTGATTTGGTTAACGATCGCTGATGCATTTGAAAAACTTTCGCGCGAGGGTGATAAAACTGTACTAAAAAACTTTGAAGAGTTTGGCGCAGACACAATTCCAATTGTTTTGTTAAGACATGGCAAGGCAATTGCTCGTGAAGAATGGCTTGGCGATGACGGAGATCGCCCACTTGCCCAGCTTGGACAGATTCAAGCTAGGCGAATTCTTTCTAAGTACCTGCCATTTGGGATTACCGAGATCCATACCTCGGATGCAGTTCGTTGCTACCAGACTGTCTCGCCAATGGCACGCTCACTTTCTCTGGACATGATCTACTGGAGTGAATTAAGTGAGTATGCATTTGCGAAAAATAAAAAAGCCACAATAGGTGTGATTAAAGACATTATTGAAAGTGAAGTTCGGGCACTAGTTTGTGGTCACAACCCGGTGCTTCCAGGAATTGTAGAGAAATTCATTGGCAAAAAAAGCTTCAAAAAGTTAGAACATGGACTACTCCCAGGGGAAGCGTGGATTTTGCACCATAAAGATGGGGAAATTGTAGCGATCGACTGGATGCCAGCCTCACAAGATTAATCGATAAGCCAATCCAGTCGGCGAAGCAAGATTCCCTCTCGCAACGCCCATGGGCAAATCTCAACTTCAACGACATTTAAGCTATCCATCACCGCATGGGCAACAATTGCTCCTGCGACAATTTGTCCAGCTCTACTTTCAGATACACCAGGTAATTCGGTGCGGGTTTTGTTGTTCATGGTGGCCAGTCGATCCATTGCAGAATTTAGCGAAGATCTTTCCAAATACTTAAAATCATCTCCATTCCAATGTGAAGTAATTCGAGCTAACGTTCTAAAGGTCTTACTAGTAGCAACAAAGCGGTTTGCATCATGTGATTTAAGTGATTCGGGTAGTGAGTTCTTAAGAGTTTCTTCAATATGTTTTTTTAATACTCTGATTGCCTTAGAACTGTATGGATCACCATTGAGAAAATTATGGGTAAGCCGAGCAGCACCAAGTGGCAATGACAAAGTTTCCGCAGGAGTTTCATCTATTCCGCTGGCGATTTCTAATGAACCACCTCCGATGTCTAGCACCAATAACTTTCCGGCAGACCAGCCAAGCCAGCGGCGAACCGCTAAAAAAGTCATTGAGGCCTCATCATTGCCATTAAGAACTTGAAGATCGATTCCATGTTTGCGATTAATTTCGGCGATGATCTGCGCACCATTTTTTGCATCGCGCAACGCTGAAGTAGCAAAGGCCAAAATTTCATCCGTCTCATTTTTATGGGCATGTAAGACCGATTCGGCAATTGCTTGATTAAGTAGTTGAATTCCTTGGGCAGATATGGCGCCATCACTGCTTAGATGTTCGGTTAATTGAAGTTTGACCTTGTAATTAGTGGCTGGCGTTGGGCGCGCTCCTGGGTGGGCATCCATGACTTGTAGATGAATAGTGTTGGATCCAACATCTAAAACGCCTAATCTCACGAAGACAACCTATCGGTGGCGCCCGGAAAAATTGCGGATTTTCACATTTTGCCTAACACTGCCATAATTGCCCCTGCTGTATTCGAGGTAACCCGAAGAGCAGGCCTCTCTAGCTCAGTGGTAGAGCAGCGCACTTGTAATGCGCAGGTCGTCAGTTCAATCCTGACGGGGGGCTCCAGTACTATCGCAGGGGAGTAGATGTGTCACAAAGCTCCTTTCCGTATGATTCATTCAAAGCTGAAATTGCCGCAAATAATGAATACATTAAAAGCTTTGAATATTCAGAACTAACTGGCATCGCCCAAAAAGGGCTAGCAATCGTTACCTGCATGGATTCCCGCATCACCCCGTTATCGGTCTTGGGAATGAAATCGGGTGATGCAAAGATTCTTCGTAACGCCGGAGCTCGGGTTACCGAAGATGTCTTGCGCACGTTAGTTCTTGCAACTTATTTGTTAGGTGTCAAACGTATTTTGGTAATGCCGCATACAAATTGTCGAATGGCAACTGGTGACGAATCAGATATTCATGAGTACATCCAAAAAAAGTTTGGCGTTGATACGCGTAGTTTGGAGTTTAAAACTGTCTCTGATCAGACAAAGGCACTTGAGGCAGACGTCAATCGTATACGAGACTATCCACTATTAAACAAAGGTGTCATTATTGGTGGAGCTATTTATGATGTTGCTACCGGAAAAATTACTCTGGTAGATTGCTAACTGGATTTATCCGCTTTACTGGCGCAAAAGTTATTGGATAACTTAAATCCTGCAAGAATTGCAACATGATCATGTTAAAAAGGTTTGTTTTTTCCTTGACTAACTCATGGGAAGTGCCAGGAATAATGGCTAATTGACCTAAAGCAATTGCTTCATATAACTCCTGCGTGTGTGCCAAAGTGACTACATCATCGTCGCCGGAAACAATTAATACTGGACATTGAATTTTTGCCAGATCCGCGATTGAAATGTTCGGCTCATTTTTCCAAATCTCGAACATACGTTTAACTTTTTCCAGCAAGGTGTTAGGCAAATCAGGTGATATTAATGTGTATTCGGCTAAATCTTCATCGGAAACAGATGGTTCTCCCATGTCGAACTTGACTCCTGAAAAATGGAAGTTGCCACCAATGGAAACAACAGATTTGACTAAATCTGGCCGAGTGATCGCAACCATCAGAGCAATGATTGCACCATCGCTATAGCCAACTAGATGGGCAGGTGCTTTAACCACATCTTCTAGATAAGCAATCGCTTCTTCGGTTTGGAAGTCAAAATGCAAACTTCCTGGTTGGTCTGCGGTAAATCCATGTGCGGTTCGATCATAGCCATAGACGTGAAAATCTTCTTCTAGGGCTGGAACAACTAAGTAATCCAAGCTAGATGTTTTGCTCAAACCACCATGAAATAGGACAACGGCTTCGCCATCATTATCCCATTCGTAGCTGTAAATTTCATGGCCACGAAGATTTAGGTATTCGGGCATTACCCAGAGTCCATAATGTGTCGATTGCCACGATCAAAGGTGAGGTAGTTCCATGTCCACTCCGCCGTAGTTCCAATTTTATTACGCCCACCTAATAAGTAGAACAGATGCAGAAAGAGCCATACATACCATGCTGGGACTCCAACTAAACGAAATTTTTTCACCTCTACGATTGCTTTATGGCGGCCAATCGTTGCCATTGATCCTTTATCTACATATTTGAAAGGCTCTAAATCTTGGCCAGTTGCTAAGCGTTTAACTTGTTTTGCAACCCAGCGACCTTGCTGCATCGCAACTGGTGCCACCATTGGCAATAAACGACCATTGACTCCAGTGAACCCGGCAATATCGCCAATGGCAAATATGTGCGGATAATGCCTTACCTGCAAGGTATCTTCGACAACTATTCGGGTATTTACTATTGGCAAATTCAAATGCGCCGCCGCAGGTTCACCTTTTACTCCGGCGGCCCAAATTGTTACTTCTGAGTTTATTTTTATACCATTTTGTATTTCAATTGAACGCGGCTTAATCTCCTTAACCGCGGTGTTAAGGTGAACACGAACACCAAGTTTTTCCAAATCCTTTTTTGCATGCGCTGATAATTTCTCAGAAAAAATCGGCAATACCCGTGGGCCAGCTTCAATCAAATTTACTTGAATATGTGCGGCGGCATGAGCCTGATCATTAGTGAGTGGTCCTCGTATTAATTCGGCAAAAGCGCCAGCCATTTCAACACCAGTCGGGCCACCACCAATTACTGAAATAGAAAAAATAGTTTCATCCTCAAATCTGCAAAGGTCTTCAAAACGTCGCATCACTTCAGCTCGAATATTTATTGCTTCACGCACGCTCTTCATACCAAGGGCGTGTTCGGTTACCCCAGGAATTCCAAAATCGGCAGTTACCGAACCAAGTGCGACAACTAAATAATCAAACTCAATAACCTCGCTACTATCTAATTTTATTGATTTATTTTTGTGATCAAGTGAAATGGGTGAACCCATTCGAAATTGAGCTCCTGATTTTCGAAGCGCTCCACGGATCGGGTGTGCCACATGATCGGCTGCTAGTCCAGCTGTCGACACCTGATATAAAAGCGGCAGGAAAGTTTGAAAATTATGTCGATCTACAACTGTTACTCGTGCATACTTTGCCATTGCTTTTGCTGCAGTCAGCCCACCAAAACCAGCACCAAGAATTACTACCCTTGGTTTAAATAGTGAGTTTTGCATAGAGTCAGTCTAGGCTTCACAGTATGAGCATGCCCATTCAAAGCCGTAAGTATCTTGTCACAGGAGCATCTGGCTATGTCGGCGGACGTTTGGTTCGGGCATTTGTTGAAGAAAAGTGTGATGTTCGTATTTTGGTGCGCGCCGCCAACAAGGTGAGGCATCAACCCTGGGCTCCCTTAGTTGATGTATTTACGGGTAGCGCGCAAAATTATGAGGATCTGTTAGGTGCGCTCAATGGAGTTCATACCGCCTATTACTTGTTGCACTCAATAAATCTTGGACCTAATTTCAATAAAATTGAAGCTGAAATGGCAGCTAACTTCGCTAAAGCCGCACAGGCTTCGGGAGTGCAACAGATAGTTTATCTCGGCGGAATTGCAAATGATAAAAATATTAGCAAGCATCTATCTTCTCGGGTTGAAACGGGTGTGCAACTTGCATCAACTTCAGTTGCGGTAATGGAGCTTCGTGCTGGAATTATTATTGGTTCTGGTTCGGCAAGTTTTGAAATGCTGCGCCACTTAACGCACCGTCTGCCGATTATGACAACGCCTAAGTGGGTTATGAATAAGACTCATCCAATCGCAATCCGCGATGTTTTGTACTACTTAAAAGCTGCTGCAAAATTATCGCAACCAGTTTCAAAAGTTTTTGACATCGGTGGTCCGGAAGTCTTGACCTATGCGGATATGATGCAAAAATTCGCAAAACTCTCGGGCTTAAGAAAGCGTTGGATTATTAAAGTTCCAGTTTTGACGCCGAACCTATCAAGTTTGTGGATCGGTTTAGTGACACCTGTTCCGACAGCACTTGCCCGACCATTGGTTGGCTCGCTCATTAGCGAGGTTGTCGCAGATCCAGCAAAGAGTATCGATGCCATTATTCCAAAACCTGTCGAAGGTTTATTAGATGTTGAAACCGCGATTAATCTAGCGCTCTCACAGACCACAACAAATGGCGTTGAAACTCGTTGGTCTGATGCAACCATGCCAACAGCACCTTGGCAAAAGGCTCAAGGAGATCCTTCCTGGGCTGGTGAAACCGTTTTGAAGGATCGTCGCGAAACAACCACCGATGTAGCTGCCGATTTAATCTGGAAACAGATTGAAGGTATTGGTGGAGATCACGGTTGGTTTGGGGCTGACTTTTTATGGTGGGGGCGGGGAGTCATCGATAGCGCATTTGGTGGTGTTGGCTTACGACGTGGCCGACGTGACCCTGATTTCCTAAGGGTTGGCGAAAGTCTCGATTTCTGGCGAGTAGAGGAGTTGGAGCGTGGAAAACATTTAAAACTATATGCTGAAATGATTTTGCCCGGAAAAGCATGGCTTGATTTTCGGATCGAGACTATTGATGGAAAAACTCATATTGTGCAAGAGGCAACTTTTGCGCCACGTGGCCTTGGTGGTCAGCTGTATTGGCGAGCGGTTGCTCCATTCCACTTACTAGTATTTCCTACTATGTTGCGCAATATTGTAAAGAAAGCAAATACCAATGCATGAGTTCACGCGCGAAGTTGAAGAGCTTGCCCATGAGGTTTTGCAGTACAGCCTTGCGCGGTTAAAGGATGATCCACCACTTGATGGCCCACGCACCGCTGAAGACTTATTTAATGAAGTTGGCAACACTATTACTGCAAAAGGTTTAGGTGGACATGTAGCCCTCGAAGTATTTACAAATGTTTTAGCAAAGGCATGTATCTCAACTGATCATCCGCGCAACCTTGCGTTTATTCCATCTGCACCCAGTGAGTACGCAAACCTTTTTGACCTAGTCGTAGGTGCAAGTGCGCTGTATGGGGGATCGTGGCAAGAAGGCGCTGGCGCAGTTTTTGCCGAAAACCAAGCAATTCAATGGTTAATAGATTTAGCAGGGTTACCGGCAAGTGCTGGGGGAGTTTTTGTGCAAGGCGGGACTATTGGCAATCTTTCCGCACTTGTTGTAGCCCGCGCCCAAGCCCGTAAAAAGTGCGGCAATCCAGCGCGTTGGGTAATTGTTTGCAGTGAAGAGGCCCATTCATCTATTGTCACCGCTGCAAATGTGATGGATGTGGAAGTTTTAAAAGTCCCGGTTGATTCACAAGGCAAGTTGCAAGGTACCGCGGTAGCAACTGCAATTGATGAACTTCATGCAACGACGCAGAATCGGGTATTTGCAGTTGTTGCCACATCTGGCACCACAAATTTGGGAATTATCGATGATCTTAAAGGAATTGGAATCGCCGCGCATGATAGAGATATTTGGTTCCATGTTGATGGCGCTTATGGATTAGCTGCATTATGCGCACCATCGGTTCGAGCAAAATTTGATGGGATCGAAGATGCTGATTCCTTTATTGTGGACCCACATAAATGGTTATTTGCACCATTTGATGCCTGCGCACTTGTTTACCGAAACCCACAATTAGCAAAAGAAACGCATTCACAACATGCAGATTACTTAGATACCTTAAAAGATGATCAATGGTCTCCATCAGATTATGCAATTCATTTAACTCGTCGCACACGTGGCTTGCCATTTTGGTTTTCATTGGCCGCGCATGGAACCGATGCCTACACCAAAGCTATGGAGCAATCACTTACAGTTGCACAGCAAGCAGCTCAATTAATTGTTCAACATCCAAACCTAGAACTGTTACGAGAACCCGAATTATCAATCCTCGCTTTTACTCGTACCGGTTGGAGTGCATCGGATTACCAAGAGTGGAGTGACCAACTATTGGCTGATCAGATTGGGTTTATTCCGCCATCTTCCCACCATGGTCAGCCAATTCTTCGATTTGCGATAGTAAATCCATGGACCAAGATCAGTGATATCCAAATGATTTTGAACAGGCTCTAAATCCCACACTTTGAGCGTACCCTGACCTAAGATTTCAATCATGTCGGCACAAGAAGAGTCAGCGATCAATACTGGCCTGAGCGAACTCGAGCATGGCATCCTAGATTTTGAAGGTAACTGGTGGCGCTATGCCGGCGCAAAAGAGGCGGCAATTAAAGAGCTTTTTGAGCTAACCGCACCTCGTTATTACCAACTTCTCAATGACTTAATTGACCGAGATCAGGCTTTAGCAGCTGCTCCAATGCTGGTAAAGCGGCTGCGCCGCCTGCGTGAGGCACGCATGGCTACCCGTATCACCCGCTAGCCCGCTATTGCTGCAATACCAAGGTTGATTGGGCCGGGGCCACTACCGAGTTTCCAATGAAGGTACTTATCGGTTTAACTCCCGCCCTTGCACCTTGGACGACGATCTTCCACTCACCTTTACTTCCGGTATTTGGCAAGGCAATATTTGTACCCCTTGTTCCAGAGTTATGAATCACGACCACGGTCTTCCAGGTGTCTTTTACTTTCTTTCCATTGAGTGAATATGCAATTAGTTCTGGCGACAACTGGATAAAGCTCAGATTCTTTTTTACATCGGCAGAACTACTCATTCTAAATACTGGATGAGCAGCTCGCAACGCAAGCAAGCCTTTAAAGTAAGCGAGGGTAGAAGAATTCTTTGTGGCGAGTTCCCATTTAAGTGAATTAATAGCATCACTGGAGTTGTAACTATTTGAATCACCACTTTTACTTCGCAGGAACTCTTGCCCAGCTTGGATAAATGGCACACCTTGGGCAAGTAATGCAATTGATGAGCTGTAGCGCGCCAAGCTACCTAATGTCTTAACATCGGCACTTTTTACACTTGCCGTCAATTTGTCGTAAAGTGTTAAATTATCGTGAGATTCTACATAACTAACTGATTGTGACGGGTCGATGCTGGTCCATTTGTTGGTAATGCTCTTGCCAAAATTAATATTGCCAACGATTCCAGTGCGAACATCAGCGGCGCTAGTTACAGATCCATTTGCAAATCCTAAATCGGCAGCTTCAAAAACCGAACCCTTTATGCCATCTCTAATCTGATCATTAAATACCGCTATTCCTGGCATTTTTGCGGCATTTAATTGATTAGCCCGCTGCGCACTTGGCAATAAGTCGCCCATGTTCCAGCCCTCACCAATGATCAGAATCGTTTTATCTATTGCATTTAAGTTTTTTCTGATCAAATTCATGGTTGTTAAATCAATCAGCCCCATTAAGTCAAATCGGAAACCATCAATGTGATACTCCTTAGCCCAGTAATTAGCGGAGTCAGCGATAAATTTTCTAACCATTGGGCGCTCAGAAGCTACTTCATTGCCAACCCCACTGCCATTTGCCAAAGTACCGTCAGCATTCTTGCGAAAAAAATATCCAGGCACAATTTGTTCTTGACTAAAGGATCCGACATCGTAAACATGGTTGTAAACCACATCCATATTCACCCGCAAACCTTGATCATGAAGTGATTGAATGGCGCGCTTTAATTCCGTTATGCGGTTGGTTGGGTTTCTTGGATCAGTGGCGTACGAACCTTCCGGGACATTATAGTTCTTTGGATCATATCCCCAGTTAAATGTTGGATTTGCTTCATCAACACTTGCAAAGTCAAAAATAGGAAGCAGTTCTACATGCGTCACCCCTAAATTCTTGATCGCCGTAATACCAGTCATTGCCCCATCAGGGCTCTTTGTATTTAAATTTGTAAATGCAAGAAATTTTCCTTTATGGTTTTCTGGGATCCCACTGGACTTATCCATTGACAGATCACGAACATGGAGTTCGTAAATGACGGCATCCGTGGCGCGCCCGCTAAATTTTGGCTTCGACTTTTTCCATCCGATGGGATCTGTCTTATCTAAGTCAACTACTACACCGCGATTACCGTTTAAGGTCGTTGCGCGTGCATATGGGTCAACTGCTTCATTAATTGTTGTCCCAAATCTCACCTGAAAGTTTTAGCGAAAGCAGACTCGCACTACTTGAAGTGCCGTTGAGCGCTTGAACAGAGATAACTTTTAGCCCGTTATTAACCTGAAAATCTTCATCACCCTTTCCACTTAAGGTAATTTTACGATTAGTTGCCACCGTGATGGATTTAAAATCATCAATTTTCGCTGAAAGCAATTTATCTTGAATGGAAGGCAGGCTTGAGTAAACATTCGGGTCTCCTTGCACTACCCAAACTTCAGCAACTCCATTTGCATTGAAGTTGGTAATGAAGCGATCAACCTCAATATCTTTTGCGGCCCAAGAGTTAAGTCGCACAATAAAACCTAGGTTTTCAAAGTTAGTCATCTCTGGAATTTCAATGGTTAAGATCTTGCCGAAGGAATCTGCGCCATTAAAAACCAGACCAGTTTCCGAGACACTTTTATCTCCGGTGGCGGTGCTGACATTTTTCCAGAGCCAAAGATTCCAGCCCGTGTAATCATCACCGGGACGCTGGTAGTGAAAGACAAGTTTGACTAATTCTGGTCCGGCATTAGCCGGGGCCGGGATAGCCGCCAACCCGAAGGCTAAAAGCAGGGGCAGGATCAATAACTTCGAGAAGCGGCGCTTATTCATGCCCTTTATTCAAGCCCAAGTTCTGAGGCAAAGACCAGAATTCCCGCTCGTTTTGCACCATGGAAATAAAGGCTCTAGATTTGGCGTTAGCACTCTCGGGGTGCGAGTGATAAAGCCCCCCGCCTAACGAACACCAAACACTAAAAACAAGGAGCACAACTCATGGCAAAGCAGATTGCCTTTAATGAAGAAGCACGTCGTGGCCTAGAGCGAGGCATGAATGTCTTGGCTGATGCGGTCAAGGTAACCCTAGGACCTCGCGGACGAAATGTTGTTCTCGAGAAGAAGTGGGGCGCCCCAACAATTACTAATGATGGCGTTTCCATTGCAAAGGAAATTGAACTCGATGATCCATGGGAAAAAATCGGCGCAGAGTTAGTTAAGGAAGTTGCCAAGAAGACTGATGATGTTGCCGGCGACGGAACAACAACAGCAACTGTGCTAGCCCAAGCAATGGTGCGTGAAGGTCTGCGTAACGTTGCCGCTGGTGCAAACCCAATGGCGCTTAAGCGCGGAATTGAAAAGGCGGTTGCCGAGATTGTTGCGGAACTGCTATCAATGGCTAAGAGCGTTGATTCAAAGGAGCAGATCGCAGCAACTGCATCTATCTCTGCCGCAGATACAACTATCGGCGACATGATCGCGGAAGCGATGGACAAGGTTGGCAAGGAAGGCGTAATCACCGTAGAAGAGTCAAATACCTTTGGTCTTGAGCTAGAGCTCACTGAAGGTATGCGCTTTGATAAGGGTTATATCTCGCCTTACTTTGTAACTGATCAGGATCGCATGGAAGTTGTTTTAGAGGATGCATATGTTTTGATTTGTAATTCAAAGATTGCAAACATTAAGGATCTTGTTCCGATTCTGGAAAAGGTAATGCAATCAGGAAAGCCACTTGCAATCATCGCCGAAGATGTTGAAGGTGAAGCGTTGGCAACTTTGGTTGTGAACAAGATTCGCGGAACTTTCCGCTCGGCAGCTGTGAAGGCACCAGGTTTTGGAGATCGTCGCAAGGCGATGCTGCAAGACATTGCAATCCTTACGGGTGCAACTGTTATTTCAGAGGAAGTCGGTCTTCGACTAGATGCCGCAGAGCTTGACTTATTGGGTCGCGCTCGCAAAGTTGTGATCAGCAAGGAAGAGACAACAATCGTTGAAGGTGCTGGCGATGAGGCTCAAATTAAGGGCCGGGTGCAGCAGATTCGGACCGAGATTGAAAACTCTGACTCAGATTACGACCGCGAGAAGTTGCAGGAACGGCTGGCGAAGCTAGCAGGTGGCGTGGCTGTTATCAAGGCTGGCGCTGCAACTGAGGTAGAACTCAAGGAGCGCAAGCACCGCATTGAAGATGCAGTTCGCAATGCCAAGGCTGCCATAGAAGAAGGGATCGTCGCCGGTGGTGGCGTTGCACTTTTACAAGCAGGCGCTGCTGTATTTAAGCGGCTGAGTGATTTAACAGGTGATGAAGCAACTGGTGCAAAGATTGTTGAATATGCAATTGAAGCGCCAATCAAGCAGATCGCAATTAACGCAGGTCTGGAAGGCGGAGTTGTTGTTGAGAAGGTACGTCACCTGCCAACCGGACATGGTCTGGACGCTGCGACCGGTGAATATGTTGACATGATCAAAGCTGGAATTATCGATCCAGCAAAGGTGACTCGTTCTGCATTGCAAAACGCGGCATCTATTGCTGCGCTCTTTATTACAACAGAAGCGGTCATTGCAGATAAGCCAGAGAAGTCCGCGGCTGCCCCACAAGGTGGCGGAGATATGGACTTCTAAGCCATTTTTAACTAGTAGTTACGCTTAACACCGTCCTCGAGTAGTACCCATTAATCGGCTCATTTATTCGTCGATTAACACGAGGGCGGTGTTCTGCTTTACCCTTTACCCATGAGAAAAAAGTCGCTCAAGAAATCTTTACCAGCAATTGCTGCTGCCTTTGTTGCGACCGACCTGGCCCGCACGGCAATTCTTGCGCAAGTTGAAAAAGTTGATCAGGTTGGTGGTTTTGTTTCCGTTGAATTTGATGATGAAAATCGGGTCGCAACATATTTATTTGAGGCAAATCTTGCCGGTTACAAAGGTTGGCGTTGGTGTGTCACAGTTGCAAAGGTTGATGAAGATGCAGCGCCAACTATTTGTGATGTAGTAGTTCTTCCAGGTCCGGATGCATTACGTGCACCAGAATGGATTCCTTATCTGGATCGAATCGTGCCTGGTGATGTTGGCGTCGGTGACATAGTTCCAAGTTCATTAGCTGACCCACGTTTAGTTCCAGGCCAACAGGCGCTTCCCCAAGATGAAGAGCTTGATACCGCGATGGCCCTTGAACTTGGTTTTGGTCGGGCCCGGGTGATGTCTATTGAAGGACGAGATCAAGCAGCAAAACGTTGGTATGACGGAGAGCGCGGACCGAACGCCCCGGTTGCCCAAGCCGCACCCAAGCCTTGCCACAGTTGTGGCTTCTTCATTCCTATTGCCGGATCATTACGATCAACATTTGGTGTTTGCGCCAACGCAATTTCCCCGGAAGATGCACGTGTCGTGAGCGTGGATCATGGCTGCGGAGCACATTCGGAAGCGACCTTCACAGAGCCGGTGTTAAACTAAGCATCTGATTATCGCAACCGCGATAGCGATTGATTCACCAGCAAAGCCAACTAGCCAGTTAGCCTAGTTATTTAGAAGAAAGAGCCCCCATGCCTACCGGACACGTCAAATGGTTCTCATTAGAAAAAGGTTTCGGCTTTATTGCAAATGATGAGGGCGAAGATGTTTATCTAGCTGCAACCTCACTTCCCGAAGGTGTTGCAACTGTTAAGCCTGGTACAAAGCTTGAGTTTTCTATTGCTGACAGTCGTAAAGGCCCACAAGCATTGTCCGTACACATCATTGAAGCACCTCCATCATTAGTTGAGAACGCGCGCGTTAACAGCGATGATCTGGCAGCGATGATTGAGGACACAATTAAGATGTTAGATCGCGTTGGAAATGGATTGCGTCATGGGCGTCATCCAAATGCACAAGAGGCTGATCGTCTTGGTCGGGTATTGCGCGGCATCGCTACTGCTTTAGGAGCGTAGACAACCGATTGAACTTAAATTCTGCTGCGACGATTGCGGCGAATTGTGTAACGAATACCAGTTAGGCCTAAGCCTGCTCCAGCAACGCAGGTCCAGATAATCTTGGCCTCAGCATTTACCGCAATCGCAATCACGCCTGCAATCACCCAGCAGGTTGTGCCAATAACGACTAGAGTTACAACACTGCGTAGACGAGTAGCCATGGAAGAAGAGTAATGCGTTTAAAGGTTAAAGATGATGGTAATTGGCGATCATTTCGCCACCGCAATTACCAGATCCTTTTTCCAGCCAATGCGGTTTCAAATATTGGCAGTTGGGCTCAACGTATCGCCCAAGACTGGTTAGTGCTTGAACTTACTAACAATAGTGGAACTTATCTTGGATTAGTCACGGCAGTGCAGTTTGCACCAGTTCTCTTCTTTTCCTTACATGGTGGAAAGTTAGCCGATCGATTTAATAAGCGAAAAGTTTTAATAATTACCAATCTCGTCGGTGGAGCAGTTTCTTTTGGTCTTGGTGCCCTGGTTGTAACCGGCCACATTCGCTTGTGGCATGTCTTTGTTTTGGCCGCGATTCTGGGAGTTTCAACGGCAATTGATGGTCCGGTTCGTCAATCTTTTACAACTGAGGTAGTTGGCCAGACCGACCTTCCAAATGCGGTCTCATTAAATTCAGCTAATTTTAATGCTGGTCGATTGATTGGTCCGGCAGTTTCAGGTGCTTTGATAGCAGCATTTGGCACCGGCCCATCTTTTTTTGTAAACGGACTTTCCTACTTTTTTGTAATTGCAGCCTTACTGAAGCTCAATGAAATGGCTTTCTTTAATCGGGATCAGCCAAAGTCTGATGGCAATATTCGAGAAGGCATTGCCTACACAAAAGCGCGTCCTGATATTTATGTAGTTATGATGATGGTTTTCTTCCTAGCAACCTTCGGACTTAACTTTCAAATTTTTAACGCACTTATGGCAACCCAAGAGTTTGGTTTAGGTCCAGCAAGTTTTGGATTGATGGGTACCTTCATTGCTATTGGTTCGTTTTCGGGGGCAATTGGATCAGCGCGCCTGGAACGATTTCAAAATACAAAGTTTGTGATTAAAGGTGGAATAGTTTTTTCGATCTCAATTATGGTGCTTTCGATTCTTCCTAACTTCACCAGCTACATTATTTGGTTACCCATTTGTGGCGTCACCGCTTTGACAACTTTAGTTTCAGCCAATTCAATTGTTCAGACAAGTACTGATATGGCAATTCGTGGCCGGGTTATGGGACTGTATCTTTTAATTTTCTTGGGTGGAACACCATTTGGATCTCCGTTAATCGGTATGGCTACCGAGCTCATTGGAATTCGCTCAACTATTGCGGTGTGCGGTGGGATCTCATTAGTTGCTTCAGTACTTATTTGGTTCATTTACAAGAACAAAGTTACTGTGCCAACTGATATCTCTGTGGCTTTTGTTTTAAAGACTGTTGATCGCGATTAAAACCAGTAAACCAAGCAAAACGATGACAGTCACAACTCTTCGAATTTTGTAGCTCACTGAACCTCCCTTACCTGTGATGGGACCACCTTTACAATAATGAAAGCCACCGCAATTAGCACAAAAACCATAATGTAGGCACGCGAAATACCAAAATTATCTCCCAAAATTCCCAGCAAAAAGGGAGCTCCAGCAATTGCAATTCCAGCACCCAATGATGCTCGCCCAATTGCTAAATCAGGGCGACCATCACTTAGCCCAATCAACCGAATTGATGACAAAGCAAACTGCATCGAAAGTCCCAATCCAACCGCAAATAAACAGATCAGTGAAGTAAGCATGTTGTGTGATAACCAATAGCCGAGGAAACCAGCAAACTGTAAAGCAATAATGGCTAGCAGTTGCGAATCAAGGGAAAGCCGCTTGAGTGCTAACCCACCGTACCAACGACCAACTCCCATTCCGGTACCAAGTGCAACAATTGCTACGGTTGAAATTGCGGCGGTAGATCCAACGCGATCCTTTAATAAAGCTGCGGCCCAAAATGATATGGCAAACTCACTTGAAATACATGCGATAAAGCCAACCCAAGAAATCCAAAACGCTGCGGAAAGTTTTCCGCCTTGTGGGCCATGCCCATCTGGCACATGTTCTTCGGCATCTTTTTGACGACCAACAATGAACAATATGATGGTTACCGGGAGCGCAAGCAGTAAACCTAAGCGCCATAAATTTGGATATGCAATTGCAATTGTTCCAATTAATGCAGTTCCGGTTACAAACCCAATCGATGCAACTCCGTTCGCTTGCGGAATTGCAACTTCGGCAGACCTTCCATAATAAGAAGACATCTTTGTCAGACTTGTGTTGATTACAAGTGACACCCCAAAACCAATTAGCAGAGTTGCCGGAATTGTTAATGAAACAGGCGGAGAGACAACAAATAGCGTTAGTCCAATGATAAATATCGCTAAACCAACCCAGCTAGCTTTTTCACCGCCAAATTTGTGGGCGATCCGCGGATTAGCCCAGCCCGCCAAGATTGATGCGATTCCCATTGCGGTGCCATGCAATCCAGCAACAGTTAATGAAGTTCCTTGATCTGCCCGCAACAAGGATTGGGCAGGGCCAAAACCACCCAAGAAAAAGTTAACGACCGCGATTTGAACCGCTACCACCCAGAAGAAACTGTTCCGTTGAAAACTCATTGGCATTACAAGGCTGCAACTACGTGGTCGATGCAGTTGGTGAGTGCTTCAACATCACTGGGATCAACCGCAGGGAACATACCGACGCGAAGCTGATTCTTGCCTAACTTGCGGTAAGGCTCAGTATCTACAATTCCGTTTTCACGAAGTGCTGCCGAAATCTTGGTGGCATCAATTGCTTCATCAAAGTTAATTGTTCCAACAACCTTTGAACGCATTGCCGGATCAGTCACAAAAGGGGTTGTATAACTAGTTTTTTCAGCCCATGAGTATAAAATTTCCGATGATTTGGCGCTGCGACCGGCGGCAAAAGAAAGTCCACCATTTGCATTCATCCACTCAATTTGTTCGGCAAGTAACACCAAAGTAACGAGCGCGGGAGTGTTATATGTCTGATCTAAACGTGAGTTCTCAATCGCAATTGTAAGATCGAAAAATGCTGGGATCCAGCGGCCACTTGCTTTGATCTTTTCGGCACGTGCAATAGCGGCAGGTGACATAATCGCAAGCCACAGGCCGCCATCTGATGCAAATGACTTTTGTGGTGCGAAGTAATAGGTATCAAACTCTTTAGCATCAACCATTAAGCCACCGGCGCCAGATGTGGCATCCACCAGGACAAGGGTTGCTTCAGTTCCGACGGGGCGGATAATTGGCATTGCAACACCAGTACTTGTTTCATTATGAGTTAACGCATAAACATCGATTCCAGCTTCGGCAACTGCAGTTGGATGCGAACCTGGCTCTGACTTAATAACTGTCGGTTCCCCAATGAATGGCATTTCTTTTGTGGCCGCGGCAAATTTAGCTGAAAATTCGCCAAAGACCAGGTGCTGGGAGCGGTCTTCAATAAGTCCAAATGTGGCAATGTCCCAAAAAGCAGTGGATCCACCATTTCCAAGTATTACTTCATAACCATCCGGGAGATTAAATAAAGAGGTAAGTCCTTCGCGCACTTGCTTCACAACTTGTTTCACCGGCTTTTGTCGGTGAGATGTTCCAAGAATTGTGTTGCCACTTGCAGTCAGGGTTGCTAAAGCTTCGGGGCGAATTTTAGAGGGACCGCAACCAAATCGACCATCCATTGGCTTAAGCTCGGCAGGAATAACAATACTCATGAGCTAAGACTAAGGGTAGTAGCGAGTGAGTTCCCAATCGCAGTTGGTGTTAGCCCGCTCATAGCGCAAACGATCATGCAAACGAGAGTAACCACCTTGCCAAAATTCAATGTTAAGCGGCGTAACACGATAGCCACCCCAATATGGTGGTCGCGGAACCACTGTGCCCTCGGGCCATTTTACTGCCGCACCCGCAAAACGTTGTTCAAGTACAGCGCGGGAAGCCAATTGTGAAGATTGATGACTTGCCCAGGCACCAATTTGGGAACCCCATGGACGAGTAGAAAAATACTCATCTGATTCTTTTGCGGAAACTTTTTCCGCACTTCCACTAATTGAGATTTGTCGTTCCATTGCAAACCAAGGAAACAAAAGTGAAACATTTTGATTGACTTCGATTGCATGTGCTTTTCGCGATTCATAGTTTGTAAAAAAAGTGAAACCACCTTCTGAAATATCTTTTAATAAAACAGTTCTAGTAGTGATTTGATTATCTGGTGCTAAAGTTGAAAGCACCATCGCATTTGCTTCAACTATTACCAAATTCTCATGAGCGGATTTCAGCCAGGCAGCGAAAGCGGTAAAAGGATCGTCGGGCAAACTCACTAAACTCACATCGCCATAGGAACGTCGCATCGCGCGTATTTCTTCGCGAGTAAAGATCTCTTCGGCCATGACCCTATCGAACCTCACTTTCGGGTTGATTGCATGCCCACTCTGCAAGGATTTTCAGCCCCGCTAGCCCTTTATAACAATCGGGTAAAAGCGTGCCTAATTCAGGGCCAAACCGCCGTTTTAGGTTGCTTTTGCACCGTAGAAAGTGTGAAATTGACCCAACAACAGCGCACACCTTCGTTTGCGCGAATCCATCCATGGAGGATATATATGAACAAAAAGCGTTTCGGATTAACTGGCGTAGTTGCAGTGATCGCGCTTGCGTTTTCAACACTTGTAGCACCATCCGCAAGTGCAGCCACAGAAATTGTTGTCTGGGCAGATGAAAACCGCGGGCCAAACCTAACTAAAGTTATTGAAGCAAAGGGTGACTGGGTTTCTGGTTACACAGTGAAGGTTGTAACTTTTTCAAGCTTTGATGCCCTTAAAACCGCAGTGGACAATGCAACAGATTTAACTGGACCAGATATCATCGTTGGTGCAAATGACTGGGTTGCAACTAGTGCGAAGAACGGAAAACTAGCTCCTATTACTCTCAGCAGTGCCGTTAAAAAGCGCTTTACTGAAAATAACTTCTTTGATCTCTCGTACCAAGGAAAGCTTTACGGAGTGCCACTCGATATCAATAACGTTGCAATGATTTACAACGAAAATTTGGTTAAGAAAGCACCTAAGAAACTTGGCGACATGGTTGACTACTACAACGCAAACAAGGAAAAGAAGAAGCTAGTTGCTGGTCTTTGTATCGCTGGTGGCGGAACTTCATGGGGTGCCCATTCAGTGCTATCAGCACTTGGTGGATCTGCTTACCGCATGAAAAATGGTGCAGTAGATTCAGTTGTTGATCCAATCAACCCAAAAGAGCTTGCTAAGAATATTTCAAAATACTTCCTTGATGCAAAAGGCAAGAGCACCGGCTTCTTCCCGGCATCTGATGCTGGTTGCAAAGATAACTTCCTTGCAGGCAAAGTTCCTTTCGCCGTAATTGGTAACTGGGAATGGAAAGATTATGTTTACAAGGGTTTCAAGATGAACTTGATGCCAGTGCCAGGCATTAAGGCTGGAACATATGGTCAGATGTTTGGATCAGTAAGTGGAGCACTTCTTACAACTTATGCTGCAAAGCGTGGAGTGGAAGCTGGCGCAAAAGACTTGTTGGTTAACTTCTTTGCTTCAACTGAAGGTGCAATCCGTTACCAATCTGTAGAACTTCGCCCACCAGCTGAGAAGAATGCGCAGAAGGCAGATCTTACTGCAGCTCAAGTTGGGTTCGGTAAGGCTGGAAGCATTGCCGGAATTCCACAAATTGGTGCCATTCTAAACGGCACAGCAGGTTCTAAGTCTTACTGGGATCTTCTTCCAGCATTCTGGACTGCTGTTCTTGTCGACGGCAAGGACCCTAAGAGTGAAGCAACCAAGCTAAATGGTTTCTTCAAGCTCAATATTGCGGCAGGCGTAAAAGATCTGTAAACCGATCTTTTAATTTGTCACGAACTGGCGGGTGAGAGAATCTCTTACCCGCCAGTTTTACCGTCAGGGCACTAATTTAAGTTAGGAATAATGTGAAGCTTTTGTATCGCGGGAAAGTAACCAAAACCGCTAAGTACCTAGTGGTCGCTTTTGTATCCGCGATACTTGCCTTATTGATTCAAAGTGCATTTGCGCAGGGAGAGTATGAGATTGCAGCGTTTTTAGCGATCGCTCTTGTGTCAATAGTAATTGTATATTTAACTGATATCTCAATTCCATTTAAATTTTTATTACCCGGAATGCTATTTCTATTTGCCTTCGTAATTGGACCAATTGTCTACACCTTAGTTATGTCTACCTTTCAGTACCAAACCGGAAATTACATCTCAAAAGATGATGCAATTTCGCGAATACAATTGTTAGGTGTTGAAGCCGATGAAGCAGGTACATCATTTGATGTCGTAGTTGGACGCGACAGCGCGGGTAAAGTAGCAATTTTAGCCTCTGACATTTTGACTCAGAGTTATTTTGTTGCTAATAAAGAAGTCAAGCGAGACTTTTTATCGACAGATATAACTTTAAATAGTGATGGAATAGCCACTGCTGCCCCTGGATTTACCCCGATATTAGATTCTGAACGCTCTACCTTGGATTTTGAAGTTTCTTCAACACGATTTCGTTATTCAGATGAGTACTTTATTCTCATGGAAGGATCGGCATTAGGAGTTCTAAAACGTCAAGTTCTTACTTACCAGAAGGATAAAGATGTTTTTGTAAATTTACTGGATGGCCGGACATTTGCAGACAACGGCAAGGGAAATTATGCTGATGTCAACGACCCCAGCCAAATTCTTCAACCAGGTTGGCGTTCTCCGATTTGGTTCTCACACTACATAGACCTCTTTACTGATAGCGAAGTTCGTAAGCCGCTCATTCGGGTCTTTATTTGGACCATCATTTTTGCCTCATTAACTGTTTTAACCCAATTCTCCCTTGGCCTGCTATTGGCATTAGCGATGAATCGGCCGATTCGTGGGCGGCGTATTTATCGTTCAATTTTTATTTTGCCATACGCCATGCCTAGCATCATGAGTATTCTGATCTGGGGCGGAATGTTTGATACTGAATTTGGAGCGATTAATAATCTATTTGGCACGGATATTGCCTGGTTTCAAAACGCTTTATTCGCTCGAGCGGCGGTGATAATCGTAAACCTCTGGCTAGGCTTTCCGTACTTTTATTTGATTTGTAGTGGCGCATTACAGGCCATACCTACTGAACTCTCTGAAGCGGCAGCGATCGATGGCGCAACTCCGCGCCAAATTTTTTCCAAAATTACCTTGCCACTATTACTGCAAATTGTCGCACCTTTACTTGTTGCCTCGTTCGCATTTAACTTCAATAACTTTAACTTAATTTATCTACTTACAGGTGGCGGCCCGAGCAGTCCACTCGATGGCGATATAGCAGGTGCAACTGATATTTTGATCAGTTACACATATAAAATTGCATTCGGTACGAATATTCAAAATTTAGGCTTGGCAAGCGCAATTTCGGTGATCATCTTTATAATCATCGCATCAATCTCACTTTATGGAGTTCGTAAATCAAAGGTATTGGATACATTCGTATGAGTAAGTGGTTAAGAGAGAATTTGTGGCGCCATTTGGTTGCATTGCTTGTATCTTTTTTCGCACTTTTTCCAATTTATCTTGTAATCATTTCTTCAATCAATCCAACCGGAAGTCTACAAGTGACTTCTTTTATTCCGAAGGCTGTTTCTTTTATCAACTTTACTAAGTTATTTAATGACCCAACAATTCCGTACTTGATTTGGATGAAAAACTCGCTCGTTATTGCGGGCACTGTTGCTGTACTTTCTGTGGTCGTCGGCGCAGCATCAGCTTTTGCATTTAGTCGATTGAGGTTCAAAGGTAAGCGGTCCGGAATCCAACTCTTGTTACTGGTGCAAATGTTCCCGGCTTTGCTAGCGCTTTCGGCGGTGTATGTAATAATGGAGCGGGTATATACCTTCGCACCAGCGATTGGTCTAGGAACACAGCCCGGCCTATTATTGGTTTACATGGGTGGCGCTATGGGCGTTAACATTTGGTTGCTCAAAGGTTTTGTTGACTCGATTCCCATCGAGTTAGATGAAGCCGCACGGGTCGATGGCGCAAGCGCGGTCCAAACGTACTGGTTAATTTTTGTTCCACTTGCCACTCCAGTTTTGGCCGTCGTTAGTTTGTTAAGTTTTATCGGAACTTTTAATGAGTTCATCATGGCGCGGCTATTTTTAGTCGACATGAATAGCCGTACGGTAGCTGTTGGATTACAAGGTTTTATCGGCGGACAATATTCACAAAACTGGGGTCCCTTCGCAGCTGGTTCAATCATTGCTTCGGTACCAATTGTGATTATTTTCCTTTCGCTGCAAAAATATATTATTAATGGTTTAACCGCAGGTTCAGTTAAGGGCTAGGAGCTATGTAAGTGAACTTAACTCCGCACCATGATGGCAGCGAACTGTATGTAAGCAATGAGGCACCAGCTATTGGTGAAACGATTACCTTGAAGGTGCGAGTTCCCAACGCTTACTCCTTCGATAAAGGATTCTTACGGGTTTATGAAGATGGCGAACCGCGCAATTATGAGTTAAAACAGGGCAAGAAAAGCAAAGCTGAGTCTTGGTATCAAGTCAAGATTAAAGTGGTAAATATGCACACAATTTATCGTTTTGTTTTTGTAGCAAAAGGAAAGTACGACTGGTTAAACGCATTTGATTTAACAGATCACGATGTTCATAGTAATAACGATTTTAAGATCGTTGCCGTCCCACGGTACCCAGATTGGATTCGTTCTTCAGTTTTCTACCAAATATTTCCCGATCGTTTCGCAAAATCTAGTATCGAACGCAAACTACCTGATTGGGCACAACCTCGAATGTGGAATGATTTGCCCAGAGGGCGCAGCGAATTCACCGGAACCGAGCTTTATGGCGGAGATATTAATGGAGTTGAACAACACCTAGATCATATTCAGGACTTAGGCGTGAATGGCATTTACTTCACACCATTTTTTCCGGCGCGATCTAACCATCGATACGATGCGAGTAGTTTTGATCAGGTAGACCCCATTCTTGGTGGTAATGATGCGCTTCATTCATTAGTTAAAAAATCCAAGAAGCTTAAGATCCGCATCATGGCAGACCTGACGTCAAACCATTGTGGTGCCGCTCATCCCTGGCTAGCCAAGGCAATCAAGAGCAAGAAGTCAAAGGAACGCTCCTACTTCTATTTGGATAAATCGGTAAAGCACGGATATGTAGGATGGTGGGGGTTAGCCTCTTTACCTAAGCTCAACTTTAATTCAAAAGAGTTACAGAAAGAGATGTATTCAGGAAAGAACTCCATTGTTAGAAAATGGATAAGTCCAAAGTTTGGTATGTCTGGTTGGCGAATTGATGTTGGAAATATGACAGGTAAACTCGGGGTCGATGATCAGCACGACCTGGTAATGCGCGGAATTCGGAAAGCAATGGATGAAAGCAATCCTGATGCATGGCTAGTAGCTGAAAATGGTGATTTTGTTGCCAGCGATCTAGATGGTTTGGGCTGGCACGGTGCCATGAATTATCAAGGCTTTATGCGTCCTTTATGGAACTGGCTAAATAAGAATTCAGAAATCGGCGGCGGATTCCAAGGTCTCCCTTTTGAAATGCCCAAAATTAATGGAACTCAACTAGTTAATAGCATGAAGCAGTTCAACGCTTCTGTTCCATGGCGAAGTGTTGTGGCGAGCATGGTACTTCTAGATAGTCATGACACGGCAAGGTTTCGAACAGTAGTGAGAGGTGATGTAGATGCACACTTGTCAGCCATGGCGATGGTTCTTACTTATCCGGGCGTACCTTCAATTTTTGCGGGCGATGAGATAGGACTAGAAGGTGCTTGGGGTGAGGATGGACGGCGCACTATTAATTGGGAGGATCGAAGCGATTGGGACCATGACTTTATGGCGCTAGTGCAAAAACTTATAAAGATTCGCAAGAGTAATGACGGATTCATAAATGGCGGTCTCAGATGGGTAGTCGTTGAAGATGATTATGTATTTTTTCTGCGTGAGTCCAATAAGCAGAGCGTTTTAGTCTTTGTTTCACGCACAGGTGTCAAAGTTGATCTGGACTTAAAGCAATATGGTCTGAAAATAAGGAAGACTCTTTACGGAAAAGAGCTAAATGGGTCGCAACTCAATTTTGTAACAAACCAACCTGCCCAAGGTATTTGGATTGTTGAATGAAATTACGAATAGCAGCAGCTGTTGTTGCAATTACCTTACCGTTACTGGCCTCACCCAGTGCGGCAATTGAGAATTTATCGACACTCTTTACACCTGCGGTTCGCGGTGCACAAAGCGAGGAGTCCGTTTACTTTGTCATGACCGATCGATTTGAAAATGGTGATACGGGGAATGACAACGGCGGTTTGATTGCCGGAAAATTTTCTAGTGGTTTCCTACCTAATGACATCGGATGGTGGCACGGGGGAGACTTCCGGGGCATCACGAATCGGCTTGATTACATCAAAGAAATGGGCTTTACCTCAATCTGGATAACTCCACCTGTGAAACAGATTGTATTTCAAGGCAATTCCTCGGCTTATCACGGTTATTGGGGTTTGGATTTTATGACCGTAGATCCGCATTTGGGTAGTGAAGCAGATTTCAAAGTACTTGTTCAGAAGGCTCATGAAGCCGGGCTAAAGGTGATAGTCGATGTAGTTGCAAACCACACCGCCGATATTATTCAATATCCAGGTAATTCTACCAGTTATGTTGGGATAAATAATTTTCCATATAAAACCGCATCCGGTAAGTCATTTGACTTAACAAAGGTGACTGGCAAAAGCAACTTTCCCTTACTTTCGGTAAAGAGATCCTTTCCATATATTCCGATTGTCGCTTCGGATAATTCAAAGGCAAAGAATCCTGCATGGTTAAATGATTTAACCAACTATCACAACCGGGGTAACTCTTCTTTTACCGGAGAATCTTCCCTGGATGGTGACTTCTATGGGCTTGACGATCTCTTCACCGAAAAACCCAATGTTGTGAAGGGTTGGACTGAAGTATGGAGTTATTGGATCAATCAGTTTGATATTGATGGTTTACGTATCGATACTATGAAACATGTTAATCCAAACTTTTGGAAAGCGGTAATTCCTAAGGTTTTATCCGTTGCCAAGCAAAATGGCAAAAAAGATTTTCTAATCTTTGGCGAAGTATTCAATACCGATCCATATTATCTGGCGAATTTTATTCGCAGCAAGCAGACCCCTTCAGTTTTGGATTTTGCTTTTCAGAAACATGTTGCCGCCTTTGCCAGGTCCGGGTATTCCGGTGAGTCGCTAGCCTCACTTTTTAATGCCGATGATGTGTATACAACACCCTCGGCAAACGCCTATCAACTTGCTACATTTCTTGGAAATCATGACATGGGAAGAATTGGGTTACAGCTACGCAGTGCTGTATCCGCCGATCAATCGGAAATGCTTTTGGAGCGAGCTAAACTTTCAAATGCACTGCTCTTTTTTCTTCGTGGTGGCCCAGTGCTTTATTACGGGGATGAGGTTGGAATGATTGGTTTTGGCGGAGATAAAGAAGCTCGCCAAGATATGTTTCCAACACTAATTCCACAATGGCAAAGTATGGAAAGAATTGGCTCGATGCCGATCGGAAGCAAGAGTTCATTTGATATTGCGAATCCGCTGAGGTTACAAATTAGCAAGGTTCAAGCATTAATCAAAGATAATCCGGCACTTCGCAATGGGGTTCAGCAAGTTCGATTTGCCCAAGATGGTGTATTCGCGGTAACTCGCTATGCCGCCGGCCAAGAGTACATTGTTGCTTTTAATGGCTCTGATCAGAAAAAGGAGGCTAACTTTGCTACCTCAACCGCAAACTCAACTTGGAAACTCATTGATGGTAGTTGTGAAGTCACATCCAGTGTAACTCTGTCATTGCCAGCTCGAACTTATTGTGTGCTTAAAGCTTCCGAAAAATTGATGTCAAGTGCAACTCCAGCTATAACACTCAGAAAAGTTGTTAGCACATTATTGGCTGGAGACCTGTTGCAACTATCAGCAACTGTTCCTGGTGATGATTATGTAGAAGTATCTTTCTTAGTTCGACGACTAGGAGGGAGTTGGAAGTTAGTTGGAACCTCTGATCATCGAACTTTTAAGGATGTATCCACGCGAGGTGGTTTACTGAGAGTATTTCTTGACCCACAAAACTTTAAGAGTGGAAGCAAAGTTGAAGTTGTAGCAGTTGCAAAGGGCTCGAACGCTCAAGTCAGTACTTCAAAAATCTCACAACTCACGATTAAGTACTAAGCCAAAACCTTAATGGCTCATTTAGATATCTAGCCCAAGATCTTTCATTGTGACCAGATCTGTTATACACCTTGGTTGCATAATTTTCTTTAAAACCTCGCTCACGCATTAATTGATCAACATAGTTTTGTAGTGGTAGGTACTCTTTATCAACACCTTTGTCGCCTCGGCTCATCCAAATTTTATGCGTCAACGGCAGTGCTTGCACCATAGCCCTGGCAAAATTTTGATCACTAATAACCCAGTGCGGGGAAAGTGCGAGTGCGGTTTCAAATTTATCAGGGTGCTTGATTGCGGCATATAAAGAAGCCAATCCACCCATACTTGAGCCGATTACCGCAGTTTTAGCAGGGCAGTAAACCGGAAAAATCGTGGGAACAATTTCCTGGAAGATTTGCGCTAAGTAAGCATCAGAATGCAGCACGAGCTCTAAGTCATTGACCTGCCAGCGCGGATCAATATAGGTATCACTTGTAAAAAATGACTGTGGTGCTAAATCTTTGGCCCTTCCCCAAGGATTTTCCTTGGTAGCACTATGCCATATGGCAATTATGGCGGGCGGATGTATTCCAAGTTCTTGGCTGACATGGAGGGCAGACTGCGCCATCTTCCAGGTTTGTCCACGGTGCGTGGAGGTCTTTACATCAAAGACATTTTGCCCATCGTGGGCAATCAGCAAACGATCGGCGCCTTGTTTAGGGATCCAAAAATCTACTACTCGTGAATCAAATTGCACCCGATTGACTTCACCCGTGACCCCACGAACTTGAAAGCGCCTTATCTCCTGCATGATGATTTAATCATCCCATGTCCAAGCCGAAAACTTCAATCATGTGGTTTCGCCGAGACCTGCGAATAAATGACCATCCGGCATTAGTAGCGGCAGTTGCGTCGGCGGAACAGATTATTCCACTCTTCATTCTTGATAAACAACAAATTTCTGAAGCTGGCAAAAAATTATTGGCTTACATGGGTCAATCACTACGCGCACTCGATGAATCACTCAGCAATCGACTTCACATTATCGAAGGTGATCCGGTTGAAGTTTTAAAAAAGCTGATTGATCTGTATGAAGTTGAAGAAGTTCATATCTCAGCCGAGTATGAACGCTACGGGGCCGAACGTGATGCGCGCGTCGAATCTGCTGGCATCAAACTAGTTCGCACTGGCAGTCCATACGCTGTAGCACCTGGTCGGGTAGTAAAACCAAGTGATGCAACGCCTTACAAGGTGTACACCCCGTTCTATAAAGGCTGGCGGGCACATAGCTGGCAGGCGCCTACCCAAGCGCCGAAAAAGATTTCTGCAGTTGAACCAACGACTAAGTACCGAGCATTTCCCGATTTTCCGATACCCGCTGGCTCACAGATAATCACTGCAGGTGAAAATGCAGCAATTGATCGCTTTAAGCGTTTTACTAAAAATTCTCTTGCTACTTACGACTCAAATCGAAATCTTACAGGCATTGACGGCACTTCCAAGATGAGCACCTATTTAAAATTTGGTGAAATTCACCCACGAACTTTGCTTGCCAATTTGGCCGAAGGTAAAGCCCATGACGCTTTCCGGAAAGAGATTGCTTGGCGGGAGTTCTACGCTGATGTTCTTTTCAATAACCCCAACACCGACACCGAGTATTACGCTCCTAAATTTGCACAGATGCGTTATGACCAGCCGGGCCAGGAATTTCAAGCCTGGTGTGACGGTAAAACTGGCTACCCATTTGTAGATGCAGCGATGCGCCAAATGGTTATCGAAGGTTGGATGCATAACCGCCCGCGAATGGTGGTTGCATCCTTTTTAGTTAAGGATTTACACCTGGAATGGCAATTAGGTGAAAGATTTTTTGCCCAACACCTTGTTGATTTCGATGTGGCATCCAATGCGCATGGCTGGCAGTGGACCGCCGGTTGTGGAACCGATGCGTCGCCCTATTACCGCATCTTTAATCCCATCGAGCAAGGAAAACGCTTTGATGAAAATGGCGATTACATCCGTAAGTATGTTCCAGAGCTTGTACATCTTTCAGCAACACAGATTCATGAACCATGGCTCTTCCTTGACGGATATAGCAAGGGCTATTGCGAGCGAATTGTGAATCACGCAACGCAGCGATTGGAGTCTTTGGCTCGATTACAAGCAATTAAAGCGGACAAACCCCTAGCCCCTCGCGCTTAGCTCTATACATTGCGTTATCGGCGCGAATCAATAAATCATCGCCGCCATTATTTCTGGCAATTCCTATGCTTACGCCAAGGCGTATCTCCTTGTGGTCTATCTGAAATGGATAAGACAAAGTTGCATGTAATGCCAGCGCCACCTCTACCGCACTTTCTTGGGCACCTTCATAAAGAACGCCAAACTCGTCTCCACCTAAGCGGGCAAGTAGAGCGCCATGGGGAAGTGCTCGATCAAATCGACGTGCAACTTGTTGCAGAACTTTGTCGCCAGTCTCATGCCCATACAAATCATTTATGGGTTTGAATCCATCTAGATCAAGTAGAAGCAAGGATCCTTCCTTGGCTACGAAGGTTTCAATTTCAGAGATCAAACGTCGACGATTAGGCAATCCGGTTAATTCATCAGTGCGGGCTAACAATCGCTCCTGCCCTATATGTCGTGCTTGATTAAGAGCAATTGCCATCCGAGTAAATGCCAGCGCAAGAGTTGCAATAGCAGGTATTAAAATAAATTGAGGAAGGTAGGTCGGTTGCAATGCGATCAGAGCCAGAAGTGTTGCACTCAGAAATACTGAAATAGTAATAAAGATGGGGCTAGCACCATCTTTAATCGTCGAATCGATTTCGGTCTGCCAAAAACTCTCCGAGATTAGGAGTAGCCCCAATAACCAACCATCATCGACTAGTGCACCCATTTGATAACTTGAATTGACGGCAAGCCATAGGTACAGAAAATCGGTCGCTGCGAAAACTACGATACCTGCGCAAAGAATCAAGGCTCGCCGTGATACACCTTGCATCGCTACAGAAGTCACAACTACCGAGACCAGCACAAGATCGGCAATTGGGTAGATGATGGCAAAAAATGTTGTACTCAGTTTGCCATCAAAGTGTGGCAATACTGGTTGCAGCACAAGCGCGGTCCCGAGTGTGGTTAAACCAAGACCAATTATCAAAGCATCGACATTATCCAGTAGCTTGCGATGACGATTTACGCTCATTAGGCGTGCAACCCCGATTAACATAAAAGGATAGAAAAAGAGGTACATGAAATTGGTACCAGTAGTTGCAAAACCTGGCAAAGAATAAAAATTTGAAAGACTGGCAAAGACTGAACCAACCACCCAAACTGAAATTCCGATAAGGATTGCATTTCTTGCCATTAGATCGCGTACATGTGGAGCCATAAAAATTGAAACTACCGCGAAAACCCCAATCACGTTATAGAGAAGGAGCTCACTCCAAAGAGATTGATTAAGTGATCGAAGTAAGAGATGACTGGCAAGTAGTGCTGGCCCAATTATCCGCACAGCGCGCATGCCTTCAGGTTAAGAACATCCAAATCATCGCGGAATAGGGGAAGCCATAGGCAGAAAAAACCCGCTACCAACTTCGGCAGCGGGTTTTTAATCTGGTGAGTTAGAGACCCTTGCTGCAGATGATTTTTGCTCCCTCACGTAAATTCTTGACACCTCTTGCCAGCTCTGCCGGTTTATTGATCGCGACCAGCTTTGCTGCTTCTAACTTCTTAATCGTTAATTCAATGCTTCGGATTCTGCTGGCATATGCCCGCGTTGCTGCAGTCCATGATCCGACGGCGGTTGTCAAAACCTTTCTATCTGCCTCAGTTTTTGCAGCTGCAAGTTTTACTTGGGCCGCAGTCAATCGAAGCGTTGCAGCATCAAGTTTGGCCTGAATTTCGGCTTTGTTAGCGGTTTCAGTTGTGACACCAAGGTCAATAATTGGTAGTTGAGCTGTAAAGTTGGCTACGGTTACAAGAGATGCCTTTTGTGCCTTAATTGCTTCATTTGCGCCAGCAATACAATCGAGTGAAAGCCAAACCAACTTAGGATTCGATACCAGTGGGTTCTTTCCACACTTATAAGTTCCGAGGCTGGTTTTTTTTGTTGCTCCAGATTTTGTACAAGCAACACCATTTAAAGCCACTGTCTGTGCACTTGCCGGAACTGCAACCATGACGCCACCAGCGACAATAAGTGCGACGGTTAGAGAAGTTATTTTGCGTAACATGTGAAAACCTTTCGTAGAATGTGGCAATACTACCTTTTCATTACTTAAAGAAGGCTGAAAACCCGCCGAGAGTGATGCAGGAATGACCATTACTTACGCTGTTTTGTGCGTATGTTCATTCCAACTTTTCTAACAATGGATCTAGGCGCGGTAGTTGCAACGAAAACAAGAGTTCGATATTGCCAGCCAGGGATAGATACCGCGGTTCCTTTGAGTGCATCACGCCACGCTTTCGCGACCAATCGATCGGAGTTGAGCCACATAAACTCCGGCAGTCCCTTCATTGACATCTGCCCGCGCTGATGAAACTCAGTTCTGGTATATCCCGGACATAACGCACAAACTTTTATGTTTGTTGTGGAAAGTTCGGTGTTAAGCGACTCAGAAAGTATGGTCAGATAGGACTTTGCAGCACTATATGTGCCGCCTGGAATCCAGCCAGCAACTGATGAAACATTGATGACCACGCCTTTATTGCGTGCCTTCATTGCTGGTAAGGCAACATGCATTAACCGCATAGGTGTTCGAACTAGTACATCCATTAATTGCTGTTCTGCAGCTAGTTCTGAATTTGTGAAAGATTTATTTAATCCAAATCCGGCGTTGTTAATTAAGACATCGATTTGATTCTCTGCGATGTACCTTTCAACGCCAGCACAACCTTCATCTGTAGCTAGATCGGCTTGAATCACATGAACCTTAACGCCAAACTTACTTTCTAGAGATTGTGCACGCTCTTGCAGCCGAGCCAGATCGCGTGCCACCAGTACGAGATTGAAATTATTAGCGGCAAGCAGCCGGGAAAAGCTTTCACCGATCCCAACTGTTGCGCCAGTAACTAATGCCCAAGAATTCATTGTGATCTCCGATTGACTTTGAGCTCTCCAACTGCACCCTTTGGCACAAATGGCGAAAGCGGAAAAACTGGGGAGAGCATTTCATATGCCGCTCCTTGTGCTGGACGTGGATCGACCTCGCCCTTGTTTGGCCACAACGATAGAGCACGCTCAGCCTGAGCAGTAATAGTTAGTGCTGGATTTACGCCGAGATTTGCGGTGATGGTGGAGCCATCGACAATGTGAAGTGTCGGGTAGTTCCAAACGCGATGATATGGGTCGATCACACCTTCTGATATATCTGAACCAATAACGCAGCCACCAACAAAATGAGCAGTGAATGGAGCGCCAATCAAATCTCCTAGGTGCCCGCCAGATGTTCCACCATATTTTGCCGCAATTCTATTTACCACCTCATTGGCGGTGGGAATATAAGTGGCATTGGGATGTTCAGTATCGTTGGTAGAAGTTAAGTGCCAGCCCAGCCAATTTCTCCTTGGACGCACTGAAATGTAAGAGTTAACATTTTGCATAGTTAGCGCAATAACTGTTCGCTGGCTCCATTTACGAACATCCAAAATTTTCATCAGTAAGGTGGGATTTGCGACAAACTTTTTCCACCATTGCTTTCGTCGCTGCTTCGATGTGTATCCATCGGTAGTAATTGTTTGCAGCAAGCCCATTAAGTTGCTACCTTTGCCGTATCGCACAGGCTCTATATGGGTGTGTTCATCTGGAAAGAAAGAGGATGTGATTGCACTTCCCTGACTGAAATCAATACTTGTATTAGGCATTGTTGCACCTGTTAGGGCTTCACTGTTTGTTCTTGACAAATCTCCTAAACGATCTGAAATTCGCGGAAGAACTTTGGAATCCTTCATTTTATGGAGCAACTTTTGGGTGTTATAAGTACCAGCGGCAACAACGACATCTTTTGCAATAAAGGTTGGGCTGGAAGTGCTAAAAGGACCATTTGTTTTCTTAGTTGTGATTTTCCAATCACCATTTTCTAGCAGTTCTATTTTTGTGACAGTTGTTAACGGAAATACATTCGCGCCGGCAGACTCTGCCAGACCTAAGTAATTCTTAGGCAAAGTATTTTTTGCATTGAAACGACATCCAGTCATGCAAGCTCCACATTGTTGGCAGCCACTTCTATCTGGACCAACTCCGCCAAAGAATGGATCCTTTGCAACAACTCCACGGCCCTCGCCAAAGTAGACACCTAATGGCGCCATTTGAAATGTGTGACCGACGCCCATTTCTTCCGCAACATCCTTCATCGCCTGATCGCTATTTGAAAAATATGGGTTTTCCGTAACACCTAACATTCGGCGAGCTTGGTCATACCAAGGTTCCAGCTCTCTTTTCCAATTTGTAATTGCTGCCCATTGTTTGTCATTGAAGTATTGATCACCTGGTTGGTACAAAGTGTTGGCATACACTAAAGATCCACCACCGACACCTGCGCCAGCCAAAATCAAGACATTGGGAAGTGCATGGATTCGTTGAATTCCATAAAGACCTAGTGCTGGAGCAAATAAAAACTTATTTATTCGCCAGGATGTTTTAGGGAAATCTTGGTCACGAAATCTGCGTCCTGCCTCAAGCACGGCAACGGAATAACCCTTTTCCCGCAAGCGAAGCGCGGAGACCGAACCAGCAAAACCGGATCCGATCACCACGACATCGAAGGTGCGCTTCATTTAATTAAGCAACGATTCCAGCGGGGTCCTGATCGCGAATTTTCCATTCATTGTCAACCACGTTGTACATGTAACAAGCGTAAGGCTTTCCTGCTTTATTCAAGCCTTTAACAAGTGCCCCAGCACATGTTTTGCCCTTCATGCGCGAACCAAGGGTTGCTGGATCTGGCAGTAGCGCCGCAAGCAGATCACGTGGCGAAACCTTAACGCCCTGGACATCGACCTGATCTTTCCGGTCCATTCCAAGCATGTGAATTGTTTTTAAGGTGGCAATGAATTGAGCGCCGAGACCGTATTTAAAGTTAACTTTTTTAACATTAACTTTTTGTGGAATCAATACAACTTCTTCGTGTTCAACATTGACGCATTCAACTGGTCCAATACCTTCCGGGAAATCAAATATTTCGAGTTCACTAAATGGTTGCGTTGTATACCAACCGCGATCCCAAACCAATGGTGGGTTTAGGCACTCTTCGATCGTTGTCCAAATTGAAAATGATGGCGCAAACTCATAACCTTCGACCGTTAAATTAGAACCATCAAGGATCGTGATCGAATCAATGCGCGAACATCTGCTATCTCGGCGGCATTCACCTGCGCTGCCGAAAATCGTGGATCCTGGACTCGGGTAGCTGCAGCTTCGGCACGTGCCAAGGTTCGATCAGCGATCACCATCGCTGAAATAAATGATTTACCTGCTGCGATATTAACAATTGCGCTACCAACTCCGCCCGCGCCTATAACTAGCGCCTTCATTGTCGGCCGCTCATGAGAAAAATAGATCCTTTTCGTTAGATCGGGCAGTTTACCTTTGGCCCTTTTTGGTCGCAAGGTTGAATGCCTGACCAGGCCGAACTCATGACAAGATTGGCCAGTAAATGATGTAGGTCCCCGTAGCTCAGTGGATAGAGCAACCGCCTCCTAAGCGGTAGGTCGCCGGTCCGACTCCGGTCGAGGACACCAACTTTTCCGTTCAGCGCTGAGGTAACGCGCCGGTAATGAGTAGATTATTAGTTCAATATTTGCGAGGCTGCCGAAGCAGGATTTTAATAATCTCAGGTATAGAGTGCGTGACATGGTGGAAAGATTAGAACTTCTTTCAAACCGCTATCACCTGCTTGAAGGACAAATCTATTTAAGCGGGATGCACGCTTTAGTCCGGCTCCCAATAGATGTTCGTCGACTTGATAATCGTGCTGGACTAAATACGGCGGCATATATTTCTGGGTATGAAGGCTCACCTCTGGCCGGATATGACTTGGAGTTAGGTAACCAGCGCAAACTGCTGGACAGTCTCAATGTTATTTTCCAACCTGGGGTTAATGAGGAGTTGGCCGCGACTGCGATTCAAGGAACTCAACTCGTTCCATCCTATGAGGATTCGCGTTTTGCTGGCATCACCGGTTATTGGTACGGAAAAGCTCCAGGGCTAGACCGGGCCACCGATGCCATGCGTCATAACAATTTAGCTGGAACTCATCACTTGGGCGGAGCGCTTGCCATAGTTGGCAACGACCCGGCAGCCAAATCATCTAGTTTGCCAAGTTATTCGGAGCAACTTTTTGCAGACTTAGGAATGCCAATTTTCTATCCATCAGATCCGCAAGATGTTTTGGATCTTGGAATTCATGCGGTGGCGATGTCACGGGCCAGCGGTTTATGGATTGGATTTAAGATCGTTACTAATGTGGCAGATGGTTCCGGGACAGCTGAAGTCAGTCCAGACCGTATTACTCCCGTGATCCCAGAACTTCATTTCAATAATCACGCATATGTACATCAAGTAGACACTCGGCTCTTGCAGCCAAATTTGACTGTACTAGAAATGAGTCGTGATGGAATTCGGTTAGATATTGCCCGCGCATATGGCGCCAGCAATCAACTCAATCGGATAATCGGCTCCAATCAAAGCGATCGAATTGGCATTGTCGCCGCTGGTCGCAGTTTTTATGATTTAATGCAAGCGCTAAGAAATCTTGGGTTGGATGAACGAGAATTGGCACACCGCGGAATTCGGTTGCTTCATCTGCGGATGATTTATCCACTAGATGAACAACTCATTCGAAACTTTGCCCACGGCTTGCAGGAGATTATTGTGGTAGAAGAGAAGAAATCATTTATCGAAGCTGCAATTAGAAATGAACTTTATGGAACTAGTAACCCGCCGATAATTTCTGGCAAGAAGGATCCGCATGGGGTGAGCTTGTTCTCCAGCGTGGGTGAGTTAGATACCGACCTTATTGCCGATGCGCTGGCACGCAGATTAGCTGAGTTCGAGCATATTCCCAGTATCACCGGGTGGCAGGAAAAGCGGCGGCCAAAGCCGGGAAAAATACTCTTGCCATTGGCCTCCCGCACGCCTTATTACTGCTCGGGTTGTCCGCACAACACCTCCCGGCAAATACCCGAAGGCTCTTTAGTCGGTGGCGGCATCGGTTGTCACACGATCTCCCTCTTGATGGATCCGACTCAAGTCGGCAAGATGATGGGCATTACTCAGATGGGCGGCGAGGGTGCGCAGTGGATCGGAATGGCTCCGTTCCTAGGGCGCAGCCATTTACTGCAAAATATCGGTGATGGCACCTTCCATCATTCTGGCAGTCTGGCGGTCCGAGCCGCGGTTGCCGCCAATGTGAATATTACCTACAAACTTCTTCACAACTCAGCTGTCGCGCTAACTGGCGGACAGGAGATCGTGGGCGAAATGTCGCTCGCCAATATTGCGCGCACCTTAATTGCCGAAGGCGTAAAGGCAATTATCGTGACAAGTGAAACCCCGAAGCAATTGGGCAAAACGGATTTCCCACCGGGGGTAAAGATTTGGGATCGAGACCGGGTGATCGAAGCCCAAGAAGAGTTAGCAAAAATTAGCGGGGTCACTGTTCTAATTCACGATCAAGAATGTGCCACCAGTTTACGTCGCAAAAGAAAACGCGGTCTAGTTGAAAGACCTAAAAAGCGAATCGTAATTAATGAACGTATTTGCGAGGGTTGTGGTGATTGTGGTACAAAATCAAATTGCCTTTCCGTGCAACCAGTTGAAACCCAGTTTGGTACCAAGACCAGAATCGATCAATCTTCCTGCAATTTGGATTTCACCTGCATTAAAGGTGATTGCCCTTCCTTTCTCCAGGTGATTCCTGGAAAAATTACGACTAGAAAAGGGGTTGCAATTGATCCGGAGGTTGAACTGCCGTTGCCAGAATTGATAGTGCCAGCTGACCATTTCGTGATGCGAATTCTAGGAGTAGGAGGTACCGGCGTTGTTACGCTGGCGCAAACTTTAGGAGTTGCAGCAAGTTTGGCTGGAAAGAAGGTGCGCTCGCTAGATCAAACCGGGCTTGCTCAAAAAGGTGGGGCTGTTATCTCAGACCTAAAGTTCTTTGATGAAGATGTGCTATTTTCTAACCGGTCGGTTATGGGCGAGTGCGATCTGTACCTGGCAGCTGACATCCTGGCCAGCGCCGAGCCGCAAAATTTAGTGGTAGCTAATTCCAGCAAAACGGTGGCAGTGATCTCGACCTCGGCAATCGCTACTGGACACATGGTCACAAATCGATCCATGAAGTTTCCTGACACTAATGAACTAATTGCGCCAATTCTGCAAGCAACCCGGGCAAGTGAAGCATTTACCATTGACTCCCATGAAGTTTCGAGCACGCTTTTTGGGCATGATCAATTTGCAAATATTATGTTAGCTGGCGTGGCTTTTCAACGTGGCGCCCTGCCCTTGCCACTTAGGGCAATTACTGATGCGATCACATTAAACGGGGTAGCAGTTGAATTAAACTTAAAAGCTTTCTATGCCGGACGTCTTGCAGTTGCCGACCCGCAAGCACTGGCCCAGATAATGCAAACTCAGCTAATTGCCTTACCTGTTGAAAATTTGAGCCTAGAAACCTTAATTGCCGAACGCAGTAAAGAGTTAACGCAGTATCAAAATGACAAGTATGCCGCTGAATATGAAGGATTCATCGCGCAAGCGCATTTGGCAGAAAAGCGTAATTTTCCGCAATCTTCAATCTTCACCAGACAGGTGGCAGAAAATTTATTTAAATTGATGGCATATAAAGATGAATACGAAGTTGCCCGGCTCGCCCTAGATCCAGCAACTAAATTGAGCATTCAAGCTCAATTTGGCGAGGATGCGAAGATCTCATACCTACTGCATCCGCCATCTCTGCGCGCCTTAGGAGTAAAAAATAAAATTACATTAGGCCCATGGTTTAAAGTTTTCTTCATCCTTTTAAAAAAAGTTCGATTCTTACGAGGAAGCAGAGTGGATCCCTTCGGCCAGGCAAAGGTGCGAAAAGTAGAACGCGCGTTAATTGTCGAGTATCGCGCAGTTATTTCAGATGTTTGCGCAACTCTGGCGGTCGATAATTACGAACAGGCAATTAAAATTGCTGGTTTGCCGGAATTGATTCGGGGATATGAGTCGATTAAATTAGAAAGCGTGGATCGGTATCAAACTCAGTTGCAGGAAGGATTGCAAGAGTTTACCCAAATCACTACCCGCAATTAATTCAAAAGTGCACGTTCTGCTAAACCCTGCATAAGCGTTGCTAAGGTTTGCCTTTCCTGATCTGATTTAATTCGTGGCGTTGAGTTCAACATACCGAAAACTGCGTGCGCCATTGTTCTTGCCGCATCAGTTGTCACATCGCTTCGAGCTATGAGTATTTGCGCAACCCATACTTCAACATATTTGCGTTGTAACCCACGCAGTTGCTTGGCCTGCTCCGCATCCAGATTATTAAAATCCTGTTCCTGAACTCTGATCAGATCTGGATTGGCCAACGCGAACTGAGTGTGATGGCTGATCAGTTTGATCAGCGTTTCTTTAGCAGAGCGATCTTCTGCGAGCACTAAATTAGCGCCAGTTAGCAGGTCCCGGCTCACCGTTATTAACATCTGGGCCAGCAGCGCACTCTTGGTTGGAAAGTGGCGATAAATGGCCGGCCCGGTCAGCCCAATATTGGCGCCTAACTCTTCAATGCTGACGCCGTGGTATCCCTTGCCGGCAAAGAGGGCAGCGCTGCTGCGCAAGAGCCGTTCTCTAGTCCCCATAGCTGCCTTTCATCGTAGAAAAATTATCGAAGTGTGCTTCCAAAAGATCGTGTGAGATGGCTACACTTATGATGTTAGTGATCACTAACATTAGCGGAGGCCAGATGAGTCTGCCAATCTTTAGCACCGCGATTGATCCGCGCACGCCAGAATTTCGCATTAACTATGCAGCTTTTCAATTAGTGCTAACCGAATTCAATCAACTTATGGCCCACGCGGCATTAGGTGGGTCGCAGATAGCGCGAACTCGTCACCAAGAGCGTGGAAAATTACTACCCCGAGATCGAATCAATCAATTATTAGATCCAGGCTCGCCGTTCTTGGAACTTTCCACCTTAGCTGCACATAACATGTATGAGAATGAAGCTCCCAGCGCCGGCCTGATAACTGGAATTGGTTTTGTTAATGGCCACCCATGCGTGATTGCCGCCAATGATGCCACCGTAAAAGGTGGCACTTACTATCCAATGACGGTAAAGAAACATTTGCGGGCGCAAGAAATTGCCTTAGCTAACCATCTTGCTTGCATTTATCTTGTGGATTCAGGTGGCGCCTTCTTGCCCATGCAACATGAAGTATTTCCGGACCGCGAACACTTCGGACGAATTTTTTTCAATCAAGCAAAACTAAGCGCGGCGGGTATTCCGCAGATATCAGCGGTTTTAGGTGCGTGCACAGCCGGCGGTGCTTACGTTCCAGCGATGAGCGATGAGAATGTAATTGTCGCGGGGCAGGGGCACATATTTTTAGGTGGCCCGCCACTTGTAAAAGCTGCTACCGGCGAAGAGGTGTCGACTGAAGATTTAGGCGGTGGCGACATGCATGCTCGAATCTCGGGGGTGACTGACCACTTAGCTAATAGTGATGGCGAAGCCCTGCAAATACTTCGTTCCATTGTTTCTACTTTTCCACCTAACACCAATTGGCTTGCTCCAGCCAAAGTAAGTGAAGCACCGAACTTCGACCAAGAAGATTTATTGGGAATAGTGCCTGCGGATTCACGAACTTCATATGATGTCCGGGAAGTTATTGCTCGAATCGTAGATGGAAGTAAATTTCTAGAATTTAAACCGGAGTACGGACAGACCCTTGTTACCTGTTTTGCAAATATCGACGGTTACCCGGTTGGAATTATTGCTAACAACGGGGTGCTCTTTAGCGAAGCTGCCCTTAAAGGTGCACATTTCATTGAAATCTGCGACCAACGCAAGACCCCTTTAATCTTTCTGCAAAATATTTCTGGTTTTATGGTGGGCAAAGAGTATGAACGCGGTGGAATCGCCAAGCACGGTGCAAAGATGGTTACCGCCGTGGCGTGTACTCGGGTGCCAAAATTCACCATTGTTATTGGCGGCTCTTTTGGGGCGGGTAATTATTCAATGTGCGGACGCGCCTATGAACCAAGATTTCTTTGGATGTGGCCCAATGCCAGAATTTCGGTGATGGGTGGGGAACAAGCCGCATCAGTGCTAGCAACAGTAAAAACTGATCAACTTAAAGCCAAAGGCGAAACCTGGTCAGCTGAAGCGATTGCACAGTTTAAACAACCGATCGTGGATCAATACGAGCAAGAAGGTAGTGCATATTTTTCTTCGGCCCGGCTATGGGATGATGGAATTATTGATCCACGAGATACCCGCAAAGTTTTATCCCTTGCACTTTCTATTGCTGGCAACTCGCCGCTGCCGGATCCGGCCTTTGGAATATTTCGAATGTGATGATGTTTTCAAAGGTGCTCATTGCAAATCGAGGCGAGGTGGCCATTCGTATTAACACCACCCTTGCCCGCTTAGGCATTGAGTCAGTAAGTATTTATACCTACGGCGATCGCAGCGCCGCTCACACCAAGATGACACCGCATTCTTTTTTGCTGACCGATGGTGCACAAACTGGGTACTTAGACGCAGGTCAAATTATCGCTGCCGCCATAGCAAGTGGAGCGCAGGCAATTCATCCAGGTTATGGATTTTTGGCAGAGAGCGCAGAGTTTGCCAGCAACTGCGAGCAGGCAGGGATAGTTTTCATTGGACCTAATGCCGCCTCGATCGCGGCCATGGGCGAAAAGATCGCTGCCCGTGCCTGCGCTATCGCGGCCGGGGTTGCGGTGGTACCGGGAATCAGCGCGCCAGATATGAGTGATCAAGAACTTTTGCAAGCCGGAATTGAATTTGGTTTTCCACTGCTGATTAAACCAGCTGCTGGTGGTGGCGGTAAGGGGCTGCACCTGGCGCACACGCCAGCCGAACTAGCACACCTATTGCCGATTGCACGAAGAGAGGCACTCTCGGCTTTTGCAGATAGCACTCTGTATCTTGAAAAGTACCTTAGCCGATCTCGCCACATTGAGTTTCAAGTCGTTGCTGATAACTACGGCGAGTACCTGCATCTAGGCGAACGTGAATGTTCGTTGCAACGACGACATCAGAAAGTAATTGAAGAAGCTCCATCTGGTTTCTTGTCGGTGGCGCAACGAAATCGAATGGGCGCGGCTGCACTAAAATTAGCGGCATCGATCGGGTATCAAAATATTGGAACCATCGAATTTCTAGTCGACGCCGAATCCCCGGATGACTTTTACTTTATGGAAATGAACACTCGGCTGCAAGTCGAACACCGGGTTACCGAAATGATTACCAACTTAGACTTAGTCGAGTGTCAAATTCGGATTTCCAGCGGTGAAAAATTAAAATCGGTCATTCCTTCGGTCCAGTTTTCGGGACATGCAGTTGAGGCCCGCATTTATGCCGAAGATGCTTACCACGGATTTCTACCAACAGAAGGAAGAATCGGAAAATTTGTTGCCCCAGATTCGGCTAACACAATTACCGATTCGGCAATAATCCAAGGCCATGGTGGCTCGATGGCCTTTGACCCGATGTTGGCAAAAGTTTGCAGTTGGGGTCAAGATCGAGCAAAGGCGTTGGCTAACTTGCAAAGCGCGCTAGCTCAGACCGTGATACTTGGAATTACCACCAACATTGATTTTCTAATTGAACTCTTGCAACTAGTAGATATTGCGCAATCGCGATATGACACCAATTTTTTGGAGAGTTTGTCATTAGTGGAAAGAGAACCTTCCACTGCGGTTTTTCAGGCTTTTGCGGGTGCTGTTTCGGTAACTGCAGTGGAGCCGTCCTGGAAAAACCAGAGTTGGCGCTTAGCCGGCTTGCCGAGGGCAAGCTTTAGTGGCTACCTCAAAGGTAAGCCCTTTCAGGTAGAACTACCAACCCCAGTGAACTTAGAAGTAAGCAGCTGGCAGGTTGGTAGCGATTGGTGGATTCACCATCCGGCACTTGGTACCTGGCAGATGGCCCGGGTTGGGCCGCGAAGAAAGAAGGCGGATCAGATATCCGATGAAATTTCTAGCCCAATGCCAGGAACCGTAGTCACGATAGCGGTAGCAGTAGGTGATGAAGTAGGAATCGGGGATGCCCTCTTAACAATTGAGGCGATGAAAATGGAACATGTAATTCGTGCCAAACAAAAGGGAAAGATCACTGCCTGCCATGTCGTAATCGGAGCCAAAGTCCGGTCGGGTGAAATCTTAATGGAGGTAAATGAAAATGTTTAATAGCACTGCCCTACCTGCAAAAGTGACGGTGTATGAAGTTGGACCAAGAGATGGCCTGCAAAATGAAAAAGTTATTTTGCCAACTGCAACTAAAGTGAGACTGATTAAGCGACTTATAGCAGCGGGTATGCCCGCAGTAGAAGTTACTAGCCTGGTGCGCCCGGATTTGGTACCAGCGCTCGCCGATGCCGAAGAGTTACTTTCGGAATTAAAACCCATGTTTGCTGCGCACCGACTAACCGCGCTGGTTCCAAATGAAAAAGGTTTAGCGCGTGCACTTGCTACTGGCCTTCCAGAGATTGCCATTACTGCAAGTGCTACCGAATCTTTTTCAAAAGCCAATCTTAATATGAGCGTTAAGCAATCACTAAAAAGTTTTGACACCATAATTAAGCAAGCTCGGATGGAAGGGTTACGTGTACGAGGTTACCTATCAATGTGCTTCGGAGATCCATGGGAAGGCCAGGTCCCGATCGCGCAAGTGGCTATGGTTGCGCAATCCCTTTTCGAATCCGGCGTGCATGAGTTATCACTTGCAGACACGATTGGAATCGCTACCCCAAATCAAGTTGTGGATTTGTTGGAACTCTTGGATACAAAAGGCATTAATCGCAGTGAGCTCGCGGTCCATTTTCATGACACTTATGGGCAAGCTTTGGCCAATACCTTGGTTGCATTGCAGTCAGGAATCTCCATTATTGATGCCGCAATCGGTGGTTTAGGTGGTTGTCCATTTGCCAAAAGTGCGACCGGAAATTTGGCAACTGAAGATCTAATCTGGCAACTTAACGGATTGGGTATTGAAACCGGAGTTGACCTAAAAGCATTGGTAGCAACTAGCAATTGGTTGCGCCAAAGTACTGGTCTAGGAGTTCAATCAAAAGCATCGATTGCACTTTCTCAGTTATGGGAAGAGGAGAGATGAACACAGCGCTAGAACAGTTATCCGATGAACATCAAATCTTGGCTGCCACGGTGGCCGACTTTGCTAACTCGGTAGTAGCAGCAGCTGCCGTCGGCCATGATCAAAACCATACCTTTCCGTATGAAGTAGTTAAACAAATGGGAGCTATGGGTTTGTTTGGTCTGCCCTTTCCGGAAGCCATCGGCGGCATGGGTGGGGATTTTTTATCGCTCTGTCTAACCATTGAAGAGTTGGCTCGGGTGGATCAAAGCGTGGCCATCACTTTGGAAGCATCGGTAGGCCTTGGGTCAACGCCGATTTTTCGCTTTGGCAACCAAGAACAGCAGGAACTTTATTTACCAGATTTGCTTTCTGGCCAAGCACTTGCAGCATTTGGTTTAACCGAACCAGAGGCCGGCAGCGATGCCCACGGGTTACGCACCCGCGCCGAAGTATCAAATGGCGAATGGATTATTAACGGCTCCAAAACATTCATTACCAACTCTGGCACCACCATTACCTCATTGATAACACTGGCTTGTGTAACTGGTGAAAATAGCAATGGCAGTAAGGAGATCAGCACGATCATTGTGCCAGCTGGCACGAAGGGACTCATTGTTGATCCGCCTTATCGCAAACTGGGTTGGCACGCCTCCGATACGCATGGGCTAACTTTTACTGAGTTACGAGTACCAGCCGGAAATTTGCTTGGCACCCTCGGACGCGGATATGCAAACTTCCTGGAAATGCTGGATGAGGGAAGAATTGCAATTGCCGCATTGGCAGTTGGCGCAGCACAAGGGTGTCTTGACGAAGCGTTGCGTTATTCGAAAGTTCGAAAGAGTTTTGGAAAAGCGATCGGGCTGCACCAAGGAATTGCATTTAAAATTGCCGAGATGCAATCACGTGTCCACATCGCGCGGCTGGCCTACTACCATGCGGCGGATCTGCTTTCGAAGGGCAAGGCATTTAAAACAGATGCCGCTATCGCAAAACTGGTCGCAAGCAATGCCGCGATGGATAATGCGCGCGATGCTACTCAGATTTTTGGCGGATACGGTTTTATGGATGATTCACTTGTTGCCCGGCAGTACCGTGATTCAAAGATTTTA
Organism: Actinomycetes bacterium; assembly: GCA_043776875.1. Classification (GTDB taxonomy): domain Bacteria; phylum Actinomycetota; class Actinomycetes; order Nanopelagicales; family Nanopelagicaceae; genus Planktophila. The sequence continues at coordinate 68,359 of JAYVQU010000019.1, forward strand.
GAAATAGGCGAGGGCACCAGCGAAGTACAGAAGTTATTAATTGCCCGCAGTCTTGGATTGCGGGAAGAATGAGTATGTCTGACCAACTGCTTTACGAAGTAAGTGATGGAATCGCAACTATCACGATCAATCGGCCACAAGCACGCAACGCGCTCAATCTTGCTGTGCGGGAAGGAATCCGACAAGCAGTTGCGAACTTTGCAACTGATGATGCCGCAAAAGTTCTCATCATTACCGCAACCGGCAACGTTGCTTTTTGTGCCGGTGCTGATCTGAAAGAAATGTCGGTAAGTAGTTTGACGATTCCACCCGATGATTTCATTCCTGAATTTGCGACCGATAAACCTGTGATCGCATTAGTAAATGGGGTTGCACTAGCCGGTGGATTTCTGCTAGTCCAACGCGCCGATCTCGTGATCGCAGCTGAGCATGCAAGCTTTGGAATTACCGAAGCCCGCCATGGTCGTGGCGCACCTTGGGCAGATTCGCTACCGCTGCTGATTCCGCCAAAAGTTGCAATGGAGCTGCTGCTCACAGCGACGCCAATTTCCGCCAACAGAGCGTTAGAAATTGGTCTAGTAAATGCGGTAGTTCACTTTGATGATTTAGCCAATCGCGGCCGTGAGCTGGCGACGCGCATTATTAGTAACGCACCCCTTTCCGTTAAAGCTGGGAAAAAAATGATCACCGAAGTTATGTTGCAAGTTATGGGCGGGCTGCATGATTCAATCAATCAAATCTGGGAGCCGGTCTATCTAAGTCAGGATGCACAAGAAGGTCCATTAGCATTTAGCGAGCAGCGCCTTCCTAATTGGCAGGGTAAATGAAGTCAGTCCCAGTAGCTCAGTGGATAGAGCAACCGCCTCCTAAGCGGTAGGTCGCAGCTTCAACTCCGGCCTGGGACACTTTCATGGCCCTAATAATGAAATGGGAATTACATATACGCCATCTTCGCGGCGATATGCATTTCCATTGGCCGTAACAACAGCCATAAATGCGGGTTCTCCGCAATTGTCAGTATCGATTTTGCTGCGAAATTTCACGAGATTTTCTGCCGCTTTATCGATTTGTTGTGCTCCCAGTTTGATTTCTATTGCAGCCCACTTGTTTTCCGAATTCTCGATTATTGCGTCAACTTCTACTCCGGCGCTATCACGGTATTGCTTGACTGTGCCATTCATGGCTTGCATGTAAATGCGAAGGTCACGGATGACTAGATTTTCAAATAAGAAACCCAGATACTTGATCTCACCCGAGAGTAGCGCTTCGGGTGATGTTCCGATCACGGAAACTGCGATAGATGGATCAACAAAATAATGTGTGGAAGTACCGTTCAATCGGTCTCGGGAACGAAGTGCTGGTGCCCACGAAGGGCTTGATTCATACACCATTGCTCGTTCCAAAGCCATCAGATAATTTGCAACTAATTTTCTGTCCACTGGATTACCAGGCGTACCTGCATCGGTTCCAACGACTGTGTAACTGGCTTTTGTTCCTACATTTCTGGCCAATGATCCCATCACGCGCGTGAGATTTGTTTTATTAAATTTAATACCGCTTATGCGCTGCAAATCAACAGAGGTTAATTCGGATACATAGGCTTTTATTGCAACTTGGGCTTGTTTTACATTGAGGTCTAGATTATTTGGCCACCCCCCTTTACAGATCTCGTTCACAATTTCTTCGAGAGTTACTTTTGAAGGTAATGAAGGTGTAAAAAATTTATTAAAGAGATTAGCAAGAGATACTTCACCTTTGCTTTTTCCCATTTCAAATAGACTCATAGGCCGCATTCTTATTCGAGCTACCCGGCCAGCCCCTGAATCTCGAGTTATCTCATCCGTTGGAACAGCAGATCCAGTGAGTATGAACTGACCTCTACTTTGACGATTATCAACTTCGCGTTTGACATGCGACCAAAGTTCTGGGACTAGCTGCCATTCGTCTATGAGTAGAGGCGGGGCTTGATTGAGGAGGGTTTCTGGCGAGAGTGATGCAAGATGTCGCGCACTAAGGTTGGTATCGAGTGCCACTTCGGATGCGGCAACTTGTCGGGCTGTGGCTGTTTTGCCAACTGCTTTGGGACCTTCAATCACGACAAAGCCGGTAATTTTCAGCAGCTCCTTGAGTTGAATATCAACGATTCTCGCTAGGTAATCCACCTTCACGCCTCCCTTGTTTCTTTCTCTGAGTGGTATTGAGCAATCGTACCCCCGATTTCAGAGCAATCGTACCCCCGTTTTCAGAGCATCCGTACCCCAGTTTTCAGAAGAAACGGGAGCGCAGAAAAGATCTTGCCTACCGAGCTAGCGCCACAAGTTGGCAGCTGGAAAGCTAAAACTTTTTGCGCCTATATGACAAAATTTTAAAAACTCATCTTGGAGAAGTGGATAACAGCAATGCAAAGTCAAGGAAATCGAATTTCCACAAGGAGCAATAGAATTCAGATATTAGAAGCAGTTCGTAAAAAAAGGTGGACACGGTGATTTCGATAACTTTACTTTTATGTGATGCAGCCCAGACATATGAAGGAAAACTATCAATTCTTGGGGGAGGTTGGACGCTAATCAAGGTTCAGTCGCCCTTTGCAGTGGCCGCGATTGTTGATATCCCTTGGGATAAATCCAATACAAAGCTTAAAACAAAATTAGAGCTGCTAGATGAAGATGGAAACTCATTTGCACCAGATGGCGAAAATCCATTAGTAATACTGGCAGATCTTGAAGTTGGTAGACCGATTGGGCAAGCACCAGGATCTAGTCAGCGGATCCCGTTAGCATTTAATTTCACTCCAATTTTAAATAAGGTTGGTAGATTTACTTTTCAACTTAGTGTTGAAGATACAACTCAATCAACCTCATTCGCAGTTATTTAAATTATTTTAAACAAGTGCGCAAAGATTAATTCGCACTCAAATTAAGGCATCACAAATCCACCGTCAACTGGAACGGTGATTCCGGTGACGTAAGAAGCGGCATCACTGACCAACCAGACAAGGGTTGCCGCTAACTCTGCTGGATCGCCAAAGCGTCCGGCCGGCGTCAACGCCTTCATCAACGCAACGGTTTCGGCAGGTAATTGGTCACTCATCTCCGATGGGAAAAATCCTGGCGCTAAGGCATTAACCCGAATTTTTTTCCGCCCGGTCCATTGTGTTGCTAAGTCGCGCGTTAAGCCAATTAACCCAGCTTTGCTAGATGCATAGGCTGCTTGCGGAAGTCCACCAGGTCGAAGGCCAAGCACACTAGAAATGTTTACGATTGAACCACCTTGGGTATTTGCCCGAGCAAATGCCTGCGCCATCCAATATGCGCCAAAGAGATTTACATCTAACACTTCCCGATATTGTTCAGGTGTTTCTTTGGTAGCAGGAACCGCGGTACCAACACCAGCATTATTAACAAGAATATCGACCTTGCCGAACTTCTCGACTGCAAGTGCAATCAAGGCCTCGCAATCTGCGGGCTTGGTGACATCTGTGCGCAGACTGACCCACTGTCGACCGGCAAGCTCGACCAACTTTCCGGTTTCCGCAAGTTTTTCTTCACGCCTGGCACCTAATACAAGATCTGCGCCGGCTTCGGCAAGAGCATGTGCAAATGCAACGCCAAGTCCAGATGAAGCGCCGGTAACAACAGCAACTTTCCCATCGAGTTTAAAGCGATCAAGTACACCCATCAGATATCTCCCCAAAATAAGTAAGTATGAGTACCGTACTATCATGGAATTCGATTTAAGTCCGCTAGCCAAAGAATATTCAGCTCGTTTGCAGAAATTTATGCAGGAAGAAGTTCTGCCATCAGAATCAATCTACGACCAGCAGTTGGCAGCGGGAGAACTTCATACTTTGCCGGCGGTTATGGAGGAACTTAAAGCGAAGGCTCGGGCATTAGGACTATGGAATCTCTTTCTGCCAGATTCACAAGACCCAGCGCATGGATTAACCGTTACCGATTACGCCACTTTGGCCGAAATAACGGGTTGGTCGCCGGTAATCGCACCCGAAGCCATCAACTGTTCCGCCCCTGATACCGGAAATATGGAAGTACTTCATATGTTCGGTACCCAAGATCAAAAGCAACAGTGGTTGCAACCATTACTTGACGGAAGCATGCGTTCTGGATTTGCCATGACCGAGCCCGATGTCGCTTCCAGTGATGCCAGAAATATCAGCACCAGTATTATCCAAGACGGTACGGATTACATCATCAATGGCCGAAAATGGTGGACTACCGGCGCTATGGATCCGCGCTGTGCGATTCTGATCGTAATGGGTAAGACCGATCCAAGTGCTGATACCCACCACCAACAGTCAATGGTGCTGGTTCCCATGGATACACCAGGAGTAAAAGTCATCCGCAACCTCAAGGTATTTGGATATGAAGATCAACATGGTCACGCTGAAATATCTTTCACCGATGTCAGAGTTCCAATTACAAATCTAATTGCTAAGGAAGGTGATGGTTTTGCGATTGCCCAAGCCAGACTTGGTCCGGGCCGGGTACATCACTGCATGCGTGCCATCGGAATTTCCGAACGCGCACTCTCACTTATGATTACTCGTGCCAACTCCCGTTCTACCTTTGGGAAAGAGCTCATTAGGCAAGGAGTAATCCAGGAATGGATTGCGCAAGCACGCATTGATATTGAACAGGCGCGACTACTTGTACTTAAGACTGCTTGGCTGATCGATACCCAAGGAGCAAAAGTTGCCCGCAAAGAAATCGCTGCCATCAAAGTAGTTGTACCGCAGATGGCGCAGGCAATTGTCGACCATGCAATTCAAGTGCACGGCGGCGCTGGTGTCAGCCAAGATACCCCGCTAGCAAGTATGTATGCCGGGATCCGAACACTTCGAATCGCTGATGGACCAGATGAAGTTCACCTGCGCGATATTGCCCGCTTGGAAATTAAATCCCAACTTAAATGAACGATGTCGCACCAGTTCGAGCAGAGGATGCATTCAATATCGCAGCGGTGCATGCCTGGTTACAAGAGATTCTTCCCGATTTAACCGCGTTACCCGAACTCTTTCAATTTACAAGTGGTGCCTCAAATCTGACCTATCTTTTGAAATATCCGGAACGCGAGTTAGTTCTTAGGCGCCCTCCCGTTGGCACGAAAGCAGTTTCAGCCCATGACATGAAGCGAGAATTTCTAATTCAATCTCGGTTAAAACCAATCTATCCCTTGGTACCTAAAGTTCACGGACTCTGCGAAGATCATTCAATTGTGGGATCAGATTTTTATGTGATGGAGCGCATCCAAGGAATTATTTTGCGAAGAGATATACCCGAAGGTGTAAGTGCTGATGATATTAAGTGGATTGGGGAATCCCTCATCAGTGGTCTGGTTGATCTCCATAGCGTTGATGCCGCGATCCTGCAAGAACTCAATAAGGGCGCTGGGTATGTTCGGCGTCAGGTGGAAGGCTGGTCCAAGCGTTATCGCAATGCGCTCACCGATGATGTTCCTGATGGTGAAAGTGTGATGCGCTGGCTGGCCGAAAACCAGCCGGAAGATGTTGCGACCTGCGTCATTCACGGAGATTGGCGGATCGACAACTGTGTCTTTGATCTGGGCCAGCAGCGAATGGTTGGGGTATTGGATTGGGAGTTAGCCACAGTGGGTGACCCACTTATGGATCTTGGTTCGGCACTTGCATATTGGGTGGATGGTGATGATGAACCTGGCTTTGCCGCACTTCGCCGGCAGCCTTCACATTTACCAGGGATGCCTACTCGATCTGAATTTGTTCAGAAGTATTTAGCGTTATCTGGTTTGAAATGTGATGACTTTACTTTCTATTCACTCTTTGGCCTGTTCCGATTATCGGTAATTATCCAGCAGATCTGGGCGCGGTACCGGATAGGCCAAACAACCAATCCAGCCTTTGCCGGTTTTGGTATCGGAGTAAATACCTTAATGATTCGAGCCGAAGGATTAATTTCATGAAAGCTGGCCGCATTACCGTTTCTACCCGCCAATTTGCCATGGCCGATATTCCAGTGCCACAAACACCGGCCGGCCAGGTGCGGATCGCGGTAAGAGCTGCCGGAGTATGTCTTTCCGATGTTCACTTTATGAGTGGAATTATCTCGCCGGCATATCTGGAGGGCGATCTAGTAACCCTTGGCCACGAAGTCGCTGGTGTGATCGATGAGTTAGGGGAAGGTGTTCGTGACTGGAAGTTAGGTGATGAGGTCATTGTTTGTGCCGGTGCCCGTGATGAACATGGCCGGGTTCATACTCAAGGCTTTGACTATGACGGCGGTTTTGCTGAGTATGTGATCATCAAGGCTGACTTACTAGTGCAGAAGCCACCGAATATTTCCTTTGAAGAGGCGGCGATTATCCCCGATGCCGTGTCGACGCCTTGGGCGGCAATCAAGAGCACGGCAAAGGTTGAGAAAGGCGAGTCAGCTGCCGTATTTGGAGTTGGCGGATTGGGAATCCACGCAATCCAACTTCTTAAGATTGTTGGTGCAACTCCGGTGGTTGCCATCGATCCAGCAATGGCTGCCCGCGAAAATGCGCTGAAAGTGGGTGCCGATTATGCATTTGATCCGCAAGATCCAGAGTTAATCAAACTCAAAGGTTTCAATGTGATCTTTGATTTTGCCGGTGTTACTTCTGTGCGAAAGCAAGCGCTTTCACTCTTGCAAGAAGGAGGGCGGCTGGTCTTGGTCGGTATTGCCAATGAACCGATCACGATTTCCAGCGATATGGCCTTTATTTATCGGCGCACTCAGATTATGGGGCACTACGGCTCAGACATCTCGCACACAATTGAATTAGCCGAGATGGCTGGCAGCGGAAAACTGGATCTATCTGGCTCTATCTCTGAAATCCTGCCACTTGCAGATGCGGTGTTGGCAATTGAAAAGTTAGCGAAGAAGATCGGTGACCCAATTCGGATCCTCTTGCGTCCTTAATTCAATACGTTTTGGGTACGCGAACTTAGTGGTGCAGCGTAAATCGCCGCAGCCACTTAGGTGCCCACCAGTTGCGTTCGCCAAATAGCCGCATCAATGCCGGTACTAGCAAAGCTCGGACAATTGTTGCATCCAAAATAACCGCTAATGCCACGCCAAATCCCATTGCCTTGATGGAGGTAACTCCACTTGTAATAAAAGTGCCGAACACAACCGCCAATAGCGCAGCAGCAGCGGTAATAATTCGCGCTGAGCGTTGCAGACCTACCGCAACTGAATCAATATTTGTTTTACCAGCTAAGTGCTCTTCCCGGATGCGAGATAGCAAGAAGAGTTCGTAATCCATAGATAATCCGAACACAATAACTGCAATTAAAATAACGATCGAAGTATCTAAGGTGCCGGTAACGGTGAAGGAGCCAACCAGCCACTGTAAATTACCGTCCACAAAGACCCAAGTTAATACGCCCATTGTCGCGCCTAAGGACAAGATGTTTAGTAGCACCGCTTTTATCGGCAAGATTATTGAGCCAGTAAAAATAAAGATAAGCACGAATACGCTGAGCGCAATCCAAGCTAGCGCCCACGGTAAAGTGCTGGCAATACCATCTTGTGAATCTGTGTAGTCCGCTGCTGTTCCACCAATCAAAGTTCCGATCGGAGCTGAAATATCCCTAATCGTATGGATTAATTGCTCTGCTTCCGGAGTTCTGGGCAACATAGAATGGTATGCAATTAAACGCACATCTTTTCCATACGTTACCGGCGGAACAACTGCAACAATCCCAGGTGTTGTCTGAATTTGATTCGAGTACGAATTTATCTGATCAATTTTGTTGGCGCCATTTTCGATGATAATTTCGATTGGATTTCCGGCTTGACCAGCAAATCGTTCCGCTTGCAGCGCAGTTGCAATGGCTGCTTTGTTGGTGGCTGGCAACATTCGGGAGTCGCCCTGCGAAAATTTAATATTTGAAATGGGAGAGGCAAGAATTCCTAGAAAAATAAGGGACAAAACAACAATGGCAACTGGCCGCTTCATCACCATACGTGCGGTTTGCGCCCATCGACCATCATCCTTTGGCGTTATTGCCGAACGGCGGATGACCCCTTTATCAACTCTATGGCCGATCATCGCCAGAATAGGAGGCAGACCGAAAAGTGCGCCAATGACAGCTAAAGAGACAACCGAGACACCGGCATACCCGAAGGACTTTAAAAAAGGAAGCGGGAAAAAGGTGAGCGAAAGTAAGGTGACCAAAACAGTCAGCCCAGAATAAAAAACAGTTTTACCTGCCGTTGCTATCGTGGTGACAACGGATTCCTCAACGCTCTTGCCACGATGAAGTTCTTCTCGGAATCGGTTAACGATTAATAGCGCGTAATCAATGCCTAGCCCAAGCCCCATACCAGTTGTCAGATTTAAGGCATAGATACTTACACCAGTAAATAATGTGAACAGGTACAAAATAAAGAAAGCACCAATGATTGCCGAAATTCCCACAATCAATGGCATTGCGGAGGCAACCATCGCTCCGAAAACTAAAACCAACAAAATAAAAGTTAAAGGGATTGAAATAGCCTCAGCAATCTTTAAATCATCAGAGATTTTTTTAGTGATTGCATGGCTTACGACACCCACTCCACCGGCATATAAGGTTAAGCCTTGATATTGGCCATCGTAATTATCTTGAAAAAACTGGCCCAGGTCTTGACTCTCAGGCGTAAATACATCCTTTGTGCCATACACCAAAATATATGCAGCCTTGCCATCACTTGATTTAAGTGTTGCCTCGCCACCCGAACTCCAGTATGAAACTGTCCTTGCGACATTCACTTCTTTGGCAATCTTGGCTTCTAGCGCTTTTGCTTTTTGCGCAACAATTGGATCTGTAACAGCAAGCGTTCCGGCATCCACAACAACTACGATGGTTGGATCAGATAATTTTAAATCATTCTTTAAGTATTCATACACTTTATAAGAGTCACTATTTGGGTTTGAATAGCCACCAGAATCAAGACGATTGAAAACCATAGAACCGAGCGCGCCAGAGACCAGCACGCCCAATATGAAAAGAATTACCGCCATCTTGCGGTACTTCACGATTAGCTGGCCGAGCTTTTCAAACATCAACTTCTCTTTTCTTGATTAACAGGTAGAATTGCACTCATGAGCGATCTCTTTCCTAAGGTAACAACAGATGAGATCGATCTAGAAGCCGCGGCTGAACAAGCCAAGCGGGAAGCGGAAATGAAGTCAGATAAACCACCGCATCACCAGGATTAATCAGCTTTAGCCGCCGGCACTGGCGCAGCTGGCGCAACTGCCGCAGCTGGTGGTGTTTCAACAGCGGTTACCTTCTTGGCGGAATCTGTTTTGTAAAATCCAGAGCCCTTAAACACAACACCAACGGCGGTGTAAACCTTTCGGATCTCACCCTGACATTTGGGACATTGCGTCAGCGATGCATCTGAAAATGATTGAAAGGCTTCAAATTCATGGCTGCATGCGTTGCATGCATATTGGTAGGTAGGCATTGCCGGTTCATTTCCTTCGCTTATCAATACTTTAGTCGATTAGGGGTAGGCATTAAGTCTAAAGAAATGAGACGATAGGAGCGAATTGAGTGGCCTCCCAAGGCTGCAACGGAAGGAAGATGTGATCAAATCGATTCTCCGCGTTCTGGTGCTCACTCTTTTGCTCTTTCTGGGAAGCACCACTGCCGTAGCTAATATTTTGGTTAGCACCACGCCCATAAGCAGGTCAACTATTTCAGTATCACCCTCCAGTGTCACAATCACAGGTCAATTTCCGCTTCTTGCCGATGCCGTCGATGCAAATGTAATTACTGTTATTGATCCACAGGGAGTTCGAGTTGATGATGGCACTATCACTGTTTCTGAATTAAGTGCCTCTGTTGGCGTAAAACCTTTAGTTGCTTCGGGGGTGTACACAGTTTCTTACTCCTTGATATCTGAAGGTGATACGCCGCTTGAAGGAAGTTTCGTATTTAAGTATTTAGCGCCAAGTACTATCGCTCCAGTTCAACCAAGCCCGGAACCAACATTACCCCAGACTCCTGCCAGTAGTGGTTGGGCAACTAATGCTTTTATATTTTCGCTCTTAGTCCTGTCAGTTGGTGTAACCATTGGGTTGTCACTGTACGCTCGAAAACTTTTTTCTAATCGATGAACATTTTATTGACTGGATTCAAGTACCTAAGTTTGCTTGGCGCATTTGCAGCCGTTGGATCACTGCTTGCAATGGCTTTCTTGGTGCTGGATGAAGATGGAAAGTTATCGCGGACAGGAGAAAGAATTCGCTCTTTTCTAACTCGCTCAGCAATACTTTGGTTTGTTGGCGTACTTGGCACAATTATTTTTTCGCTTGCACAAATATTGAACACTTCGATAACACAGACTTTGGATCTAACAGTTCTCAGATCCTTTATTACTCAAATTAGTTTAGGTCAGTATCTCGCCTTTCAATCAGCAATCGCGTTGTTGGTCTTTATTTGCTCTTTTTCAGTTCGCAAAATTTTGACTGTGATTACGCTTCTGTTTATTTCATTGCTTGGAATAATTGCGCCAATCTTTCAAAGTCACTCAGCTGCAAGCGGCGCACACGCCTTAGTAATTGGTTCTTTAGTGATTCACGTACTTGCTTTATCGATGTGGGTAGGTGGGGTCTTTGCAATTGCCTTACTTTCCCCCACAGATCGCGCAATTGCAGTGCCCCGCTTTAGTCAACTAGCACTGTGGTCAGCAATAGCAGTGGTGATTAGTGGCACTATCAATGCGTGGGCACGCCTTAATTTTGTTGATTCATGGAATTCTACCTACGCTCTTGTGATCGTCGCAAAGACAATTGCAACGATCGCTCTATTAAGTATCGGCTACTTGCACCGTAAGAACCTGCAAGGCAAAAGTGCGATCAACTGGATTGGTTTTGGGAAGTTACTAACAATTGAAGCAGTAATTATGGGCGTTACAGTTGCGATGGGTGCCTGGTTATCATCAATTTCAGCACCAGAGCGGCCTGGAACCCAGGCGTTTAATGCCGCTTTATCGGTAGTTGGAATCAATACTCCACCAGCTCCTACCTGGTCACGAATCTTGTTTAGCTACGAACCCGATGCCTTAATGATAGGAATTCTGGTAACCGTCGTTGCCCTTTATGTTAAAGGGGTAATGGTTCTGACAAAGCGTGGTGACAAATGGCCGGTTGGCAGAACAATTTCATTTGCTTTAGGCATCGCTGCCATTGATTTTGCAACTAGTGGTGGCTTAGGTTTGTACGCACAATTTGCATTTTCATATCACATGGTCGCGCACATGGTTTTAGGAATGATTGCCCCAATCGGGTTGGTACTTAGTGCACCAATTACTTTGGCATTACGAACATTGCCACAGGGTCGCACTCCTACCGAACGCGGAGTTCGTGGCTCCTTGCTTGCCGCACTACACTCAAAGATTGGAATTATTTTTACTAACCCAATAGTTGCACTTCTTATCTTCGACGCTTCACTTTTTGGTTTGTACTTCACAAATCTCTTTGGAAAGTTGATGCAGAGCCATGTTGGCCATCTGTTTATGAATATTCATTTTTTAGCGGCGGGATTCCTGTTTTTCTTTATCATTATTGGAGTAGACCCTAATCCAAGAAGGGTTCCTCACGTAGTACGGATAGTGATCTTGTTTGCCGCAATGAGTATTCACGCATTTTTCTCGATCGCATTGATGTCAACCACTACCCTAATTGATGGGGGCTACTTTTCTTCACTGCAAACCCCATGGCTGACCGATCTGATAGCTGACCAAAAATTAGGTGGATCAATTGGCTGGGCCATGGGCGAAATTCCAATTTTGATCGCATTGGTTGCTACTTTTATTCAGTGGATGCGGGACGATTCCCGCGAGAGTAAGAGAATTGATCGAAATGTAGCTCGTCAGGCTGCCATGGGTCAGCCTGACGATCTTGCTAACTACAATGATTATTTACAAAAACTGGCACAACGCGATAGGAGTGGTTCCTAATGGAAAACATATTTGATCTTCCATCAGAATATAAAGAGATTCGCGCCAGCGTTCGATCTTTGGCTGAAAGAGAAATCGCTCCACATGCCCAAATAGTTGATGAAGCGCATCGCTTTCCAATTGAAGCAAAGATCGCTCTAACTAAGCATGGATTGTTTGCCGCGCATGTTCCAAGTAAATATGGCGGTGATGGCGCAGATGCGCTGGCAACTGTTTTAATTATCGAAGAGGTTGCGCGCGTTTGTGGCTCATCCTCGCTAATTCCAGCAGTTAATAAATTGGGATCAGTTCCACTTATTTTGGGCGGCAACGAAGCACAAAAGGCGCGCTGGTTGCCGCAATTGGTAAAAGGCGCAGGATTTTCGTACTGTTTATCAGAGTCTGAGGCCGGATCAGATGCATCTGCACTTCGGACAAAGGTGGAACGTGCCGGCGATGATTGGGTGCTCAATGGTAGTAAGAAGTGGATTACCAATGCTGGCGAATCAGAGTTTTATTCAGTAATCGCTCAGGGTGATCCAGCGCTTGGTTCAAAGGGAATCACTGCCTTCATAGTTGAGAAATCTGATCCTGGTGTGTCCTTTGGTGCACCTGAAAAAAAGATGGGAATGCGTGGTTCGCCAACTCGGGAAGTTTACTTTGACAATGTTCGATTGAGCGATGACCGTCGTATTAGTGAAGTAGGAAAAGGTTTTGCACTTGCCATGGATACCCTCGACCACACTCGAATCACAATCGCGGCCCAAGCATTGGGTCTAGCGCAAGGTGCATTTGATGTTGCGACCAAGTATTCGCATGAGCGCCATCAATTCGGAAAGCCAATCTTTGATTTTCAGGCAGTTCAATTTATGTTGGCTGACATGGCGATGAACATTGAAGCCGCGCGGTTACTTACCTATTCCGCCGCCATCAAAAGCGAAAATGGCGAAAAGGAACTGCGCTTCTTTTCGGCAGCAAGTAAGTGTTTTGCAAGTGATATGGCCATGAAGGTTACCCAAGATGCCATTCAGGTACTTGGCGGGTATGGATATGTAACTGATTACCCGGTTGAGCGAATGATGCGGGATGCAAAATTGACGCAGATTTATGAGGGAACAAACCAAATTCAGCGCATTGTGATGGCGCGCAATTTACCTAACAATAAAAGTTAATTAGCGGCTAAAGCGAACAAGCATTGAAGGTGTAGCCGCTGCATCTAATGGTATGTCGTGGCGCTCATGCGGCAATTCTTCGCTAACTAATTCATCCGGATATATCAAACCGATCTTCCAAGCATTAAACTCGGGTAGGGCTCGATCGTAATAGCCGCCGCCTTGTCCAAGCCGGAATCCAACTTGGTCAATCCTTAGTGCGGGAACAATTACGACATCGATCACTGAAAGATCTGTTATTGCCTCCCCCATTGGTTCCAGAATCTTCTTCTTTGAATGCAAGGATGATTGCTCACCCTCCCACCTAACCCACTCAAGTTGATTCCCGCTTATTCTCGGTAGAAACACTTTCTTACCAGCCCGTAAAAAAGCTCCATTAATTTCCACAGTGCTTGGTTCGAATTCGTATGAGATATAGGAAGCAATACCGTGAGTAGCTAAAATTTCTGGGCTTTTTAGAATAATATTAAAGTTTGCAGGGGCAAAGTTTTGGGAACGCTCCTGACGAGCTCTCTTTCTTAATGAGATTTTTTGATCTGTCATTTAAATCTCCCGTTAAATCCCAAAAATCAATCTTTAAAGAAGTAGGGTGTGATTATGTCAGAGTACACACGCGTGGATGAGTTTTTAATCTCATTACTTGCCATCTGCAAGCCCCTTGAAGCCTTTGATATGCCATTGCTAGATGCCCATGGCGCAACACTTGCCGCAGACATTTACGCTGGTAATCGATTAGTTTTGCGATCAGGGGCACGAATTCGCTCAACCCAAATTGGGCTAGCGGCATCAATTGGCCTTGATCACCTGCCAACCCGACCTCACCCACGCGTTGTTGTCTTATCGGCTGGACCAGATCTAGTTGAACCTGGCCAACCATTAAAAGGTGCCAGCAATGAGTATGAAACCAACTCTTGGCTGCTGACTACAGCGGTACGTGAAGTTGGAGCAGTGGCCTATCGGGTTCATTCAATTCCGGAGAATGAGTCGCAACTGCAAAAGGTGATCGAGGATCAACTAGTACGTGCTGATTTAATAATTGTTAGTGGCGAATGCAACGATGATTCATTTGATCTGATTACTCGCACGCTTTCAAGTCTGGGTGAGATTACAACGATCGATATGGCAATTGAAGCAAGTGGACGCCATAACTTTGGCACAATTGGTCCAGACCGGACGCCAGTTGTAACACTTCCGGGAGATCCGATAGCTGCTTATATTTCCTTCGAACTCTTTGTTCGCCCAATGATCAGAACGATGCTCGGTGCATCTTTAATCCATCGCCCATCGGTTAAAGCCGCCTTAGAAAAGCCAATTGAATCGGCAGCGGGTATGCGGTCCTATATTCGTGCGGTTTTGGCCGAGGATGGAAAATCAGTTGTGCCCCTTGCTAATCAAGATGAGCAGTCAACGCTTTCAGATGCAAATGCTTTTATTGCAGTTACCGAAGCAGATACTTCACTAAGGACCGGTGATCTAGTCACTGTTGTAGTTTTAGAGCGCAGATATATCTAATTTGCCATGAAAAATCACTGGCCAATTGTCTTACAGGACCAGCAGATCTACTTGCGCCCGCTTCGCTTTCGAGATCGAGTGCAATGGGATCAAGTCAGGGCCCAGAACCAGGAATGGCTCTCGCAGTGGGAGGCGACAATTCCGTACATTAGCGATGAGGGCAGTAGCCAGCTTCCCTCATTTTTTGAGATGGTGAAAATCCTCAATCATGAGGCGCGCAATGGCCGTTCCTATTCATTTGCCATTTGGCAGGGCAAGAAGTTGATCGGGCAGATTTCGCTAGGTGGAGTGATCTATGGCGCTATGCGCAGTGGCCATATCGGCTATTGGATTGATCACAATTATGCAAACCGTGGATATACAACCAAAGCGGTAGAAAAACTTACTCAGTATGCATTTGATGTCCTAAAACTGCACCGAGTTGAAATAAATTTGCGTCCAGAAAATGTGCCTTCCCGCAGGGTCGCAGAAAAAGCGGGGTACCTGCTGGAGGGAGAAAAAGCTCGGTACTTACACATCGCTGGCCAATGGCGAGATCACATCTGTTTTGTGAAAGAAAATCCTGCCATTAAGTAGCACTCAAATCCCTGAAAAACATTCCCATTGCTTTAGATTTATCCATCATGGCTTCGGGACTTATCTATATTGCGATCATCGGTATGTGGGTCGCCTATTTTGCACCCCGTTGGATCCATGACCGCAACGAGTTCTCGGGCAAATCAGTCGAACGCTTTAAAAGCGCGCTTCGGATAGTTGCAGACCAATCGCCCCATGGCTTGGTAGCTGCAGGTGCAATTCACATTGACCTTGATCGCGAAGCTAAAATTCGACAAACTCTTTTGCGTCGCAGAATTACATTTTTACTTATAGCTTTCTCATTTGTCGCAACGCTTGTAGGTGGGGTCATGAACACAATGCCATTTATGTATGCTCTTGTTCCGCTTTCAGCAATGTTGATCTACATTGCAAATGTACGACGACATGTAATTGCCGATCAAGTACACAAGCGACGAGTACTTCAGTTACACCGCCGTAGTTCAGGAGTATCTGCAACCAACCTTGCTGAAGTTGTACACCCAAAAGTTTTAGCTGAACATTGGGTTCCGCTTTCAGAGCGTGAACTAAAAGGTGTTGTTATTTTGCCAAATGGTTCTGCCGCAGTTCGCAATTCATGGCAACCAAGGCAAGTTCCGATTCCTACTTATGTCAATGCACCAAAAGCTGTTACACCAAAGCGGGTAATTGATCTGACGGTTCCTGGTCTGTGGTCAGAGGAGCAAGAGTTGCTCGAGCGGCAAGCATTGGCCGCGGCTTCCCCATCGCGCAACGAGATCTTTGATCAACAATTAGCAGATGAAGCGGTCGAGCGGTTAAAGCAAGCACGCGCAGCTAATGAGTAATTAAATCCCAGATAATTAAATCCAAGAGTTAAACCACATTCGAAATTGCCACTGCTCGTAAGTGATGAGTTGCCCGGTAAATAAAGGCAAAAAGTAAACAAAACAAAGTAAGATTAAAGCAAACAGTGAGGCAATAATACTTTGCGAAACTACGGGTTGTAATGCACTGTCTAGTAAAAGCTTGGCACAATACACAAGCGCTAAAATCAAAAATGGTTCAATTACAATTGCATAAAAAGTAAACATAGTGCGCTGTTGCATCGCAAACCAAGGCAGATAACCAGCGGCTATACCTATGACAACAATATTTGCAGCTTGATTAGGGGCTCGTTTCAGTAACGACTTAATCCAATAACCAATAACTACGGCAATTGCAACTGTGCCAACCCACCACAAAATAGGTGTGCCCAGTGCTAAGACTTCACGTGCGCAATCTTTTTCACCACAGCCCGCGGGAGAGTCGTAAAAGAATGAAGTTGGTCTTCCCATTACAAGCCAACTCCATGGACTTGCTTGGTATGAATGTTTCTCAGTCAGACCAGTATGATAATTAAGCATCTCAGAGTGGTAGTGAATCCATGAGCTCACTGGATTACTTGACCAATTACGAGCCCAACCACGATCAGAAATGAACCAACCAAACCAAGTAAAAGTGTAAACGACTATTGGAAGCAGCCCGTATGTTGTAAATGCAAGCGCGAGCTTCTTCAGTGATTTTCTTATGTCGTTTGCTACCAAGATTCGGTATACCGTTATTAATCCGATTACAGCTACAAAATAAATCGCACTCCACTTGCAACCAATTGCTAAACCAAATGCGACACCGGCCCACCAGTGCCGATTCCGATACCAAAGGTAAACACCTAAAAGCGTGAAAAATGTTAAAAATAAATCCAGTAGTGCGGTTCGAGAATGTACAAGTTGCAGCCCATCCAGCGACATTAGGGCGGCACCTAATGCGGTAAGCAGTGGCGAATAAAAGAGAACATGTACCAATCGGGCAAAGAGCAGAATGAGCAAAGTTCCAAACACAGCGGTTGCAAATCGCCACCCAAATTCATTATCGCCAAAGAGTTGAATTCCGCCAGCGATTAGCCATTTTCCGACAGGTGGATGAACTATGAACTCTGGATTTGCGCCACTTACCTCAACTCCATACTTAAGGAAATCTCGAGCGCCATCTACGTAATAAACCTCATCAAAAATATATCCTTTAGTCGAAGCTAGATTGAAGAGACGTAGCACAAAGGATGCCAGCGCGATAAGAAGGGGGGCGATGGCAGCAGTCATTGGACAAGAGTATGGGCGTTTACCCGAAATTACTGAGAGGATTACAGTATGACGCTCATTTTAGCCGCAACCCCATTGGGAAATCCAAGGGATGCCAGTAGCAGATTAAAGAGCGCAATTGTTGATGCATCGATAATTGCTGCGGAAGATTCTCGACGTTTTCATCGACTCTGCCAAGACCTAGATGTAACTTTTACGGCACGCGTTGTGTCTTTCTTTGAAGGCAATGAAGCGGATAGGACGCGCGAACTTCTGGCAGAGTTAAAAAATGGCACAACAGTTCTAGTTGTATCAGATGCCGGAATGCCGACAATAAGCGACCCGGGCTTTCGATTGCTGCGTGATGCAATTGCAGCAGAGATTGAAGTTTCGGTAATTCCCGGACCAAGTGCGGTAACCATGGCGATTGCACTTTCTGGTTTACCCACCGATCGTTTTTCATTTGAAGGATTTCCACCGCGTACAGCTGGTGCCCGACTTGCCACCTTTGAAAAGCTCCGATTTGAAGAGCGCACAATGGTTTTCTTTGAAGCGCCACATCGTTTAATAGATTCACTAAAGGATGCGGTGCAAGTTTTTGGCGCAGATCGTAAGGCGGCGATTTGTCGGGAAATGACAAAACGGTATGAGGAAAGTATTCGTGGAACCCTTTCCGAACTCTTTGACTGGGCCGATAGTAATGAAGTTTTAGGGGAAATCACATTAGTAATTGCTGGTGCAGTTGCTGACTTCGCTGCACGAACCTCAAGTGAGATGGTGGCGCGAGTTCGCGAGTTTGAAGCGGCTGGAATGGATCGGAAATCTGCGATCGCTGCCGTTGCCGAGGAGTTCGCGATTGCAAAACGCCTGGTTTATGCCGCAGTCGTTGCTGCCAATAAGATGAGCCTGTGACTAAGTCCTTCTACCTAACGACGCCGATCTATTACGTCAACGATGCACCTCATATTGGACATGCATACACAACCGTTGCCGGTGATGTCCTGACCCGTTGGCATCGTCAAAAAGGTGAATCAGTTTGGTTTTTAACTGGTACGGATGAACATGGCCAAAAAGTCATGCGCACGGCAGCGGCCAACAATGTTGCGCCACAAGCCTGGGTGGATCAGCTGGTTGCCGATGCCTGGAAACCAAATTGGGAGCAGTTAAACATTGCCAATGATGATTTCATCCGTACTACCGAAAAGCGTCACACCGAACGGGTACAAAAATTTCTGCAATCACTTAAAGATTCTGGGCACATTTATGCTGGAAAGTACGAGGGTCCTTATTGCGTGGGTTGCGAAGAGTTTAAACTTGCTGGCGATTTGATTGAAATTGATGGCGCAAAATGCTGTCCAATTCATAGCAAGCCAATTGAATTAGTAAATGAAGATAATTGGTTCTTTAAGTTGTCGGCATTTGTAGCGCCTTTGCTTGCGCATTATCGAAACAACCCAGATGCCTGCCAACCAGAGAGTGCCCGAAACGAAGTTGTTTCTTTTCTGGAAGGTGGTGTTTCAGATCTTTCAATTTCTCGCTCAACATTTAATTGGGGTATTCCAGTTCCTTGGGACACTGATCAAGTTGTTTACGTTTGGTTTGACGCACTTCTAAATTATGCAACTGCAATTGGATTAACTGATGATCCAGCATCTGCTGGCGGAAAGAAGTTTGCCCAAACGTGGCCAGCCGATGTTCATCTGGTAGGAAAAGATATTTTGCGCTTTCATGCCGTAATTTGGCCCGCCATGTTGCTGGCAGCAGGTGTCGAAGTTCCAAGGAAAGTTTTTGCACATGGCTGGTTGCTAGTTGGTGGCGAGAAGATGAGTAAGAGCAAACTCACCGGAATCGCACCTAAAGAGATCACAGATCACTTTGGTGTGGATGCATTCCGTTATTACTTTCTTCGCGCAATTCCATTTGGCAGCGATGGCTCATTTTCTTGGGAGGATATGAGCGCTCGCTACACATCAGAGCTAGCTAATGACTTTGGAAATCTGGCATCACGCAGCGCGGCTATGATTGAAAAATATTGCGGCGGGATCCTTCCACCCGTTTCACATGATGCCGATTTGGAGGGTTCATTAGTTGAAACCGTTGCCAAGGCTGATGCCGCAATGTGTGCACTAGATTTCCAAGGTGGCATTGTTGCAATTATGGATTTTTGTAAAGAGGTCAATGGCTATGTGACGGAGAAGGAGCCCTGGGTCCTAGCTAAAGATGCGGCAAATAGGGCGGCACTGGAGGAGGTTTTATACAACACCGCTGAATCCCTACGTGCCTTAGCTGTGCTTTTGCATCCAGTGATGCCACAGACCTGCGAAATCTTATGGCAGAGTCTTGGTGCACAAAAGGTTCTTGGAGATCTAAACGCACAATCTATTGCAACTGTTGCAACATGGGGTCAATTACCTGCTGGTTCAGTTGTTATAAAGACTCCAGTTTTGTTCCCACGACTAGAAGTAACCGCTTAAACAACAATGGCTGATCGCCACAACCGCGGTCTTGATCGTCCGCGCGCTCCATTACCTGAGCCACTCCCTGTTCCAACAGTTGATGCGCACGCGCATCTGGAAATCGTTACCGATGCCGCTTTTGATTCACAAGCTGTTGCTGACGTAATTGCAGAAGCAAAATCGGTCAAGGTGGATCGAATCGTTCAGGTTGGCTATTCCGCGGAACAATCCAAATGGTGTGTAGCTGCTGCCGAAAAATGGAATACAACTATCTTGGCTGCGGTCGCCTTACATCCAAACGAAGCGCCAAGAGTTGAAGATATGTACGCGGACCTTAAAATTATTGAAGAACTTGCCGCACACCCACGCGTGCGTGCCATCGGTGAAACAGGTCTGGATTACTTCCGCACCCCACCTGAACTTCGAGCACGTCAGCAAGAGTCCTTTAAGTGGCATATCGAACTAGCAAAGCGCACTAATAAAGCCCTGGTCATTCATGACCGGGATTCACATGATGATGTTTTATCGGTGCTACTAGAGGTTGGAGCCCCGGAAAAGACTGTCTTTCACTGCTTTTCCGGTGATGTCGCAATGGCCAAAACCTGTATAACGCGCGGTTATATTTTGTCTTTCGCTGGCACCTTAACTTTTAAGAGTGCAGTCCAATTGCGGGAAGCGGCAAAACTAGTTCCGATCGACCAATTACTAGTGGAAACAGATTCTCCCTTCTTGGCGCCATCACCCCACCGGGGGGCAGGCAACACTCCCGCCCAGATTGCAAACATTGTTCGAGCCATGGCTGCTGAGCGGGATCAAGATTTAGCAGAGTTAGCAACAGCTTTAGGAAATAACGCCGAACGTATTTTCGGATCGTTCGCACCATGACATTGCTAGGTGCGGCACAGATCCGCGAACTTGCCGCCATGTTAGATCTCAGGCCGTCAAAATCTTTAGGACAAAACTTTGTGATTGACTCAAATATTTGCACAAAGATAGTTCGCATCGCAGAAGTTACAAGTGATGACATTGCATTAGAGATCGGACCAGGTCTTGGCTCCTTGACATTAGCCATGTTAGAAAAGGCAAAGGCGGTAATTGCGGTTGAAATCGATCCGCGACTTGCTGGACAACTTCCGCTAACAGTTGCGCGGCACTTTGAGCATCCCGAAAATCTCACCGTAATAAATAAAGATGCCTTAGCGATTAATGATCTACCGCAGCAGCCAACGGTTTTAGTCGCAAACTTGCCATATAACATTTCGGTTCCAGTACTACTGAATTTGCTGGAAAAGTTTCCGAGTATCAGGTCAGGTGTCGTAATGGTCCAGGCAGAAGTCGCTAATCGACTTGCCGCAAAGCCAGGTGGAAAGGAGTATGGAATCCCAAGTGTGAAGGCAGCCTGGTGGGCAGATGTGAAAAATGTTGGCACCGTATCTCGTTCGATTTTTTGGCCCGCGCCTAACGTTGATTCAAAACTAGTGGGATTTACCAGGCGTGAAACACCTGGAAGTGAAGTGTTACGAACAAAGGTTTTCACGATTATTGATAATGCCTTTGCTCAGCGAAGAAAGATGCTGCGGTCAGCTCTTTCTGGGCTCTACGGCTCATCTTCAGCGGCGGAGGAGATTTTGATGAAGGCCGGGATCGACCCCACACTCCGTGGTGAGGCTTTAGAAATTCAAGGATTTTGCCAGATCGCGGCCGTTGCACCTGACATTTTCTAATTGCAGTTATAGGGTCTCACCATGCCAGTTAATAGTGTGACCGTTCGCGTACCCGCAAAGGTCAATCTGCAACTGTCGGTCGGACCAAAAGAAGCTGATGGTTATCACAACTTAGTTTCAGTTTTTCAAGCTATTTCGATTTTTGATGATGTCACAATCAAATTCGCGGAACTTGGAGCTGGGCTATCAATCAGAGTTTCCGGCGAACAGAGTAATGGCGTCCCGGCAGATGCAAATAACCTGGCTGCAAAAGCAGTGGCACTAATCTCGAAAGAGTACGATTTAAGTATTGATGCTCACATTGAAATTAAAAAATCAATTCCAGTTGCCGGCGGTATGGCAGGTGGCAGTGCTGATGCCGCTGCAACAATTGTTGGGATTGATTATCTGTATTCACTCGGAATGACGCGGGAAGAGATGGTTGAAATCGCCGCGCAGATTGGCAGCGATGTGCCTTTTATGTTGAGTGGTGGAACTGCAATTGGCACTGGACATGGCGATCAATTAACGGCAGCGCTCTCGCGCGGTACCTATCACTGGGTGCTTGCACTCTCTCCGGTAGGACTTTCTACTCCCGCCGTTTACGCCGAGTGTGATCGCTTACGTGCAGAACTTGAAATCATTGAACCGCAAACACACGAGGGATTAATGCAAGCACTACTTGCCGCCGATGCACCTGCAGTTGGTGCTGCGCTGGTCAATGACTTGCAACCGGCAGCTTGTTCCTTACGACCTGCGCTTCGATTGGTCTTAGATGTTGGTCAGGAGTACGGAGCAATGGGTGCAATCGTTTCCGGCTCTGGCCCAACCGTTGCCTTTCTGGTCGCAGATGAAGAAGCTGGACTTGAGTTAGCGGTGGCTTTAACCGCGAGCGGGGTAGTAGGCAGCGTTGTTCGGGCATATGGCCCGGTGGCCGGGGCGAAGGTAATTTCGCCAAATTAGTTTCTCAGGTGGTTAGGAGCACCACCTTTTATGAGGGAGAATACGGGTTCCGCCATTGTGTAGTGGCTAGCACATGGGCCTTTGAAGCCCAGGGTCCAGGATCGATACCTGGTGGCGGAGCCACCGATAGAGTTCACTCATGTCCGTACAAACCGTGATTGTCCTGGCAGCAGGTGAAGGCACACGAATGAAGTCGGCAACTCCCAAAGTGCTTCACCGAGTCGCCGGACGCTCACTTCTTGGACATGTTCTGCACGCGGTTAATCAATTACAGCCAGCAGAGGTACGCATCGTTATCGGATCTGGTCGCGCGGCGCTGGAAGCCCACATTGCAGTAATTGCACCAGAGGCCACAACAGTATTTCAGGAAGCTCGTGGCGGTACTGGCCATGCGACGCAGTTAGCGCTCGCTGGAAACTGTCCAAAGGGAACTGTCTTAGTTCTTGCTGGTGATACACCAATGTTGACTGGCGCTTCACTGGCACTATTAGTAGCTTCACATACCGCCGGAAAGTTTGCCGCATCTGTTTTAACCGCCGAACTCCCTGATCCAACTGGGTATGGACGAATCATCCGCGACGGTAGCGATGAACTGTTGCGAATTGTTGAAGAAAAGGATGCAAATGAAGATGAAAAATTCATCTTTGAGATTAATAGCGGTGTTTTTGCATTTGATGGCGAAAAGTTAGTGGCAGCTATTGGAAAGTTAACAAATGCAAATACGCAGGGTGAACTTTACTTAACAGATGTAATAGGAATTCTTAAGAATGCTGGCGAATCAATTGCCGCGATTATGATTGATGATTTCACCCAAACGCTAGGTGTTAATGATCGCGTACAACTTGCCGAAAGCGCAGCGCTACTTCGTGATCGAATTAATGATTATTGGATGCTTGCTGGTGTAACAATTATCGACCCAACAACAACGTGGATAGATGCAGCGGTCGAGCTTTCAAATGATGTAACACTTCACCCAGGAACTTCTATTTTTGGCAGTACAAAGGTCGCCACTGGTGCAGTAATTGGGCCACGCACAACCCTTACCGATTGCGATGTAAGAGCTGGCGCAAAGGTGTTGGAGTCAATCGCCACTCAAGCCATTATTGGTGAAGGTGCCATAGTTGGCCCATTTACCTACTTGCGCCAAGGAACGGTGCTTGGCGAGGCCAGCAAAGTTGGTGCATTTGTAGAGATGAAAAACGCGTCGCTTGGTCCCGGTTCAAAGGTGCCTCACCTTTCATATGTGGGCGATGCAACTATTGGCGCAGGAAGCAACATTGGTGCGGCAACCATCTTTGTTAATTACGATGGAGTTGAAAAGCACCACACGACTGTTGGTGATCAGGTCCGAATCGGCAGCGACTCAATACTTGTCGCCCCAGTTTCGATCGGCGATGGTGCATACACCGCTGCTGGATCTGTCATTACTGAAGATGTTCCGGCCGGGGCGATTGGTGTTGGCCGAGCAAAGCAGAGAAATGTAATAGGTTGGGTCCTGCGCAAACGCTCGGGCACGCAATCTGCACGAGCCGCCGAAGCAAGCATCGATAAAAATGAGAAGTAAGTGGAGCTAAATATATGAGCGAGATCCGTTTATCCTCTGAAAAAAAATTACGTCTTTTTGCGGGCCGCGGATTTCCGGAATTAGCTGATGAGGTTGCGGCAGAATTAGGTATTCCACTAACGCCAACATCTGCCTATGACTTTGCAAATGGCGAAATCTTTGTTCGCTTCGAAGAGTCTGTTCGTGGCTGTGATGCTTTTGTAATTCAAAGCCACACAAATCCGGTCAACAAGCAGATAATGGAACAACTGATCATGGTTGATGCGTTAAAGCGCGCTTCGGCAAAACGAATCACCGTTGTTGCACCTTTCTACGGTTATGCCCGTCAAGATAAAAAAAGTCGTGGACGTGAACCAATTACCGCACGCTTAATGGCCGATCTTTTCAAAACCGCTGGCGCAGATCGAATAATGACAGTTGATCTTCATACCTCACAAATTCAAGGTTTCTTTGATGGTCCAGTTGATCATCTTTTTGCACTTCCAATGCTGGCTAACTATGTTGGCAGCAAAGTTGATCGCACGCGATTAACAATCGTCTCGCCAGATTCTGGTCGAGTACGTGTTGCCGAACGTTGGTCTGATCTACTTGGTGGGTGCCCAATCGCATTTATTCACAAAACTCGTGACCCACGTATTCCAAATGAATCAGCTATAGGTCGCGTAGTTGGCGATGTCGAGGGCCAAACATGTGTAGTTATTGATGACATGATTGATACTGCAGGCACAATTACAAAGGCGGTAGAAGCATTATTTGATGCCGGTGCCAAGGATGTAATCATCGCGGCTACCCATGCCGTATTTAGCGGGCCGGCGGTCGATCGGCTGAAGAACTGTCGGGCATCAGAGATTGTCACCACCAACACCTTGCCAATTTCGGAGGAGCAAAAATTCGATAATTTAACGGTGCTCTCAATTGCACCACTTTTAGCCCGCGCAATTCGCGAGGTTTTCGAAGATGGATCTGTCACGAGCCTTTTTGACGGCCACTCCTAAGCACAAATTTGCTTCAATGCCTTCCCAAAAGATACTCTTCGCCTTGTTCTGGCGAGGGTAGCGAATAGCTTTCCGTAATCGACGGGTAAGAGAGTTTTCTCCTGCTGGAACTTTGTGTAGCCACCGAAGTAACCAAGTTAATTGAGGAGATTTAAAAATGGCAGAAATCAAGCTCACCGGCACCACCCGTACTGAATTTGGTAAGGGCGCATCACGTCGTGCACGTCGCGATGGTTTGGTTCCGGCAGTTATCTACGGTCACGGTGAGAAGCCACAGCACATCACGCTTTCAGCACGCGAACTCGGCGTTGCATTGAAGCAGGCAAACGTTCTTCTCGACATCACAATTGATGGCAAGAGCGAGCTAACACTTCCAAAGGCAATCGTTCGGGATCCACTAAAGCAAATCCTTGAGCACATCGATCTAGTTCTAGTTCGTCGTGGCGAAAAAGTGGTTGTTTCAGTTCCGGTTCACACCATTGGTGAGCATGATCGTGATGGAATCCTGGAGCACGTACACAACACAATCGATGTACGTGTTGACGCGTCATCAATTCCAAACTTCCTCGAGGTCGATATCCAGGCAATGGCATCAGGTACTTCCAGGTACGCATCAGATGTAAAGCTGCCAGCAGGCGTTGAACTTGAATCTGATCCAAAGACAATCGTTGTTCACTTGTCTGAGAAGGCAACTGCGACAGCAGAAGAAGTAGCTGCACCTGCAGCAGTTGATGCGGTAACACCTGCAGTAGCCGTTGAAACCGATAAGTAGGAGGCTTAACCCTTAGGCTCTGTTGTTATGACGTGGTTGGTAATCGGACTGGGAAATCCAGGAGATCAATACGCTGCCTCACGTCATAACATCGGCCAGATGGTAATCGACGAATTAGCCAAGCGTCATTCCAGCAGACTTTTAGCGCATAAATCACGCACCGATATTGCCGCCTTTAAATTAAGGGTTGGAATTGACACCTATTCTGTAATTCTTGCAAAATCAAAGAGCTACATGAATGAAACCGGTGGCCCGATTAAAGCTTTAGCAAATTTTTATTCCATTGAACCTAACCAGATAATCGCACTACATGATGAGTTGGATATTCCATTTGCTGCGATCCGTTCTAAAATTGCAGGTGGCGACAGTGGCCACAATGGTCTTAAATCAATGACTTCAGCATTTGGCACCGCTGAGTATTATCGAATTCGTTTAGGTATTGGTCGCCCAATAGGCCAGCAAGATCCAGCTGATTTTGTATTAAAGGCTTTTTCAAAGGTAGAGCAAAAAGATTTAGGCGAGTTTATTGTTCGTGGCGCAGATGTCGTTGAGTCTTTGATTTCTAAAGGTCTTGAACTAACTCAGCAAAACTTTAATAGTTGATCAACCTGTATTTCGAAGGCCGGCAGCAACACCATTTATCGTGAGCAAAAGTGCTCTGCGCAAAACTGGATCAGCTGATTCTCCGGCATCACGCACTCGCTTGAGCAAGTTGATCTGCAATAAATGAATTGGCGAAAGATAGGCATCGCGAACCTGCAAAGTGCGTGCCAGGATTTCTTGATCTCCCAGCAAAGCGTGTTTGCCGGTTAGCTGTAAGATTTCGGAAACCGTTAAATCAAACTCTGCCTGAATTTCCGGCAAGAAATGGTGTAGCTCTTTCGGCACAAGTGTTTCCACATAGCGTTGGGCCAGCACTAGATCAGTCTTTGCCAGTGTCATTTCCACATTACTAATGAATGTGGTGAAGAAGTGCCAATCACTGAGCATCTGTTCCAAGAGATCAGCGTGACCAGCCTCGCGTGCTGCCTTTAAACCAGAACCCACGCCAAACCAGCCCGGCACAATCTGGCGAGATTGGGTCCAACCAAATACCCATGGAATTGCACGTAATGAATCAAGTCCACTGGCCGCATCTGGTCGGCGCGATGGTCGTGATCCCAAGAACATCTCCCCTAATTGCTCAACTGGAGTTGATGCGTAGAAGTATGCCGGAAGATCAGGTTGGTCAATCAAGAATCGGTACTGCTTATAGGCAGCATCACTAACCAGTTGCATGCAATTGCTCCACGCTGACAATTGATCTTGAGTTTGCCGTGGACCACGATTTAGCACGGTTGCCTCTAGTGATGCCGCAAGTATTAATTCAATATTTTCTCGAGCAAGGGATGGCAGCGCATACTTATCGCTAATTACTTCGCCTTGTTCTGTCATCTTGATCGCTCCATCGACAGATCCCCATGGCAATGCGATCAATGCTTCATAGGTTGGGCCGCCGCCGCGACCAACCGAGCCACCGCGACCATGGAACAAACAAAGTTTCACGCCATACTTCATGGCAATATCGCGTAATGAGCGTTGCGCACGGTGAATTTCCCACTGGCTAGTTGCGATTCCGGCATCTTTATTTGAATCTGAATAACCCAGCATTACTTCTTGCACATCACCACGTAAGGCAACGACCGCTCGGTAGGAGGGATTACTTAAAAGCTTTTCCAGAATTTCACCTGATGATCTAAGCTCTGCAACGGTCTCAAGCAGCGGAACAAAACCAATTCGAGCCTTTTGTGCTTTAAGTGAAACTAGGCCAGCTTGTTGAGCAATCACTACTGCAGCCACTAGATCATCAGCACCTTTAGTCATCGACACGATGTAACTCTCGATTGCTTCTGGTCCAAAACGATCAATCAAATCATTAATTGCCAAGAAGGTATCGAGAGTTTTCTTTCCTGATACATCAAGAGTGGTGGTATCAAGCACCGTACCGTCAGCAAGTAATCTGGTCAGAAGTTCAAATTTTTCAGTATGACTCTTTTCCAGGTATCCATCGAAACCGGTGATTTGATTTAATAAATAGTGGTGTGCATCTGAGTGCTCACGAACATCCATGGTTGCGTGATTGATGCCGAAAGCGGCAACTGTGCGAATAGTGCGCTCAAGTAAGCCGGTAGCAATCAGTTCGCCACGATGGACAAGCAGAGAAGCACGCATTAAAAGTAGATCGGCCAGAAGCTCTGACGTATTTGCATAATCGCGGTTTGGAACATGGTCGCCGCCATTGGCGTGGCGATTGCGGGTAAGAGCCAAACGGTGAACAATCGCGGTTGCCTTTAATCGGTAAGGCTCCTCGGCATTTAGACGTAAAAAGCGTAGTTCAAATTCAGGAATATTTTTTAAATCCTTTTCAACTGAAGCAGTTAACTCAGGGGTTGCTCCAACAATCTTTGTTGAAACCGACAACAACTGGCGCAAAGTATCCATTGCGGCAATTGTCACGCGAATCGCATGGCCAACCTGTAAAACCATGGCATCGGTAGTTACTTCAGCGGTTATGTTTGGATTGCCATCACGATCGCCACCGATCCAGTTACCAAATGATAATGGGCGGGCGGTAATAGGAAGTTCTACATCGATTCGCTTTAACTCTTTAGCAAAGTCATTTAAGACTTCTGGGACTGTGTGGCTAAATAAGTCATCTAAGTAGTACAAAGCATTTAAGGCTTCATCAAGTGGTTCTGGTCGACCTAAACGAAGTTCATCGGTCTGCCACAATAAATCAATAGTTTCTGCCAAGCGATCTTGTTGCGAAGGATTACTTGGGTCATCTAGTAAACTCGCGATACTGCCCAACTTATTTAAGACTGAACGGCGCGCTGCTTCAGTTGGGTGAGCGGTAAAAACTGGACGTACCGACATTGCACCCACCCATTGGGCAATTTCCGCTTTTGTTAACTCGTGTCCAGGTGTTTGCATAGTTAGTGCATCTTCGATTCGATCAACCGCGCGCGCCAGCCAGGAACCACCAGTTGCGCGAGCTTGGGCAAGAACTCGGGCACGGTGAACTTGTTCAGCCACATTGGCCAAATGGAAGTAAGTACTAAACGCTCGCACTAGCTGTACCGAATCTTCAACTGAAATCTTTGCAAGAACTTGATCTCCTGAGCCTTCCCGAACAGCTCTGCGAACTGCTTCTACCAATTCAAGTAGTTCTGGTCCTTCTTGCCGCACCAAGGTTTGGCCAAGTAAATCCCCGAGACGGCGGACATCGCTGCGCAGGCTCGCATCATCTGCTGCGATATGACTCTGGTTCATTGGGCAATCCTCTCAGGTACGACCCCGTGCGCACAAAACTTATTTTTAAGGTGGTACCTAAAAGCAATTAGACTGTGCTTTATTAGCCCCCTCCGGTTTCGGATGTTGGGGCCTTAAGGCATTGGAGGCGAGTGTGCGTGGATTAATTCCAGTGCTTCCCATTAAATTGGATTCATCTCACATTGTGGCGCCGCAATCGACATATCCATTCTTGCTAGCCGCGCGTGCATCCTTGCATCCGATCTTGGTAGTAACAAGCTCAAGCCGAAGCAGCGAAGATTTAGTCAATGAACTTGGCGAACTCTACGACAATGTTTTGGAGTTTCCAGCGTGGGAAACTCTGCCCCATGAGCGGCTAAGCCCACGTAGCGATACTGTGGCAAAGCGAATTCAAACCTTATATGCCTTAAAAGATGAACAAAAAATAAATCCAATTGTCGTCACACCGGTTCGCGGTGCAATTCATCGAATCATTAGCAATCTAGGTTCGGCGCCATTACTGAGGTTGGAAATTGGTAACGAACAATCACTTGATGAACTTGTGCGACATCTTTCCGCACTTGCCTACTCCCGAACAGATTTAGTTGAGCGTCGAGGGGAGTTTGCCGTACGTGGTGGAATTGTTGATTTATTCTTGCCACTTAGCAATCATCCGATCCGGATCGATTTCTTTGGTGATGAGATTGAAGATTTGAGTTTTTTTGAAGTTGCAGATCAACGTACCTTTAAACCAGTAGTTGGAAGTGTTGATATTTACCCTTGCCGAGAACTTTTATTGACGGCTGAAGTTAAGCATCGCGCGATTGCGCTAAAACATGAGTATCCAGGTGCAGCCGAGATGTTGGAAAAAATCAGCGAGGGCATGGTTTTTGAAGGCATGGAGTCGCTAATTCCATTGCTTATTGCTGAAACCGAAAGTTTGTTGTCCCGAATGCCCGCTAATACGCAAATTGTTTTTATTGATGAACAACGTATTCGCTCTCGTGCAGCTGATTTGCTGGCAACAAATGAGGAGTTTTTAAATGCTTCCTGGTCGAATGCCGCTCACGGAGCGGTCGCACCAGTTCATCATGGACTTGCCACTTATATTTCGTGGGACGGATTGACGGAAGAAATAACTCGGCACGGAATTAAAGCAAGTGAATTAAGTCCTTTCGGCACCGATTTAAATACTGACACCACCTTTTTGGATTATGCCGCAATTGATCCGATGCGCGGCGATATTGAACGAACCGTTGAGGTTCTACGCCAATCCCTGCAAGAGCGCCGCACCGTTGTATTTGCCACCCATGGCCATGGAATGTTGGAGCGATATGCCGGTATCTTTCGTGCCGCTGATTTGCCAGTACAAATTGTTGAAAAATTACTGGCAACACCGACAAAGGGGAGTATTCACTTAACTACTTCGGTTATTGCCCATGGTTTTGAGAGTCCAACCGATCAACTCATCTTCATGACTGAACGTGATTTAACTGGAAGCAAGGGCAGTGTTAGAGATAGCGAACGGTTGCCAACAAAACGAAAACAAACAATTGATCCGCTGGAACTTCGAGGTGGCGATTTTGTGGTTCATGAACAACATGGAATTGGTCGATACGTTGAGTTATTACAGCGCACCATCGGAGGTGTAACTCGAGAGTATTTAATAATTGAATATGCCCCCGCAAAACGAGGTCTACCCGGCGACCGTATTTTTGTGCCAACCGACACCTTGGAACAAGTTTCAAAGTATGTTGGTGGGGAAGCCCCGACTGTGCATCGAATCGGTAGTGGTGAATGGCAGAAGGCAAAGGGTCGAGCTCGGAAAGCGGTCCGACAAATCGCTGGTGAATTAATCCGGCTTTACGCAGCCCGGACAAGTTCTCCTGGCTTTGCTTTTTCACCCGATACGCCTTGGCAACGCGAATTAGAGGACTCATTTTCATATATTGAAACGCCAGATCAGTTGTCATCAATTGATGATGTTAAGCGTGACATGGAACGCCCGTACCCAATGGATCGCATTATTTGCGGAGATGTTGGTTACGGAAAAACTGAGATTGCGATTCGAGCTGCATTTAAAGCGGTGCAAGATGGCAAACAAGTTGCAGTTCTAGTTCCAACGACGTTATTAGTGCAACAACACACTAAAACTTTTATTGAAAGATATGCTGGATTTCCAATCATGGTAGCGGGCATGTCCCGCTTTAACACTGCGAAAGAGAATAAAGAGATTCTGGCGCAGTTAGCCGCGGGAAGTGTTGAAGTTGTTATCGGAACCCACCGAATCCTTTCCAATGATGTGCAGTTTAAAGACCTAGGTCTGGTAATTGTCGATGAAGAACAGCGGTTTGGGGTGGAGCAAAAGGAGTCACTAAAGAGGCTTCGGACAACGGTTGATGTATTAGCTATGTCGGCTACACCTATTCCGCGTACCCTGGAAATGGCGGTAACTGGAATTCGTGAGATGTCCACAATTACTACCCCGCCGGAAGAGCGCCACCCAATCCTTACTTATGTCGGCCCAGCTGAGGAAGCACAAATTGCTGCAGCAATTCACCGGGAACTCTTGCGCGATGGCCAAATTTTTTATCTACACAACCGAGTTGAAAGTATCGATCGCACCGCGCTGCATCTGCAAGAACTAGTCCCGGAAGCAAGAATTAGGGTTGCTCATGGTCAGATGTCTGAGGGTGAATTAGAAGATGTGATCTTGGCTTTCTGGAATCGTGACTTTGATGTCTTGGTGTGCACAACAATTGTTGAGAGCGGTTTAGATATTCAGAACGCAAACACCTTAATTGTAGAGCGGGCAAATCGCTTTGGTCTTTCCCAACTCCACCAGATTCGCGGTCGAGTTGGACGTGGCCGCGAGCGGGCCTATGCCTACTTCCTGTACCAAGCAGATGAACCACTTTCTGAGTTAGCGCATGAGCGACTAACCACAATTGCAACTAATACCGAATTAGGTTCAGGCATGCGGGTTGCACTTAAGGATTTGGAAATTCGTGGTGCTGGAAATCTTTTAGGTGGTGAACAATCAGGCCACATTGCAGATGTTGGATTTGATTTATATATGCGAATGGTTGGTGAAGCGGTTCAGGAGTACAAGTCTGGGATTATCGAAACCGAAGAAAAGATTTCCGAGTGCAAAGTTGAACTGCCAATTAACGCCCACCTTTCCACTGATTATGTCCCCGGCGAACGGTTACGACTTGATTTGTATCGAAGATTAGCTGATGTGAAATCACCAGCCGATGTGGCTGCAATCGAGTCTGAACTGCTGGATCGATTTGGCGAATTACCAGATGAAGCAAAAGCTTTGCTCGGTGTTGCATCGCTGCGCGCACAAGCAAAAGCGCTCAAATTAACGGCAGTAGCCATACAGGGAAAGTTCCTACGAGTAGCACCATTGAACTTGCCCGAGTCCAGGCAGTTACGTCTCTCACGTTTATATCCAGGATCGCTCTATAAAGGCGCTACCAGCACCGTATTAGTCGCATTGCCGAAGGTATCGACCTGGGATCCGTCTCAGAATGCCCCGGAAATAGTGGATACTTCTCTTCTGGCCTGGGTCGTTGAGGCTCTCAGCCAACTTGGTCAAGCACCGAAAGCGAGTTCATAGTGAAGAAACCTAAGTTCAGAGTGAAGAATTTTGTGGTAGCCGCCTTAACCACCCTTTTACTTGCCGGTTGTGCGCAAGTTGGTGCCGCAGCAACCGTGGGCGATGCCAAGATTACCCAAGCCACGGTGCAGACAAGTATTGATGCAATTCTGGCAGAACGCACAAAAGTGGATACGGCCCAGATGCAACTTGAGACCGGCGAAATCCTTAATCGCTCACAACTTCGTTTTCATCTATTAGGAGCTCTCCTTCGTGAACTTGGTAGCGAACTAAAACTGCGTGTCTCGAAAGCTGAAATCGATACCCGTCGCGCCAGCATTGTGGATCAGGTAGGTGGAGCCAAACAACTTCCAAGCGCGCTAGTAGGTGCCGGAATCGCACCAGGTGACTTGGATTTATACATTGAAGCTATCTCATTCTCAGAAAAGATTAGCAAGGCGTTAGTTGGTAGTGGCCTAACTGAAGATCAAGTTGGTACCGAAATTCAGAAGTTAGTTATTGCAAAAGCTAAAGAAATTGGCGTTACCGTAAATCCACGATATGGCAAATGGGATGCGAAAATCGCTGATGTAGTTGCAACTGACGCGGCTGGATCCGCCGTTACTCCATCTGGCAAGTAAGCAAACCCTGATGGCAGGTTCACAGCTTCAACGACTTGTTGAAGTGATGAACACTTTGCGCTCCCCTGGTGGCTGTCCATGGGATGGGGCGCAGACCCACGAATCACTTCTGAAGTACCTGCTGGAAGAGTCCTACGAGTTTGTAGATGCAGTTCAAAGTGGCAATCGGGTTGATATGCGGGAAGAACTTGGCGATGTTTTATTGCAAGTCTATTTCCATGCGCGAATGGCCCAGGAGGATCAGGTTGATCCGTTTTCAATAGAAGATGTCGCCCAGGGCATCGCCGATAAATTAATTCGCAGGCATCCCCATGTTTTTGCAGGTAGGCAAGTTCGAGATGCCCAAGAAGTTTTAGAAAATTGGGAAGAGATTAAGAAGAAGGAAAAAGGACGCACCTCACCGCTCGATGGCGTAGCGATGTCGCAACCAGCGCTGCCGCTAATTGAAAAACTGTTGTCTCGCGCCGAAAAAAACCATGTTGAAGTTCTCACCCCTGATGCAGTTTCACTTGGCATAGTTGCTGACGAAACATCTGTGGGCCAGGCGTTGCTGGCAGTCATCGCTTGGGCTCACACCAACGGCATTGATGCCGAAGCCGCCCTTCGCAAGCAGGCCATGCGGATCAGCCAACAAATTGATCCGGCATAACTCACGGTAGGATTGACCCAGTTAGCTCGGTGCGATTTCAGGGTTGAGCTCGGCAATAAGTTAAAAACTCAAAGGAGAAACGCACATGGCAATTATTGAAGCTCTCGGGGCCCGTGAAATTCTTGATTCCCGTGGCAATCCAACGGTTGAAGTCGAAATCCAATTAGAGGATGGCACCCAAGCACGCGCAGCCGTTCCAAGTGGTGCATCAACCGGTGCTTTTGAAGCTGCAGAACTTCGCGATGGTGGCAAGCGTTACCTTGGCAAAGGAGTTGAAAAAGCGATCGCCTTTGTAAATGATGAAATCGCTCCAGAAATTATTGGTTTTGATGCCCAAGATCAACGCCTGATTGATGCAGCGATGATCGAATTAGATGGCACAAAAAACAAATCCCGACTTGGGGCAAATGCAATTCTCGGAGTCTCACTTGCAGTTGCAAAGGCAGCAGCAGAGTCGGTAGATCTCTCATTGTTCCGCTACTTGGGTGGGCCAAATGCACATGTGCTGCCAGTTCCAATGCTGAACATTCTAAATGGCGGCGCCCACGCGGATACAAATGTTGATATTCAGGAGTTCATGATTGCACCAATTGGTGCGCCAACTTTCCGGGAATCACTTCGCTGGGGTGCCGAGATATATCACGCACTCAAAGCAGTACTTAAGCAGCGCGGTCTTGCTACATCGGTTGGTGATGAAGGTGGATTTGCGCCAAACCTGGATAGCAATCGTGCCGCACTTGACTTGATTCTGGAAGCGATCACCGCCGCCGGATTTAAGCCAGGTACTGACATTGCACTTGCGATGGACGTTGCGGCAACTGAGTTCTACGACAACGGCAAGTACACCTTTGAAGGTGCGGCAAAGAGTTCCGATGAAATGATCGCCTATTACACATCGCTAGTTGATGCTTACCCAATCCTTT
The DNA here is from genome assembly GCA_043776875.1 of Actinomycetes bacterium. Lineage (GTDB taxonomy): Bacteria > Actinomycetota > Actinomycetes > Nanopelagicales > Nanopelagicaceae > Planktophila. The sequence goes on from JAYVQU010000019.1 coordinate 103,224, forward strand.
CGATTGAAGATCCGCTCAATGAAGAGGACTGGGCCGGTTGGACCGAAATGACTAAACTCCTTGGTTCCCGCATTCAAATCGTTGGCGATGACCTTTTTGTAACTAACCCAGAGCGGCTGGCCCGTGGAATTGCGGAAAACACCGCCAATGCGCTACTAGTAAAGGTTAACCAAATCGGAACTTTGACCGAAACAATCGATGCGGTAGAGATGGCGCACCGCGCTAACTATCGCACCATGATGAGCCACCGTTCCGGTGAAACAGAGGACACGACTATTGCCGACTTGGCCGTTGCCCTTAACTGCGGCCAGATCAAAACTGGTGCACCTGCCCGCACCGAACGAGTAGCCAAGTACAACCAACTTCTTCGGATCGAAGAAGAGTTAGCAGCGGGCGGTCGATACGCAGGGCGTGCCGCTTTCCCACGTTTTAAGGGTTAAGAGTCAGTTATGGCAGGCCGGCAGCTTAATTTTGGTCGTCGGCGTACCTCTAATCGCGCTTTGGCATTTGCGGTAATTTTTTTCATTCTTGCATTAGCGATTGCGCCGCCGGTGAAGCATTATTTCACGCAGCGAGCACAGATAAGTTCATTGAAATCGCAGCTTTCAGCCGACAACACCGCGCTGGCGAAAGCTCGCGATGAGTTATCACTTTGGCAAGATCCGGAGTATATAAAGTCGCAAGCACGTGAACGGTTGCACTTTGTGCTTCCAGGAGAGCGTCAGTACATCGTGATTGATGATTCAACTACAAATACCCAACCAGGAACAACCAAAATTGCAAGTGCGCTAACCGATGGTCAACCTTGGTATGCCAGATTAATTGCATCAATAAGTGAATCCGGTGATCAATGAGGCAAGTTACGCTGGCAGACCTGGATTGCATCCAAAGGCAATTAGGTCGAACTCCTCGGGATGTCCATGCGGTTGCATACCGTTGTCCTTGTGGAAAGCCGGCAGTTGTAGAAACTCCGCCCCGGCTTGAAGATGGAACTCCTTTCCCAACCTTTTATTACGCCACCTGCCCACGATTAACCGCGGTAATTTCTACCTTAGAGACAACTGGATTAATGGGTGAAATGAATGATCGCCTGGAAACTGATGTCGAATTAGCAGCTGGCTATGCCGCTGCCCACGATCAATACATCACCGCGCGTTCTGCTCTCGGTGTAGCTGTGCCAGAAGTAGCAAATGTTTCAGCTGGGGGGATGCCTAATCGGGTTAAGTGTTTGCATTCATTGGTCGCGCACTCACTTGCCGCAGGTCCTGATGTAAACCCGCTTGGCGATGAAGCTTTGGCAAAGCTGCCGGAGTGGTGGAAAAATAATCCATGCGAGTAGCAGCGATCGATTGTGGTACTAATTCAATACGTTTGCTGATTGCAGATGTTATAGGAAATAATTTGCACGAAATTATTCGTGAGATGGAGATTGTTCGACTTGGGCAAGGCGTTGATGAAACCGGCCAATTCCATCCCGATGCAATTGCCCGAACCTTGGCGGCGGTAGATAAATTTGCAACAGAGATCGCACGACACGGGGTAGAAAAGATTCGATTTTGTGCAACTAGTGCAACCCGTGATGCCACCAACCGGCAACTATTTATCGATGGCGTGCGCGAGCGTTTAGGAGTTGAACCCGAAGTCATTAGTGGGGAAGAAGAGGCGGCGCTCTCCTTTGCTGGTGCAATTCAAGATTTTGATCCAGCACTGGCTCCTTTTCTAGTTGTCGATATTGGTGGCGGTTCGACCGAGTTTGTCTTCGGTGCCAACACCGTTGAAGCAGCACGAAGTGTGAATATTGGGTGTGTGCGGATGACAGAACGTCATTTTGCTAATGACCCAGCAACCGCTGATCAGATTGCATCAGCTCGCGTTGATATTCAAGAAGCCATAGCCCAAGCTGGCGTTCAAGTGCCTATTACCCAAGCAAAAACCCTGGTCGCCGTAGCCGGAACTGCAACCACAGTTGCCGCTGCCGCGCTTAATCTCATCGATTACGACCGCCACGCAATCCATTTGGCAACCATAAGTGCCGAACAAGTGCACAAAGCATCGGCAATGTTTTTAACCACTAATAGAGAAGAGCGGCTAGCTCTTGGGTACCTGCACCCTGGTCGAGTTGATGTAATTGCCGCCGGCGCATTGGTTCTTTCTGAGATTATGCGGGTAACGGGAATGCCAGAGTTCATCGCATCCGAGTCTGATATTTTGGATGGAATGGCACGTTCACTTGTCCAAGGTTAAGCACTTGCCACTTCTGGACCAAGAGATTATCGCTTGTCGCAACTGTCCACGATTAGTGCAGTGGCGCGAAGAAGTGGCGATTGTAAAACGCAAATCTTATGAAGCTGAAATTTATTGGGGGAAACCAGTCCCGGGTTTCGGATCAGCGAAACCTAAATTATTAATTGTTGGATTAGCACCTGGCGCACATGGCGCAAATCGCACTGGGCGAATCTTTACTGGTGATTCATCAGGGGACTGGCTCTATGGCGCGCTGCATAAAATCGGTATCGCAAAAATTCCGACCAGCACATCAATTAATGATGGGCAAAAATTAAAGGGCACCAGAATAATTTGCGTGGTTCGTTGCGCACCCCCTGGCAATAAACCACTAATTGAAGAACGCGATGCCTGTGCGCCATTTTTTGTAACTGATCTTGAATTATCTCTTCCAACAACGCGAGCAATTGTCGCACTTGGCGCCTTTGCTTGGGATGCGATCTTTAAGACACTAAAAGCGTTGGGCCACTCAGTTAAAAAAGTGAAGTTTGCTCACGGTGCCAATGTGAAATATTCACATCAGGGCCATGAATACCTGCTAATTGCCAGTTACCACCCCAGCCAACAGAACACCTTTACCGGAAAATTGACTCGTCCAATGTTGGAATCTGTACTCGAAAAGGGCGGTAGATTTGCCTCCGTTATCCGATAGTTAAGTAGCGCCCCGATAGCCCAATGGCAGAGGCAGAGGACTTAAAATCCTCCCAGTGTGGGTTCGACCCCCACTCGGGGCACAACTTCGTGCACTAACTTTAATTTGACTGGCTGGAATTAAAGTAAAAGCCGATTTACCTTAATTTGGGCTAACGCAGATCTTTACCAAGGCAAAATTGATTACCAAAAGGGTCAGTCATGACCGCCCATTCTAGGTAAGGCTCAGTTGACTCCAGCGGGTAGGTTCCTTTTTCGCGAAATATAGTTGCACCCAATGCAACTGCTTGCGCTACGGCGATATCAACATCTTCCACTGAAAAATCTAGGTGCACATTATTAGTTGGCGGCGGATTATCGGCTGGAACCAGCTGAAGCAGAATTGAATCAGTCCCGCGCGAGCCGAGCCGCGAGTAAGAGGTCGGATATCCGAGCGCACTGAATCGGATGGGGAGCCCAGTAACTTCAGTCCAGAATCGTTCACCTCGCTCCAAATCGGTGACGTTCAAAACCGTACAGCGGAACTTCCCAATAGCCATTTGCACACCTCATTCATTTATCGATCACACTATTCTACTTTGCAGGCTGCGAATCCCAACTCAAGATCACGCTTAATATCGGCAACGTTCTCTAGACCGATACTTAGCCGGACCATGCCGGGAGTGATTCCGGCTGCCAACTGCTCTTTCGGACTGAGTTGTGCGTGTGTTGTCGATGCGGGATGAATAACCAGCGAGCGCACATCTCCAATATTTGCGACATGGGAAAAGAGTCGTAGCCCTTCTACGAATTTCTTTCCGGCCTCGACCCCACCTAGTAGTTCAAATGCCATTACTGCGCCAGCACCTTTGTTGGCGTACTTATTTGCTTCGGCGTACCACTGCGATGAGGCAAGTCCGGCATAACTAACATGTTGGACATCTGGATGTGCTTCTAGCCATTGGGCAATGGTTTGCGCATTTTCCAAATGGCGCTGCATTCTAAGGCTCAAAGTCTCTAAGCCTTGCGCTAACAACCAGGCATTAAAAGGTGAGACGGAAGCACCCATATCTCGAAGTAACTGCAGCCGGGTTTTAAAGATGAAGGCAAGGTTAGCGCCAAAAGAAGATCCGACTCCGAGATCTTTCGCGTAGATAAGTCCGTTGTAACTTGGGTCCGGTTCATTGAAACTCTTAAATTTAGTTGGATTCGCCGCATAATCGAAATTTCCAGAATCAACAATCGCACCGACCATTGCCGTTCCATGGCCGGAGAGAAATTTAGTTGCCGAGTGAGTAACCACATCGGCACCGTATTCAATAGGACGGGTGACATAGGGCGTTGCGATGGTGTTATCTACAATCCACGGTACGCCTGCACCATGTGCAATATTGGCTATCCCTTCAATGTCCAAGACCGCACCGAGTGGGTTTGAGATTCCTTCACCAAAGAAGGCTTTGGTATTTGGTTTGATTGCACGGCGCCACGAATCTAAATCGGAGGCATCATCAACAAAAGTGAACTCCAGACCAAACTTCGGGAGTGTGTAATTGAATAAGTTGTAAGTTCCGCCATAGACATTGCGACTGGTTACTACATGATCACCAGCTTGGGCAACATTCATAATCGCATAAGTAGTTGCCGCCATTCCAGAGGCAACCAACAGCGCGGCCACGCCTCCCTCTAAATCAGCCAATCGCTTTTCAACTGCATCTTGGGTCGGATTGTTAATTCGGGTATAAACATTGCCAGCTTCCGTTATTCCAAAGAGATTTGCGGCATGTTGGGTATCACGAAATTGATATGCAGTTGTTTGATAAATGGGTAGCGCTCGCGAACCAGTAACTGGGTCCGGTGTTTGTCCGGAATGAATTTGGCGAGTTTCGAATGACCATTCTTCGTTATCCATTTACACTGCTCCCTTAGCAAGATGCCGTTAGCACGGTGACTTTACGCTACCCCTGCCTCACGCAAAAGTCTTGCATTACCGGGTTGGGCAAAGGGAAAGCGCCAAGGGGGACTTGGCGCTTTCCTAAAGAGGGTTTAGTTTTTAGTCATCTTCTTCGACTGAATCGTCATCTTCTTCAATATCAGAGGCGTCATCATCTTCGTCATCGTAATTTCCGGATTGCTGATCAGCTTCGTCATCGTAATTTCCGGATTGCTGATCAGCTTCCTCGTTATCTGCAACTTCGCTGGTACCAGCAACATCAGTAGTAGGGGAGATTACTGCTGTTGCAGGAACGGCGAGTGTTGGATCGGTTGCTGGAGCAACATCCGCGAAAGCTTGGGTACTTAGGAAGGCAGCGGCGACAATTGCAAAAGCAGCGCCGATAACTCTAATCTTCTTGATACTGAACTTTTTCATGTTAACTCCTCTTATGGTGAACCTATAGTGGTGAACCTATAGATATAAGCGCCAAGTGGTTCTTATTCATTACTCAATCGTTAGAAGTTTCTTCTGGCAGCTCCGTATCACCGTTAGTCAATGGATTATGATCGTTAACATCCACTAAACCCTGCGAATCACCAGCAGAGGCGGGAGTGGACTTACCCTCGGATCGCGACGACGGCGATTCTTCTTTCTTCGAAGTGGGATGCGAAACCGGGTCGCCATCTTCATCCGAATTTTTTGTTGGTTTGGAATTATCTTGCTCGCCACCTTTATTTTCGTTAGCTGGGTCGCTCTCATCCGTTCCATCAGTATTTTGGCCGGTTGTCGTTGGCGAAATCGGTTCCGGGGTCGTGACCAGGTTTACGACTAAATTCGAGATAGTTTTAATAGGGGCAATAAGAATTTGTTGGACGCGCTTAACTACCTGGTCGACCGCATTTGGAAGCAATTGCGCATATGAAAGCGAAGGCAGCACCACGATTGCAACTAGCAGTGCAAATAACGCGCGCTTGCCATACTTTATTCGTGGCTGATCGAGGCTGTGCGCATTAAAGGCGCTAATGAGATGTTGCGGAATCTGATCGCTATTTGGCTGCACCGCTAGTGCGCGCAGAGATGTGAAAATTGGGTCCTCACTAAATAAATCGTCAGGATTTGTCATGTGCGTCTCCAATCATTTCTCTTAGCGATGCCAGCCCTCTATGCGACAAAACTCGCACTGAATTGGCATTCTTTTTTATGATCTTTGCCGTCTCTTCAACCGATAAATCTGATACCACTCTCAACAGAATCACTTCGGCCTGCGCAAGTGGAAGCTGATTAATGAGGCTCACAATCTCCTGGATTCCTTCTGCAACTTGATAATCGCCTTCAATATCGGTAGCACTTGAAACCCAAAAGGCTTCGGCTGATAATTCATTTGTATCAATACTTCGATCACGCTTGCGAGCGGCATCAACCATGCGATTTCGCGCAATTGTGAAAATCCAAGAAGTAAGTTCCTTAAAATCACCATTGAACTTTCGAATGTCCTTGGCAACTCCAAGCCATGTTTCGGAAACTACCTCTTCATAATCGATGCGATTTCCGTAAGTTTTGAACTGAACAAATCTGGAGACACGCGGGTTTAGCTCTCGCCAGATTTGCGTAAATGCCACTTGATCTCCCGACTTAGCGGAAGCAAGAACTGCTTCCATCCCGCTTTCCGGCTCGTCAATAGCGGAATTACCTATAAAAGGTTTCCCCATTGACTTCTCCAAATAAATGCAGGCACATATATAAGCGCCAATCTGAGGTCAATTATTACTTGAAAAATGAAAATAACATCTAACATGAGTCTTAAAATTTCCCAAGGGCGGGTTTTACTCCTACTCCATGCGCGAAACTCAGTCGTATTGAGCACTTACTTTAAAATACCGACACAAGCGGCTACTTACCTAATAGATAGGCAACTACATCTTTGGCTGACCACTCTGAACCATAACGAGCCGCCATTTCTGCAATGCCGTCAATCTCAGAGCCTAAGGTGACAAGCGGTGGTTCGTCATAGCCCGATAGCCGATGCTGTCCAAGGCCAATATTGGCCATCAACCCATTGCATAAACATTTACGCCCGAGCGTGTTAGCAACTTCGCCGCCTTTTTTCAGATAGACGCCTTCGGGCTCACTGGGGCACCGGTAATCGATACGACCGCTTGCTAGTTGCACCGGGCTTCGCAAATAACCCAGATCGCAAAGTTTGATTCGGGCAGCAAAGATTTCCGGGTTCGATGTCGAATTTTTCAGCTCGACGATTTTTATCGGGAAAGTTGTGGGTGATGCCTTTACATCAGTATGAATCTCTAGCTCCAAATGATTAGCCTTTGCAAGTAACTCTGATCGCAAGTGTGGTGCAAAACCAGAATCTTCACTCAACGCAAAAAGAGTTCCTACCTGAATGCCCGCTGCCCCTTGTTGGATTGCGCTAGTTAGCATTTCTGGCTTTCCATAACCGCCCGCGAGCCAGAAAGGCAATCCGAGTGTGCGCATTTTTTCTAAGTTGGCAATATCGCGTACTCCATAAATAGGTTCATTGGATTCGTCGAATGTCATTTTGCCTCGAGGCGGTGCATTGTGACCCCCTGCTTGGCTGGTCTCAATGACAAAACCATCAGGGTGGGCACCTTCGCCACGAATTAAATAAGATGCCAGAATTTCCGAAGAAATGATCGCCAAAAACTTTGGCTTTTCTAATTTTATTTTCGCTCCACCAAAAAAATCCTTGGGGTATACCGAAATGGTACTTGCATGTTCGGCATCCTTTACTTCGATCACCATCTTGGCAACATCGCCACTTAGTACATCAGATATGAACTGCGGTATTTCTCGCGGTATGCCTGCCCCCATTAAAATATAATCTACATCGGCCATCATGGCGCCAAGAATTGCGGCCCCATTTGCCATCTGAATTTTATGAAGAAAATTAATACCTACTTGACCGTCGTGGCCTTGCTTTGCCAGCCAGACTTCCACAAACGCACTCACAACTAGGAGTTCTTGCGATCTGGAATCTTGGACCACTGAGAGTTTCGGGACTGCGATAAAGGGGCGATCTTTAGCTTTTCCGCCGGCAATAAAGAATTTTTTAAGAATGCGAGTGATTATTTTTTGATCAGGAAAGTGCTGCATTGCCTCTCTCATCGAAGCATCAACGTCACCACTTTGGAGTCGTCGAGCAAGGACATTATCAATTGCAGTCCCCGAAACAACACCTAACTGACCTGTCAACGACACTTCTCGAGCCAACTTCCAGTGCGATATGCCGACCCCCATGCCACCTTGAATAATTTGGGGCAAAGATATTTCTTGTTTCACATCTGTATTCACTTTTGAACTCTCCTTAACGGCAATCTCTGCAGATGAAGATAGCGTCAGCAATGCACGCCAAGCTCCATCAACGTGGGGGTGGCACTCTCATACTCTCGGGTATATGTGTTAATTGCCTCATCTGGCAGGCCTAAACGACTTTCAGAATGCTTCACATTCATCTAACACCCGTAGCTCTCAACAAGATATGTGCGGGTTATGGGCCAAGGGTAGAGCGTGAATTAGAGAGGTGAAACTTCAACCTTAAAGGTCTTGCGATCTACCACCATGAAGTGATGATTTGGCAAAATCTTCCAACCATCTTGTTCCCAACCGCTAGATGCGATGACAACTCCTTCGGTTGTTTGGCGATACTTAAGCGTGTAATAGTCCTCCCCGCCAAAATCTGGCTTTCGAAGAGGATCATGTTCGCAGATGACTACCAAGATATCTTCATTCATCAGCATCGCGTTGAGGCTTGAATAATCTGCCTTTTCTTTGATAACTGATATCGCGCTCTTGGCCCCTTTCACGATTCCGTAGATGTCAATTTCAGTAAGCAGTAAATAAAAATATGATTCGCTGTCGGTATCACCTTTTTTTAGGTGCAGATATTTGTCATCAATCTCGTGATCAATTCCATCGGCCGGATAGATAGCGCCGTTATGGATGAAGGAAAAATCCTTAAATGTAAATGGGTGGGCATTATTTTCGGAAACCGGCAAACCTTTAGTGGCCCAGCGAAGATGTAGCAATCCGCCATCTGTTTCACATCCGGCTAATGCGAAATCAAATTGATCACTGGTACATGCTGTCTCTGCTGCTTTATCTAAGGTTGCAACTGCACTCCCCGAATCGACGGTCGCAATTCCCCACCCATCGCAATGGATTGATGAGAGTTGCACGAATTCGCTAAATGCTGGTCCAGCAATCTCAGCGAAATGACTTTTTTCTTTTGACACATAACCCATCAATCGACACATGTTGCAATCTTACTCACAAGCCAAAGGGCCGCTTGCTTTCACAAGCGGCCCTTTGGCTTGAGACATTTACTACTTGGGATTACTTATGCATCAATTGTGCGCCTTGGGCCAGTGAACCAATTCTTCACAGATAAATGCCACCAGATCCAGAGCAATAGCAGAGCTCCACCAGTGACAATTGGTGCGTAGTTCACCGCTGTCCAGGTAAAGTCTTTATTGCCCGGAGTGCCTGCTGGTGCAAATGGCAAAATAAAGTAGACTGAGATAATTGCAATTTCAACAACTGCCACAATACCCATCCACTTATATTTTGATCCAAGCGTCCATTTCCCAGGAACAAATTTGTTGCCAGCTTTTAAGCGCAAGAAGATCGGAATCAAGAAGGAAAGGTACAAACTGATTACAGTTACCGAAACCACCGCATAGAAGGCGGTTGGTGCACCAGTGGGGCTCTTCCATAGCGCTGGTAAGGTAAGAATAACTCCTGCAATCGTTGAGAGCAGCACGGCATTTACCGGGGTGCCAACTTTGTTGACCTTACGCCAGATTGAGCTTCCAGGAACTGCACCATCACGTGAGAAAGCGAAAATCATGCGGGAACATGAAGTGAGGCAAGCCGTTACGCAGAACAGTTGTCCGGCAGTTGAAATGATCATCACCAACTTAAAGGCGATTCCACCACCCAGTGCAGAGTAGAGAAGGGCGATCACAGATCCACCACCATATGGGTTAACTGCTGGATCAAATGAGTTGATGTAGTCAGTCTTGGTAGCAGCGAATAGGAATGCGAGCAACAAAACGTAGCCACCGACCGCAGAGTAGAAAATTGATTTCCAAATTCCTTTTGCGGCAGTTAGGTGGGCGTCGGTTGTTTCTTCAGATAAGTGAGCCGAAGCATCAAAACCTGTGATTGTGTACTGCGTAAGCAAGAAGCCAAGTGGCAATACATAGAACCAATAATTGGTGAAGCCTGAATTATTGATTTTCTCAGTAAAGACCCAACTAACTGTTTGGTGTTCAGCTGGCACGATTACTAAAATTCCAATAATTATTAGTACGCCGAAAACATGCCACCAGACAGAAATATTATTTATTACCGCAAGCAAGTGACTACTGAAAATATTTGCAAGCAACGCAAGTAAAACAACAATCAAGAAGAGCGCGAATTGCTGTTTAATATAATCCCCACCCATGAAGGAAGTCGCATAACTTGGAAATTGGGTACCAATAACAATGTTCAAGAAGCTGGCGGCTCCATATCCCACGGATGCGGTAACCGAGACCAGACCAATCAAATTTAGCCACCCGGTATAGAAACCAGCTTTAGGGCCGCCGAGCTTTGATGCCCACCAATAAATTCCACCAGAGGTGGGATAGGCAGATGCTAATTCCGACATACAGAAACCAATAATGAGAATGAAAAGTGAAATAAATGGCCAACCTAATGAAATTGCAACCGGTCCGCCGTTATTCCACGCCTGTGCAAATGTTGTGAAACAACCTGCCAAAATTGAAATAATTGAAAATGAGATAGCAAAGTTAGAAAAACCGCTCCACGTGCGCGAGAGTTCTTGTTTATACCCCAGCGCCGCTAAACGGCTTTCGTCATCGTGATGAATATTACTCAAAATTTCCCCCTTGAGCCTATGCGCACGGTCCGCACCGAGCGATACGCAATGATGCTCCGAGAAAAGGGAATCTGGAAGTATTTAGCACCCTTTTTATGGTGATTTTTTTGGAGCTATTAGGCATATACGCGTAATTTTGCAAGGATGTACCTACGAGCGCATACATTAAGAAAGGTCTTTTATGCCATTCAACGGCCCCGCACTTTCAGTAGAGGAACTTCGCAAGGCGATAGAAGTAGATGGAACTATCGATACCGTCGTTGTAGCGATGACCGACATGCAAGGCCGACTGACTGGCAAGCGAATCCACGGCCAGTTTTTTCTTGACGAAGTACTTAAGCATGGTACTGAGGGATGCAATTATCTTCTTGCAGTTGATGTAGAAATGAATACCGTCGCTGGCTATGAAATGTCATCATGGGAGCGCGGCTATAGCGATTTCGCACTGGTTCCAGATCTGAACACGCTTCGCCTTATTTCTTGGCAAGAAGGTGCAGCCCTGGTACTGGCAGATATTCAGTGGCTCGATCACACAGATGTCGTAGCATCCCCGCGACAAATTTTGCGCAAACAAATCAAAGCGCTGGAAGAAGCAGGCATGCAACCAATGTGTGGCACTGAACTTGAATTTGTTGTGTATAAAGATAGTTACGAAGAAGCTTGGAACAAAGGTTATAAAGATTTAATTCCGGTTAATCAGTACAACGTCGATTATTCAATTCTTGGTGGATCGCGAATCGAACCGCTGCTTCGTGAAATTCGTTTAGGAATGACAACGGCAGGAATGACGGTTGAATCAGTTAAAGGAGAATGTAATTTTGGACAACATGAAATTGCGTTCAAGTATTCTGATGCGCTCTCCAATTGCGACAACCATGTCATTTATAAGAATGGCGCTAAGGAAATGGCGGCCGAGGCTGGCTACGCATTAACCTTCATGGCTAAGCCAAACCAAAAAGAAGGTAACTCATCTCACATCCATCTCTCCTTCCGCGGCTTAAATGGTGAACTTGTTATGACTGACGAGAACGATAAAGAACATGGCATGAGCGAGCTCGGCCGCCAGTTCATTGCCGGTCAAATCGCGCACCTTCGCGAAATGACCATTCTTTTCGCACCGAATATCAATTCTTATAAGAGATTTGTGCCTGGATCATTTGCGCCAACTGCAATTCGGTGGGGGCGCGATAACCGCACATGTGCGCTACGTCTGGTTGGTCGTGGCATTGGATTGCGACTGGAAAACCGAGTCCCCGGCGGCGATGTAAATCCCTACCTAGCTGTCGCTGGAATAATCGCAGCTGGCCTTGATGGAATTAAAAGCGCAATGAAACTTGAACCAGCATTTGCCGGAAATGCTTATGCATCAGATTCAGCTCGCATTCCATCCACAATGCCGGAGGCACTTGCCTTGTGGGAGAACAGCGCATGGGTAAAGGAAACCTTTGGCGCCGAAGTACAAGCCCATTACGCAAATATGGCCCGCGTTGAAATTGAGGCATATGCAAAAGCCGTGACAGACTGGGAACTCTTTAGAAACTTCGAAAGGTTTTAATTCGTGCCAGCAACGTATGAGGTTATAAATCCTGCTAATGAATCCGTTGTCACAACGGTAAATCTGGCAACTCTGGAAGAGACAGATGTGATTATTGCTCGTGCTGCCAAAGCTTTTGACAGCTGGCGCGCAATTGCACCGGGTGATCGGGCAAAGTTACTGCGCGCATTTGCCGACAAAGTTGGCGCGCATAAGGAAGAACTCGCCCAACTTGAAATCGCAAATTCGGGGCACACTCGTGGCAATGCTTTGTGGGAAGTCGATAACGTAGTTAATACTCTTAATTATTATTCGGCAGCGCCAGAACGCTTATTTGGACGACAGATTCCAGTTCCTGGCGGAGTGAACATAACTTTCAAAGAACCCTTAGGCGTGGTCGGAATAATTGTTCCTTGGAACTTTCCAATGCCAATCGCAGTATGGGGATTTGCTCCAGCACTTGCAGCCGGAAACACAGTCGTACTTAAGCCGGCCGAATACACTCCACTAACAGCGTTAAAACTTGCCCAGATTGCACTTGAAGCCGGAATTCCTGAGGGCGTATTTAACGTGATTTCTGGTAAAGGTAGCATCGTTGGAAACCGCTTTGTCACACATCCACTTGTGCGAAAAGTTGTTTTCACGGGCTCAACTGTTGTTGGTAAATCAATTATGGCTGGGTGCGCAGATCAAGTGAAGCGAGTAACCCTTGAACTTGGAGGGAAAAGTGCAAATATTATTTTTGCGGACGCAGATGTGGCAAAGGCTGCCGCAGCAGCACCTGGTGCCGTTTTTGATAACGCCGGACAAGATTGCTGCGCACGTACCCGAATACTTGTTCAAAAAAGTGTGTTTGATACCTTTATGGAACACTTTGAAGTTGCAGTTAAGAAGTTCCGCGTTGAAGACCCATCACTTGCCACTTCTGACATGGGTCCGCTAATCTCCAAGAAACAATTTGATGCAGTGGAAACTTTCCTTGATGAACCAATCGCATTTAAAGGAACTGCGCCAACTGGGCCTGGCTACTGGATGGCTCCGACGGTATTGCTGCCTAAAAATACCTCTGCTAGATCTTGGCGGGAAGAAGTTTTCGGTCCAGTTGTTTCAGTTCTAACTTTTGAAGATGAAGCAGAAGGCATTGCCATGGCAAATGACACCGAATACGGCCTGTCGGGTTCAATCTGGACCCGCGATGTGGGACGCGCGCTGCGAGTGTCGCGGGCAATCGAGACTGGAAACCTTTCCGTTAATTCGAACTCATCTGTTCGCTTCTGGACACCTTTCGGAGGATTTAAACAATCTGGCCTCGGCCGCGAACTTGGTCCTGATGCACTTGATTCATTTACCGAAGTTAAGAACGTTTTTATAGCAAACGATTAAAGATACAGACACTCACGGCTCACTAACGGAACAGGAATAAAATATGACACAGCGTCTTGAAGGTCGCGTAGCGGTAATTACCGGTGCGGGAAGCGGTATTGGATTTGCTACCGCAAAGCGATTTGCCAGCGAAGGTGCGAAAGTCGTAGCCGTCGATACAAATTCAGAAACTGGGGAAAAGATTGCAGCCGAGACGGGCGGCATTTTCGTTAAGGCCGATGTAACAAATACAGCTGAAGTCGAAAATATGTACCAGGTCGCTTTTGATACCTACGGTCGGATCGATATCGCATTTAACAACGCTGGTATTTCACCACCGGATGATGACTCAATTCTTACCACCGGACTTGATGCCTGGGATCGGGTAAATCGCGTCAATCTCACCAGTGTTTTCCTATGCTGCAAGTATGTAATTCCATACATGCAAAAGGCTGGCAAGGGTTCAATCATTAATACCGCATCATTTGTTGCGACCATGGGTGCGGCAACATCGCAGATCGCATACACCGCATCTAAAGGAGGCGTGCTGTCGATGACGCGCGAACTCGGAGTCCAATTTGCACGTGAAGGTATCCGCGTGAATGCGCTTTCCCCTGGGCCAGTCAATACACCTTTGCTGCAAGAGCTATTTGCGAAAGATCAGGAACGTGCCGCTCGTCGGCTAGTTCATATTCCAATGGGACGCTTTGCCGACGCGAGTGAAATTGCGGCGGCTGTTGCATTCTTAGCCAGCGATGATTCCTCATTTATCACGGCATCAAACTTCCTGGTTGATGGTGGAATCTCCGGAGCGTATGTAACTCCATTGGGCAACTAGTAAGTTTTAATCGGCACGGTTGCGATTCGGTCAAGAAAGTTATTGACTAAGTCGTAGCCGCGCTTATTTGAATGCGGCTCTTCTTGCGCGGTTTGCGCACGCAAGAGTTCAACATTTGCGCCATCGTTTTCTACCTCAACGCATCCGCCTTCCATAGCCAGCCACATGTCAAGAACGCGCGAATCTATTTCTGGATGAAATTGCAGACCCAAAGTTCGGCCGTAGGTATATGCCTGTGATGCGATGGGAGATCTAGCAATTTCAGTGGCGCCCGCTGGCAATTGCCAACGGTCCCAGTGATATTGAAACCATGGTCCATTTGGGATTAGCAATTGATCATCACTCATGATTACGTGCCAGCCGAGTTCTGATTTTGGTGCTCGAGCAACGGAACCACCTAAAACTCTAGCCATAAGTTGTCCACCAAAACATATTCCTAAGATCGGGATTCCAGAATTATGTGCAACCAATAGCTTCTCTATTTCCGGTAACAACCAATTGCCAATTCGATCATCTTCCCATGCACCCCATGGTGCGCCCATGACAACAATGACTTCAAAATCTGAAAGCTCTGGCCACGCAACAGTTACATTAGGTGTTTGGTAATGTTCTTGCGCAACAACAAGGAATCTGACAATTTCATATCCGCGTTTTTCAAATTGCGCCCAGATAGGACCGCCTTCGCTGACATGGTCATGTTCGATAAAAAGTACGCGCACCAGAGAAAGTTACTTTGCTATGTGTATTGGTGCAATCCCACGGGTGATTTGAATCAGAGATACTTCCCTAATCGCTACTTATCAGCCTGCGCCTCGACTTTGTTGCTCTCACATCCGCAATCGCCGCCGCAACACTCTGTGTTCACATCTTCTACTTCTATGCTCTCTTTCGTCATTTTCTTATCCATTTCTTATAGTTGTTTGCAGTGGGCTTTTTTGCCATTTCACGCTACTTACCCAGGTGCTACTTTGAACCAGCGCTTTGGCCACTACCTATTGGTTCTCAGGAGATTTTGCCCGGACCGTCGATTCCGCCGGTGCAGGGGGCTCCTGGTTCCGGACCTGATTTTGACTCCCGATACTTTGAGATGAACTGCGTGATCCGCGGATCCTTTGCCTGACTCACCTGCAGTTGCACTCCCCATGCGGAGGCGACGATCGCAGCTGGCAACCCCTGATAAGGGGAGAGTATTGTGTAAGTTTTTGGTATGAGTTTGCGCAGCGTTGTGAGTTCTTCTCCGGTAATGATGGCCGGATCGTAGGTGATCCACACGGCACCGTGCTCCAGCGAATGTACCGCGTTCTCGTTCGAAACCGGCTCGGCGTATACGGCGCAGTTCAACCAACCCTGCGAGTGATTCCCGCCAACGGGTGGGATTTGTGGGTAATCAACCTTTCCGTTCAAGTGTTTGGGTGCTAACTCCGCAAATGTTTTAACACCTTCAATCGTTAGGGGTGCCGATGAACCTTCCCCACTACCGCTTGGGACCATGGAGATGACTAGCGATATCGCCACGACAGCTGCCAGCCCGAAAACAACAAAGCGGACCCATCGGTTACTTTTCGCCTTGGCTTTCCGTCTTTGGTTCGCCTTCTTTGATCCTGCCATCCCAATCATCCCTCTCATCAACCTTCACCCCAAGTGAGTGCAGAGGTGCAAAGTGCTCTGGGCATACCAAACATGGGCTCGCGTGAGTTGTAGGTACGCCTAGATTTAGCGTAACCAAATTTACTGCGGTAATCAAAGTTTTGAAACAGATTGCTTAGTTTGTTACCTCACTGCCAGTTGGCATCCCTGCTTCAACTATCTCGAATAAAGCGTAGAAGAGCTGCCCCCGTTTGGGGCAGCACTTCTCAGGTGTTTTTAAGCAATTGAGCGCTACTTCATTTGGCCCAGGGAGTTTCTTAACCGTACGATTGCGGTGCATGAAAACCTCGGGAAATTCTCGAGGATTAAATGAAGGAGAGACAAAGATATGCGCAGTTCAAACCCTGTTCTTGGACGGGCGTTTAATCAGCGTGGATACGCTGCATTTGATCCGAGCACAACTAACTCAGAGCCAGCAGCGCTAGAGAATTTATACAACGCACCAGCGGCATCATCATTGCGCACTGGTCGTATGACTATTGATGATGTGGTCACACGTACTGGAATTTTGTTCGCGGTACTTGTAACAGTTGGTGCAGCAGCATGGACACTTAACCTCGGTGGCGGAGCATTAATGCTTGGATTCATCGGTGGATTTGTCCTTGCAATGGTTAATATCTTTGGCAAAACCGTTAAGCCTGCGCTGATAATTGCTTATGCAGCTTTTCAAGGCTTAGCGCTTGGAACTTTGAGCCATATGTACGACACTGTTTACGATGGAATTGTAAGTCAAGCAATCCTTGTAACAATTTCGGCATTTGCTGGAATGTTGTTTGCATTTAAGAGTGGGCGTATTCGGGTAACTCCTAAATTCACGAAGGTGCTAATTACCGCACTTATTGGGTATTTGGTGTTAGGAGTTGTCTCATTCATCGGCTCATTTTTTGGTGCCAGCATTTACAGCATTGGTGGATTTGGTTTAATCATTGCAACTGGCGGAATGCTGCTAGCAGCATTTTTCTTGATTCTAGATTTCGATCAGATTCAAAAAGGTGTTGCAGCTGGTGTTCCAGAGTCAGAGTCATGGCGGGCAGCCTTTGGACTCATGGTAACAATCGTGTGGTTGTACTTGGAAGTCTTACGTTTCCTTTCAATCTTGCGTGGCAATGATTAATTAAAGATCTTCATCGAGGGGCTTCAGGTTATTGACCTGGGGCCCCTCGACATTTCTGGTCTCTGGTATTTGATAGACCAAAACTAAGGCGATTAAAAAGATTACGGCAGAGGCGGCAAATGCGGTTCGGTAGGAATAAATATCGGAAATCCAGCCAATAATGATTGGCCCAACCATCATTCCGGCATCCCCGGCCATCTGAAAGATTGCAATTACCTTGCCACCTTTGCCTTTTATGACATCGCCTACGATGCTGGCCGGAACCGTTGATAGGAAAGCACCGCCCAAACCAAGCACCGCCATCGAAGCTAGAAACATCCACACCTGAGTGGTAAAGGTGAGCAGTATTACGCCAAGAAAGACCACATTTGCACCGATAATTGCGGCAGCTCGCCGACCTTTATCGTCAGAGAATCGGCCCGCCCGCAACAGAAAAATTCCTTGCAATATCGCTGAAATTGCTAATCCATATCCAACCACTGCCGTAGTTGAGTTAAGTTCCTCAGTTATAAAGACTGGCAAAATTGATGCCCGCAAACCAAAAAATACCCAGGTTGAAATAAAGGTCAATACCAAAGCGATTAGGTAGGGCTTCATTTTTAAGGCTTGCGCAATAGTTGTTGATTCTCCTACTGATATTGAGTTTGCATGTGTACCGATTTTCTCACCTTTGAGAAAGAAGAGCGCCACTAGGCCGGAACAAAAAAGTAAAATTGAATAGACAAAAAATGGTGCACGTAATGAAATAACCGACAACAACCCACCGATCGCCGGACCAGCAATTCCACCTAACAAAAATGCGCCTTGATAAACCGATTGCGCCCGACCTCGGTGCAGGTCATCAACAGATCGCATAATTACCGAACCGGCAGCAACCGAAAACATGGAAGAGCCAAGACCACCTGCTGCTCTAAATATCAATAACTGGTGATAACTCTGAGCTAAGCCGGCCAAGAATGTGAAGAGTGCGACCATGAAAACACCGGAAGAAAAAACGGCTCTTTCGCCAAATCGATCAACTAAAGCGCCGGAAATCAACCCGGAAGCAAATCGGGTGATCGCAAAAGCCGAAACCATTAAACCGATAGCAGCATTGTTTACCCCAAATGATTTGGCGAAGACCGGAATTGCCGGCATAACGATCCCGAAGCCAACGGCCACAAAGAAGGAGGCGGCAACGAGAATGGATACTTCGCGCGGTAGATCCCTAAATGGTGAGCGCATCAAGCTAGCGCTTCTCCGGCAGCTTCTTCACGTGCCGCCGCATAATCCTCATTTGTGCGCAGTGGCGTTTCCCGAAGCAGGAGCGCTAGCAAGAAGCCAAGTGCGGCAATTGGTGCCGCAGCATAAAACACAACATGGAATGATTTAACAAAAGCATCCAGTGCTGTTGCTTGTATTTCTAGGGGAAGAGTTTTCAATACAGCAGTGTTGCTACTAATCCCAGCGATTTTTTCCATATTGAAGCCCTTGAGTGCATCGGGATTTTTTACTGCCAACTCCGCAAAGTTACTTTGTAGATAATGGTTAACTCGGTTGGTCAAGATGGCTCCGAAAATTGCGGTTCCAAATACCGATCCAAGTGAGCGAAAGAAAGTATTTGAACTTGTAGCTATTCCCATATCTTTAAAGTCAACCGCATTTTGCAGCGCAATGACAATTGTCTGCATAGACAAACCTAGTCCAGCGCCAACTAGAATCGCGTAAATTGAAAGCTGCCAAAAAGGCGTATCTATTTGCAAGAGAGTCATTAATAAGATTCCGACCGTCATCAGTGCGGTACCCATAATTGGGAAACGCTTATAGTGGCCATGCTTTGAAATCAACTTTCCGGAAACTATGGAAGTTGTAACGATTCCCAGCATCAGCGGGATTAACTTAAGTCCAGCAGATGTAGCGGTATCGCCCTTAACTACCTGAAGATAAAGCGGTAACATCACAATTGCGCCAAACATTGCGGCACCAATCACTCCGCCAAGAAGTGATGTTAAAGAAAATGTGTGATTTTTGAAAAGATAAAGTGGAAGAATTGGCTCTTTGGCTCTTTTCTCCCATAGCAAAAAGAAAATAGTTAGCAATAATCCAACTAGTAAATAACTTATAGTTCGGAAATCAGTCCAGCCAGCTTGCGGCCCATACACGGCTACTGAGAGCAGCACTAAGGTAACTGAGCCAACCATTAAAATTGCGCCTAGATAATCAATCGAATGAGCCCGTTTTACTTTAGGAATATGAAGTACCGCCGAGGTAATAATAAGTGAGGTAATTCCAAATGGCAGGTTGATGTAGAAGATCCAGCGCCAACCGGTTACGCCAAGAATTTGTGCATGATCGGAAAAGAATCCACCTAAAAGTGGTCCGGCAACTGATGACAGACCCCAGACAGCGCCAAAGTATCCCTGATATCGACCACGCTCACGTGGGGAGACAATGTCTCCAATGATCACAAAAGAAAGTGCCATCAAACCACCAGCACCTAGTCCCTGAATTGCGCGAGTAGCGATGAGTTGCTCCATATTTTGAGAGGCACCAGCTAAAAATGAGCCAATTAAAAATGTAACAATCGCAAATTGAAAAACAACTCGCCTGCCATAGATGTCTGAAATTTTTCCGTATAACGGAGTGGATGCCGTTGACGTTAGTAGATATGCGGTTACCACCCAGGTGTAATGATTTAGCCCATCAAACTCTTCCACAATACTTTTAAGTGCGGTCGAAACAATTGTTTGGTCTAACGCTGCAAGTAACAAGCCAGTCATTAGACCACCAAGGATGACCATAATTTCTTTGTGGGTATGCGCTTTTGGAATCGCATTGATTGGGCTATTTTTAGATATCGAGGTAAGGTTACCGCGTGAAATCAGTACTAGCCGAACACTTAGTTAAGAGTTACAACAATGGTGAGGTAAAAGCACTCAATGATCTCTCACTTGATGTTGAAGAAGGCACGGTTTTAGGCGTACTTGGGCCTAATGGTTCCGGGAAAACAACAACTGTGAGAATTCTCGCAACTTTGTTAAAACCTGATTCTGGTATCGCAACGGTTGCCGGAATTGATGTGGCGAAACACCCTGAGAAAGTTCGCGAGTTAATTAGTTTTAGCTAAAGTAACTAAAGGTAGAACTCAGCCGCAACAATCTCGACCGAGATTTCGCGACCATTAGGTGCCCGGTAAACAACGGTTGCACCAATTTCTGCCTCAAGGACAGCTGCACCTAGCGGTGATTTCTCGCTATAGACATCCAACTCACCTGATGCAATTTCACGTGAACCCAGCAGAAACTTCATTTCATCGCCTGCGATAACTGCAGTTACAACCATTCCGGCACCAACTTTTCCATCGGCACTTGCTGGTGGAGTTCCGATGTGAGAATTCTCTAACATCTGCTTAAGCTGGCGAATCCGTGCCTCCATCTTTCCTTGCTCATCCCGAGCTGCGTGGTAACCACCGTTTTCCTTGAGGTCGCCTTCGGCACGAGCTGTCTCAATCTTGGCAGTTACTTCTTTACGACCCGGACCTTCCAGGTGCAGCAGTTCAGCGCGCAAACGATCTGCTGCTTCTTGAGTAAGCCAGGTCTGGGTCATAAGGGGTAACGGTACTGGCTACTTACTTGGCGCGACAACTCGATACATCGGCATTGACCGCTGCGATCCGGGTAGGAACTACGGTGACCAGTTCAATCTTGCCTTGGCCAGCGGCAATTTCGGTCTCTATTTGACCAACAATGTTCTTGTCATAATCCCGGGCTATGACGGTGCAGACAACGGCGCCGTTGACGCCATTTCGATCCACCGAATACCGGACCGAGACTGCGCGATCACTTTCTACAACGAAGGTGAGCAATTGGATTCGAATCGGTGGGTTGGAGTGATGCAGACCAGCCCAGGTAACCCAACTTATTCCTAGGATGGCAATCAAGATGGCAAACCCAACCCAGCTTCTACCCTTTTTCAAGCCGTATCGATCTTCGTAATTGAACGGGGCTTGCGATTGCATGCAATGATTATGGCATGAAAGAGGAAGTTTTCATGGGTTCGGCAGGTTCACTCACTGTAGGCCTGCTTGTCATTGCCGTCGCATTCCTGATGCGTAGCTTCTATAAGCGATTCATGGGTGTTAATCGAAGTGATGACTCGGCAGAATAATCTGCTAACCAAGCTAGGCCAAGTTGTCGCGGTATTACTCATTGTTGCGCTTTTTGTTGCGTTAGGTTTTTGGCAACTGCAACGCGCCGCAGATTTAAAAAATGCACTGAAGGTGGCAACCACAATTGATTCAGTCGTTGTGCCACTTCAATCGGTTACCGCTCCCAGGCAAGCAATTCCGGCCACCGCTTTGAATCGAACAATTTCAGTTACTGGAAAATATATCGCCAATTTCAAAGCCCCTAATCAAAAAGATGGCGCAGGAAAGGTGGCCGATTGGGAGGTTGTACTTTTGCAGATTGGTACCGACTCTGCAATTTTGGTAGTTCGCGGTTTATGGTCGGAACGTTTCCTAAATCCGAACATTCAACAAGGGATGAATATCGAAATTACTGGATTACTTGTAGCCAGCCAGGAAGGGGATCGAGCCCAAAATATTCGCGGTGTTATTTCCCGACTTGATAGCGCCGTAATTGTCTCACTTACCAAGCTTGACTTATACGATGGCTACATAGTTGCCGCAACCGAAAGCACCAGAACTGGAACCCTGGAACGTACCAGAGTTGCCCCAGAGAAATTGAGTTCTCGAATCCCAGGTTTCTACTGGCAACACCTTTCTTATGTAGTGATCTGGTGGCTGATGGCGGCAGTGGTGGTGTACCTACCCTTTTATCGCCGTAGAGTTGCCCCATGAGCGGAGCAGTAAAGCGGTATCGAGTAATGGCCATAATTGCCGGCGTAATGTCCTTACTTTTGTGGTTTGTAGATCTGCCGGTTGCCTATCTTTTAAACAATGAAGCGTGGAAATCAAAGGTCGAGTGGATTCCATTTGTGCACGGCTGGGTATATGCACTTTATGTGTTAACCGCAATTCAATTTGCGACTAAGGCGCACTGGCCGCTCAAGAAAATGGCATGGTTAATACTTGCCGGCACCCTTCCAATTGCATCACTTGTCGCGGAGCGCAGAGTTGTACGGCAGTATTCGTAAGGTAATTAAGTCGCTGCTCTACCCTCTGTACGAGTGGCGCTTAGTTCGATCCCTTGATTTTTCAAAGACCCCGCACCATGTCGGCGTCATCCTGGATGGAAATCGTCGCTGGGCCAAATCAAATCAAACAACCAGCGACCCACATGGACATAAAGCTGGTGCTAACAAAATTATTGATTTTTTGGGTTGGTGCGATGATGCGCAAGTTAAAGTAGTAACGCTGTGGCTGCTTTCAACTGATAACTTTAAAAGATCTGAAGCTGAAGTTGATGCCTTATTAAAAATAATTGGCAATACCGTCGACGAACTAGCAGCAACTGGACGCTGGAATATTAAAGCGGTTGGCGCCTTAGATCTTTTGCCTGCCTGGCTGGCCGAAAAACTTAGCGCTTTAAAGCCACTTCGAAATGATGGCGTTGAAGTCAATGTAGCCATTAGCTATGGGGGCCGGCGCGAGATCGTTGATGCGGTTAAGAGTTACTTGGGCGAAGAGCTAAACGCTGGCCGCTCTTTCGCCGATGCAGCTGCAAAACTTACCGCTGAAGATATTTCAAAGTATTTGTACACCGCCGGCCAACCCGACCCCGAACTTTTGATTCGCACATCGGGGGAACAGCGCCTTGGTGGCTTTTTATTGTGGCAAAGCGCTTCCTCGGAGTTTTACTTCTGCGAAGCGTATTGGCCAGATTTTCGCCGGGTAGATTTCTTGCGTGCCTTGCGTTCTTACTCTATGAGACAACGCCGCTTCGGCTCCTAAATCGCCAGTAAAAATTAGCTTTTCCGGCATGCGTGTCTGCCGCAAAAATGCCAGCCAGAGTTCTACCGTTTTACTGTCCGAAGTTGAGTCCGGCTAACACAATTAAATCTAGGAGCAAGTATTGGCTGCTAAAGGTCAAAAGGGGCGTAAAACCTTTGTTCTAGATACCAGTGTTTTGTTAGCAGATCCCGGCGCCCTTCATAGATTTGCCGAACACGAGGTCATCATCCCGATCGCAGTTATCGGAGAGCTTGAGAGTAAAAGAGACCACCCTGAGCTTGGCTACTTTGCCCGCGCCGCCCTGCGCGCCCTAGATGATTTGCGGGTGAGCCATGGCCGACTCGACAAACCACTTACAGTTACCTCAGCCGGCGGAACCCTGTCAGTTGAACTCAACCACACCGACCTTTCCACTTTGCCACATGGCTTCTTGCGAGATGGCAGCAATGACTCGCGCATCCTGGCCATCGCTAAAAATCTGATGTCCGATGGCAAAACCGTAATCTTGGTAACCAAGGATCTGCCACTTCGAGTCAAAGCATCCGCGGTCGGAGTCCAAGCCCAGGAGTATTTAGCCGAACTTGTTTTCAATAGTGGCTGGACCGGAATTGAAGAGATCAATGTCGGCGCTTCGGTAATCGATGATTTGTACGCCAGTGATTTTGCTGACCATGAATGTGCCCATCAACTCCCGGTTCATACCGGAGTAGTGCTGCATTCGGAAAAAGCTAGCGCCCTGGCCCGAGTCACCGCTGACAAACGGTTGAAGTTAGTGCGGGGGGATCGACAGGCTTTTGGTTTACATGGTCGAAGTGCCGAACAAAGAATCGCGCTCGATCTGCTGCTTGATGAATCGATTGGAATAGTTTCACTTGGCGGCCGGGCCGGAACCGGAAAGTCAGCCCTGGCTTTGTGTGCCGGACTGGAAGCGGTGATGGAAAAACGGCTTCATAAAAAAGTTTTGATCTTCCGCCCGCTCTATCCAGTAGGTGGCCAAGAGCTGGGATACTTACCCGGATCTGAGAGCGAAAAGATGTCGCCCTGGGCCCAAGCCGTTTTCGATACCTTGGGTGCACTAGTTAGTCAACCGGTGATTGATGAAATCATCGACCGAGGTCTAATCGAGGTCTTGCCGCTGACCCATATTCGCGGACGCTCGCTGCATGACTCATTTGTAATCGTTGATGAAGCGCAATCCTTAGAACGTGGGGTCCTGCTCACCGTCCTATCCAGAATTGGAACCGGCTCGCGGGTGGTCTTGACCCATGATGTCGCCCAGCGCGATAACCTTCGGGTCGGTCGCCACGATGGCGTGGTCGCAGTGGTTGAAACTTTGAAGGGCCATCCGCTCTTTGCCCATGTCACCTTGATGCGAAGTGAGCGCTCGCCAATTGCAGCTCTGGTAACTGAAATGCTGGAAGGTCCGCTCCCTAATTAGGCGCATTAAGCAAGTACATCGGGGCTGAAACCGGCCGTAAAACAATGTCACACTCACATTTGCCACATTTCGGACATTCCCCTACTTGACCTGCGCTTTTACCTATCCACAGCCTGCCACTTTGCTGAGAGTTTCCGACCCCAGCGGGCTTTGATTTGCCGATTAACCTTTGGTAGCGCACCATAAATCCATTCGAGGAAAGGAGCGGCTGTGATGGTTTCATTATCTAGAAAGTTTAAGAAAAAGAATGTGACGATCTGGGCGCTGCTATCCGGATTTTTATTGGTGGCTACCTTATTGCCCAATGCATCTGCGTTGGAGCTGGCACCTAGTTCCATAGTTGCGTTAGATGAGAGTAAATCGGTGGCGGTGATAGCACCCGCAGCCGAGGCAAATGTTGCTGGAGGAACCTATGCCATCATTTCCGGTGCAATCTTTTCCACCGATCTGGCCAGGGTCTCTTTCATTAGCCGCCAGGTCGAACTAGCCCGCACCCCGCAAGGTGCTAAGTCGGTGGCCAAGGGTATTCTTCTAGAGGAGTATGGTTTTAGCGGAAGAGAGTACAACTGCCTCAACCAGTTGTGGACCAAAGAAAGCAACTGGAACTACCAGGCCCGCAATCGCAACTCCGGCGCACATGGAATTCCGCAAGCGTTACCTGCAATAAAAATGAGTGTTATTGCCGCCGATTGGCGCACCAACCCGGTTACCCAGATTCGTTGGGGACTTCGCTACATCAGTATTCGCTATGAGACTCCATGTAAAGCATGGGCAAAACTCAAGCGCAGTAACTACTACTAATCTGGCTTTTTCCCAATATTTAAAAGCGTTGCAGACTCTGCAAAGAAATCATTTCCCTTGTCATCGACAACGATGAATGCCGGGAAGTCAACTACATCGATCTTCCAAACCGCCTCCATGCCCAACTCTTCAAAATCTAAAACCTCAACCTTTTTGATGCAATCTAACGCGAGCCGGGCGGCCGGTCCGCCGATTGAGCCAAGATAAAAACCACCATAAGTTTTGCAGGCATCGGTTACCGCCTTGGAGCGATTGCCCTTTGCTAGCATCACCATCGAGCCACCCATTGCTTGAAACTGAGCTACGTATGAGTCCATCCGACCAGCGGTGGTTGGGCCAAAGGAGCCAGAGGCATATCCTGCCGGGGTCTTGGCCGGACCTGCGTAATAAACCGGGTAATTCTTTAAGTACGCCGGCATTGGCTCACCGGTATCAATCATTGCCTTGATCTTGGCATGGGCTAAATCTCGAGCCACCACCAAGGTTCCAGTCAGGGAAAGTCGGCTCTTTACCGGGTGCTTGGAAAGCTCAGCCTGAATAGCAGCCATCGGTTGATTTAAATTTATTGCAACCACCTTCTCATCCAGGTGCGCAGCCGTTGGCTCTGGCAAGAAGTGTGCTGGCTCCCGCTCTAGTGCTTCCAGAAAGATCCCATCTTTGGTGATCTTGGCTTTTGCTTGCCGATCGGCCGAACATGAGACTGCGATCGCAATTGGTAAGGAAGCACCGTGCCTAGGAAGTCGAACAACGCGAACATCGTGACAGAAGTACTTGCCGCCAAACTGGGCACCGATTCCTAGGGTTCTAGTTAGCTCGAGCACCTGCGCTTCAAGTTCTAGATCGCGGAAGCCATGACCAGTTGCAGCATCACCTTTTGTTGGCAGTGAATCTAAGTACTTGGTGCTGGCCAACTTTGCAGTCTTGACTGTGTGTTCCGCGCTAGTTCCACCAATAACAATTGCCAGGTGATACGGCGGGCAGGCGGCAGTTCCAATTGAACGTAGTTTTTCATCTAACCAGATCATTAATGATTTTGGATTTAATACCGCCTTAGTCTCTTGATAGAGGAATGACTTGTTGGCACTCCCGCCACCTTTGGCGATGTACAAAAGGTTGTACTCATCTTGATGATCACTATCTGCATAAATCTCAATCTGGGCCGGCAGGTTGTTTCCAGTGTTTTTTTCTTCCCAGGTGGTGACCGGCGCCAATTGCGAGTAACGAAGATTTAATTGGGTGTAGGCATTATAAATTCCCTGCGAAATTGCCAACTCATCCTTGCCGATGGTTAAAACATATTGGCCTTTCTTACCCATAACAATTGCGGTTCCGGTGTCTTGGCACATCGGCAAAACTCCACCAGCTGAAATATTGGCATTTTTCAAAAGATCGGTGGCAACAAAGCGATCATTAGGCGAGCTTTCTGGATCCTTAACTATATTTTCTAACTGCTGTAAATGTGCCGGGCGCAGATAATGGGAAATATCGTGGATGGCTTCGGCCGATAACTTTTCCAGCGCAGCTGGTTCAATCTGTAAAAACTCCTTGTTACCAAGTTTTATAACCGCTACTCCCTCCTTGCTAACAAGGCGATACTCAGTCGTATCCGCGCCTAGCGGTAACAATTCGGAATAGGAAAAGTTTGGCATTTAAGGCTTAACCGCCGCTAACTTCTTCTTAGCACCATCCAGCCATTCTTGGCAGATCTTTGCCAGCTCTTCGCCGCGCTCCCACAGTTTCAGGGATTCCTCCAAGGTTGCACTGCCGGCTTCGAGTAATTCAACAACTTCGGCAAGTTCAACTCGAGCTGCTTCGTAAGATATTTTCTTGGCATCGGTCATGGAATGAATCTACTCTCTCTTTGTTTACCGGCGAAGTTGTGAGTCGGTCATTTTGGAAGGCGCTCAATTGGAAGGAGCATTGGCGGTGGCGTGCGTCTCACCCTTGGCCAGTCGTATTCGTAATAAATCTCCTGGTTTTAAGGTTTTTGGATCGGTGACGATAGCTCCACTTGTTAACTGGACAACGGAGTAGCCGCGATCCAAGGTTGCTTGCGGGGAAAGGGCGCGAACTCGGGCTTTGATTTGCTTGAGTTCCTCCTTGGCTAAATTCAATCGACTAGCAAAGGAACGATTTGACCTATCTTGCAAAGCGGTAATTAGCTCGGCCCGGGTGGTTATTAAAAGTTGCGGATCTCTCATAACTGGCCGGCCCATTAAGTTAGCAATTCTGGTGCTCTCCTGACCTATCAGATTAAGTAAGTGGCGGCGAGTGCGATCTTGCAACGCTCCGATCATTACTAACTCTTCCGCGATATCTGGCACCACCCGTTTTGCGGCATCGGTTGGCGTTGATGCTCGGTAGTCCGCAACCAGATCAAGTAATGGCGCATCCTTTTCATGGCCGATCGCGCTAACAATTGGCGTCTGGCATGATGCCGCCAATCGCACCAACCCTTCATCGCTAAATGGCAGCAAATCTTCAAAAGAACCACCACCGCGGGTAATGATGATGACTTCCACATTTTCATCTGCTTCTAATTCCCGAAGCGCGGCAGATACTTCGCTAACTGCGGCGGCGCCTTGCACCGTTACCTCCCGAATTTCAAATTGAACACCGGGCCAACGACGCTTCGCATTTTCCACTACATCCTTTTCGGCATCGGTATTGCGGCCACAGATTAAGCCAATTTTTTGTGGAAGCAATGGCAGCGCAACTTTGCGATCTGCATCAAATAATCCTTCGCCTGCGAGCAGATTTTTTAGCGCCTCTAACCGAGCAAGTAGTTCGCCAACTCCAACCTGTCGAATTTCCCGTGCGGAAAAAGAGAGTGAACCATTTTTTGGGTACCAAGCTGGCTTGGCATACACAACGACGCGGGCATTTGCCGGCAGTGGTTGGACCGCGGCGATTACCGATTTATGACACATCACCGAAATCGACATATCAACGCTGGCATCGCGCAAGCGGATAAAGGCCATCATTCCGCTACGTTCATTAAGTTCGCTAATCTCACCTTCGATCCAGATCGGACCTAAACGCTCCACATACTCTTTGATCGCCTCCGTTACGACCCGTACTGATGCCGGGGATTCACTTGAAGTTTCGAACATGGGATGAGCCTAATAGACTCAACCCCATGGCAAAGAGAGTTCTATTGGCGGCGCCGCGCGGATACTGTGCCGGCGTAGACCGGGCGGTGATCACCGTTGAAAAAGCCTTGGCGCTCTATGGCGCACCTGTATATGTTCGAAAGCAGATCGTTCACAATGTCCACGTTGTCGCTTCCCTGGAAGCAAAGGGCGCAATCTTTGTTAATGAAACCGATGAGGTCCCGGAGGGCCAGACCGTTGTTTTCTCCGCCCATGGTGTTTCACCTTTGGTGCATGAACAAGCAGCTGCTCGAAATCTCAAGACCATTGATGCCACCTGTCCATTGGTGACCAAGGTGCACCTGGAGGTTCGGCGATTTGCCGCCGAAGGTACCGAAATTTTACTGATTGGTCATCATGATCATGAAGAGGTGGAAGGCACAGCTGGTGAAGCGCTCGGCCAAGTTCGCATTGTTGATGGGCTAGATGGTGCGCGAACTGTGCAACCAACTCCAGGAAAGAAGTTGGTGTGGCTCTCACAAACTACTTTGTCAGTTGATGAAACTCTAGCGTCGGTTGCGATCTTGAAGCAACGTTTCCCAGATATTCAAGCACCACCAAGTGATGACATTTGCTATGCCACCCAAAATCGGCAAGAGGCGATCAAGGCGATTGCACCACAATCAGATTTAGTAATCGTTGTTGGTTCCCAGAACTCATCAAACTCAGTTCGTTTGGCAGAGGTTGCATTGGAGTATGGTGCCAAAGCTTCACACCTAATTGATTTTGCCGAAGAAATGCAGGATCACTGGTTTGAAGGTGTGGAAACTATTGGTCTGACAAGTGGGGCTTCAGTTCCGGAAATTCTTGTTACCGATGTTTTGAATTCTTTGGCGCAAATGGGATATGGCGAAGTAACTGAAGTTAGCGCGGCCGAAGAATCACTTTTGTTTGCGCTACCGCCAGAGCTTCGTAAAGATATGAAGGCGGCCGGCCAACTTTAGGTCGACTTTCTGCGAGCTCTGTATGGTTTGCTTTTAGCTTTTCGATTTAAATACACAAACCAGCCATACAGTGCAGAAACAATTAAAAATGGTGCTTCACTGGCCAAAGCTGAGATGAAATCAATGCCAACTCGGGAAGGTTTAAAGCCATCCAGAAGTATTGTCACAAACAAAGCAGAAGTGGCAAAGGCAAGTGGCGGGGTCACAACCGATACATAAGTTGTACCTGGGCGACCGAAGCGAAGTGAGCCCAAAAGTGCGACGCAGATAGCGATTCCAGTCATAATTCCAACACCGGTGCGGATGGTCATTTCAATAAATACAAAGAAGCCGATTAAGAGGGTCTGCAGAACTATGATTCCGGGCTTCTTTAAACCCGGGCCTTGGATCGCAACCTTATGTTTTGTGTTCATTGTTCCGCTACCTCTTCGGCATCGATGTAATCATCGCCGCTTTCTAACTCAGAGTTCTTCAAATCTCGAACCGCACCAGGTGCTTCTGGATAGGCAATGGCTAACTTATCTTTATCTCCCGATACTCCCAAGTTATGAATCCTACGCGCTGGCGCCAGTACCGTTTTTTCAGCGGTTGGCACCAAATCTTCATACGCCTTTGCTGTGGTTGAGATTGCTTTGCCTACCGCAACAATCTTGATGTGCAGCAAGGTGATGTTTTTCAAGAAGGTGCTGGCAACCTTTTGAATCTCATCCGCGTTTTCGGCCAACTTGTTACGGGTGAAGATGTAACCGATAGTGCGAAGCAGCGCCATCATTGAAGTTGGGGTGGCGATCGTTACCCCAACTTTAAAAGCTTTTTCCAGGAAGTTTGGCTCAAGTCGTAACGCTTCAGAGAGCAGTGTTTCAAATGGAACAAAGAGCACCACAAAATCAGGTGAACCTTGCGATTTATGATAGCCACGCTTTGCTAAAGCTTCGACATGCTTGAGCAAATCCTTGGTGTGTTGCAGTAAAAATTCATCGCGTGCATTTTGCTCTTCAGTGCCAAAAGCATCGAGAAAGCGATCAAAGGGAAATTTGGAGTCAATGAAGAGGTAGCTGCCTCCTGGCATATTTACCGTAATATCTGGAATTCCAGATGAGTCGGCATCAGTTGTGGAACGCTGCCGGGTGTACTCGTGCCCCTCGCGCAGCCCGGCACCTTGCAAAAGCAGCTCTAACTGAGCTTCGCCAAACTTGCCACGAACCTGTGAATTAGAAAGTGCCCCAGCAATCTTTTTGGTCTCATCAAAGATTGATTCGGATGCGCGCCGCATTTCTAGAATTGTTATGTTGAGCTTTGCTTCGGCTTCGGTACGAATCCGATTAGCCTCGTTAGATTGCTGCGCTAACTTATTTACCGAATCTTTCATGGCCATTAGTTCGGCATTTAATTTAATTTCACCTTCGGTCTTGCCTCGCTCTGCTTCCAGCTGAACTTTGTAATCAGCTAGCAAGATTTGATTACCAGCCGAATCCTTGGAGTTGAGAGCGGAATATAGGTAGCCAATCGCGATTCCGACGATTACACCAATTAATCCTATTAATAAGGTCACTACGTATGCGGGCATAGACCTATCGTGGCAGGAAGCGCCGACAATCCCGCGTAGGCTCTACTCCTCGTGAGCCTCTCAATTGGAATCGTCGGACTGCCAAATGTGGGTAAGTCGACCCTTTTTAACGCCCTGACCAAGAACAATGTGCTGGCCGCCAACTACCCCTTTGCCACGATCGAACCCAATGTGGGCATGGTGGGAGTGCCAGATGAGCGGATTGCCACCTTGGCGAGGATCTTTAAGTCAGAAAAACTACTGCCTGCGGTTGTCTCCTTTGTTGATATCGCCGGAATTGTGAAAGGTGCATCCGAAGGTGCCGGTCTTGGCAACAAGTTCTTAACCAATATTCGCGATACCGATGCGATCTGCCAGGTTATTCGAGTTTTCAGTGATGGCGATGTAGTGCATGTTGATGGTCGGATCGATCCCGAATCTGACATAGAAACAATTAACACCGAACTAGCCCTTGCCGATTTACAAACCATCGAGAAGGCAATTCCACGGCTAGAAAAAGAGGCACGGGTTGCTAAAGAAAAGAGTGCGGTGCTGGAAGCGGTAAAAGCGGCCAATGATTGGTTGCAATCCGGAAAGCCATTATCGCAAAGTTCAATCGACCGCGATTTACTACAGGAACTTCACCTGCTAACCGCGAAACCTTTTCTTTATGTTTTTAATGTCGATGCCGCTGAATTAAATGATGCCGAACTTCGCACCAAATTGCAGGCAATGGTTTCACCTGCCGAAGCAATTTTCCTAGATGCAAAAACTGAAGCAGAACTGGCAGAACTCAGTGATGAGGATGCCTTAGAATTGTTGCAATCAATTGGTTTGAAAGAACCAGGTCTAGCAACTTTGGCACGTGTTGGTTTCGATACTTTGGGTCTGCAGACTTATTTGACTGCTGGCCCAAAAGAAGCCCGTGCGTGGACAATTCATAAAGGTGACACCGCACCCATGGCCGCTGGTGTTATTCATACAGATTTCCAAAAGGGATTTATTAAGGCTGAAATCGTCAGCTTTGCAGATCTGATTGCCACGGGATCTATGTCGGAGGCGAAAGCTAAAGGCAAGGTTCGGATGGAAGGCAAGGAATATGTAATGGCCGATGGAGATGTAGTGGAGTTCAGATTCAATGTCTAATAAACCTTTTACAAGTAAGCGCCAACCGCACCTAGATGGTTTGCCGTTAAAAAAGCGGGATGATCTGCGCAACGTTGCCATCATCGCCCACGTTGACCACGGTAAAACAACACTCGTTGATGCCATGTTGTGGCAGTCCGGTGCCTTTGCCGCACACAAGGTTCAAGGCGAAGGCCAGGAGCGCATGATGGATTCAATGGATATCGAACGGGAAAAAGGAATTACTATCCTGGCCAAGAACACCGCGGTAAAGCGTGGCAACACCATCGTTAACATTATTGATACCCCGGGCCACGCCGACTTTGGTGGCGAAGTTGAACGCGGACTAGAAATGGTTGATGGCGTTATTTTGTTGGTGGATGCATCTGAAGGTCCGCTGCCACAAACCCGTTTCGTTTTGCGGAAAGCGCTAGAAAAGAATCTGGCAGTAATCTTATTGATCAACAAGGTTGACCGTCATGACTCCCGGATTGCTGAAGTTGTGGATGAGGCGTATGAACTTTTCCTTGATCTTGGTGCTAATGAGGAGCAGATCGAATTTCCAGTTGTGTACGCATCCGCCAAAGCCGGCCGGGCATCATTGACTCGTCCAGCAGATGGTGGAATGCCAGTTGAAGCCAACTTAGATGTTTTATTTGACACAATTTTTTCAGCAATTCCAGCCCCGGTTTATCACGAGGGTGCACCATTGCAAGCCCACGTGACAAACCTTGACTCATCTGCCTTCCTTGGTCGCTTGGCATTGTGTCGGGTGCGCGAAGGTGTTATCAAAAAGGGACAATCAGTTGCTTGGATGAAAACCGATGGCACCATTGAACGGGTAAAGGTGTCAGAACTATTAATTACCGAAGCCCTCGATCGGGTACCAGCGTTAGAAGCACATCCGGGCGACATTATTGCGGTAGCCGGAATCGAAACAATTACTTTGGGTGAAACGTTGGCTGATCTGGAAAATCCGCACGCACTGCCGTTAATTATTGTGGATGAGCCTTCAATTTCAATGACAATCGGTATTAATACCTCACCCCTTGCCGGCAAGAGCGGAAAACTGCTAACTGCGCGCCAAGTTAAGAACCGATTAGATGCCGAATTAGTCGGTAACGTTTCCTTGCGGGTACTAACTACCGAACGTCCAGATACTTGGGAAGTACAGGGACGCGGTGAACTTCAGTTAGCGGTGTTAGTTGAAATCATGAAGCGAGAAGGTTTTGAATTAACTGTTGGTAAGCCACAGGTTGTTACCAAAACAATTGATGGAAAACTTTCCGAACCAATGGAGCACTTAACTATTGATGCCCCCGATGAGTATCTGGGCGTGCTTACCCAGTTGATGGCACTTCGCAAGGGCCGGATGGAACAAATGGTCAATCACGGAACCGGTTGGATCCGACTTGATTACAAAGTTCCTTCCCGTGGCTTGATTGGTTTCCGAACCGAGTTCTTAACTGAAACTCGTGGTACCGGTTTGCTGCACCATGTCTTTGATGGTTACGAACCTTGGTACGGCGATATTCGTACCCGCGGAACTGGTTCGCTAGTTTCAGATCGCATGGGAACCGTTACTTCATATGCGTTATACGGCACCCAAGATCGCGGAACAATTTTCGTGGAACCTGGTGATGAGGTGTATGAAGGTATGGTGATTGGCGAGAATTCGCGCAACGATGACATGGATGTTAATTGTGTGCGTGAGAAAAAATTAACCAACATGCGTGCATCGGGCACCGATGAATCAGAGCGTTTGATTCCGCCGAAAAAACTCAACATGGAAGGTGCCCTTGAATTTTGCCGGGAGGATGAATGCGTAGAGGTAACTCCTGCGGTGGTTCGTATCCGTAAAGTCACCCTTAATGGCGACGAGCGTGCTCGTGCGACATCACGTATGAAGAAGGCAAATCTGAACGCTTAGTATTTAAATAGGAGGCCTGAGGCACATACTTGCCGCGGGTTAAAACTCTGTCAAAAGCATTGAAACTAATTCTTCGGGATTTCACCACTGTGGCTTTTGATTATGGTCGTATGGCACCATTGATCACATGGATAACGAAGTTGAGGTGCTCGGCATTCAGGTGTCCTTTGCGCTGTTTGCGCAATGGGTAAGGTGGTTCGCACCTGAATCCCAGCCTTTCCTTGTTCCCGCCGGAAATGCGCTGGCCTTGGCAGGACGCCCATTCGACTACGCAAATGAGCCAGAGTTGCGCGACACATTCGAGCTCTACACGCGCGCCGAGGGCGTTTTAGTTCGAGAATTCACTCAGGATGACTTCACCTCGTTGCACCGTGCGGTCAGGAACGATCTGGTTCGCTTTCAAATTAACCAAGGTCGAGCGCAGGTCCCAAGCGTCCGCACATGGCCAGCGCTGCGTCCGGCAGGCATTTCCCAACAGGCGGATGGACATCGTTTCGTATGGTGGCCTTCACTTCTACACGGTCGAGAGCGAGAGGTCCTGGTTCCATATGTCGAAAAAGGACGCCAAATGAGTCGACACGGCGAGGTTTCCGCCAAAACTTGGGCTGGCGTTAAGGGGATACTGCCTAATGCGAGGGAACTTGCTGGCAACTTTCCGCACGGAAGTGGACCGAACTGCTTCGGCATCGTAATGGGAGCTGCTGGCGTCAGTAGTGCGGAAAATACCTGGATGCAGCGTGAACCTTTCGAGGAGTGGTTGTTTGATGTCACCCAACCAGGTGGTCGTGATGATGAGCCAGGCACCGTTCTTGTGTGGCGGTCTGCCTCCAATCTTGTCCAGCACGCGGCAGTGACCCTTGGCGATGGGTGGGCACTGCACAAGCCATCGCAGGGATGGATGAGTCCGGTGAAGGTGCTTCCGGTTCGCGACATATTTCGCAGCGCGCGAGAATCTGGCCGCAGAGTGAGTCGTCGCGTGCTTAATTAAAATGTCTTGGTCTTCATGTTTGCCATTCGACTAACCAGGCAGTTTTTTGGAGCTTTCCAGTTAGCGTGGCTGCATTACGAGCTAGAGCTCAGCACTTAATATCAACTGCACCGGATGCATTTGCAACCGCAGCTAACCTGCCCGAGGTAAAAGCGTTATCGACTAAACTTCCGGCCAAACTCAAAGACGCAGTCGCTAGACGTGCGAAGAAATGCGCCGAGCAAGTGATGCTTAAGTAACTTAATTATTTATGCGATTCTGTAGATGAGTAAAAGAGTTAAAATTTTATTTCAAGTTCGCGCTAAATGTGTAATTAGTTAACTTCAAAAGCAAAAGAAAATTCAGCACCGGTTCCTTCTAATCGATCATGTAGCACATTTGCAACTGTGCCATCAAAACTAAGCCACCAATTTCCATCATGGAAGATTGGGTTTTTACTTTCTATTGCTGCGATATCTAGAATCGCTAAACAAACTCCATCGGCAACATTTCGCACCGACTGGTACTTGATAGCTTGGATCGATGTCTGGCGCGCTATTTTGGCTAAGGCTTGGGCGGGTTGGTAATCTGTTTTAGAAAGCAACTTACTTTTTTTGTAAGCAAATTGTTTACTAGATAAGTCGATCGAGCGTGCGTTAACCTTTATTTTAAACACTTGCAACGGCATAGCCTTTACTTTGGCCAGCCCATCCGAACTTGCAATGAATTTTGCTCGGTGCCAACTGTGTTCATACAAGGCGGTTTTTAGATCGAAAGCTGCGTACAACACGCCTGGTCCACCTGAAAAACGAAACTGACTTTCGCTCTTTACCGAAGGCGTAGCTTGAAAAGGGCGGGCAATCAGTGGGTCAAAGTTGTCGAGCCCTTCACGCACAATTGATTTTGACTCGGCCAACATACTTTCCATTACTTCAATATCTGCTTGCGTATCTAAGATTTTTACCAAAGGGCGAATCGTATTAGCCGGAATACATCGCCACACCTCATCGCTAATTTGAAAAGAGTTAGCCTCCAGCTCGGTAGGCGTCCAAGTAATTGACGACATTAACCATTCCCTCTACTTTAAGAATCAACTCCGCCGGTACTCCGCTTAACTCATGGTTGTAGCTATGCATCCAACTCTGTTCGCTCTCCTTATCTGCCAAAATCAAATCCAGTGACTGATAAATCCGTACCAACATCAAGGCCAGCTCTCGAACCTTCGAGCTCTCCGGAAAATCAAATGCCCCCGCCTTCATTCGAGTTATAGATGACTGACTCAGGCCTAAAGTCCGCGCTAAATCTGCTTGGCTTAAACCAAGTTCAGCACCCAGGTTGAGCACCGCCTTGCTTAGAACTTGCAGCTGTTTATCATTTTTTCGGGAGATTGCGGTTGTCATAGCTTTCCTTTCTCTAGCAAGAATACTACTAAAACTTTCATGTGAAAGTGCCTCGAGCCAGAGCAGTAATGTCGGTTGGCTGAGGCAAGATGCTCACTGTGAGTAAGGCGCCCTTTACCCTGGTTCGAAGAGAGCTGGCCGCTGGTCCCACGGTTTTAGATGCTGAACAAGCCGCCGTTGTTGCCCACCGTGGCTCACCCTTAGTAGTTCAAGGCGGAGCCGGAACCGGCAAGACCACCGTACTTATTGCAGCCGCGCTCGCACGAATTGAAGCGGGTCAAAATCCAGACTCAATTCTGTTACTCACCTTTGGCAGAGAGCGGGCATCAGAGCTTCGTGATGCGATTGCGTTGCGGACCACCAAGACAATGTTTGAACCACTGGCCAAAACCTTTCACTCGCTAGCTTTTTCCATTATAAAAATGAAAGCAAAAAATGAGCCAGATCCGATTTTGCTAAGTGGTCCCGAACAAGAAAGCTACATTCGCGAGTTATTAAAAGGTGATATCGAAGATGGTTTTCGGGAGTGGCCAGCGGATTTACATCTGGCATTAACGACAAATGGTTTTGCGCGCGAACTGCGTGATTTAATATTGCGGGCATCCGAACGCGGGATTGGACCAGCTGAATTAGCCGAACTTGGCAAAAACGAGGGCGAAAAATATTGGTTTGCCGCCGCCCAATTTTGGCAGCGGTATTTAAACTCAATGGTGATGCGTGAAATTAGTGCCCAGGATGCAAAACTTCGGATTGATCCTTCCGAACTTGTTTCCCGGGCATCGGTTCATTTGCGGAACAATCCGAAATTGCTCAGTGAATTACGGCAACGTTTTCAAACAATAATGGTCGATGAGTTTCAAGAAAGTGATCCGGCCCA
This sequence comes from Actinomycetes bacterium, assembly GCA_043776875.1. Classification (GTDB taxonomy): domain Bacteria; phylum Actinomycetota; class Actinomycetes; order Nanopelagicales; family Nanopelagicaceae; genus Planktophila. Next base: position 140,555 of record JAYVQU010000019.1, read on the forward strand.
ACGCGAACTTTTAGCACTTCTTGCTAGTAATGATTTAATTATTTGCGCCGATGCCGATAGCGCGGTTGGGCGTTTTCGCGGGGCCGACCCCGATGGCTTAGCCGCTGCCCTTGATCCATACCGCGCAAAAGAATTTGTTTTGAATAAGGTGTACCGAAACGCACAAGCAGTCTTTGCAGTTGGTGCGCAATATGTGCAAACTTTTCGTGGCTCTCCGGTTACCCGAAAACCCAGTTGTGCCAATGAAAACGCGGGTTTTGTCGGGGTTAATCGCTTTAGCTCCTGCGCGGAAGAGGCTGCCTTTATCGCTCATCAATTTCGTAGCGCCCATCTTCGCCGGGGAGTTTCCTATAGCGAAATGGCAGTTGTACTTCGAACTCCGGGTGCACAAGCTTCGGCGCTGCGCCGTGCTTTTTCACAGGTAGGTATTCCAGTTGCATCCGAGTTACAAGCACTTGCCGGCAATCCTGCGATTTCGCCATTTTTATTGTTAGCTCGAGTTGCCATAAATGCCCAACCACTCAATTTAGATACGGCAGAACGGTTATTGCTTAGCGAATTTGGCGGCGCAGATTCGATTTCACTTCGCAGAATTCGGCGGGCTTTGATTTCGGCGCGTGCTGAAGGCGATGATCGTTCGGGGACTCAGTTATTGCTGGATGCAATTAATGATGGCGACATCATGATCGAAGGCGCCGATAGCGTGTTGCGAGTTCATGCCTTGCTAAAAGCCACGCGCACAGTCGCAAGAAATAGAGCAGCACTAGCTGATGATTTACTGTGGAGCATTTGGAATAACGCGGTAACAAGTGATGGCCAAAAACTTTCGGTATTTTGGCGCAATCAAGCTTTGCGTCCAGGAATCCGAGGCGCCGCCGCCGATCGTGATCTAGATGCGATGATGCAGTTGTTTGAATCGGCCCAACGTTTTTCAGAGCGTTTTCCATTATCAGGCCCAGCTGCGTTCATCAATGAAATCGCACATGAGGATATTGCCGGCGATGTTATTACCGCCAAAGGGGTGCGGCCGGATTTTGTAGAGATTCTGACCGTACACAGTGCCAAAGGTCGCCAGTGGGATTTAGTAGCGGTTGTTGGTTTGCAGGAGGGGATTTGGCCGAACTTAAAGCAACGTTCATCCTTGTTGGGTGCAGAGCGTTTGGTAGAGCGAGCGCGAAACCCAGATATTGCGCGCGATCAACTAGATGTAATCGCAGCCAATGGGTTGATGCAAGATGAGCAACGGCTATTTCAGGTTGCGCTAACCCGCGCCAAACAATCACTTTTCCTGACCGCGGTGCAGCGCGAAGATGAAGAACCATCACAGTTCTTTGAAGCAATTGAGGTAATAGTTAACAAGAGCGATGATGAGGAACCAGTTTTAACCCAGGTGCCAAGGCCAATTACCGCACCAGCTTTAGTTGCCGAACTACGTGGGCAATTGGCTGGCGCAAATGCCAAAACCGCTGCCGAATTATTAAAGATTATGAGTGATTCCGGCATGCACTTAGCTAATCCTGATAATTGGATTGGTTCGGTTCCATTAAGCACGGCTGCACCTGTGATCGATGCCGAAAAGGAAGTTGTAGTTTCGCCAAGCGGGGCCGAATCATTTCTGGATTGTGGCCTGAAATGGTTCTTGCAAAACAATGGTGGCTCTGCTGGCAATAGCACCGCCCAAGTTTTGGGTTCGGCGATTCACGCCTTTGCCGCAAAGATGGTGCAAGAACCGGATACAACCAAGGAACAATTAATCGCAAATCTGGAAAGTTCCTGGAGGTTGATCGATCCAGAAAGCGGTTGGGTTAGCGCATCTCATTTAGAAACTACTGTGACGATGTTGGAAAAATTTGTGGAGTACCACCAAGATACAACGCGCAAAGTTAAAGCTGCCGAAATTCGCTTTGATGTGAAACTTGGTCGGGCTCGAATCATTGGCACCGTTGATCGGCTAGAAGTTGAGGCCGATGGTTCATTGTTCATTGTTGATTTTAAGACTAGTAATACTGCAATAAGTAAAGCCGATGCTATGGAAAACCTACAGCTAGCCAGTTATCAACTAGGCGTGGCCGAAGGTGGATTTACCGATAGTACTAAAAGTGCAGGTGCCGAACTTGTTTATCTTGGAACAAGCACCGCGAAAGTTACGATTCGCCAGCAGTATGCAATAGATCTGGCTGTGACTAAAGAAACGATCGAAGAAATTGCCGAAGGAATGGGTGCGGCCACTTTCTTGGCCACCATAAATAAGCGTTGCAAAAGCTGCCCAGTGCGTAATTCCTGCCCAGTTCAAAGTGATGGTCGGGCGGTGATTGAGCTATGAGCAACAACAAAGTAGCGGAGTACACACCAGAAGAGATTATTGCCAAACTACAGGCGCATCCAAAGTTTGGTTCTCAGATCATGTCAATCACAAAACAACAATCGGCCATTATCAGCAGTGGTTTAGAACCTGCGGTTGTGATTGCTGGTGCGGGTTCGGGCAAAACTGAAACCATGAGCAACCGAGTTTTGTATTTAGTCGCCAATGAATTAGCCACCCCAGATCAAATTTTAGGTCTTACCTTCACCCGAAAAGCAGCGGGTGAATTATCGGCACGGATCAGAAAGCGTTTGCGCCAACTATCGCAACTACCGGAATTCAAACACATCACATCAATTAATACCGCAGTTACTACTTATCATTCATATGCTGGTAAATTACTAAGTGAGCATGCCATCCGCTATGGAATCGATGCCGATGCCCAGCCGCTGGGGGAAGCCGCGATTTGGCAAATTGCATCCGATGTAGTTCGTAACTGGTCCGATGATTCCTATCGCAATCAAAGCGCAGTTAGCACTGTCATCAAAGATTTATTGGGCCTTTCCAAGTTCATGTTAGAACATCAAGTTAAAGCTGCAGATATTGAAACAATCGGTAATGAAATATTGGAAAAGTTGGAAACACTTGCCGGTAGTACCAATGAAGAAACCCGAGCTGTAACCCGGGCGATGCAACAACGAAATTCGCTGCTGCCAATGGTTGCAGCCTTTATGGAACGCCGGCAAGCAGCTGGTGAATTTTCCTTTGATGATCAAATGTCACTAGCAGCAGATATTGCGGAAAACTTTGCTGATGTTGGCACTCTAGAACGTGGCAAGTACGCCGTTGTTTTACTTGACGAGTATCAAGACACCTCGCAATCGCAGGTTCGCATGCTTTCCTCTCTTTATGGAGCCGGCCATCCAGTCATGGCGGTAGGGGACCCGGCGCAAGCTATTTACACCTGGCGCGGGGCATCGGCCGGTACCTTGGCCGCATTCGGAAAGTACTTTCCAAAAGCAACTGGGCAAACTGGCGTTGCAGAGTTCTCACTACCAACCACCTTTCGCAATGACAAAATTATTTTGGCGGTAGCAAATGCAATTGGCGCCCACATTAAGGCCGCTGGTGGGCAGCAAGTTGTTGAATTAGAAGCTCGCGCCGGGGCAGGTGTAGGCGAACTTGCTTACGGCATCTATGAAACCATGGATACTGAAGCCCAAGCAGTTGCCGAATATTTTAAAGATTTATGGAAACCGGCGGCCGGCAAAACATTTGCAGTGTTGGTGCGAAAGCGAACGCAGATACCAGCGATGGAAAGCGCGCTGCGAGCGCAAGGTTTACCGATAGAGGTAATTGGGATTGGCGGTCTGATTCATATTCCAGAGGTGGCCGATGTTGTAACTTTACTAAAGCTCATTACTGATCCTGATGCCGGATCTTCACTGATGCGACACTTAACTGGACCGCGAATTAATTTGGGTCCGCGTGATATTGCCGCGCTAGGTACATTTAGTCGGGAACGCGCAAAAGCGATGCACGCTGATTCCAAGAGTTTCATAAAAAAAATTGCCGCCGGCAACCCCGACCAGTTAGAGGCGGATGATCAATTTGCTGGATCAATTATCGATGCCCTTGATGAAATTACAGCAGCTAAGAGATCTGGGTTTAGTGATCTTGGTTATCAACGGTTGGTAACTTTTGCGCAAGATCTTCGTCGACTGCGTGCTCGATCAGGTGGCCAAATCACCGATTCAATTACCGAAATTGAAAATTACTTAACCCTAGAAAGTGAAATAACTTTGCGGGAGGGAGCGCAATCTGGCCGCCGGCATTTAGACCGCTTCTTAGATGAGGCGGCAAAGTTTGAGCGTAGCGGGGGATCGATAACTGCTTTCTTAGATTGGTTAGATGTGGCATCCGATGAGGAGGGCGGCCTTAAGGTCGGTGCCCCAGAAGTACGCCCAAATGTGGTGCAAATCCTGACGGTTCACATGGCAAAAGGGGCTGAATGGGATGTGGTTGCCGTCCCTGGATTAGCAGAAGGCACCTTTCCAGCGGTGAATCGGAGTGATCCGGACAATTGGTTGAAAAATGAAAAGCATGTGCCATTTGCACTGCGTGGTGATGCCAGCGAGCTGCCACATTTTTCGCTGGCCGGAATTGAAAAACATAGTGATGCCGCCAAGGCGATTAAAGCTTTTGGCATTCAATGTGTTGATCAGATAAAAATGCGGGAAGAAATGCGACTTGCTTACGTTGCCATTACCCGTGCCAAAACTCATTTGTTATGCACTACTTCTTGGTGGCGAGATGGCGCTAATTCGGTTTCACCTAGCAATATCTTCGCCCTCATTGCTGGATCTGCCAGTACTAACGGGGGCAGGTTGATTTCCGACATTGCCGCACCTGATCCAGATTCTGAGAACCCGACTTTGGAAAATCCAGAAACTGCGGTCTGGCCCCGTGATTTCCTGGGCGAGCGTCGGACCCAATTTGATGCCGCCATTGAATTGGTAAATGCAAGTCAGGCTCATGATCTTGCGGAATCGAGTGATGCCGAAATTAATTCTTGGATTGAAGATACCCAAAGTTTGATCGCCGAACAACAAAAACGAAGTAGTGATGTAATCGAGGTTCCGCTACCTACCAGGCTTTCTACTTCAACTTTGGTGGAATTGCAGGAAAATCCACAAGAGCTAGCATTAAATATTCGCCGTCCCATGCCACGCGGCCAAGATCAATACTCCCGGCGCGGTACCGCGTTCCACTTGTGGGTCGAGCGCCAATTTACCGACGCGGCCACTTTATTTGGCGATGAGTACTTAGATTATTTAGATCCGCTAGCTGATGATTCGAAGTTGGAGGATTTAAAGACCGCATGGCTAAAGAGCAACTTTGCTAACCGAACTCCGGCGCGGGTGGAAGTTCCATTTGAAACAACCATCGCCGGCGTACTCATCCGTGGTCGAATTGATGCCGTTTATAGCGGCCAAGATGCCGACGGAGATGGCTTTCAGGTAGTGGACTGGAAAACTGGCTCTAAAAAATTAGGCAAGTCGGCACAAGTGCAGTTGGCCATGTACCGTCTTGCCTGGGCCAAATTATCGGGCTGTGACATTTCAAAGATCAGCGCCGCTTTTCATTATGTGCCAACTGGAGTTACTGATCAGCCAGCAGATTTACTAGATGAAGCCGACTTAATCAAGCTGATCCAAACAATTCCAACAATCCCAACAATTTAATCAGCGTCCAGATGAACTAGTTGATTCGCACTCGAATTGGTAGGTGATCACTCATGCCAGTAACAACGGTAGCAAGCACTTCGTATTCACCTATTTTCAAAGTATTGCTCAAGATGTAATCAAATTGAATCTTGCTACCCCATGCTGGATAAGTATTTTGCGTTACTAAAGATTTCCATGATGAAGCGATTGCCGGAATTCCCTTCGGTAAGTTCATATCGCCCAAAATCAATACTTGAGTTCCATACCTGTCACTAAGTTGCTGAGCCCAACGCTTTATCTTTCCTAATTGTCGGTAATTTACAATTGGCACAAAAGACAGATGAGTATTAATTATGGTCCAACCATTTTCTAGAGTGGCCGCAAGTGCGAGCCTAGGTTCATCGGCAACATAAATTAGCTTAACGGCTTGCTTTCCATTCTTAGCTGCTGCCGGAATCAGTAATGGCATCCCAATCCGAGATTTGCCTAACTCAAGTCGATCCCAATGCGTAACCGGAATCTTCGAAACAATTCCAATCCCATAACCATCAATTAATTCAGACCCATCACCTGTGTGTGAGTCACTTCCGGTAACAATCTGGACATCGGTTTTTTCGATTGCCCGCCAATCAAATCCTGGGGTACCAATTAACCCGGCGGCAAAACCCCAGTGCCCAGTTCCCATCGCGTCAGCTGCTAACTTTGTTTGCGAGAAATCGCCGGATCTCGCTAATTTTTCATCGACCTCTTGCATACCAATGACATCAGCGCCGATTTCAACTATCGCCTGCTCCAGTTTGGCTTGGTCACCGGCCAGGTCGTTGGTAGCTGGAATTGCCATGCCATGCAGCAGATTCCACGAGGTTACGAGCACCAACTAAGGCTAGTAGCGTTCACCCTTATGAGTGGGCTCAAACTTTCCTCAAATATTGCTTGGCTGGCGGCGATTGATCGCGCCAGTGAACTGCGCACCGATGCCGCCAAATTGGCACAGTTATGGGATGGCGCCCTGATAATCCAGTTGCTTGATTCCCGGTTCAGTGCTGCTGACGATGCTCTTATCTTTATCGATGCCTCGACGGTAGCTTTGTTGCAGCAATGCTTTATTGCAGGGGAACGTTTCTTTCTCGGAATCGGCCGCGCGGACAATCAGGCATATTTTGGCTGGCGAACCACCTGGATCGATCAACCTATTGATGATGGCACCGACGATTTTGAAAAGCGAAAGTATGAAGGATTTAAAACTTTACGCGAAGTCGGCGGCAATTTGGATACCGATGATTTAACCCTAGCGATGCATGCAATTGGGTTAGCAAATTGGCATGCCACCCATCCATGTTGTTCTAGGTGTGGTGCAAAAACGATAAGCGATTTAGGCGGGAGCGTTCGCGTGTGTGTCGAAGATTCAACCCAACACCATCCACGAACTGATCCGGCAGTAATTGTTTTAGTAAAAGATGCACAAGATCGAATACTGCTCGGTCACCAACCAGTTTGGCCAGAAAAACGTTTTTCAACCTTTGCCGGTTTTGTGGAAACTGGTGAGTCCTTTGAAGAGTGTGTCTCGCGCGAAGTTTTTGAAGAGGCTGGTGTCTATACCTCGGATATAAATTACTTAACATCACAACCATGGCCATTTCCGGCCTCCATCATGATTGCATTTGAAGCAGTTACCGATAGACCTGAGGATGCTCGTCCAGATGGGCAGGAGATTACCGAGGTACGTTGGTTTAGTCGTGCGGAAATGAAAGTAGCGGTTGAAACGGCAGATTTATTGCTGCCGCCAAGTATTTCGGTTGCGCGCCGAATGATTGAGAATTGGTATGTCAGTGTTGCTGGATATTCCCGGGAAGATCTCTTTGGCGGAGAAACATGGAGACCGTAGGCAATCTTCGCGCCGAAGAAATTCTGGCAGCGCTAGATAATGAACAACGCGCAGTCGCACTTGCTACGCGCGGGCCAGTTTGTGTGATCGCAGGTGCTGGCACTGGAAAAACCCGTGCCATCACCCACCGCATTGCATATGCCGCGGCAATTGGAACCATGGATCCACACAAGGTTTTAGCACTCACCTTTACCGCACGTGCTGCCGGTGAAATGCGCACCCGACTACGTGTTTTAGGTGTTCCATCAGTTGCCGCCCGCACGATTCACGCTGCCGCGCTAAAGCAATTAACTTTTTTTTGGCCGCAAGTTTTCGGTGGCCGCACCCCTGATTTGCTTACTACTAAGTCTAGTTTTTTAACGGAGGCAATTAAGCGTGCTGCTTTGCAGGGTGAACTATCAATTAGATCGCGCGATTTACTGCGCGATATAGCCACCGAAATTGAATGGGCCAAGGTTTCCCAGATCGCGCCATCGGATTATCTAGCTGAGTCTCTCAAGCGCACTATCAAACCCAGAATTAATCCGGAACAACTGGCCAAGGTATACACCGCATACGAAAGTATAAAACATCAAGAGCGCGCGATTGATTTTGAAGATGTCTTGTTGCTTACCACCGCAATGATTGAACAAGAACGTGAAGTCCGGGAACGAGTTCAAGATCAGTATCGCTTCTTTACGGTGGATGAGTACCAGGATATTTCTCCATTGCAACAACGTTTAATTAACGCCTGGCTGGGCTCAAGGCAAGAGCTTTGTGTAGTTGGCGACCCAGCGCAAACTATTTACTCATTTGCAGGTGCCACCCCGGTCTTCCTTAACTCTTTCACCAACCGTTTTCCGGAAGCTGAAGTTGTTCGCCTAACAACTGGATATCGCTCTACGCCTGAAATTATTTTCACCGCTAATACCATTTTGCGAAAAGGTGCCATGGGTAACGAACTAGTTGCTATTAATGATCACGGGGCTAAGCCAACTATCACCGCATACAAGGACGAAACGGCCGAAATCGCTGGCATCGTCCGAGAAATTTCAACCTTGTTTTCTGAAGGAACGCCTGCGCAAGAAATTGCAGTTCTTGCCCGCACCAATAATCAGTTAAAAGGTTTAGAAAAAGCCATGAATGCAAAAAGTTTGCCATACCAAGTGCGCAATACCGAGCGTTTCTTTGAACGCAAAGAGGTGCGCGACTTTCTAAAACAGGTCCGCACCGCCTCCGTTATTCCAACCCAAGGTGTTTCCTGGCTCGATGAACTACGCACCCTTGCCCAACCTTTTTTCACTGGGGGAACAATCGATGGCATTGCCGCGCTGCTGCACCTGGCCCGCGAATTAGATAGCGATAGCGGTTTTACACCGAAGAATTTGCGCGCCTACCTGCGGGAAGTTGAAGATCGAGTACAACAAAACAATCCACCAACGATGCCGGTAACAACGCTTGCAACTTTGCACGCAGCCAAGGGTCTTGAATGGGAACGGGTATTTCTGATGGGGGTTAGCGAAGGAATTTTGCCGCTAGAAAACAACGGCACGACGGGGGATCCAGCTTCCATCGATGAAGAACGACGCCTGTTCTATGTTGGTATCACTCGTGCTAAATCAGATCTTCGCCTTAGTTATCGTGGCAAGCCATCGCGGTTTCTGGCCGAAGCTGGCCTCATTAATTAGAAGTTACTCCAACTATTCGATTAAGAGTTAGTTGACGATAGGGAAAGAGAGTGAAGGCATTAGCCAGCCGGCCTAAGTGAGCAGCTCACACCCATCATCGAATTTTGATTGATTTAACTCGATTAAATCAATTAGGTTAAAATCAGTACCAAATTAGTCGCGATTACGAAAACCAATTTCTTGTTTTGTGCGTTCAGATTCGGAGAAGGCCAACGGGCTGGCCGGGACGCCAGCCTCTTGAAGTGCTTCCCGGTAGGCAGCTATCGCATCCTCTAAATAACCACGCCCAGCGTAAATATCTCCGAGTTCCCGCCAAGCTAAGGCATTTTGCCGTGATGGTTCCATTTCCAGCAGGCTGCTACGAGCAGCAAGTAAATTCATCGAAGATTCAACTTCGTGCCCCAAACTCATTTGCGCGCGCGCCGAAATTAAGTAGGCATCAGCGCGTTGCACTCGATTCTTGATCGGGTCAGTATTAGTTATCGCCAACATACTTAATTCAAGGGCAAGTTCATAATTTCCACTTAGCCACTCAACTCGAGCTAATTCAATTTGATAGTAAGTGAAATCAACTGTAGTTCCGTATTGTTCGAGCAAAACACCTGCCCGATCCAACTGTGCGCGTGCGCCCGCTACATCCTGTGGAGTTTGGCGAGTTAGTAACCAAGCAATTGCATTTCGCAATGCTCCTTCAGCACGTGCATCATCAGATTCAGAAAACAAACCTGCCGCACGTTGTGCCAGGAGAAGTGCCTGCGCGGTATTTTGAACCGCATCGGCAGCAAGGCTGGCATTCCAGTATATGGATGCTCGCGCTATTGGATCGGTCTGATCATCAAAGACTTCGATCGCATCTTGCGAAAGATTATTGGCGCGAATGTAATCGCCACGAAGATAATGAATTGCAATCGCACTTGAAAGTATGCGTGCATAAGTTGCACTCTTTTGCAGTTGCGGTGGAACTAATTTTTCGGCTTTCTCGATTAGCTCAAGTGCGGTTATAAAATCACCAGATTCTTTTGCATAACGAGAAAGATCAATTGTCATCTCAATTACTTGCAAAGGTAGTCCTGCGTATTCGGCCAGAGAAATTGCGTTTTGCATCTCCTTCGCGGCTGTTTCAAGATCGCCTAATTTTTCAAATGTTTGCGCATAGAGGAATCGAACTTTTACATCGGTCTCCAAGTCACTAGACGAGGAGCTCTCTTGAATAACTTTCGTCAGAAGTGTCTGGGCAAATTTTGCATCACCATTTTTCAATGACATCTCAGCAAAAATGTAGTCTTTGCGCCTGGACTGATTGGATGCTGAGTCTGGGCCTTCGCGAAGATCGACAATCGGCACATTGAGTCGGTGAGCTAATTTCGCAAGAATTTCATCGGATGGTTGCCGTTTGTTTGCTTCGATGAGCGAGATGTGGCTTACGCTGGCAATTCCTGATGCAAGTTCAGGTTGGGTCAATCCAGCCTTGCCTCGCAATTTACGGAGTCGCCCACCAAAAGTATCTATTTCCATGGCTTGACAATAGCATTTGACTCTGTTTAACTCACCTTGTATTAAAAATTGACTGTACAAAAATGTGCAGTCTTACGGTTGGAATCGGTTGAAAATCGGTTTTTTCCATTATTCCGGAGGGGAAGCGCACTGAAATGAAGAAAAAATTGATTGCAGCAACTGTAGCAATTTCCATGGTTCTCCTAGTCGGGGCGCCAACTGCTACAGCTGCTAAAGACAAGCCGATCAAAATCCAGGGTCCTCAGACCTGCTGCGTAATGTAGTCACTGTCTTGATCTAACGTTGTTGGTTCTTTCCAAGAACTAAACCAATAACACACAGCAAATTCTCATAAACTGAGAGTTTGCCCAGAGTAAGCCATCCGCACATTGTTGTGGGGCTTATTTTGAGCATTTCCGTTACACTTTGGAGATGATTCGCGCTTGTTTATGCCCAAAACTCTTGAACCTTGCGAAAGGTTCACGTCGCGCGCTTGCCTGCAAATTCCAAAACTTTTACTCTGTTAGAAAATTTTATTACTTATCTATTGCTAAAAAAACATTCAAATATGTTCCTAAAATTCAATTCAATTCTGCAATTGAAGCTATCCCCAAAATCACATTCAAATTAGTATCTGGTGAACTCTCCATCACCAAATCTTTTTCTCGATCATCCGCACCTTACTGGCCGGTAAGAAACATGCGCGCGCGATGATCACAAATTGCCTCTCTCTAAACCTTCTTGAAAATATCTCGCCAGTCTGCGTTGCTCGCGGTTTAAATCTTTATCGAGCATCCGCACCGTACTGGCTAACAAGAGGCATGTGCTAGTGATGATCGCAAATTATCAAAATAAACCGCGCGCTCAGAAAATTATTTTGCTGAAGCAATTTTTTAAGTCATCATTGGCAAGTAGAGATAAGAAATTAAATTTGCAACAAGTTAGTATGCGCAAGTTTCCGTTGCGACGCACGACCGCTTCCTTTGCATTATTTGGATTGATCCTTGGTTTGTCCGCTGTAATTGCGCCCGCTGCACAAGCTGGTCCGGCTACCAAACTTTCGCTCACAACCTCGGCCGCTGGCGCAGCATCTGGCGCAGTATTTACAACACAACCAGTTGTCACGATCCAAGACTCAGGAAGTGCAACAGTCACGGGCGACAATTCAACAATTATTTATGCCTCAGTAAATTTAGGTGGCACCATTGTTGGAACGGGACAAGCCACAGCATCCGGCGGCGTTGCAACTTTTACTGGGCTTGGTCTAAGTGGTGTTGCTGCTACTGCGTACACGATTACTTATTCCAGCGGTGCTCTAACTTCTGTAACTCAATCGATCACTCCGACAATGGGAACTGCGACGCAAGTTCTCATGACGACTAATTTGAAGCCTTCCAATTCTAGTACGGCTGCTTTAATAACTGGTCCGGCATTTAAAATTGTTGACAGTGCTGGAAATACCGTTACAACTGCTACAAACACTGTAACCATGACTTTAACAGTTAACGGTGGCACGGCTTCATTTGGAGGAACGACAACACTAGCGGCAACGTCGGGAGTTGGAGCTTTCATTGCAGCCAACACTACTTACACCAGCACCGATCAAACCACAGTTAATTTAATCACTTATTCGTCCCCCGGCCTTACTTCGGCTACTCAAAATGTTTTACGTGCAAATAGCACGGTGCCTGGAACACCGATAGTTAATGCAATTTCTGGCACCGCAAGTATTAATTCCACTTTGACTGCCCCTGTGGTAACACCGGGTGGTACCCCTACTGGTGTTCTTACATATCAATGGCGACGAGCAGGTGTTGCAATCGCCGGCGCCACGGCAACTACTTACGTTTTGCAAAAGTCGGATTTCGGAACCGCAATCACTCTGGCTGTGGTCTCAAGTAATCAAAAAGGTTTTTCTGCTGCCGGTGTAAGTCCTGCCACAGCGACGGTTACTTTTGGTATCGATAACCGCGCGGCCATTACTACCCAACCAACAGGTGCTGCAAGTGGGTCAGTTCTTGGCACCCAACCTGTTGTGCACATACATGATGTCGCTGGCAACACCGTTACCAATTCAACTGTTGCCGTAGTTGCAAGTATCGCCTCTGACACCGGCACATTAAGCGGTGCCACAACAGTTAATGCAGTTAGCGGTATTGCAACCTTTACTAACTTAGTTGTTAGCGGCACCGCTGGCAACTTCACCCTTACCTTTACCCCAACATCGCTAACCGCTATTACCTCAAACAG